>NZ_FOQE01000004.1:0-105639 GCF_900113675.1 Pisciglobus halotolerans
CACGTCAGTGAGTAAGACCCCTGAGAGATGATCAGGTAGATAGGTTGGAAGTGGAAGTGCAGTGATGTACGGAGCGGACCAATACTAATCGGTCGAGGACTTAACCAAGTTTTAAACGGTGCGATCCGGTAACTGAACGAATGTGAAAAGACAGATCCAGTTTTGAGAGTACAACGTGCTTTCAATCAAATAAGTGCGGTGACGATGGCAGGAAGGTCACACCTGTTCCCATGCCGAACACAGCAGTTAAGCTTCTTAGCGCCGAAGGTAGTGAAGGGTTTCCCTTTGTGAGACTAGGACGTTGCCGTGCAAAATGAAAAGTGAGTTCATCAGAGTCGATCTCTGTACGAACTCACTTTTTTTGTTTCTCGTTTGTCGTTATAATATGCCTATAGGAAGGTGAGAAGCATGGAAAAACTTTATTATACATTTGTTCACTTTGATGGTAATGATTATCCTATGGTTGCCAGTGATAAAGGATTGGTTTATGTAGGAGGAGAATTGGACGGTTACCAAGGTATTGTTAACTGGGTGCAAAAGCATCGAAAGGGTGCTGAGTTGGAAGAGAATACAGAAAAGCTGAAGCCATTCCAGCAGCAATTAGAAGAATACTTTACAGGAAAACGAACCGTTTTTGATTTGCCATTAGATGTATCAGGTACACCATTTCAAATAAGTACTTGGGAAGCACTAAAAGAAATTCCTTTTGGAGAAACAAAAACGTATGGTGAAATCGCAACGGCAATTGGTAATCCCAAAGCTGTCAGAGCAGTCGGAACGGCGATCGGAAGTAACCCTATTTCAATTATTGTTCCTTGTCATCGAGTTATTGGCAAAGATGGTCGTTTAACTGGCTACGGCAATGGCTTACCTATGAAGAAACGCTTATTGATGTTAGAAGATGTGTTTATTGAGAAATGAGCAAGAAATGTAAAGTTGGTGAGATTGAATTGATGGATTTAAAAAAGTTGACGGTTGGTAAGCATTTGACTGAGCTAGAAACGAGTATATTAGAATACATCATAGAAAATATTGATACGGTTTTAAAAATGGGAGTAAGGGAAATTGCTAAAAATAATTATACCTCTCCAGCGTCAGTCATACGTTTATCCAAAAAGTTAGGTTATACAGGTTTTGTAGATATGTATTACCATTTACTGCCGAAAGTAAAAAAAACTGAGCATCAATCATTGAATGTTGATGAAGAAATATTTAAATATAGTTTATCTGATATTTTAAAAAAGAATCAAAAGAAGGACATCGATTTTTTCGTTGAAAAAATACTGCATTTAAAGCAAAAGTATATTTTTATTTATGCTACTGGATTTTCTGCAATAGCAGCAGAATACTTGTATAAAAAGCTGCTAGTTTTAGGAAAAAAGACAATTATTGCAACAGGAACCGATTCTATTGGTATTGTAGAAAGTAATTTAGAAGATATAGGGATTTTTATAGTTATTTCAAAATCAGGGGAAACTCAACAAGTGATGGATAAATTGCTCTCTGCAAATGAACAGAGCATTTTTACTGTTTCTTTTACAAAAGAGGAACCTAACCGCATAGCAAATGTATCTGACTTAAACTTTAAGTTGGTAGATAATAATGAATTAGATGATAGAAATATATTACCTAATACTTTCTTTCCAAATCTATTACTATTATTTGAATACTTGTTTAAAGTATTTTTGGATCAAAAGAAATTAAAAATAGAGGAATAAAAATGAAACGTGTTTCAATACGGAGAAACACGTTTTTTATGTTGTTTCAAATCTGTACATTAAAGGGCTTTCAATTTAAACTAATAGTTGTCAACAAGCAATGATAAAAAAGAGATGAGGAGAATAAGATGAGAGAAAAAATAATGGATGGGTTGCAGCGTTTTTCTAAAGCTATGTTTATTCCTGTTTTGATTTTGCCTATAGCAGGTATTTTAATTGCTTTTGGAAATTTATTTACAAACCAACGATTAATTGAAACCGTTCCCTTTTTAGATAATCCAGTTACTACTGGTTTTGGAATGATTCTTTCTGGATCATTAGTAGCAATCTTAAATAACTTAGGTGTCATTTTTTGTGTTGGATTGGCAATAGGCTTAGCAAAGAAAAAGAAAGCAGAAGCAGGATTTACTTCATTATTAGGATACTTGGTCTTTGTTAACGCCATGAATAAATTCATGGATTTAAGAGGACTTTTGATTTCTGCTGATTCTTTACAAGGAACAGGGCAAGCAGTCGTTCTAGGCGTTCAAATCTTAGACATGGGTGTTTTTCTTGGGATTATTTTAGGAATCGTTACTGCAATCATCCACAACAGATATTGTGAAAAAGAACTGAATAATGCTTTTCAAATTTACGGCGGTTCTCGTTTTGTGTTCATCGTATTGATTCCAGTAGTTGTACTTTTAGCTGTTCTCTTTACTTATATTTGGCCATTTTTCCAAAGTGGTATTAACAGCTTAGGCACTTTGATCAACCAAAGCGGAAACTTTGGTATTTTCCTCTACGGCATGTTGGAAAGGTTATTGATTCCAACAGGGTTACACCATTTGGTTTATACGCCATTCCTTTATACATCTCTTGGTGGAGTACAAGAAGTTGGTGGACAGATCTACGAAGGTGCAAGAAATATTTATTTTGCAGAAATAGCAGATTCAAGTGTTTCTATGCTTTCTAAGAGTGTCATTTGGGATGCACGCGGTATTTCTAAAATGTTTGGATTGATTGGAGCTTGTTTAGCGATGTACCAAACAGCTAAACCAGAAAATAAACAAAAAGCAAAAGCCATTTTGATTCCAGCAGCTGTTACCTCTTTTATTGCTGGTGTTACGGAACCAATTGAGTTTTCGTTTATGTTTATCGCGCCTATTTTGTTTGTTGTGCATTCTATTCTTAGCGGTTTAAGCATGGTCGTGCTAAACATATTGAATGTTAGAGCAATTGGCCCTAATGGATTTATCGACTTTTTATTATATAATATTCCGCTTGGGCAAGCTAAAACCAATTGGATCATGTATATTGTCGTTGGTCTAATGTTCTTTGCCATTTATTACGTGGTATTTCGTTTCTTAATTTCGAAATTGAACTTAAAAACAATTGGACGTGAAGATGAAGGACAAGAAACAAAACTATATTCTAAAAAAGACTATAAAGATAGTAAGAACGGTCAAACAGCACCACAAACAGAGTCAGCTGGAGAATACTCATTGGCAGGCATTATTGTAGATGCCTTAGGAGGTTCAAGCAACATCGAATCGGTAACGAATTGTTACACACGTTTGAGATTGACATTGAATCAACCAGATAAGGTTAATGAAAATATCTTAAAGAATGAAACAGGAGCAAGTGGCATTATTATTAAAGACCATAATGTTCAAGTTGTATATGGATTACAAGTGAATGGCATCCGTAAGTCGGTAGATGAGTATTTAGGAATCAGTGAAGAAGAATAAATGGAAGAAGGAGTTTTTAAAATGAAAGAGTTTTCTATTGTAATTGCAGGTGGAGGAAGTACTTTTACTCCAGGAATCGTAATGATGATGTTAGATAATTTAGACCGTTTTCCTATTCGTCAGTTAAAACTATATGATAATGATGGCGAAAGACAAGGCATATTAGGAGAGGCACTTGAAATTTTATTAAAAGAACAAGCGCCGCATATCAACTTTTCATATACTACTGATCCAGAAGAAGCTTTTACAGATGTTGATTTTTGTATGGCACATATTCGGGTTGGAAAATATGCTATGCGGGAACAAGATGAAAAAATTCCATTGAAGCATGGAGTAGTAGGACAAGAAACTTGCGGACCCGGCGGAATTGCTTATGGAATGCGCAGTATTACAGGCATGATGGAAATCATTGATTATATGGAAAAATATTCTCCTGATTGTTGGATGCTCAATTACTCGAATCCTGCAGCTATTGTGGCAGAAGCTTGCAGAAGAATGCGTCCTAATGCAAAAGTATTGAACATTTGTGATATGCCAGTAGGTACATTAAGAAGAATGTCTCAAATTATTAACAAGAAACCTGAAGATTTAGAAGTACGTTACTTTGGGTTAAACCACTTTGGATGGTGGACAAGTGTTAAAGATAAAGAGGGACATGAATATTTATCAGAAATTCGTGATTATGTAGCAGAAAATGGTTACTTAACACAAGTAGAAGTAGATACACAGCACATGGACAAAAGCTGGCAAGAGACACACAAAAAGGCAAAAGATTTATTGGCTATTGATCCTCGTTTCCTGCCAAACACGTATTTGAAATATTACTTGTATCCAGATTATGAAGTGCAACATTCTGATTGTTCTTATACACGTGCAAATGAAGTAATGGAAGGAAGAGAAAAAACTGTATTTACGGCTGCTAAGAAAATCATCGAAAAAGGGACTGCAGAAAACAGCGGCTTTACAATAGATAGTCATGCTTCATTTATTGTTGATCTAGCTAGAGCGATTGCTTTTAATACACACGAAAGAATGCTGATGATCGTTGAAAATAATGGCGCAATTGCTAACTTTGATGACGATGCCATGGTTGAAGTTCCATGTATCGTTGGAAGTGATGGTCCAGAACCGTTGACTCAAGGAAAAATTCCGGCTTTTGAAAAAGGGTTGATGCATCAACAAGTTACGGTTGAAAAGTTAGTAGTGGAAGCCTACATTACAGGTAGTTACCAAACGTTATGGCAAGCTTTGACATTGTCGAAAATAATTCCAAGTGCTGAAGTCGCTAAAAATGTTTTGGATGATTTGATTGAAGCCAACAAAGATTTTTGGCCAGAGTTGAAGTAAATACTATTAAAAATCATTAAAGGCGAGGGAAGAGAGGAAGTAGCTTCTCTTGCCTTTGTTTTTGAAAAAATCAGGATAAACCAAGGCAATAGAAAGTAGCTTAGTGAAAAGATAAGGAGATGGTTTTTTCTATGGAAATAGGAATCGTTGGGTTAGGGAAAATGGGGCTTCAATTGGCATTAAATATGATAGAACATGGGCACCGGATCATAGGTTATGATGCAGTGGAAGAAACACGCGAAATCGCGACTGAAGAAGGGTTAGAGGTAGCAAGGAGTTTGGAGGAGTTGGCAGCAAACTTGTCGAAGCAAAGAGTGATCTGGATGATGGTGCCAGCAGGAGCTCCTTTGGAAAATGTGTTGGTTACTTTGGCCGGCTTATTGAGTGAAGGAGATATTTTAGTAGACGGCGGAAATTCGAATTACAAAGATTCTATGCGACATGCTGAAGAAGCGAAGAAAAAAGGGATCTATTTTATGGATCTTGGTACATCTGGAGGAGTGAGCGGAGCGCGTAATGGGGCTTGTATGATGGTCGGCGGTGAGGCTGCTGCTTTTTCAGTGATCGAGCCTGTTGTTCAAGATATTTGTGTAAAAAACGGCTATTTGTATACTGGGGAATCTGGCAGCGGACATTTTTTAAAAATGATTCATAACGGCATTGAATATGGTATGATGCAAGCAATGGGAGAAGGTTTTGAGCTGGTTGAGAAGAGTCTCTTTCACTTTGATTCAAAAGCGGTAGCCAAAGTTTGGAATAACGGTTCAGTTATTCGCAGCTGGTTAATGGAACTAGCAGAAGAGGCGTTTGAGAAGGATCATCATTTAGAAGAGATCAAAGGTGTGATGCAAGCTTCGGGCGAAGGACAATGGACAGTTGAAACAGGCTTAGCGTTGCAAGTTCCGACCCCAGTGATTGCAATGTCTTTGATGATGCGGTATCGTTCTTTAGAGGAAGATACGTATGCCGGCAAAGTGGTGTCTGCTTTGCGGAACGAATTTGGCGGGCATGCAGTGATCAAAGATCGATAAAGGAGAGGACCAAGTGAAGTGGAGCAATATGTGATTGGTGTTGATATAGGAACAACGAGTACGAAAGCTGTTTTGTTTCGGCTAAATGGTGAGGTAGTGGAAACAGCGTATGCATACTATCCTTTGATCAAGGGAAGGCCGGAGTTGGCTGAACAAGATTTGGGAGATATTTACCAAGCAGTACGTTCGACGATTCGAGAAGTGGTTGTGCAGGCAAAATCCGAGCCGGAACAAGTTTTATGTGTTAGCTTTTCAAGTGCGATGCATAGTTTGATTTTGATGGATAAAGAAAACCAACCGCTGACGCGCAGTATTACTTGGGCGGATAATCGTTCTATTGCTTATGCGGAATGGTTAAAAGCATTTGGCGGCGCTGAGCTTTATCATCGTACAGGGACACCCCTTCATCCGATGTCTCCTCTATGCAAGATTTTGTGGTTCAAGGAAGAGCAGCCAGAGCTGTTTGCTCAAACGGATAAGTTTATTGGTGTAAAAGAATATGTTTTTTATCAATTATTTGGTCAATATAAGGTGGATTACTCAGTTGCGTCTAGTACAGGTTTGTTCAATATCCACAAATTGGCTTGGGATAAGCTGGCAATGGCAAAAGCAGGTATCACAAGCGAACAGCTTTCAAAAGCAGTGAGCCCTACTGATAAAGTAAGTGGCTTGTCAGAAGAAATGGCAGCTGAACTTGGCTTACGAACAGATACGCCCTTTGTATTAGGCGGTAATGATGGCTGCTTATCTAACCTCGGCGTAGGTGCTGTTGATCCGGGTGCAGCAGCTGTTACGATCGGTACAAGCGGTGCAGTAAGAATGGTCACAGACCAACCGTACATCGACTTAGAAGGACGAACATTTTGCTACGTGTTAGACGAAAAACACTGGGTGGTCGGTGGCGCTGTGAACAATGGTGGAGTCGTGCTCGATTGGGCACGAAAACGATTTGCTGAAAAAGGCGAAGCAGAAAGTTATGAAGCTGTTATGAAACGGATTGCGACTGTGCCAGCTGGTTCAAATGGGTTATTGTTTCATCCGTACTTAAATGGCGAGCGAGCACCTTTATGGGATGCAGATGCGCGCGGTTCGTTTTTTGGTATTCATATGATGCATGAATCTCAGCATTTTCTGCGCGCGGTTCTAGAAGGGATTTGCTATAATGTGTATGATGTTTTGACTGAAATCTTATCATTAGCTGGAAAGCCGGAAAAGATCTTGGCGACGGGCGGCTTTTCACAGTCAGCTGTTTGGCGGCAAATGTTGACGGACGTTTTTCAGCAAGACATTACTTTGCCGGAAAGTTATGAAAGTTCTTGTTTGGGTGCAGCTGTGTTGGGATTGAAGAGTATTGGTTTCATTGAAAGCATTGATGCCGTTAAAGAGATGGTTGGCTCAAGACGAACGTATCAGCCGAATGCTCGTGATAGTGAGGTTTATCGACAAACTTTTCCCTTATACCAAAAGTTGAGCCGGCAATTTGCTGAGTACTACCAAGAATTGGTTGAGCTGCAACAGTCGACTGACCGCCATCTTTTATAAAGGAAACAAGCGAATAGCACGAAGCACTGAAAAAGAACCTCAGTGCTTTTTTATTGTGCAAGTTTGTGGTATTGTAGCATCAGTTTCACATCCATTAAAATAAAACAATAAAAGCAGCTAAAAATGAAGGGAATGAAAATCATGAGGCAAAATCAAAAAAGAACCTTTCCTACTTGGGGAATCATCGCATTAGTAGTCGTTTTGATTGCTGCAGGGGGACTAGGCTATGTCTTTTGGTCAAAGCAGCACGATGAAAAGTTAGCCCAAAAAGCGGTTGAAGATTACACTCAGGCACTGGAAAAGCAAGATTATTCTGCTATGAGCAAGATGGTGACAACCGCTTCTCTAGAAAAAATCGGCTATACGAAAGAACAGATGATAGAGCGCTATGAGAACATTTATGGAGGAATCGGTGCTTCTAACATCAAAGTTTCGGATATAAAAAAAGAAAAAGGGACAGATGCAGGAAACTATCAAGTATCTTATACAGTCGATATGGTCACGTCTTTAGGTCAGTTGAAAAAGCAAACATATAAAACAACTTTGGAAAAAGGCGAAGACAGCTATCAATTAGATTGGAATACTGCCTTGATTTTCCCTGGAATGGCAGCAGATGACAAAGTTGCCGTCTCAACAACAAAAGGCAACCGCGGTGAGCTGTTGGCGAAAGATGGAAAACCATTAGCTACGGAAGGGAAAGCTTGGCAAGTAGGCTTGTATCCAGTTGCGTTAGGCGAAGGTGAAGAGCGAAAGAAAAACTTGTCAGCCGCTGCTGAAGCTTTTGGCGTGACGGCTGAGCAGTTGGAAAAAGTACTTTCTGCCGACTGGGTAACGGAAGACAGCTTTGTGCCATTTGCGACGATCAGCGAAAGTGAAGATAGACCAGAACTGAAAGGGATAGTGTATCAAGAAACGACAGCACGGACGTATCCATTGAACGAAGCCGCAGCTCATCTCACTGGCTATGTTGGTGAAGTTTCTGCAGAAGATATTGAAAAAGACCCGACACTTTCAACAGGAGATGTGATTGGAAAAGTGGGCTTGGAAAAAGCTTTTGACAAGCAGCTGCGTGGCAAAAAAGGTGGTAAAATCGCCATTAAAGACAGCGAAGGCAATGAAAAAGAAGTACTGCAAGAAAATCGCATGGAAGATGGAAAAGATATCACTCTCACGATCGATGCAGACTTGCAACAAGCGGCTTTTGATCAATTGAATGGACAAAAAGGTTCAGTTGTCTTTACGAATCCTTCCGATGGCGACTTATTAGCGTTGGTCAGCTCACCTTCTTATGACGTCAATCAAATGACAGCAGGCATCAGCTCAGAAGACTACCAAGCTTATGCTGATGATTCAGACAGCCCATTCTTAACTCGTTATACCGCTAGATATGCACCAGGTTCAACCTTTAAAACCATTACGGGCGCAATTGGCTTAGATGCCGGCACAACCAAACCGGAAGATACATCAAAAGTGAATGGGTTGAAATGGCAAAAAGATGCCTCTTGGGGCAATTATTTTGTCACTCGTGTAGCTGATGTGCCAAGTGTCAACTTAGAACAAGCTTATGTCTATTCCGATAATATTTTCTTTGCAAAAGAAGCCTTGAAGATGGGAGAAAAAACATTCCTTGCTGGCTTGGACAAGTTTATCTTCGGTGAAGATTTGAAGCTACCAATGGCAATGAAACCGGCACAGATCTCTAATGATGGCAAATTAGCCTCAGAAGCCTTATTGGCCGATACAGGTTTTGGTCAAGGACAACTGTTGATCTCACCGATCCAACAAGCTGCGATGTATTCTGTATTTGCGAATGATGGTAAGTTGGTTTATCCGAAATTGACAGATGACCAAGAAACAGCTGAGCCGAAACAAGCAGTAACAGCGGATGCTGTGGCGACCGTGAAAAAGGATCTGATTCAAGTCGTTGAAAATGAGCATGGATCAGCGCATAAACTAGCTGATTTGAACTTACCGATGGCAGCTAAGACAGGGACTGCTGAAACAGTTGAAAAAGAAAACGGCGAAAAAGAAACGAACGGCTTTTTACTAACGTTTGATGCTGAAAGCAGCCGCTACATGATGGTAGCCATGATGGAAGATACGTCTAGCGGTAAGGTAGTGGATACAATGAAGCCTTTGCTAGCTAAAATAGACACATTGATCAAATAATCATATTTTTGCAAGTATTGTAAACAGGGAATAATTCTCAAAAAAGACGAAAAGACGCTTCTCTAAGAAGAACTTTTCGTCTTTTTAATCGTTTGCTGCTATTTCATGTTTAAAGAATAAGCAACGAGCTGACAAGTTCACTTTTTCTAAAAGAAGTTTATTTTGGTATACCTATTAGAAATGATAGAGCCGATAAAACGAATGTGTTATAATTTGTTCAGCTTGTCATGGCCTTCATAAGAATGATGTAAACATCAATAGATGCATTTTTAACGGATTGATCGTCAGCTGTTTGCTTAAGTGAAAAGTTCAACGAAGTGAAGATAAAAGTGTGTTAACTGTAGGCTGGAAAGGGGAATTGTCATGACAAAAAATAAAGGTAAAAGAGTAGGGCTTATGTTAGTGGGGATCGTTTTGATCGGTTTGGCCGTCTCTTTTATGCGCTTGGCAGATTTAGGCGCGGATGCTTTTACAACACTAAACATAGGTTTTAGCGAATATTTTGGAGTTTCTTTTGGCTTGATCCAAGCTATTACAAACATTATCCTGTTATTTTTTATATTTTTTGCGAACAAGAAATATATTAGTATTGGAACAGTAGTCAATATGTTTGGTGTAGGCTTTATTTCAGACTTTTTTGCTCAATTGATCATCCAATATTTAGGCGAAGATTTTTCTATGCCACAACGTTTGCTATTAATGGGTGTAGCATTGGTTTTAATCAGTGCAGGAGCAGGAATGTATATGTCCGCAGACTTAGGTATAGCGCCTTATGATGCGTTAGCGCCTGTCCTTGTGGAACAAACACACAATAAAATTTCTTTCAGAGTTTTGAGGATAACTACTGATGTTTTATGCGTCGTCCTTGGTTTCTTATTTGGCAGTACAGTAGGAATAGGAACGATCGTCATGGCTTTTCTTGTCGGACCTTTCATTGGCTTCTTTAAAGATATTATTTCTGTTAAATTTTTAAAGCAGGACGTGCCTGAATAAAAAATTTTATTCAGATTGAAGCGTTTAGTCAATGTCAAATGCAAGTATTCCTTCTTTTGAGAGATTAGAGACAAAGATGCTTAGGAGTAATCAATTGAAATCTACTGATTATGGAGCTTTGGAGAGTTATTTGCCTTTTCGATGAAAAAATTATCAAGCGCCTGAAAAAGCTGGGGAACAAGCTGAGGAAATGGAACAGTTTAAAGAAAAGGGAAGAAAAGCTCGGACAGCTTTCCAACAAATCGCCAAGCTGGTCGCTGCACATTTTGAACAAATGGAGCCGCAAAGGGTGAGCAGTTGGATGAATCAAGCGCAAATGGGCACACCTTTATTTTTTTGCTATTTCTTTTTCCACCATGCTGCTAAACATGAACCAACATTTGCTATCCGCTTGTTGGATGAAAAGGGAGAAGCCGGTTTGTCGGTTGAGTTGAGTTTTGTTGAACGTTATGCGACAGACCAATCCCCTCGACTTCAAAACCAAGTACTAGCTGTTCCACTCGAAGATCCTGTTTATTATGCACTTCGAGGAGCAGACCTAACTCAAAATATCTCTAGTGGTGAAGCAAACAAACAGGAGCTGGAAGAAAAGATTAAAAATGGAACTATCCGAAAAGTACTGGTCAAAGTTGATATTCCAAAGATCAAGCGTTTTGACGATCCGAATGATTTGGTCAATGAGATTCTGACCGGTTTCGAGTACTTGCAGCCCTATTATCGTGAAACACAAAAAAGATTAAACTGAGCCTCCCCCCAGAAGTTAGACCAAACATATAACTTTTTGGGGGGGCGTTTTTTTATGAAGCAACTCATCTACTCGCCGACTCTCTAATACCATCTATGATCGCGCAATATTTATTTGCTTTATTTCTATAAGAAAAGCCCCCTCTCTATAGGAAAGGGGGCTAAAGTATTATTGTTTGAAAGTATTATTTTGCTGGAACAGCTGTGTCTTGGCGGATTACTTCTTGCGTTTCTAGATCGAAGAAGTGTCCTTTATTCATGTCAAATGCTAATTCAGCTACATCACCTGGTTTGTGGTAATCACGAGCGTCTACTTTAGCGATAAACTCTGTATCGCCAACTTTTGTATACAACATCGTTTCAGCACCCAGCAATTCTGAAACCACAACTTCTGATTTAACAATGCTATTTGGCATAGCATCCAGAACAACTTGCTCAGCGTGGATATCTTCTGGACGAATACCAAAGACGATTCTTTTACCGTTGTAGCCGCGGCTTTGTAATAATTTTGCTTTGACTTCTGGGATCTTAATGTTTAGACCTTGTCCATTCGTGATCCGATCGCCTTCTAATGTCACTTCAAACAAGTTCATGGCTGGAGAACCGATAAATCCGGCAACGAACACATTGTTTGGCGTATCATAAACTTCTTTTGGTGAACCGATTTGTTGAATGAAACCATCTTTCATGATAACGATCCGATCCGCCATCGTCATTGCTTCTGTTTGGTCATGAGTAACATAGATCGTAGTTGTGTTCAAGCGACGGTGCAGTTTTGCGATTTCGGCACGCATCGCAACCCGCAACTTAGCATCTAAGTTTGACAAAGGTTCGTCCATTAGGAACACTTTTGCGTCACGAACGATGGCACGGCCTAAAGCAACCCGTTGACGCTGCCCACCAGAAAGAGCAGCTGGTTTACGGTCTAAGTATTCAGTTAATCCTAAGATATCAGCAGCTTCTTCAACCCGTTGTTTGATGGCATCTTTTTTATATTTACGCAGTTTCAAACCAAATGCCATATTATCAAACACGGTCATATGTGGATATAGTGCGTAGTTTTGGAAAACCATCGCAATGTCGCGATCTTTTGGTGCCACATCGTTCATCATTGTGTCGCCGATCCATAATTCGCCTTCTGTGATTTCTTCCAATCCAGCGATCATACGAAGAGTGGTTGATTTCCCGCAACCAGAAGGACCAACAAAAACGATAAATTCGCGGTCTTTGATGTTTAAATTAAAGTCAGTTACAGAATAGTTTTCAGCATTGTCATAACGTTTATAAATATCTTTTAAAGCCATTTCTACCATAAGTATCTTCTCCTTTATAACTAAGTGATCATTCATCCATAAAACCAGTATAATGTAAACGCTCACTTTTTCAAATAGAAGAGTGCATAAAAATCCTGCCTCATTTTTGTGCAAGTTGCCTAAAAGTCGATCAATAGTTGTCAACGATAAACGGATTCAGCGGTTGGCTATGATAAGAAGTAAGAAAATCAAAGACGCAAAATAAGCAAACCATTCTCTTACAGATCCAGCAGAGAACCGGCTTGCTTTTTTTGCAAACTAAAAAGAGCGTATTGGATTTATCGGCGGATTACTTGATTTTAATGACGATCTTGCCTTTGGCATGGTGTGTTTCACTCTGTTTGTGGGCTGTGCGCAAGCCTTCTTGAGTCAATGGATAAGTCTCGCCAACCACTGCTTTCAATAGATCTTTCTCCATTAAATCAGCTAACTTTTTCAAGCGCTGCCCATTAGGTTCCAAAAAGAAATAACCAGTTTTAACATCTTTTTCTGCTGCTTGCTGTTCATCTATAGGAGAAACGATGGATACAAGCATGCCGCCTGCCTTCAGGACATTGAAGCTTTTTTCTTGGACTTCGCCTCCTATAGTATCAAAGACGATATCATAGTCTGACAGCAATGATTCAAAATCTTGTGAGGTATAGTCAATGAATTGATCGGCCCCTAAAGACTTAAGAAAATCGCGGTTTTTTTCACTGGCAGTAGTAGCAACATAAGCACCAAAGCTTTTGGCGATTTGAATGGCTAAGCTTCCTACACCGCCTGAGCCCGCATGAATCAAAACGCGATCGCCTTTTTTGATATTTGCTTTTTCAACTAATGCAACCCATGCTGTTTCACCGGCAAGAGGAATTGCGGCTGCTTCTTCAAAAGTAGTGTTATTCGGCATTTTTGCTAAAAGGTGTTCATCAATTGCTGCAAATTCAGCATAAGTTCCGCGATTATTTGTCGCAGGTCTAGCAAAAACTTTGTCGCCTACTTGAAAATCATGAACGCCTTTTCCTATTTTCCTTATAATACCGGCAGCGTCCCAACCGAGAATAGCTGGAAATGTAAATGGCAGCATACTTGCCAAGTATCCTTCGCGTACTTTCCAATCAACTGGATTGATAGAAGTAGCATGCAATTCTACTAAAACTTGATGATCTTTCAATTCAGGAAGAGGCATGTCTTTTTCTTTCAGTTGATCAGCAGAACCATATTGTTCAATCACTATAGCTTTCATTTCTTATTCCTTCTTTCGTTGATCTGATGAAACAATTGTTTGTTGTCTCATACTATGATTAGAATAACAAAATTAAAAACGATTTGAAAGCAAACCAGCTGGTCAAACTTTACAATCTTCTTTATCGAAGATAGGAAAGAAAAAACAAGTCTGTTTGTTGAATGACTTATTCTATGATAGAACAAAAAAAACAGGAGATATTTCTCCTGGTTTTGATCGTTTTGTTTACTGTTAGGAAGGGGAATTGATTAATCAAAAAACTGGTAATACCATACGATTAAAGTATAGACAGACCAGATTTTGCGCATGTTGGCTTTTTTGCCTGCGCAGTGATCCTCTAATAGTTGATCTAAATAAGCTTGATCAAAGTAAGTTTTTGCGAAGTCTGTATGGAAAGCGAATTGGATATCCGCACGAATGTCTTCGCGTTTGATCCATTCTGCTAAAGGAGATGGAAAACCTAGCTTTGGTTTATTGGCGACATGTTCCGCTAGTTTTTTGTTTGCCGTTTCTCTTAAAGCGACCTTTGTTTTATTTTTCTGGATCAAGTCTTTGGAAGGTAGTGTAGCAGCGACTTTCATCACTTCTTTGTCCAAGAAAGGAACACGCAGCTCCAAAGAATTCGCCATACTCATCCGATCAGCTTTCAACAAGATGTCATACGGCAGCCAAGTATGAAAATCAAAATACATCATTTCATGGATTTCGTCTTTCATAGGGGCCTTTTCGAAGATTTTCTTTGTTTCTTGATGAAGATCTTTGTTCAACTGTTGGTTTTTAAGCAGTTGATTGCGTTCATTAAAGGAAAAGACGTAATCGATTCGGAAGTTTCTTTCTTCGATCGGCAAAGCTCCTCGAACTAAGAAACGTTTCCCTTTCATTGCCGGCATTTTTTTAGCTAACTTAGCTAAGCTGACCCGTATACGGCGCGGTGTTTTGTCGTATTTGCTGTAAGGAATGGCGTCTAAGTAACGATTGTACCCGCCAAACAACTCATCTGCTCCTTCACCTGATAACACCACTTTTACTTTTTCTGAAGCCGTTTGGGCAACAAAATAGAGTGGAATAGCAGATGGATTAGACAAAGGTTCATCCATATGATATTGAATGTTTGGAATAGCGTTCATAAAATCATCTGCCGAGATTTTTCTGCTGGTATTTTTTACGGCAATGCTATCAGAAAAGTCTGTGGAATAAGACAGTTCACTAAATTTTTCTTCTTCATAACCGACAGAAAATGATTGAATGTTTTGTTGTTCTGATGCTGTTTTTAAAATATAACTAGAATCAACACCGCTTGATAAGAAACTGCCGACTTCAACGTCTGCAATCAAATGGGCAGAAACAGATTCTTCAACCGCTTGTTCAATTTTTCTGGTTTCTTCCTCGCGCGTTTGTTTTTGAATAGGGTAAACAGGATCAAAATATCTTGTGGTAGACATTTCTTTGTTTGTTAAGTCATAGCAAAAGTAATGTCCTGGCATCACTTTATAAATGTCTTTAAAGAAAGTCGTTTGATCTGTTGTATATTCCATGCTGAGATAATCTGCTAGAATCGTTTCGTTAAAGGCCTTCTTCAACTTAGGATGCGGCAGCAGTCCTTTGATCTCAGATCCAAAAACGAATTCTCCATCTGCTTGGTAATAATAAAGCGGCTTGATGCCGAAATGGTCACGTGCGCCAAACAGTTTATTGGCTTTTTTATCCCAAATCACAAAAGCAAACATCCCGCGCAATTGGGTGACGATCTTTTCGCCAAAGTAATCGTAGCCGCGTAGAATAACTTCTGTGTCTGATTCAGTTTCAAAAACATATCCTTTTTCTTCTAGAAAGGCACGGATCTCTTGATAGTTATAAATTTCGCCATTGAATTGCAGCACTCTTTCTGTAATCGTATCCGTCATCGGCTGCTTTCCGTGCTCGAGATCAATAATGGCTAACCGTCTAAAACCAAATACCATAGAATCATCTATGTAATAAGATTCATCATCAGGTCCGCGGTGCTTGATCGTATCGGCCATTTCTTTGATGATTCTTTGATTGTTACTTTCAGAAAAACCTGTATTGCAATAACCTACAAAACCACACATATATTTTCACTTCTCTTCTTTCTATATCATAACCTAAAGCGACGTTTTCGATTGACTGTTTGTTTTCATACCTTTTCCGATTATGCGCCCATTTCACTTTATTTTCAATCATTTCATCCATTCTTATTATTTTGTTCATAAACACATAAAAACCTTGTTTTCAGCTGTTTTTTTGGTGGCTGCATTAGCATAAACAGAAAAGGAAATTTATGATTAAGAATGGATAATAGGACATAGATACAAAAGAAGTCGTTAACTTTACTGTTTAATTAAAAAAGAACGTATTCAATTTAATAAGAAAGAAACGGTTACAACGATAATACAAGAGCGATTAAGTGATTCGTATTACTTTTATGAATGGCTTTCTTAAAATATGTTAAAATAATGGGAGATTATTTGGAAAGGAAACGAAGTAGATGAGTAGAATAAGAGGTTTTGAAATTGTGTCATCTTATGAAGGGAAAGAAATAAACTTGCCGAAAAGAGCGACAGCCCATGCAGCAGGATATGATTTTGAAGCGGCGGAGGATACAGTCGTGCCGTCTATCTGGAAAGCGTTGTTTAAGAATAGAACACATAAGGCGAAAGAAGAGATAGCATCTTTTTCGCTTCCTGAAGAAAACCAGCGCTTTTTAAAATCCACGTTGGTTCCAACGGGTATCAAAGCTTACATGAAAGACGATGAATACTTGCAGTTGGCCAATCGCTCAAGCAACCCGATCAAAAATCAATTGACGATGCCGAATGGAGTAGGGATCATTGATGCCGACTATTATGGAAATGAAGATAATGAAGGACACATCTATTTCCAATTTGTAAATTATGGGATACGTGATCATGTGATTAAAAAAGGCGAACGAATCGGACAAGGGATCTTTATGTCCTTTTTAAAAGTTGATCATGAAGCAGAAGGATCTGCTAAAAGAACAGGCGGATTTGGTTCTTCAGGCCGGTAAACATGACCTGCAGATCAAAGGGACAGAAGAAGCGGAAATAACTGCATGGTCTACTTCAGCAGTTATTCATTTACAGTTTATTGTGTTCGTTGCAGTGTTAAATAGGAAAAAAAAGTTGCTCATCATGAGCGGCTTTTTTTATTTCTGCAGACGGAATGAAGTGATTTTGCGTACTTTAGATTCAAGAGCGCAAATTTAACGGTTATTTAAAAGTTTTGTGGTAGAATTAACCCTTAAGATGGTTGGTTTTATGGTAAAATAGAAGCAACTTGTTTTTTGTTTTTCAACAAGGGACAAACAAGAAATAAAAAAGTAATCAAATGTTTAATCGATGATATTTATGAGAAAGCGAGGCTGAAAGATTGGCCAAAAAGAAATCCACAAAGTTTGTCTGCCAAGCTTGCGGGTATGAGTCTCCGAAGTGGATGGGACGGTGCCCAAACTGTGGCAGTTGGAACGAAATGGTCGAAGAAGTAGTGGCGGATAAAAATGATCGCAGAAGTCGCGTCAGCATGACGGGGGTAGCGGCAAAGGCTGAACCGATCCAACGCATCACCGTATCCAAAGAACCGCGTATCAAAACAAAACTAGGTGAACTCAATCGTGTTCTCGGCGGAGGCGTTGTTCCTGGTTCGCTCGTTTTGATCGGCGGGGACCCAGGGATCGGAAAATCGACTCTGCTGCTGCAAGTATCCGCACAGTTAAATGAAACAGGCGGTAAAGTACTGTATGTATCAGGAGAAGAAAGTGCGACACAGATCAAATTGCGGGCAGAAAGGCTCGGGGTCGATGGCGGCAATTTTTATATCTACCCTGAAACAGATATGAGTGCGATCCGTCAAACGGTTGAAGAGTTGAAGCCGGATTATGTCATTATTGACTCTATTCAGACAATGAATCAGCCGGATGTAACGAGTGCAGCCGGGAGTGTTTCACAAGTGAGAGAAAGTACCGCTGATCTGATGAGGATCGCAAAAACCAACAATATTGCGATCTTTATTGTTGGCCACGTTACAAAAGAAGGAGCCTTGGCTGGTCCGCGGATGTTGGAACATATGGTGGATACCGTACTTTACTTTGAAGGCGACCGTCATCAGTCTTTTCGCGTGCTGCGTGCTGTTAAAAATCGGTATGGTTCAACCAATGAGATCGGCATTTTTGAAATGCGGAACGGCGGCTTAGCAGAAGTGCTGAACCCTTCTGAGATGTTTTTGGAAGAACGACTGGCCGGAGAAAATGGGTCAGCGGTTGTTGCAGCGATGGAAGGAACGCGCCCAATACTGGCTGAGATTCAAGCTTTGATCACGCCGACTGTTTTCGGGAATGCCAGACGAACAGCCAGCGGAGTAGATTATAATCGGGTTTCAGTGATCATGGCTGTGCTAGAGAAAAGAGCCGGCATGTTGCTGCAAAATCAAGATGCGTATTTAAAAGCAGCTGGCGGTGTGAAATTAAGTGAACCTGCCATCGACTTGGCGATCGCCATCAGCATCGTTTCCAGCTATCAGGAAAAAGGAACGAACTCAACCGATTGTTTTGTCGGTGAAATCGGCCTGACTGGAGAAGTACGCCGTGTCGACCGAATCGAGCAACGGGTCAATGAAGCAGCTAAACTAGGCTTCAAGCGCATTTTTATTCCTAAAAACAACATTGGCGGCTGGGATTTTCCGAAAGGGATCGAAGTCATCGGTGTAGCTACGATCACAGATTGTATTCAAAAAGCGCAATTGCGAAATTAGCACATCTAGTTGTAAGGTTTGCAGCAGGACCCATCAAAGAACTGGGAGTCAATCATTCAGAGGCTCCCAAGTTACATTTAATTAAAAAGGAGGAAGTGTTTTGAAGAAAAAGATTATTACAGCTATCTTTGTTCTTGCTGGCATCAGTATCGGCGTACCGGTTCTGCCGCTGCTTTGGAAAGCTATTGGATTAACCTATCCAATTCTAGACAACGTAATCACAAATGCTCTTTTAGGCGCTATTATTTTCTATCTTATTTCTATTCCTACTGTGCATTACGTTGAACAAGCCATGACCAAAGTTGAGACAGCCCTCAGCAAGTTGAGTTTAGGTTATTTATTATTTGGGAGTGTGGGGATCATTATCGGCCTGTTGCTGGCTTGGCTGATCAATTTATCTTTGATCAGTTTGGATTGGCCTTTTGTCAGTGACGTATTGCCGATCATCGTGACGGTCGTCTTTGCCTATTTAGGGTTTCGTGTGGGAACTACTAGAAGACAAGAAATTCGTTCAATGTTCCAGTCTAGAGACAAGCAAACAGAAGACGAAACAACCAAGGGAGAAGTTCTGGAGCGTTACGCAGACGACAATTTTCATAAGTACAAGATCTTGGACACGAGCGTAATCATTGATGGACGTATTTATGATATCGTCCAGACAGGTTTTCTAGAAGGAACCTTGTTGATCCCTAATTTTGTGCTCCAAGAATTACAATACATTGCGGATTCTTCTGATAGCTTGAAACGCGTACGCGGACGCAGAGGGTTAGACATTTTGAACGCGTTGCAAAAAGAAGAAGGTTTGCAAGTCGAAATGTATGACGGAGATTTCAAAGATATTGAAGAAGTGGACAGCAAATTGGTCAAATTGGCGAAATTACTAGATGGTGTGGTCGTCACTAACGATTATAACCTTAATAAAGTCAGTGAGTTCCAAAATGTACCGGTACTGAATATCAACGAACTAGCAAATGCCGTCAAACCGGTCGTGATTCCAGGTGAAACAATGACAGTCGTAATCGTCAAGTCTGGTACAGAACGGACGCAAGGGGTCGCCTACTTGGATGATGGCACAATGGTCGTTGTCGAAGAAGGACAGCACTATATGAATCAAAAACTCAATGTCGTGGTGACGAGTTCTCTGCAAACGGCTGCTGGTCGCATGATTTTTGCCAAACCCGAAAATGCACAGAAAAAAATCAAAGATAAACATTAAGGCGGCGTCTAGATGAAAACAGATTATGAATTGATTCTGCTGGCAGCGGGTCAAGGAAATCGAATGCACGCGGTTAAAAACAAAGTGCTGCTGCCGCTTCTAGATAAACCGATGATTGTGCATACTTTGCGCCCGTTTTTTGCAGACTCTTACTGCAAACATATCATTATAACCGTCAATGCTGATGAACAGCTGATCATCAAAGAGCTGATCGACAAGGAATTTTCAGCAAATGATACACCGGTTTCAATCGTTATTGGCGGCAGCGAGCGTCAATACAGTTCTTATAACGGTCTGCAATATTTGAAACAGCCAAAAGACGGTTATGTGATGATCCACGATGCTGCCCGTCCCTTTATCAAGCAAAGAGAGATCGATCGTCTGAATGAACAGATGCAACGAACAGGCGGAGCGATTTTAGCTGTCCCGCCTAAAGATACGATCAAACTTAGTACAAATGGTAAGGTAAAGCAGACGATCCCGCGCCAAACGGTCTGGCATGCCCAAACGCCGCAAGCGTTCAGCAGCAGCTTGGCTATTGCGGCACATGAACGGGCATTGCAACAGGACTTTTTTGGCACAGATGATGCGGCAGTTGTTGAGCAGATCTTTGAAGATATTTTGATCGTAGAAGGCAGCTATGACAACTTGAAAATGACAACAGCCGAAGATTTGATCATCGGTGAAATGCTGCTTAGTTCTTGGCGAGAAAGCGAAGAGCAAAACCGGTAGAGAAACAGCAAAAAAATGACGCAAATGATTGTCAAAATGGTCTTTGCGTGTTACCGTTAAATGGATAAGAGAACAGCTGACTTAACATCGGCTGTTCTGCTAAAAAAACTAACATTTTTAACTAACATCTTAGAAAAGAGGAGAAAGAAATGACGAAAAAAATTCGCGTTCGTTATGCTCCAAGCCCAACAGGACACTTGCATATCGGAAATGCACGGACTGCTTTATTCAATTATTTGTATGCACGCCATCATGATGGAGACTTTATTATCCGGATTGAAGACACGGACCAAAAACGGAATATTGCAGGCGGAGAAGAAAGTCAGTTGGAAAACTTGAAATGGCTAGGAATGGATTGGGATGAAAGTCCAGACAAACCTGGCGAATATGGCCCTTACCGCCAATCAGAACGGAAAGATATCTATGATCCGTTAGTTGATCAATTGCTGATGAGCAATCGGGCGTATAAGTGCTATTGTACAGAAGAAGAATTGGAAGAAGAACGCGAAGCGCAACGCGCACGTGGCGAAATGCCTCATTATGGCGGGAAATGTGCTCATTTGACTGCCGCAGAGCAACAAGAAAAAGAAGATGCTGGTCTAGAACCAGTGATTCGTTTCCGCGTGCCGAAAGAAAACGCGTATGAATTCGAAGACTTAGTGAAAGGGCACATCTCTTTTGAAGCAGCAAGTGTCGGCGGTGATTTCGTCATCAAAAAACGTGATGGTTTCCCAACTTACAACTTTGCTGTAGCGGTTGATGACCACTACATGAAAATCAGCCACGTTTTGCGTGGAGACGACCATATCGCCAATACACCAAAACAGCTGATGATTTATGAAGCATTTGACTGGGAAGCACCAAAATTCGGTCATATGACATTGATCATCAACTCTGAAACGGGTAAAAAGCTCAGCAAGCGTGATGAAAGCATTTTGCAGTTTATTGAACAATACCGTGAATTGGGTTACTTACCTGAAGCGATGTTCAACTTTATTACATTGCTTGGCTGGTCACCAACTGGAGAAGATGAAATTTTTGACCGGGAAGCTTTGATTCAAATGTTTGATGCTGACCGTTTAAGCAAATCTCCAGCTGCATTTGATGCGAAGAAATTGGAATGGATCAACAACCAATATATGAAACAGGCTGATTTGGACAGGGTAGTAACTTTGGCTGAACCACAACTGATCAAAGCCGGCTATGTGGAAGAAAATCCATCTCCTGAAAAAGAAGCATGGGTAAGAAAATTGGTCAGCTTGTACCATGAACAAATGAGTTATGGGGCAGAAATCGTTGACTTAGCTGAAATGTTCTTTACAGAAGTGCCAACTTTAGGCAATGAAGCAAGAGAAGTCTTGGCAGGCGAAACGGTTGTCGAAGTCTTGACTGCATTTGACAAAGTGATCGATGAAATCGAACCTTTCGAAGCAGCAGAAATCCAAAAAGGCATCAAATCTGTTCAAAAAGAAACTGGCATCAAAGGGAAAAATCTGTTTATGCCGATTCGTGTAGCCGTTTCTGGAGAAGTACATGGTCCATCATTGAATGATACCATCGAACTACTAGGACGTGAAAAAACAAAACGCCATTTAGAAGAAGCTCTATCTTCTTTGACAAATGAATAAAACAAAAAGCGAAGATAAGAGAAAGTAACTGAAAGGAGACGTCCACAGAGAGTCTGCAAAGGTGGAAGCAGATGACGGAACTTCAGCGAAGTGCCTCTTTGAGCTGCAGCGTCGAACACCAAACCAGTAGACCCTGCCGGCTTGTCACCGATAAAAAACAACAAGGCTATGAACTAGGATGCGGAGAAACACGGTTAGAAAGCGAAGACTATCGTCATCCTGACGCAAGCAACCCAGCGAAGCGGTTGTGCGGACAGGATAAGATAGACAAAGCTTTCTGTGTTTCGCAGCTCAACTACCAGGATGCGGAACGAGACTCTACCTCGTGCAGCTCAACTACCAGGAAGCGGAACGAGGTCGAAAGAGTCGATAGGGCATTCTGAAAAGTATTCTGAGATCATAGCGAAAAAAAGTGGAACCACGCTAACAGCGTCTTTTATTGTGCTCGTCACATAAAAGGCGCTGTTTTGTTATGATTAGCTAGTATTTAACACTACGTTGAAAGCTGTTGTGCTGCAACTCGTTCACAGACTAGGTTTCTGTGATCAAGTTCAGAGCATAAAATCTTCAACTTGTTCACAGGATAGGCTTCTGTTACCAAGTTCAGAGCGTAGGACCTTCAACTCGTTCACAGACCAAGCTTCTGTGATCAAGTTCAGAGCATAAAATCTTCAACTTGTTCACAGGATAGGCTTCTGTTACCAAGTTCAGAGCGTAGGACCTTCAACTCGTTCACAGACCAAGCTTCTGTGATCAAGTTCAGAGTGTGGACCTTCAACTCGTTCACAGGATCGGCTACCAGGTGATTTTGCAACAAATCGTTCCTGACGTAGTAAGAGAAAGCTGAAAATTCTTTAATGGTGCAAAGTCTCGCTTCGCTCGCTTTGTACTATTTCACACTAAGATTGATGATATCAATCAAACTCAAGCTCAAGGAGCCTGCAAATCCTTAAGTTTGTCTGGTGCCTTTCACGTATAGGGACAGAAGAAGTGGAAACAATTGCATGAATGATTCATTCGGTAGGCACTAATAGAGCATTTACAAAGTTCATTGTATAGTGTGAAGCAAGGTCGTTCCTTATTTGACCCATTGTTTGTTACAACTCAGTTACCTATCAGTAAAGGAGTCGCAGAATGAAGATGATCAGAGAAACGATTCAAGTCATTAAGAAAAATGATCCCTCTGTCAGAAGTACGTTGGAAGTGCTCCTGACCTATCCAGGATTTTATGCTGTATTGTTTCACCGACCGGCTCATGTTCTGTATCGGCATCAGTGGTATTTATTTGCGAAAGTACTGGCTACCTTTTCTCGCTGGCTTACTGGGATTGAAATCCACCCCGGAGCAAGAATCGGCCAACGCCTGTTCATTGACCATGGAATGGGAGTTGTCATCGGTGAAACGGCAGAGATCGGTGATGACGTGACGATGTATCATGGCGTCACATTAGGCGGGACGGGCAAGGAAAGAGGAAAACGACATCCAACGATTGGAAATGGCGTACTGATTTCGGCGCATGTACAAATTTTAGGTCCTGTGACGATTGGGGATCATGCTAAAATCGGTGCAGGAGCAGTGGTACTCGACTCTATTCCAGCAGACACAACAGCAGTCGGGATACCGGCAAAAGTAGTCAGAAGAGCAGGAAAATCAACGAGTATCAAAAAGAACGATTAATCAATAGAAAAATGAACTGAAGCAGAAAAGAGGAGAAAAGCATGCTGAAAATCTACAACACCTTAACCCGTCAAAAAGAAACTTTTACGCCGCTTGAACCCGGTAAAGTTAAAATGTATGTTTGCGGTCCAACGGTTTACAATTATATTCACATTGGGAATGCGCGCAGTGCTGTTGCATTTGATACAGTCCGCCGTTATTTAGAGTTTCGCGGCTATCAAGTCGATTACGTTTCTAACTTTACAGATGTAGACGATAAGATCATTAAAGCTGCTAAAGAACTGCAATTGTCTGCTCCAGAAGTGGCTGATCGTTTTATCGCTGCTTACCGCGAAGATACAACAGCTCTAGGCATTGAAGCAGCAACGCATCACCCGCGCGTAATGGAAAATATGCCGGATATCATTACATTTATCCAAGCTTTGATCGATAAGGACTATGCATATGCAGCTGACGGAGATGTCTATTATCGTACCCGTAAATTCAAAGACTATGGCAAATTGAGCGGCATATCGATAGACGAGCTGGAAGTAGGCGCAAGTAATCGATTGAATGCTGATGAAAACAAAAAGAAAGAAGATCCAATTGATTTTGCTTTATGGAAAGCGGCTAAACCGGAAGAAATCAGCTGGGATTCACCATGGGGCAAAGGTCGACCAGGTTGGCACATTGAATGCTCTGTGATGGCAACCAAATATTTAGGGGATACGACCGACATTCACGCAGGAGGCCAAGATTTAGAATTCCCGCATCACGAAAATGAAATTGCGCAAAGTGAAGCCAAAACTGGACATCCTTTTGCACGGTATTGGATGCACAATGGATTCGTGACATTGGACAATGAAAAAATGAGCAAGTCACTCGGCAACTTTGTTCTGGTGCATGACATTATCAAAGAAGTTGACCCGCAGATTTTGCGGTTCTTTATGGCTACCACACAATACCGACGTCCGATCAGTTACAGCATGGACACGATCGAAGAAGCACAGACGAATTTGAACAGAATCAAAACGGCTCATCAAAATATCGTTTATCGCTTAAAAGACGCGGTCGATCAGCTGCCAGATGATGAAACTCATTTGCGGGCATTAGCAACATTTGAAGAAACTTTCATCAAAGAAATGGACGATGACATCAATACGGCTAATGGGATCACAGTGATTTATGAAATGATCAAGCAGATGAATATTTACAGCGAACAAAAGACCGTTTCTAAAGTCGTTCTTGAAAAAATGCAGCAGCAGCTAAGCGACTGGATGGCTATTTTCGGGATTACATTTGCAGAAGAGGAACTGCTGGATGAACGAATCGAACAATTGATCGATGAACGAAACCAAGCGCGTGCTGAAAAGAACTTTCAACGCAGCGACGAGATTCGCGATTTGCTGAAAGAATATGGCATCATGCTGGAAGATACACCGCAAGGAACAAGATGGAGAAGAGGATAAGATGACTGAAAAGAATTGGGCGTTACTCAATGGCCTGGCTTTGGCTTATGTAGGGGATGCCGCTTATGAAATTTATATTCGTGATCATTTAGTGAAGAAAGGGCAAACGCGTCCGAATCAGTTGCACCGCATGGCGACACATTTTGTTTCAGCGAAAGCTCAAGCTTTTCTGCTGCATGCAATGATGGATGAAGGTCTTTTGACGGAAGAAGAGGAGTCGATGTATAAGCGCGGGCGAAATGCCAAAAGCTATACGTCTGCTAAAAATGCTGACATTACCACTTATCGTACCTCGACCGGCTTTGAGGCACTGATGGGGTATCTGCATTTGTCTGGGCAAAAGGAGCGCATGGAAGAACTGATCTACTGGTGTATAGAAAAAGTGGAGGAAAAAGAAAATGCCAAGAAATCGTAAAGAACAGCAACGGAATAGACCGGCAGGCAAACGACCGGCAAAGAAAAGAGACCTGCAACATGAGCAGCCGGCACAACAAGAAGAACGTGATCTGGTCATGGGGCGCATGCCGGCTATTGAAGTATTAAAGTCAGAACGTGACATCAATAAAGTTTTTTTGCAAGAAGGGCTCAGCGGATCTAAGATGAATGAGATCCACAAGCTGGCTAAAGAACGCCAAGTGCAGATCTCTTATGTGCCAAAATCTAAGCTCGATCAATTAGTGGATGGCGCGAATCATCAAGGCGTTGTGATCGGTACAGCTGCTTATCAATATGCCACTATCGATGATTTATTTGCCGCTGCTGCAGAAAAAGAAGAAGATCCTTTCTTTCTGATTTTAGATGGAGTAGAAGATCCTCATAACTTAGGTTCTATTATGCGGACAGCTGATGCCAGTGGCGTGCACGGCATCATTATTCCAAAGCGGCGTGCAGTCGGCTTGACGGCCACTGTTGCCAAAGCATCCACCGGCGCGATCGAGCACGTTCCAGTCGTTCGCGTGACCAACCTCGTTCAAACGATCAAAGAACTGAAAAATCACGGCTTATGGTTCTATGGTACGGATATGAAAGGCCAAGATTACCGCAAATGGGATACAAAACTGCCGATCGGTTTAGTGATCGGTAATGAAGGTCAAGGAATCTCTCGACTCGTCAAGGAGCAAATGGATGGGATGCTGACGATTCCAATGACTGGACATGTGCAAAGCTTGAACGCATCTGTTGCTGCCAGCTTACTGATGTACGAAGTCTACCGTGGGCGTGAGTAAAATGGAAAGATAACAGCAGTCTCGAGAGTGCAAATGCGTTTGAGTATGCAATAAAGGAAAGATAACAACAGTCTCGGGAGTGCAAATACGTTTGAGTATGCAATAAAGGAAAGATAACAGCAGTCTCGGGAGTGCAAATGTGTTTGAGTATGCAATAAAGGAAAGATAACAGCAGTCTCGGGAGTGCGAATGCGTTTGAGTGTGCAATAAAGGAAAGATAACAACAGTCTCGAGAGCACAAGTGTATTTGAGTTGGTAAATATTCAATAAAAAAAGCAGAAAAAAAGTATTTTACCTAAGCAACGTATATCTTATGGGGAATAAAGGAGGTCGGATACAATGAAAAAAGATTTATTGATCGTGGACGGCTATAATATGATCGGTGCTTGGCCAGAGCTAGTCGCTTTAAAAAACAAAGATAAAATGGAAGATGCACGGGATCGTCTGCTGCACGAGTTATCTGATTATTCAAAGTATGAATGCATTGAAGTGCGCGTTGTATTCGATGCTCAATTTGTTCCGGGTATCCAAAAGAGCTACAAGAAGTATCATTTAGATGTTATTTTTACAAAAGAAGGCGAAACGGCAGATAGTTACATTGAGCGTGTGGTAGGGGAAGAAAATTTCTTGATCACGCAGGTTACTGTAGCGACCAGTGATTTGGCTGAGCAGTGGATGGTTTTTCAAAAAGGTGCGTTGCGGAAATCGGCAAATGAGTTGTTTAAAGACGTGCAGCGATCTAAAAAGAAAATCGCAGCTGAAGCCAGAACACTACATAGCAAGGATTACAGACGCAACTCGCCTTGGACCCATTTGCAAATCGAAGAACTGGAAAAATTGAGAGAAAGATTGAGTGACAACTGAGCAGAAAACGAGTATCATGAAGAGTAGATAGAGGTCACTTTATTTGCCTGATAAAATCTTAAAACCTTCTTAACTGCCAAGAAAACTATGGCTTGGCAGTTAGGCTTTTTAGCGTACACTGCTGCTGGAAAAGTGGGAGAAATAAGAGAAGAAACTTATGTGAATAAGTGATCGAATGCAGAAGATTTGGTGTCCAAATAGTTGACTTCCTCTTCCTATCTTGTTATGAATAGTAGAGGAAAATGTCATTCGGTTTGATGCAAAATTTTTTTAAAAAGCGGAAAAATACATAAATAACGCACAAACGTTACTTTTCTAGCTGTCCTGTCAGCTTTGATCAAAAAAAGAACAGGTTTGTCGCAGAAAAATCCCTGAAAAAAGTGAAGTCGTTCGTTATCAGTCATGTGCAAAGGATCTCATTTTTATTTTTAAGCTGTATTGTGATTTTTTTTAATAAAGGAGATTATAATGAATATTTTAAAAGTGAACATCAATAAGAGAGACGGACGAGTAGTTGCATTTGACGTCCAAAGAATTTATAACGCGATAGCAAAGGCTTATGATGAAACGGAACAGCCAATGCCACAAAAAGGTATCAGCAAATCATCAGCAATTCAAGATGTGGTTGAAGATGTAGAGCGCGTAATTCAAGAAACAGATCAGGCAGCTTATGGCGTTGAAGAAATTCAAGAGATCGTCAAATTGGCTCTGATCAATAAAATGCCGCTAGTAGCGAAATCTTACATCGAATATGCGACGATGCGCAAAACGTTGCGTGAGTCAGAAATGGATTTAAACAAGCGCATCAATAATTTAGTCAATGGAGATAAGTCCGTTGTAAACGAAAATGCGAATAAAGATTCCAGAACGTTTTCAACGAAGCGAGACTTGATGGCTGGACAAGTCGCGAAAGCAGAAGGGCTAAAAATGCTGCCGAAAAAGGTCAGAGAGGCACATTTGCGAGGAGACTTGCACTTTCACGACCTAGATTACAGCCCTTACTTGCCGTACACGAATTGCTGCTTGATCGACTTGAAACACATGTTTGAAACAGGCTTCAATATGGGGAATGCCATGATCGGTGAGCCAAAGTCGATTCAAACAGCGGTAGCTCAAACGAGTCAGATCATTGCAAATGTAGCCAGTCACCAATATGGCGGCACTTCGATCAATCGAATCGATGAAATACTGGAACCTTATGCATACAAAAATTACAACAAACATCTAGCAGAAGCTGAAAAATACCAGATTCCAGATCGTGAGACTTATGCGACTGAGCGAACAAAAAAAGACATTTACGATTCGATGCAAAGTCTTGAATATGAAATCAATACCCTTTACACGGCTAACGGGCAAACCCCTTTTACAACGATCGGCTTTGGTTTAGCCGAGAGCTTCTTTGGCAAAGAAATTCAAAAGGCTATTTTAAATGTCCGTTTGAACGGTTTAGGTGAAGACAAGAAAACAGCTATTTTCCCTAAACTGTTGTTTACGATCAAAGACGGGGTGAATTTAAAACCAGGTGATCCTCATTATGACGTGAAGCAATTGGCGCTCAAATGTGCCGCTAACAGAATGTATCCCGATATTTTAAATTATGACACGATCATTCGTTTGACGGGCAGTTTTAAATGTTCAATGGGCTGCCGTTCGTTCCTCCAAGGATGGAAAGATGAACAAGGCCAAGAAGTAAATGACGGCAGAATGAATTTAGGCGTGGTTACGCTGAATTTGCCTAGAATCGCGATCCAATCCAATGGCAACAGAGATGACTTTTGGGAAATCTTTGAGCAGCGGATGGACGTGCTGCATGAAGCCTTGCAATTTAGAAAGAAACGCGTTTTTGAAGCTTTGCCAGAAAACGCACCGATTTTATATAAAGATGGAGCTTTTGGAAAGAACTTAACAGATGAAGCCGACTTGGCAAAAGAAATGTTCTTGGATCAAAGAGCGACCATATCAGTTGGATATATTGGCTTGTATGAAGTGGGGAAAGTCTTTTACGGTGCGGATTGGGAAGATCAAGAAGAAGCTAGAAGTTTTACTTTATCCATCTTAAAACGCATGAAGGATCTCAGCACGCAATGGTCGGATGAAGAAGGTGTGTGGTATTCCGTCTATGGTACGCCGTCTGAAAGTTTGACCGACCGTTTCTGCAAACTAGACAAAGCTAAATTCGGCAGCATCGAAGACATTACAGACAAAGACTACTATACGAACAGTTTCCATTATGACATCCGCAAAAATCCGACGCCATTTGAGAAGATCGACTTTGAAAAAGATTACCCGGTTTACGCAAGCGGCGGATTTATTCACTATATTGAATATCCAAATGTCAAACATAACATCAAAGCACTAGAAACTGTTTGGGATTATGCCTATGACAAAGTCGGCTACTTAGGGACGAATACGCCAATCGACAAATGCTATGTGTGCGGTTCGGAAGCGGAATTTAAAACGACTGCCAAAGGTTTTGAATGCCCGCATTGCGGCAACAATGATCCAGACAAGTGTGACGTGGTCAGAAGAACATGCGGTTATTTAGGCAATCCGATGCAGCGGCCGATGGTTCATGGCAGACAAGTCGAAATCGCCAATAGAAAGAAGCATATTTAACATGAGTCAAATCGATATTAAAAAGCTGGCACAAGTCGACCGTTCAAAAGGGCTTGTGTCAGACTATAAGCCCTTTACGATGGTAGACGGAGAAGGTTTTCGCTGCGCCTTGTTCGTCAGCGGCTGCATCTTCAACTGCAAAGGCTGCTACAACAAAGTCATCCAAGACTTTGGCGTAGGCGTGCCGTATACAAAAGAATTAGAAGATCAGATCATCAAAGACATCGCGCAACCTTATGTCCAAGGATTGACGCTGCTGGGAGGCGAACCCTTCCTGAACACAAACGTCTGCCTATCGTTGATCAATCGGTTGAGAGCAGAATTTGGTCATACAAAAGACATTTGGTCATGGACAGGCTATACGTATGAAGAGCTGCTGGAATCCATCGCCTGCGACACGCTCAACTCCAAAAAACAAAAGGACATGTTAGACAAAGTCGATATCTTAGTAGACGGAAGATTCATCGAAGAACAACTCGACACGACCGGCAAACTCAAATTCCGCGGCAGCTGGAACCAAAGAATCATCGACATGAACCGCACAAGACAAAACGGCTCTGTAACACTCTGGGAAGATTAAGTTCTTCCCTTTTTTATTTGCACTGAGACTTTGCACCATTAAAGGCTTTTTCGCTTTTTCCTATCGCACCAGGACCAATTTGTTGCAAAACTGCATAATAATCGGTCCTGTGAACGAGTTTGCGGTTTTTCGTTCTGAACTTGATCACAGAGACCTGGGCTATGAACGAGTTGAAGATTCTACTCTCTGAACTTGATCACAGCAACCTGGTCTATGAACAAGTTGAAGATTTTTCTCTTTGAACTTGATCACAGCAACCTGGTCTATGAACAAGTTGAAGATTTTTCGTTCTGAACTTGATCACAGCAACCTGGTCTGTAAACAAGTTGCAAGTTTTACTCCCTGAACTTGATCACAGAAGTCTGGTCTGTGAACGAGTTGCAAGTTTTACGCTCTGAACTTGATCACAGCAACCTGATCTGTAAACGAGTTGTGGCACAATAGCATTCAATTTGAGCTGCTAAATATAGTCTGCTAGAATCTTTCTAAAATCCATTAGCCTATATACCGAACCCAAAAAGAGAAGACTGCTTTCTAAAGAGCGTTCATGGTAGTGTTAAATAGTAAGAAATAAAAGAGAAGCAAAGATTCATAAAGCTCACTTTGCATAAAAGGCCTACTTGTCAGCCATACCTCTGTTTGTGGCCCAATGAGTGAGAAACGAGCTGTTATTTGTACGTCATATGTTTGTTCATCACTAAATGAAAAGCCAAACTCCACCCTAAATGATTAAAACGAGTCAAAAGTAGTTTTTTTGACAAGAAAAGGAAGGATTTCAGAAGTGCAAAAATAGGAATAGTGACTTAATCCAGTCTTTTCAAGAAAAAAAGAACGAGTGAACTAAAACTTATCTCATAATCGAAATAATGATTGCAGTTATAGAAATGATGCTACATAATAACATCACAGATGTAATATTCCCCAGATTCATCTGCAAATCGAAGACTGGAAAAAGGTGGAGAAAAGGAATGAATAATAATCAAAGACTTTAGCAAGATAAAAAACAAGCTTCTAATAAAAGAACAAAAAAATTTGGAAATGGGTGTGAAGAGTTGATAGAGGAAAAAGATGGCTTTTTTAACAACTATACAGATGAAGAATTGATCCTAATGATACGAAGCGGTGATGACAGTTCCTTTGATTCTCTATTTTTGCGTTACCGACCACTGGTTAAGAAGTTGATTCATAGCTATTATTTGTATGGATATGAGAACGATGATTTTTTTCAAGAAGCTCGGGTTGTTTTTAATTCTGCGATTCAAAAGTATGATAAAGATAGAGGATTAAGCTTCGGCAACTATTACAAGTTAATGTTGAAACATCATCTATTTAGTCTGATTCGAAAGGATACAGCCAAAAAGAGAAGGGCAGCAAAGTTTTCTGAGTCATTGGAAGCTTTGATAGAAACAGGTAAATTTCCTCTAACAAGTTTTTCTGGAAAAGACTTTTCTTTCCAAGAAACATTAGAAGTAAAGGAAACCATTCCTGAATATTTCAGTTCTCTATCTGAGTTGGAACACCAAGTCTTTACGCTTTACTTAAGCAGTAAGGGAACAGATTTAATTGCTGAAGAACTATGTTGCGAAGAGTTACAAGTAGTTCATGCTTTAGATCGTTGTAAAAGAAAAATGAAGCAATATTTTAATTCTTAATTTGTAAGCGTTTTATAAAATATCTCCTCATAAAAGCTAAGTAGGCACTCGCAATCTGAGTGTCTATTTTTTTACTTTCCAGTAGTTAATAGTAGATTTTATAGCGTTTTATTTAGTTTTATTCTTAAAATAAAAAAATTTATAAAATTTTTTTGCAACTATAAAGAAAAAGTTATATAATGATAATGTGACGTTGCAAGCGCATACATAATGCGTTGGTTTTAAGGAGGAAATGTTTATGGATGAAGTACAAAAAATGATGTATCAAGCACCGGATGCGGAAGGTAAAGTGAATTTCGTCAATCTGTATGACTTGGAAGATATGGCGAAGAAAGTGATTCCTGAAGGCGGATATGGTTACATTTCCAGCGGAGCAGGGGATCTATGGACGATTGAGCAAAATATTAAATCTTTCAATCATAAAGTGATCGTACCAAGAGTATTGGCGGATATTGAACACCCAGATATGTCGACGGAAATTTTTGGGGATAAACTGTCGTTGCCGGTTATCATGGCTCCCGTAGCTTCTCACGGATTGGCACATGTGAAAGGCGAAGTAGCTACAGCGAAAGGGATTGCTGAAAGTGACACGATCTTTACGATCAGTTCCTATGCCAATAAACCTTTCAAAGACATTTCGTCAGCCGGCAAAGGGGCTCCGCAATGGTTCCAATTTTATATGAGTAAAGATGACGGCATCAACCGCGATATCTTAGATGAAGCAAAAGCAAACGGCATGAAAGCTATTGTGCTGACGGCGGATGCAACAGTAGGCGGAAACCGCGAGATGGATAAACGGACAGGTTTTGTCTTCCCATTAGGCATGCCGATCGTATCGGCTTACCAATCAGGCGTAGGTCAAAACATGGATGCCGTTTACGGTTCTTCTAAACAAAAATTAAGTCCGCGTGATGTTGAATTTATTGCTGAATATTCTGGATTACCCGTATTCGTTAAAGGGGTACAATGTGCGGAAGATGCCCATGTGGCAATGGAATCTGGTGCCGGCGGTGTTTGGGTGACCAACCACGGCGGACGCCAAGTAGATGGCGGACGTCCAGCCTTTGACTCATTGAGTGAAGTGGCTGAAGCGGTCAACAAACAGGTACCGGTTGTATTTGACAGCGGTGTACGCCGTGGAACGCATGTCTTCAAAGCGATTGCGCAAGGAGCAGACTTAGTAGCTATCGGACGTCCTGTCTTATATTCATTGGCTTTAGGCGGATCAGAAGGGGTTAAACAAGTCTTTGACTTCTTTAAAGAAGAATTGGCTAAGACCATGCAACTGGCTGGTACGCATAATGTAGAAGAAATCAAAAAAGCGACATTGAGCAATTATCCTTGGGCTTAATCAACCAAAAGCGTTAACGAATAAGACGAGCTATCCTCTTCGTCATCATAACAGACGAAGAGGCGGCTTTTTTTTAGCAACTTTTTTAGAACATACCTGTTGAATAAAAGAAGAATAGGGTGAGGACAGTATAGATTATTTTTTTAGAAAATACTGCAAGCGCATTCGTTAAATAGGCATAGTTTATTCATTTGTTTTAAACGGAAACAAATGCATGATTTATGATTCATTAGGCAGGATGTATTTATTCAATTTATTAGGAGGATTTTACGCATATGGGTTTACAAACATTACTTGCTATTATACCGATCGCTTGGTTGATTTTTGCGTTGGGCGTCATGAAAATGCCGGGGACAAAGGCTTGTCTGATCGGTCTAGTCGGAACTTTTGCCATCAGTATATTAGGCTTTGACTTGCCGTTGACAGATGCATTGACGGGCACTCTGGAAGGCATCATCAATGGTCTATGGCCAATTGTTTATATTATTATTGCTGCACTTTTTACTTACAACTTAGCGACGTACTCAGGCAGTATGAAGATCATCAATCGCATGCTGACGAGTGTTTCTAAAGATATGCGGGTCTTAGTGCTGTTGATTGCTTGGGGCTTTGGCGGCTTTTTGGAAGCCATCGCTGGTTTTGGAACGGCCGTAGCGATCCCGGCTGGTATACTAGCGGCGCTAGGGATGAATCCGATCATGGCTGCAGTGATCTGTTTGATCGCCAATACAACACCAACAGCATTTGGTGCGATCGGTCTGCCGGTCACTTCTTTGGCGCAAGCAGGAGGATTAGATGTGATGCAGACAGCCTATATGGTTTCTTTGCAGCTGCTTCCGTTGATTTTGATCGTACCGTTCATTTTAGTGATCTTGTCTGGTAACGGTTTTAAAGCGTTGAAAGGCGCAACACTCGTTACCCTGCTTTCAGGGATCGCCTTTGGATTGCCACAAATTTTTGTTGCCCGTTATATCGGGCCTGAATTGCCAGCCGTTATTGGTTCGTTGGTTTGTATCGTTGTGATGATCTGGGCTGCACGTTTAGTCAAAACACCTGCCGACTCCCCTTATTTAGTCAAAAGCGGGGCAGATGTTCAGTTAGCTGGAAAAACAGGATTGGATGAAACAGAAAAAATACAAGCGGCTTCAACTTCAGCAGCCGAACAAGAAGCGCCGATTACCTTTGCAGTAGCGTTTAAAGCTTGTCTGCCGTATATTCTGGTTTTTCTCTTCATTATTTTATCTTCTTCCTTATTCCCGCCAATCAGCCAAACGTTAGGCAGTGTGCAATCTTCCTTTACGATCTATTCAGGAGAAGGCGCACAGCCTTACACGATCAAATGGCTGACCACACCGGGCACGCTCATTATTCTAGCGACTTACTTAGGTGGGTTGATGCAAGGGGTATCATTTGGAAAGATCACACACATCCTTTGGGATACGGTCAAGCAGTTGAAAAATACAGCTATCACGGTAAGTGCGATCGTTGCTTTGTCTAAGTTGATGGGCTACAGCGGCATGATCAGCGTCCTTTCAGCTTCCCTCGTAACCTTTACAGGCGCTCTATTCCCATTGATCTCACCGCTGATCGGTGCCGTGGGAACCTTTATTACTGGTAGCGATACGAATGCGAACATTTTATTTGGCGAGTTGCAAGTACAAGCTGCTCAAACGTTAGGCGCCAATGACTTTTGGCTAGCTTCAGCAAATGCAGCTGGTGCTACAGCCGGCAAGATGATTTCGCCGCAAAGCATCGCCGTGGCTACAGCAGCGACCGGATTGATCGGCCAAGAAGGTGCGATCACGAAAAAAGTCTTTAAGTATTTTGCGATTTATCTTGTGATCATTTGTGTGATCGTCTTTGGGCTGGGCAAAATGCTGGGAATGATTTAACTTAGGCTTATCAAAGAAGTCGCAATTCTTGTGATATTTGATAAAAGTTGCTTTGTACGACCATTCAACAAAAGTACAAATTTAAGAGTATCAGGAAAAGCTGCTGCTAGGAATCAAGACAACCTCTTGCATTCTTAGCAGCAGCTTGATTGTCTTGTCATGATTTCTTCATCAAAGTGAAATCTTTGACACAAAAAAATCCTTCCCTTAAAATGAGAATAGAAAGCGGTTTCTAAAACAAGGGTTAAATAAGGAAAGGAGGCGTTCTTGCACTGTTTTGATTGTCCTGCAGAGCCAATTCACTTAAAGGAGAGAAAAGAAGATGAGGAAAGGAATCAAGAGAAGTTTAGCTTCTGTTTTGTTTATGTCGAGTTTGTTTTTAGCAGCCTGTTCATCATCCAGTTCACAGCAAGGTCAAGGCGGAGACCAGGGTTCAGGAGATCCGGTCACGATTCAGATCATGCAAGGAAAAATCGAATTCAATACCCAGTTTGAAGAATTAGCGAAAAAATATATGGACGAAAACCCCAATGTAAAAATTGAAATCACATCTGTCGGTGGAGGAACGGATTACTTATCGCAGCTGAAAACCAAATTTGCCTCAGGTGATGAGCCGGAGATTTTCAGTGTGGCCGGTCCAAGTGAACTCGAGCAGTTCAAAGATGACATGGCAGATCTATCTGATATGGATTCTGTTGATGCAGCTTTAGAAGGAACGCTGGACGCAGTGACGGTCGAAGATGATCAAATCCTCGGTATTCCGTATAATCTGGAAGGTTATGGATTGATCTATAATAAAGATATCTTTAAAAAAGCGGGAGTGGACGCAGAAATTATTCATACTTATGAAGACTTGAAAGCCGCCGCTGAAAAAATCGATAGTCAAAAAGAGGAGTTGGGGATCGAAGCAGTCTTTGCCTTGCCAGGAAAAGAAACTTGGGTCATGACCAACCACTTGGGGAATACATTCCTAGCTTCTGAATTTGACAATAATGCATTAAAAGCTTATGAATCGCCAACAGTCGCATTTGATAAGAGTGAAGAATATCAAAAAATGCTGGATCTTCAAAATGATTTCTCTGTCCAGCCAGTCTTAAGTTTGGATTATTCTCAGCAAGTAGAAGAGTATTTCTCTTTGGGTCAAGTTGCGATCATCCAACAAGGGAACTGGGTCTATCCTACACTCCAACAAATGGATGAAGATTTTGCGGAAAATGATGTAGGCATGATGCCGATCCCGGTTGAAGGGGAAGAAGACAAATTGCCGGTTGGCGTGCCAAACTACTGGGCTATCAATAAAAACAGCGACGATGCAACCATTAAGGAAGCTGAAAAGTTCCTAGATTGGATGAACTTATCAGATGAAGGAAAAGATTTTGTGCTGACAGAATTTAAGTTCGTACCTGCCTATGAAAACTATGATGGCAGCAAGATCACCGATCCGCTATCAAAAGCAGTCTATGACTATTCTCAGTCTGGAGAAACGATTGGTTGGGTCTTCAATGGTTATCCAGCTGGATGGGAACAAGATTCATTTGGACCAAACATCCAAAAATATTTAGATGGTACGATGACTTGGGAAGAAACCATCGATCAATCAAAAGAAGCATGGGCATCGATTCGTAAATAAACCAGGTAATGAGGTTATCATCTTTTTGTTGATAGCCTCTTTTTTTCAGATAAAAGTTTAAAAGAAAGGATGAAAAAGAATGAAAAATAAGGAATTCTCCTTCTGGTTATTTATCACACCAGTTTTGCTCAGCTTATTGATCGTTGTGATTTTACCGTTGCTGTTGGGGACGTATTATTCGTTTACAAACTGGAATGGATTGACTTTTACAAACTTTGTCGGCTTTGAAAACTACCAACGTCTGCTGGGCGATCAGCAGTTTAAAAGCGCACTTTGGTTTACGATAAAGTTTGCCGTGGCCTCGATCATCTTGCTGAACGTGATTGGCTTAGGGCTGGCATTGCTCGTCACTTCTAAACTTAAAACAAGCAACATTTTAAGAACGGTCTTTTTTATGCCGAACTTGATCGGTGGTCTTATTTTAGGGTTTATTTGGCAGTTTATTTTTGTTCGTGTTTTCTCCGGTGTTGGAAAGTTGATTGGGATCGAAGCCCTACAAGGCTGGCTGTCCGATACGCAAACCGGTTTTTGGGGCTTAGTGATCCTGACGGTATGGCAAATGTCTGGTTATATCATGATCATCTATATTGCCTACTTGCAAAATGTACCAAACGAACTGCTAGAAGCTGCTGATATCGACGGCGCTTCAAGATGGCAAAAGTTTAAAAATATTATTTTTCCATTGATCGCTCCAGGTTTTACCGTCAGTATGTTTTTGACCCTTTCGAATTCGTTTAAAATCTACGACCAAAACTTGTCTTTGACAAATGGCGGACCGTATAACTCAACGCAAATGATGGCAATGAATATTGTGGATACTGCATTTGGCTCAAACGAAATGGCGTATGGGCAGTCAAAAGCTGTGATCTTTTTCATTATTGTAGCCATTATTTCTTTAACACAAGTCTACTTCAATAAGAAAAGAGAGGTCGATCTATAGTGAAAAAGAAAAAAAGAGCCAATATTATTTTGGAGATCATCGGTATCTTGATTGGATTGATTTGGATCTCGCCCTTTTACTTGATGCTGGTCAATAGTTTCAAAACGCCAAAAGGGATTTTCACAGATGTATTGGCACCCCCAGCTGAGATGACTTATGATAACTACCAGAAAGCTTTTGTAGAACTCGACTTTGTGAAGTCGCTGTTCAATTCGTTGGTGATCACTGTTGTCAGTGTTTTGGTCATTGTACTGTTTTCTTCTTTAGCAGGTTATGCGCTAGCGCGAAACAAAAGTCGGTTGAGTGCTACGATTCTGCTCATTTTTGTAGCAGCAATGCTGATTCCCTTCCAGTCTGTGATGATTCCGCTGGTTTCTATTTTTGGTATGGCTGATATGCTCAATAAAGTGGGCTTGATTTTTATGTACTTGGGCTTCGGCTGCAGCTTATCTATTTTTCTATACCATGGCGCGATGACCGGAATCTCTAGTACACTGGACGAAGCAGCGATTATCGATGGTGCTTCAAAACTTCAAATTTTTTGGAAAATCATTTTTCCGTTGCTCAAACCAATTTCTGTAACAGTAGCGATTTTAAATACGATTTGGATCTGGAATGACTATCTATTGCCATCGCTTGTTTTGGACAGCAACAGCGAAACGATTCCGATCAAGATGTTCTACTTCTTTGGACAATATACGAAGCAGTGGCACTTGGCGTTGGCAGGGTTAACGATCGCCATTATCCCAGTGATTATTTTTTACTTTTCTGCCCAAAAGCAGATCGTAGCAGGGGTCACTGAAGGAGCGGTTAAATAAGCTGGATCAAGATGAGATATAATGAGGTGTTGGATTGAAAGGAAAAGAAACACGCTATGCAAAGCTTTATATGGTTTCAGATGTTCTCGTCAGCCTATTTTTAGTAAATATCTATTGGACGATTTGTAACGTGCCGATCATCTTTCTCGTACTCAGCTTCTTTTTTGCAAAAGAACCGAATCCAGTCATTCTGTTTCCGCTTTTTATCTTCTTTCTCCCCATACTGTTTTTTCCGAGTTTTCAGGCTTTGGTTTGCAGCATGAGAGACATTGTTTTAAACCGTCCTTCAACAGGTTCCGTTAAACGTTTTTTCTTCTATGTTAAAGAGAATTACTTGGAGAGTGTTGGTATGGGGATTTTTATTACGGTGGCAGGAAGCTTTTTGATTCGTTTGCTGATGATGACAGGCCTTAAAAACGTCTTACTTTCTACGATATTGTTCATTATTTTGCTGTATGTCGTGATGTTTGCACTGCAATTTTTCCCTTTAGCTGCCCATTTTTCTATGTCTTTTGTTTGGAAGTTGAAACAAACTTGGCGGCTGACATTTGCTAAACCTATCTATGCGATATCCAGTCTTTTGTTGACGGTTTTGCTTGTCTGGGTTAGCTGGAAAGTTTTTCCGCCCTTACTCGTGTTGCTGACGGCATCAGCTGCAGCTTACTTGCTATTCTTTTTGTTTTACTTCGAATACAATCAGTTGAAAAATAAGTGAAGAGGGGTGAGTCAGCGGACTCATCCTTTTTGGCTGCTTCTGATCAGCATGATAGATGATTTTCAACTCCTAATGGATCTAAAGAACCAGCTTTCTTTTTGCAATCAGGTATTTTTGACAATAAGCCAATAAACTTCTATATTAGTAGTTATTGACACATACTTGTGGCTTGCTTTTGTTGCATAGCCAATAAGGTGTGCGACTTCAGTGTGAGGGGTGAAAAGCGGTAAGTTTTTTGCTTTAATCATCAGAAGCAAGGAAATGAAAAAGAAAGGGAAGAAGTTATGTTCAGAACATTTAAAAAATTAGACTGGTTCTTCAAATTACGCTGGAAAAGTTATACGTTCGGTGTAGTAGCACTGATTATTTGTGCGATCTTGCAAGTCTTGAATCCAAAGATCGTCGGCACGATTATCGATCAGTTTGTAGCGGGAACATTGAATTGGCGAACGCTGATCTTTTGGGTATCATTGATTTTGATTTTTGCTTTGGTGATGTATGGTTTGCGGTATGGATGGAGAATGGCGTTGTTTGGAAATTCTACACTCATCGAATCGATTTTGCGCAACCGTTTGTTCAGTCATTTCACACGAATGGATGCGGCCTTTTTTCAACGTTACCGTACGGGAGATTTAATGGCGCATGCCACTAACGATTTAGCGGCTATTCGTTTTGTGGCTGCGGACGGTGTGTTGACGTTGACAGACGCATTCTCATTAGGCGGTGTCACGCTTTTTTCAATGTTCTTTTTCATTGATTGGAAGCTGACCTTATTTTCTATTTTACCGTTCCCTATATTGATCGCGATCTCGACTTATTTAGGAAAACTGATCCATGCTCGTTACCGCGGCGCCTTAAAGGCTTTTTCTTCGATGAACAACCACGTACAGGAGAGTGTATCAGGAATAAAGGTCTTAAAGGCTTTAGGGGAAGAGAAAGAAGATTTTTATGCATTTGAAAAAGAAACCGAAAAAGTTGTGGAAGAAAACCGTGGTGTGTACAAGTTAAAGGCTGGTGTTAATCCTAGTATTGAAATCGTCATGGGATTGACTTATGTGATCGCGTTGCTGATCGGCGGCAATTACGTGCAAACGGGACGGATTTCGATTGGAGATTTAGTGGCCTTTATCAGCTACATTGGGATGATGCAATGGCCGCTGCTAGCTGTCGGAAGCTTGATCAACACACTGGAACGAGGAAATGCTGCTTATGACCGGGTCGAACTTCTTCTGTCAAACGAAACATCGATCGTGGAAGCTGAAAAACCTGTCAAAAAGCCGTTAGATGGAGACATTGATTTTGACATCCAATCTTTTTCCTATCCAAATGAGCACAAACCCGCTTTGAGCCATGTTTCGTTTCATTTGAAAAAGGGGAACACATTAGGAATCGTCGGTCGAACGGGTTCTGGAAAAAGTACCATTTATAAACTGCTGCTTCGTGATTATGACCTTTATAAAGGCGCGATTCTTTATGGCGGTATCAACATTAAAGATTACGCGTTGCAGTCTTTAAAAGAAGGCATTGCAATCGTGCCGCAAGATAACTTCTTATTTTCAACGACGATCCGCGACAATATTCGTTTCGGGAACCCTGCTTTAAGTCAGGAAGAAATTGAAGAAGCAGCCAAAACAGCGCATATTCACGAAGACATTTTGCAATTTCCAAAAGGATACGATACGACAGTCGGCGAGCGCGGTGTTTCCTTATCAGGCGGACAAAAACAGCGGATCGCGATTGCTCGGGCGCTAGCTGTCGAGCCAGAGTGTCTGATTTTAGATGATTCGTTATCAGCGGTGGATGCCAATACTGAAGAAGCTATCTTAGCTTCTTTGAAACAAAAGCGCAGCCAAAAAACAACGATCATCTCAGCTCACCGTATCAGTTCAATTATGCAAGCAGATGAAATCATCGTGATGGATGAAGGACAAATCTCTGAAAAAGGAACGCATGATCAGCTTATCGACTATCAAGGCTGGTATGCAGAAATGTACCAAAAACAACAATTGGAAAGAAAATTAGATGGGGAAGGGGCGTAAGAGATTGGAAAAACAGAAGACAAGCGTTTCAATGAAAGACACTTGGAACATCTTACGGCATCTTTTTCGCTATGCAAAGCCTTATAAAGTGACCTTCCTAGTCTCTTTCATCTTTCTAGCTTTCATTTCAGCGATCACTGCTTATTTGCCGATCGTTATTCAACACTATATTGACAATTATTTAGCAACCAAGTCAGCAACACTGGCAATCACGATTCGAGTGGTCGTGTTCTATGGTGTGTTGACCCTTTTGAAAGCTGCTTTTACGTATGCCAAAGATTATCTCTTTAATACGGCAGCTGAAAAAACGGTCGCCAATATCCGGAATCAATTGTATGGCAAAGTCGTCGATCTGGGTATGCGGTACTTTGACCAGACACCTGTTGGAACAGTGGTATCTCGAGTGACAAACGATACAGAAACCATTAAAGACTTTTGGACAGTTTTTATTAATCTTACTACAGGATTGTTTAACGTGATTTCTATTTCTATCGCAATGTTTGCACTGAGATGGCAAATGGCACTAGTATTCATTGCTTTCTTGCCGATCATGATGATATTGGTGGTCGTCTACCAGCGAAAAAGTGTCTTGATCTATGGACGAATGCGAGAAGCACTCAGCCGCTTGAATGCAAAGCTGAATGAGTCGATCAGCGGAATGGGCATCATTCAAAAGTATCATCAAGAAAAACGGCTGGCTGAAGAATTTGACGTTACCAATCAAACGTATGTCCAAGCACGGCGAGCTATGTATAGTATGAATGCCTTGCTATTGATGCCGGCGATCAACTTGATCGAGTCCTTTGCATTGGTGGCGGTCCTCCTTATTTTTGGTTATCAAGACTTTGTTACTCATACAGTTGATGTTGGAATCATTTATGCTTTTACTTCTTATTCACGTTCCTTCTTCCAACCGATCGGACAAATGATGAACGGTTTGAGCACGCTGCAAGATGGGATTGTAGCTGGAAAGAGGATCCAAGAATTGGTAAATGAACAAGAACTGGCTCCTCGCTCTAATGAAAAGGCAGGAAGTCAGATCACAGAAGGACATATCGAAGTCAAAAACTTGAACTTTTCCTATGACGGTGAGCATCAAGTGCTGCGCGACATCAACTTTGAAGCTAAGCCCGGGCAGACCATTGCTTTAGTAGGCCAGACAGGATCTGGGAAAAGCTCGATCATTAATGTTTTGATGCGTTTTTATGATTACCAAAAGGGCGAGATTTTGATCGACGGGCATTCATTAAAAGATATACCTGTTGAAGAGATTCGGAAAAAAATGGGACTTGTTTTACAAGACAGCTTTCTCTTTTACGGCAATATCGCCGATAATATTCGCATGTATAACCACGAATATTCTGATGCGGACATCAGGGCAGCCGGTGAATTTGTTTATGCTGATACCTTCATTTCCCAATTAGATAAAGGGTATCAAGCAAAAGTGATCGAACGAGGAGATAGCTTTTCAGCTGGTGAAAGACAACTCATCAGCTTTGCAAGAACGATCTTGCGTTCGCCAAGCATCCTGATCCTAGATGAAGCCACTGCCAACATTGATACAGAAACGGAAGAAAAGATTCAAAACGGATTAGTAAACATGCGGAAAAATCGGACGTCTTTAATTATTGCGCATCGTTTATCGACGATCAAAGATGCCGACTTGATTTTAGTTTTGCGAAATGGTGAGATCATTGAACAAGGCACCCATGAGGACCTTATTGCTGAACAAGGCACATACTTTGATATGTACCAACTACAAACCTATCAAAAATAGGTTCTAACAGAAAAAAGCTGCGATCATACGTCGCAGCTTTTTTTGTCTTTTTTGTATTACTCCGCTTTTTGGCATAAGGTTTCTTTTTCATGCGTTTGGCGAAAAAGTTTTAAGGTGTTGATATGGGCCATCATGTAGTTGGCTAGAATCCCATTGGCAATACCAGCTAGGATACCCATAAAAGAGAGGACAGGCAAGTACAAGAGAACGGTCCATGAACGCGCAATGACACTGGCCACAAGCAATTGTCCTACGTTGTGCAAAATCCCGCCAGCTGCGCTAATGCCAATGATGCTGACACGTTTTGGTCCCAACAGTTTTACCAGCAGCATGCCTAGATAGCTGAGAAAAGCACCGACACAGCTGTAAAGGAAGGTAGAAAAAGTCCCGCCCAGCAAAGTGGTCACCAAGAGCCGCATCCAAACAACCGTAAAGCTGTCTTTCAACGGCAGTGTAAAGATAGCGATGATCGTGATCAGATTGCCGATCCCAAGCTTTGCACCAGGAGCAAAAGCAAATGGAAAAGGAATCATCCTTTCGATTAGACTCAAGACAACAGCCTGAGCAGCGAGTAAAGAAATATAAATCATTTTCTGGCTTTTTGTCATGATCAACACCCTTATCTATTTGGATCCTTTAGTCTATATTAGTTTGACGAGTCTATTAAAGATTTCGATTAAGTAGCTGAAGCGTCAATTTTCGAAGGGTTTCTTTTTCTGACTTATCAGGCAAACGATTGATGCGTCTCATTGCTTTTTCCGTATACTTTTCAGCTAAATGTTGCGCTTTTTCCACTCCGCCTAACGCAACGACCAGCTGTTGTACTTTGCGCGTGTCTTCATCGGTCATCTGTTCCCGCTTCGATAGTAGTGTGATAAATGAGTCAGCGTCCTTTTGCATCGCAAAAAGAAGCGGAGCCGTATAAACGCCTTGTTTAACATCTTCTAAGACAGGTTTTCCAAGTCCATCCGCAGTTTGCGTATAGTCGAGGATATCGTCCAATATTTGGAAAGCCATCCCGATGTGGCTGCCGATATAATAAGCATTGCGTGCTTTTTTCTCAGGTGATCCGCCTTCTAACATGCCTGCATAGCAAGCCAGTGCGAATAACTGAGCCGTTTTGCCCGAAATTTGGGTTAAATATTGGCGAATCGTCATATCTTGTTTATACCGCAGATTCATTTGATCCAGTTCACCCATTAAGATGCGCTCCATGCCGCGCGTGTTGATCTCAAATTGATCCGTAGAGCGAGCATAACGTGCAACGAGTCGAAAAGAAACGGTAAACAAATAATCACCGGCATAAACTGCAGCATCTTTTCCGTAACGTGCTTGTACAGTCGTTTTGCCTCTTCTTTGAGGAGAATCATCAATGATGTCGTCATGGATCAGAGTCGCAGTATGCAGCAGTTCAACTGATGCTGCTAGTGCTTGAGCACGTTCAGGCTCATGATCGGGACCAAATGTTGAAAATAAAAGAGTGTAAGCTGGACGAACCATTTTTCCGCCTGAATGGAGCATATCCTTTAAGACCGCTTCGATTTCTTTATTGCGCAGACGGATCGAACGATCAATCAGCAGTCCGACTTGCTCTAATTCAGCTGCTATCTGAGGATAAGCTTTCCAGATTGGATGAAGTTTCATAATTTTCTCCTTTCAGAATCGTAAAAATCAAAAAAAGTGAAAGCAAGTCCGTCCTCCCGCCTCCACTCAATGTTTTTTAATCAAATGTTACTTTTAATAAATGGATTTTTCTTTACCGTACCACCAATGGCCGACCTTTTTTTGCAACCATGGGATGACATAGTAATCTAATCCGAATGCTCGACCAGCACCGTTCATTAAAGCAATGGCTACGAAGATAAACCAGATGTTTACCCAGTAGAACATGCCAGATAATGCAAACGAGATCGTCAATGCAATCGTTGCTGCGCTAAGCAACCAAGTGAACAAGCCGACGATCAAAGCTAAACCGATCGCAATCTCAACACAAGTCATGAATTTTTGGAAGAACAAAGCAACATCTGTGTTTGGCAACATGACTTTCATGATGCTTTCGAACCATTTTGGTGCAGCTTTGAAGACCATCATTGGTTCTTCGCCGTATGCATAACTTAATCCGAAAATTGGTTTTGCAGCTTCTGCTGTTTGTTCAACGGCTTCAGAGGCACCCGATACAGGCGTTTGCAGCCAAGAGAAAGGAAGAGCGACCGTATCGCCGAACCAGCTTTGTGTTCCGAACAATCCGAAAGCTTTCTTCAGACCTTCAAAGAGCCACATGCTACCATAGAATACGCGCAGCGGTACGCTCCATAATACATTCCCGTATCGTGACAGATGGCCACGGAAGATGTTTCGTCTATGTTTGATATGGAAGAACTCATGGAAAATATATTGTACCATATAATAACCTGAACGAATATCAAAGAAATATTTTAAATTGACGATGTGTTTCATTAAAAGTGCAAAGAAACCACTTAAATGAATCTTATCAAACAAGTAAGCCACACCATATTTAGAACCAACAGACACTAACGTACCTTGGTAGTTGGATTCATGCGCATGTTTTTCGCCGCCTTCAATCGCTGCGACAATGTTTTTTGCTGCTGTATGTCCGGTTTGTTCAGCTGCTTGTACGATTTGCGGAGTAGGTTTGCCGTTTTCTTCATAGTAAACTAAGTCTCCGATAACATAAACATTCTCTAATCCTTTTGCTTCCATAAACTCGTTGGCTACGAGACGACCAGCACGAGCTTTTTCTGCTCCAAAGTCAGCTGCATCTGTATTGGCTTTAACACCAGCTGTCCAAATCAATGTATGAGTTTGTAGGTTTTCTCCGGTTTTCAATTGAACAATAGTAGGAGAGACGTCCACTACAGGTGAGTCAGTAAGAATACGTACACCTTTTTTCAGCAAATGCTTTTCAACTTTATCGGAATCGACACGCGGAATCGTCGTTAGAATGTCGCTGACTGCTTCCACCAACACAAGTTCGATCTCATCAGCATCTATTTTATATTTATCAGCTAAGATTGGTTTCCAGTCAACCAATTCGCCCATCATTTCAATACCTGTCAAGCCGGCTCCGCATACAACAAAGCGCAACATGGCTTTTCGCTTGTCTAAGTCGCGTTCTTTCGCCGCAGCTGCCACTGTATCTTCAATATGGTGGCGAATGCGTAAAGCATCTTCCCAAGACCATAAAGTAAAGCCGTTTTCTTTAACACCTGGTGTACCGAAGTCATTAGCTTCTGCGCCCATACCCAGAACCAAGTAATCATAAGGGAAACGACCTTGCTCAGTGAGGATCACCTTGTTTTCATGATCCAATTCAGTCACGTTGTCCGTTACCAGATGAACATTTTTTCTTCGTGCAAATAACCGTTGCAGGTCATATTGGATAGCATCTGGTTCTACACGCCCGCCAGCTACTTCATGTAATTCTGTCATATAAGTATGATAAGGATGCCGATCGATCAATGTAATGACAATATCGGTATTCTTTTTTAATTTTTTGGAAAGTAATTTTGCTGCAGAAACACCAGAAAACCCTCCACCAACAACAACAATATTTGTTTGTGCCATGTTGTACACTCCTTTTATAATTGCTAACCTAATAAAAAAACTAAATAAACGTAACTTGTGAAAACAATATTTAAATACTTGATAATCTTTTCACAATTAACTGTGGTTTTATTATACATAAACCATTATTACTTGTCTAGTCTATCAAGAATTTTTATAAATGAAAAAACAATGAGAGATTGAAACAGCCTCGTTTCTTCCTATATTAATGTATCCATCTTTGGATCTTAAAAAGTCATAAAAAGTATAAAAAGATATTTTTTTAAAAAATATTTGTGAATATATAGACAATCGCATTTTAAAAAGGTATACTGAACTTGTAAAAAATATCGCAGACGAATGTTATCAGTACGTTGGCGGTAAAAATAAAATCTTTTGGAGGTATTATTAAGATGGAAATCAAAAAAGGGGTCAAATTTGCAACGACTTTATTCGCTTCAGCTTTTGTTTTAGCTGCCTGTGGAAACTCAGACGAACCAGCAACAGAACAATCTAGTGCTGCATCAAGCGCAGTAACTTCTGAAGCATCAAGCGCAGCATCATCTGAAGCATCAAGCGATCAAGCAGCTGCTGGAGATTTGCAAGACGGCTCATATAAATTAGAAGAAAAGAACTTAGACGAAAATGGCTGGCGCGTTGTGTATGAAATGACAGTAAGCGATGGCAAAATCACTGAGTCTAACTATGACTATGTAAATGAAAATGGCGATCTAAAATCTGAAGATGAAGATTACCAAAAAGCAATGTCTGAAAAAGTTGGTACAGGCCCAGCTGACTACATTCCAGAATTGAACGCTCAATTAGAAGAAACACAAGATCCTTCTCAAGTGGACGTTGTTTCAGGTGCAACACATTCTTCTGAATCTTTCATTAAATACGCACAACAATTGATCGACGCAGCTAAAGAAGGCAAAACAGAAACAATTGAAATCGACAACTAAAAAAACTGACGAATGAAAGCTTTCTTCTAGCAATTCTTTCAGTTATACTAACGTATAGAATCAACAGGTCTTAGAATCCTTTCTAAGACCTGTTTTCAATCTTGTGTATCCAGCACTTATATAAGGAGTTTTTTTATGAAAAAAGTACGTTTAGCTGCATTTATTTGTTGTTTATCTGCTGCTGTCTTTTTCTTGAGCGGTTGTCAATCAAAAAGCGGAGAAGAAAAACGAACGCTGGCAGATGATCCTTATGAAGAAACAGAATTTTTGATGGGAACGGTTGTAAGGGTGACGGTTTATAATCAAGATAAAGAAGCGGCGGTCGATGCCGCATTTGATCGCATCCGAGAGTTGGCGGATTTTATTACTGTCGATGAAGAGCAAGAGAGTTCTGAAATCAGAACGATCAATGATGCTGCTGGTAAAGAACCGGTAGCAGTGAGGGAAGATCTATATGATTTGATCAAGTCAGCTGTTGCGTATAGTGAAAAAACGGATGGCAGTTTCGACTTAACGATCGGACCGCTCACTAGATTATGGCATATTGGCTTTCCAGATGCTCGTAAACCTGAACAGTCCGAGATCGACCAAGCTTTGGCGCTCGTCGACTATCGTAAAGTTCAATTAAATGATGAGGAAAAAACAGTCTACTTACCTGAAAAAGGCATGGAATTGGACTTAGGCGCGATCGCTAAAGGTTTTATCACAGATGAAACAGTACAGGTGTTGAAGGATCACGATGTAGATACAGCAATCGTTGACTTAGGCGGCAATATTTTTGTGATGGGCGACAGTCCGCGGGGAACGAGCGAAAAGTGGCATGTGGGGATTCAAGACCCATTTGAAGAACGCGGGACAATCATAGGATCGCTGCCTGTCACAAATAAATCAATCGTAACCTCTGGTATTTATGAACGTTTCTTAGAAGTAGATGGTGTCAACTATCATCACTTGATGGATCCTAAAACAGGTTATCCTTTTGATAATGAATTGGCAGGAGTGAGTGTCGTAACGAATACTTCGATCGATGGCGATGGTTTGTCTACCTCGTTATTTGCAAAAGGCTTGAAAGATGGATTGGTCTATGTCAACCAGTTGGATGGAGTGGATGCCATCTTTGTAACAAAAGACAAGGAAGTCTATCTTTCAGACGGCTTGAAGGATTTCAAGCTAACCAATGACGATTTCATTTTAATGAACGAGGAATGAGTATGTCAGTAAAAACATTTTTAAAACTTGTTGAAATTCAGACTAAACTGGCCAGTTTATTTCCATTTTTGCTGGGGACGTTGTTTGCCTGTTACTATTTTGACACCTTTGACCTAGTTAATACCTTGATTTTTTTTGCGGCTATGTTGACATTTGATATGACGACGACGGCTATCAATAACTTGATGGATTATCAAAAAGCAAAAGCGGAGGGATATAAGAAAGAAGTCAATATCATTGGTCAAACACAGCTTGCTGAAAGAACCGTGATCCGTTTGATTCTCGGCATGCTAACGCTGGCTTCTTTATTAGGGATCGTACTGGTGATTCGAACAAGCTTGCTATTGTTGTTCATGGGTGGACTGTGTTTTTTGATCGGCATTTTTTATACCTTTGGGCCTGTTCCTATTTCGCGGATGCCTTTAGGAGAAGCTGTTTCTGGCATAACAATGGGCTTCGGGATCTTTTTCATTGCTGTATTTATCAATGGTGGAGAAGGTATGCTGCTAGATCTGGCTTTTCATGGAATGCAGTTTACCTTAACCGGTGACTTAGCGGCCTTGCTGGTGATTTTGTTTGTTTCTTTGCCAACCGTTTTTCTGATCGCCAATATCATGTTGGCGAACAATACTTGTGACTTAGAGCAGGATATTGCCAATCACCGTTATACGCTGCCTTATTACATTGGGAAGGAAAGAGCTGTCCAATTGTTTAACGGGTTGGTGTATGGCTGTTATGCGATCATTATGTTAGCTGTTTTGTTCCGTTGGCTGCATCCTGTCATGCTGCTGATCTTGCTGACGATCATTCCGATTCGAAAAAACTTGACTCTGTTTAATCGAGAACAAATAAAAGAAAAGACCTTTGTGATCGCTATTAAAAATATTGTGACTTTCAGTAGTGCAGAAGTTGTTCTGCTTGCCACTAGTTTGTTGTTTAAGGCATAATCAAAAAATAAAAACCGTGGTTGATCTTTCTCGTAACATTTGTTAAGAGAGAGTGCGGCTGCGGTTTTTTTTGGTATTGTCCTCTTTGATATTGGGCTTTGAAAAAAATCAATCAGGAAGACAGGTTTGTCTGATAATAGCCAAGGAGCTGTATGGGGGTCCAGTCTCCAGATTTTCAAGCTTCAAATGAGGCCTACCCATTTTCCAAGTGAAAGGACATTTGAAGTCGTCGCTAATAATGATGACGGTTTCTATTTTTTGGCTTTCTTCTATAGAACCAAATGATTCAGAAGGCAATTGTTTTTTGTAACGGAAACAGATGACGTATACTAGTAGTAGGGAGCAATCAAGCAAAATCTGCAGCTAGGAAGATGGCTAGCAGTTAAATAAAAGAGGTGGCGCAAATGTTTACGGACAGACGATTAACAAATGTTTATGAAAACGCTAGAACAGAATACTTTGACAATACATCAAAATATGTCTTCTTTAGCGATGTCCATCGAGGGAATGGCAACATGTCTGATGAGTTTGCACGAAATCGGAATATCTATCTGCATGCCTTGAAATATTACTATCAACATGATTTTGTCTATATTGAAGCAGGCGACGGGGACGAACTGCTGGAGTACGCTGATTTCAAATATACTAAAAATGCCCACCCTGAAGTCTTTGATGTCATAAAGAAGTTTTTTGACAAGGGCAGATTGATCCGATTATTTGGCAATCACGACATTTACTTAAAAAATCAGAAGTATGTGGAAGAAAACTACTATACGAACTATGACGAATATAGCGAGGTCTTTTTTGATTTTCTCAAAGGGCTTCAACCCATCGAAGGATTAGTGCTGAAGCACAAAGAAACAGGCCAAGAAATTTTAACGGTGCATGGACATCAAGGAGATGCGCCTAATGACCAGTTTTGGTTCTTTACGATGCTGTCTTTGAAATATTTCTGGCGTTTCCTACATGGATTTGGTATTCGGAATCCCTCTAGTCCTGTAAAAAATGTGACAAAGCGACATAAAATCGAAAAAAACTTCAGCAAATGGATCAAAAAGAATAAGATGATGCTGATTTGTGGGCACACCCATCGCTTTAAATTTCCAAAAGAAAAAGATCTGCCTTATTTTAATACGGGTTGTTGTGTCTATCCAACGATCATCACAGCTATCGAAATCCAAAATGGTGAGATTCGTCTTGTTCGTTGGAAAATCAAAGTAGATGAACTTGGCGGCTTAAATGTAAAAAGAGATACGATGAGAGGACCAGCACCGATCGAGTCCTTTGATATTCGAGAAAAACAATAGATGAAGTTGATAGCTGTTTCTACAATCAGAAAAGGAACTTAAATAAATGACTACTAAATAATAGACCATGCAGTTATTTCCGCTTTTTCTGTCCCTTTGCGTGAAGAGCATCAGTTTAAGGAGGGCTTTCCTTTTCTGAAAGAAGTAGACAGTCTGGCTTGGCAAACGCCTAACAGAAATTGAACAAAGACTATAAGAATTTTTTCAAGAACAAGTCTAACGGCTCCTGAAAGTTCAAAGTGAAGAACAAGTCAGGAAATTATGTCGTTTTTTATCTTCTGATTTTATCAGAAGATAAAAAACGAAAGCTGTCGAAAGAAAAAATGGTATTGACTTAGGTATTTCTGATTTCGCCATCACAGTCAATGATTTAGGTGAGATAAAGAAACACAAGACAGTTTCGTTCGATATTTTTTCTTTTTTGTTCATAAATGAAGGTGAACAAAATGTTTTGAGTAGTTGACACGAATGGGCGACAATGGTAAATTAGGTAAGACATGCTAGTTTTGAAGAAAGTGCGGGTGAAGAAAAAATGAGCACGAAAAAAACTGCTTTAGCTTGTTCAGTATGCGGATCAAGAAATTACCAAGCACGAACAAGTGAAGGAAACCGTTCAGAACGTTTAGAAGTCAAAAAATTCTGTAAATATTGCAACCAACATACGCTGCATCGTGAAACGAAATAGATACCATGACTGATCAGAAAAAGGAGCAAGAAGATGGGGAAAATGAAAAACTTTTTTAGTGATGTGATCCATGAAATGAAAGTTGTTACTTGGCCAACGAAAAAGGAAATGAGCAAACACATTCCAACTGTCTTCTCGGTTGTAGCCTTTTTTGCTGTCTTCTTTTTCGCTGTGGATTATGTCTTAACAACGCTGTTGGATCTGTTGATTTAAGATAATACTGATTAAAACTAGCGCAATGATTTGACAAGTGCTATAATAGAACCAATAGATGTGTACGAAACCTTTCTTAGATGATAAGAGGGTTTTTTATTATGCTGAAAAGTGCTTTAATCGAAGCCGATTTTTAAGGAGAGTGTACAATGGAACAAGTTGAAAGTCCAAAACAATGGTATGTGTTGCATACGTATTCTGGATATGAAAATAAAGTCAAACAAAACATTGAATCGCGTGCAAGCAGCATGGGAATGGAAGAAAATATTTTTCGAGTAGTGGTTCCTGAAGAAGAGGAACATGAAACGACAAAAACTGGAAAAGAAAAAGTAATCATGAAAAAAATCTTTCCTGGTTATGTACTCGTGGAAATGATCATGTCAGATCAAGCTTGGTATATCGTAAGAAACACACCAGGCGTGACAGGTTTTGTTGGTTCTCATGGAGCAGGGAGCAAACCATCTCCGCTTTTGCCGGAAGAAGTCAAGACGATTCTCCGCAGCTTAGGAATGAGCGCTCGTCATCAAGATATTGCATTTGAAGCAGGGGAAACAGTGATGATCGTTGAAGGCGCCTTTAATGGAATGTCCGGTAAGGTCACTGAGATTGACAATGAGAAAGGCAAAATCAAAGTCAATGTGGAAATGTTTGGTCGTGAAACCAGCACAGAGCTTGAATTTGATCAAGTAGACAAACTGTAATATTTTTAAATGAATCAGAAGAAGTAGCGAAAAAAGAGCTGAAATCAGCTCTTTTTTTATGCCCTTATTCAGAGTATCTCTGTTGTATCGGTTAAGCGAAAAGTATAGGTGTTTTCTTCTATTTCGCCATCTTGGTCGAATCGTTTTTCTTTAAAAAGCACATTCCACTGCTGATCGATCAGGATCACAGATGAACTGACTGTGCCATATTTTTGAGAACGAACGAATATAGAGGACGCTTCTCGTTCAAGTTCGATTGGAAGATCTGTTTTAGGTAACTGCTCATCAGCGGCTTTTTCGTTGTTTTGCAGCAGTTGAAATAAGTACTCAGCATCTTGCTGAGGATCGGTCTTATTTAAATTTGCGATTCCAGCCTTTATTTTTTCAAGTTTTGGCCAAGGGGTATCCAAAGAAGCATTGCTGATACCGTGGACATGATGCGACACCGATGTTAAGTTGTCTTCTAGATTATTGTAATGAAACAACTTGTCTCTTTGAATATCTCCAAACAGAAAGTTGTATCCAGCATATTGCTGGCGCGTTTCTTTTAGCTTTTTGCCAAAGTCTTCAGCTGAAACCGTTTCAGTCAAGAAGCTTTTGACTAAATTTCCTCTTGAAGTTTGCCTTTGAAAGCCTTGTTTTTTTTGTTGTGCATGAATATTCGTGACGACAGCGAAACGACCGCTTCTAGTCAATCCGAGCCACGTTCCTTTATGAAGAAGATCTTGACCGGCGATCAATTGACGTTTGTTTGGCCAAAAGTGGATAGCTTTTGTCGGACGATCATAAGCTTCGTCGCGATTGCCCGCAAATACAAAACGATAGGTTGCGGCGGGATGTAATTGGAATCCTAAAGTGCACATCAGCTGCTGCTCCTTTCAATGGATGGCTAATTGTCTTGATTGTCTCATCTCTTATTATAGAAGGACAGTTGTTGCATTGATAGTTTGCTGTTTTGTTCGCTAGTAAATGAAAGGGAAATTCATTATAATAAGCGCAATAGAAATAGAAAGCGAGTGAAAAAGAATGAGAGAAATGATTTCACTATTGTCGGAAGCAATGAATCGTATTCATGATGCTATGCAATCTTGGGTTGGCGTTGCGATGTCTGACAAAGAACTGCATTTCTTTGTTGTGGGTATGATTGGTATGCTGACTTTTTTTGCTTTATTTGTATTGGTCAAGATCATTCAACAATTGAAATTCAGTACGACGATCATTGCTTTTATTTTTGCCTTTATCTTAATGGTTGTATTTGTATTTGCAATTGAGATCCAGCAAGCTGTCACACAGAGCGGCAATATGGAGTTTGCTGATGCTGTCGCAGGATTATGGGGCTTTATCGTTTTCTTCATTGTTTATGCTGTCATAGCGGGTGCTTTTTATGGTTTATTCAAGTTCTTAAGATGGGGCAAAAGATCAACGTCAAATCGAAAACCGAAAAAAGCGAGGAAAAAGAAAAGCCGTCCTGTTCAATCTGCAGTCTATGAAGAACCAAAGGATGAAGAGCTAAAGGTAGAAGAACAAGAGCCAATCAAATACCGCTCTGATTTGAGAAAATGAATCAAAGACAGTCCCGCTAAGCAGAAATGAAACCAATATGGATGAATACTGCCGAGTGAAGGGCAGAAGAAGTGAAAATAACTGGAGTTTTCACTTTCAGTGGACGGCAGCTAAAAACAAAAAAGCGAAAACTGATTTTAGTTGTTGCACTTTGAAGCCAATGATGATAAGATATTTTAGTGTGTTTAGGCAAACTCGTCTGGACACAACATAAGTGGAAGGGGAAATCTTAACCCCATTAAACCACATCACGGACTAAATCAAGGAGGTATGTCTCGTGGCAAAAAAAGTTGTTAATGTCGTAAAATTGCAAATCCCTGCAGGTAAAGCAAGTCCTGCTCCACCAGTAGGTCCAGCATTAGGTCAGGCACAAGTAAACATCATGGGGTTCTGTAAAGAATTCAATGCACGTACAGCCGACCAAGCAGGAATGATTATTCCAGTTGTTATTTCTGTATACGAAGATCGCTCATTTACATTCGTAACAAAAACACCACCAGCTGCAATTTTGTTGAAAAAAGCTGCAGGCGTTGAAACAGGTTCTGGCGAACCAAACACGAAAAAAGTGGCTACTGTTACTCGTGACCAAGTTAGAGAAATCGCAGAAACAAAACAACAAGACCTTAACGCTGCAGATGTAGAAGCTGCAATGAGAATGGTCGAAGGTACTGCTCGAAGCATGGGATTTGTTGTAGAAGACTAATCTGCTTTCAAAGCTTCTCAGTATCTCCTCGCATGTATCTCATGCGGGAAGTAAGTGGGAGGTTAAACCGTTACAACCACATTCAAGGAGGAAATAAATCATGGCTAAAAAAAGCAAAAAGTATTTAGCTGCTTTAGAAAAAGTAGATAGCTCAAAAGCTTATTCAGTAGAAGAAGCTGTAGCTTTGATCAAAGAAATCAGTTATGCAAACTTTGATGCAACTGTTGAAGTTGCTTATCGTTTAGGCGTTGACCCTAAAAAAGCTGACCAACAAATTCGTGGTGCAGTTGTTCTTCCAAACGGAACAGGGAAAACACAAAAAGTTTTAGTTTTTGCTAGAGGTCCTAAAGCGACTGAAGCAGAAGAAGCAGGCGCAGATTACGTTGGTGATTCTGACTTGGTTCAAAAAATCAATGGTGGATGGATGGACTTCGACGTTGTCGTTGCAACTCCAGACATGATGGGTGAAGTTGGTCGTCTTGGACGTGTCCTTGGACCTAAAGGTTTAATGCCAAACCCTAAAACAGGTACAGTTACAATGGATGTAACAAAAGCTGTTAACGAAATCAAAGCTGGTAAAGTAACTTACCGTGTGGACAAACAAAGTAATTTGCATGCTCCAATCGGAAAAGTTTCTTTTGACGCAGAAAAATTAGTTGAAAACTTCAAAACAATGCAAGACACTGTAATGAAGGCTAAACCTTCAACTTCTAAAGGTATCTACATCAAAAACTTGTCCATCACTTCAACATTTGGACCTGGCGTGAAAGTAGATCCATCTAGTTTCTAATTTAACATAAAAAAATGCTTGACCTGGAAGAGGATAACTGATACACTCTTCTAGGTTAAGTCAATAGAATTAACTTATTACCGAAGACAGCAGGTGGCGCAGCCTTAATGTCCTGCCGAGGATGATATGTTCGCATACACACTCTCTCTATGTCTAAGGTGACATGGGGTTTTTTTATTTTTTAAAAGAAAATAGGAAATTCCAGCCAAATGATCAGGAGGTGAAACGTCAATGAGTGAAGCAGCAATTGCTAAGAAACAAGTACTAGTTGAAAAAGCAGCAGATAGCTTTAAAGAAGCAGTATCCGTTGTTGTGGTTGACTACCGTGGATTAACGGTTGAAGAAGTAACTGAATTACGTAAACAATTACGTGATGCAGGAATTTCAATGAAAGTCATCAAAAACACGATCCTGTCTCGTGCAGCTAAAGCAGCTGGTATCGAAGGTATGGACGATGTATTCAAAGGACCTACAGCCGTAGCGTTCAGTAAAGAAGATGTCGTTGCACCAGCTAAGATTATTGCAGACTTTGCAAAAAATGCAGAAGCTTTAGAAATCAAAGGCGGCGTTATTGAAGGTAAAGTATCTTCAGTCGATGAAATCCAAGCTATCGCAAAACTACCAAACCGCGAAGGATTGCTTTCTATGCTGTTATCAGTACTTCAAGCTCCTGTCCGCAACACTGCACTTGCAGTCAAAGCTGTGGCAGACCAAAAAGAAGAAGTTGCTTAATTAAAGCGAACTTCTATCAAGCACCAAAAGCAAGTTAAAATAAAAAAAAGAATAGAACATAATGGAGGAAACAAACAATGGCATTAAACATTGAACAAATCGTTGCTGATTTAAAAGAATCAACAGTATTAGAATTAAACGACTTAGTAAAAGCAATTGAAGAAGAATTTGGCGTAACTGCAGCTGCTCCTGTAGCTGTAGCAGGTGGCGCTGGTGAAGCTGCTGCTGAAGAACAAACAGAATTCACAGTAGAATTGACTTCTGCTGGTTCAGCTAAAATCAAAGTTATCAAAGTTGTTCGTGAAGCTACTGGCTTAGGCTTGAAAGAAGCTAAAGCATTAGTTGACGAAGCTCCAAAACCAATCAAAGAAAATGTTTCTAAAGAAGAAGCAGAAGAATTGAAAGCTAAAATCGAAGAAGTTGGCGGAGCTGTAGAAGTTAAATAATTTCTCAAGGACGTTTAACGATAAAGGGGTATGGGTCAGCAATGGCACATATCCCTTTTTTTCAGTTCTTATGTTATGATTTTTGGTGAAGGTTCCAAAAGAAAGTTCATAGCAGCTTTTTAAAATATTCTATCAACATTAAATATAGAATGCTTCAATTCTTGGTTGATGAGTGACCAGCTGGAAGGAGACGAAGCACTTCTTGCAGAAATAAATTGCCAACCGATGAAAGCTGCGTTCAAAGAGACCAAAAAGAAAGGAAGGAACTTATGGCAGATCATTATTATACAAATAAGCCTCATGCAGAGAGCGACGAGTCAACATGGACATATACCTTATTGGGGCAGACTTTTCGTTTTACGAGTGATACAGGTGTATTTTCTAAGCGTACGATTGACTTTGGTTCACGGCTGCTGATCGAGACGATGGATTTCTCATCTTTGCCGTCTGGAAATTTGCTGGATGTAGGTTGTGGCTATGGACCAATCGGGTTAGCTTTTGCAAAAACTGAACCAGCTAGAGAAGTGGAGATGGTTGATGTTAACGAACGGGCAGTTGCATTGGCTCGGAAAAATGCTGCCCAAAATGAGATCAACAATGTGAACATCCATGTTTCCAATATATATGAAGCCGTTGAAGGGAAAAAACTAGCAGCTGTTGTCAGCAACCCGCCTATTCGTGCTGGAAAAAAAGTAGTACATGAGATCTTGACGGGATCTTATCCGCTCCTAGCAGAAAGCGGTGTGTTAGTTATTGTGATCCAAAAGAAACAAGGCGCACCAAGCGCACAAAAAAAGATGGCAGAAACCTTTGGAAATGTCGAGATTGTTGAAAAAGATAAAGGCTACTGGATCCTAAAAAGCGTGAAAATTACAGGATGTGAAGAAACGCGGTTAGAAAACGAAGACTGACGTAATCCTGACGCAAACAGCCCAGCAAAGAAGAAACACATACTCGTCAGCAGTATGGGTACCAAATAAAACATAAAAGCCTCTTTATGCCACACTCAGAAGCAGAAACGAGTTCGAGTACGAGATAAGAGACCGTTTATGCCACACTCAGAAGCAACATTAGGCTGGAGTATGTGATAAGAGATGTTTTTGGCACTTATAAGAATAACGCAAGCAACTCAGTGCAGCGGGTGTGCGGCTGTTACAAGTTCTCGGGAACAGCTCAACGCTAAAGGAAGCGGAGAAAGCTTGCGAAACCAAAGCTATTGTTCGGTTCGGCAGAAAAATGCCATTGTTCTTTACGTTGGGTGAATGTTTTATGACACTCGCTAAAGTAGTATGTCTAAATAAGCAGGTGTATGTTTCCCAAACGCTTGCAGAAACAGCGGGTCAAGTGAACTTCTGCAGAACAAAGTGCAATACCGTTCGAAGAGGTTCATACCTCACCGGTGAAAAGCAATTTGTTTGTCCTGCAAATAGGACCGTTTGTTAAAAGAAGATGAAAATAAAAAAGATAGTCGGCATCAATGCAAAGTTTTTTTGCTAACGACTCATTGACACGATTTAGGTGAATTTTAGGTGTTGACTTTCTTCTTTAATTCGTTTAAAATAATTTAATGCAATAGTATCGATAGTTACGGCATTTTTGAGTTGAAATATTGTCCAATTCTTAATGCTAAAAGGAAAAACAAAAGAAACAGTGATTTTTTTCGAAAAAGTTCACAGTCTTTTGGTTTTTTTTTGGTCTAAAATTCAGTTTATCTGTTATTTGTTACTGCATTTTCGTAATTGTAACAGAAATGTAATGTTTTTTAGACGGGCTAAAAAGATACTAAAAATCATTTGAGGGGTGAACAGGTTGGCAGGCCATTTAGTAAATTACGGAAAACACCGTACGCGTAGAAGTTATGCACGAATCAATGAAGTATTAGAGCTGCCTAATTTGATTGAGATTCAAACAGATTCTTATCAATGGTTTTTAGATGAAGGATTGCGCGAAATGTTCAAAGACATTTCCCCAATCGAAGATTTTGCCGGAAACTTGTCTTTGGAATTTTTAGATTACACACTACAAGAACCTAAATATACATTAGAAGAAGCACGTGCACATGATGCAAACTATTCTGCACCAATGTATGTGAAATTGCGCTTGATCAATAAAGAAACAGGAGAAGTCAAAGACCAAGAAGTCTTCTTTGGCGACTTTCCATTAATGACTGAAATGGGTACATTTGTCATCAATGGTGCTGAACGTGTTATCGTTTCTCAATTGGTCCGTTCACCTGGTGTTTATTTCCACCAAAAAGTAGATAAAAATGGCCGTGAAGGTTTTGGTTCAACGTTGATCCCGAACCGCGGAGCATGGTTGGAATTTGAAACAGATGCTAAAAATGTTTCATATGTCCGTATTGACCGTACACGTAAAATCCCATTGAGTGTCTTGGTTCGGGCAATCGGTTTTGGCTCAGATGACCAAATTTTGGAAATCTTGGGAGAAAATGAATCTTTACGTTTAACATTAGAGAAAGACTTGCACAAAAACGCAAGCGACTCACGCGTAGAAGAAGCCCTAAAAGATGTATACGAACGATTGCGTCCTGGCGAACCTAAAACAGCTGACAGCTCAAGAAGCTTGCTAACTGCTCGTTTCTTCGATCCAAAACGTTATGATTTGGCTGCTGTAGGACGTTACAAAGTCAACAAAAAATTAAGCTTGAAAACACGTTTGTTCAACCAAACGATCGCTGAAACTTTAGTAGATCCTGAAACAGGGGAGATCATTGTTGAAGCTGGCACATTGTTGGATCGTAAACAAATGGATAAATTGGACCCTTACTTGGATAACGGCATCAATAATGTCACGTACTACCCAAGTGAAGATGGTGTTACACCAGAACCAATCACTTTACAATCTGTTAAGGTATTTTCAAAAGTAGACGCAGAACGTGTGATCAATATGATCGGCAATGGAAACGTCTCTGAAGATTACAAACACATCACACCTGCAGATATCTTAGCTGCAATGAGCTACTTCTTTAACTTGCAAGAAGGGATCGGCAATGTTGATGATATCGACCACTTAGGTAACCGTCGTATCCGCTCTGTTGGTGAATTGCTGCAAAACCAATTCCGAATCGGTTTGTCTCGGATGGAACGTGTGGTTCGTGAACGGATGTCTATCCAAGATATGGCGACAATGACGCCGCAACAACTGATCAATATTCGTCCAGTTGTAGCTGCAATCAAAGAATTCTTTGGTTCTTCTCAATTGTCTCAATTTATGGACCAAACGAATCCGCTAGGCGAATTGACGCACAAACGTCGGTTATCTGCTTTAGGACCCGGTGGTTTGACAAGAGACCGTGCCGGTTATGAAGTACGGGACGTTCACTATTCTCACTATGGCCGTATGTGTCCGATCGAAACACCTGAAGGACCGAATATCGGGCTGATCAACAGCTTATCTAGTTATGCAAAAGTAAATAAATTTGGTTTTATTGAAACACCTTATCGTCGTGTTGACCGCGAATCACACAAAGTTACAGATGTCATCGACTACCTAACTGCTGATGAAGAAGACAACTATGTGATCGCACAAGCGAATGCGCCATTAAATGAGGACAGTACCTTTGCAAATGACACCGTATTGGCTCGTTATGTCGATGAAAACTTAGAAGTAGCGATCGACCGCATTGACTACATGGACGTTTCTCCTAAACAAGTAGTTGCTGTCGCAACAGCATGTATTCCTTTCTTAGAAAATGACGACTCCAACCGTGCGTTGATGGGTGCGAACATGCAACGTCAAGCTGTACCGTTGATCAATCCTGATGCACCTTATGTTGGAACAGGTATGGAACACGTAACAGCAAAAGACTCTGGAGCTGCTTTGACTTGTAAGAATAGCGGTGTCGTCGAGTTTGTAGATGCCAAAGAAATTCGCGTCCGTCAAGACAACGGTGCGTTAGACAAATATTCTGTTATCAAATTCCAACGTTCAAATGCTGGTATGTGCTACAACCAACGTCCGATCGTTGCTGCAGGAGACCGCGTTGACAAAGGCGAAATCTTAGCAGATGGACCTTCTATGGACCAAGGCGAGTTGGCTTTAGGCCAAAACCCAGTAGTTGCGTTTATGACATGGGAAGGGTACAACTTTGAAGATGCGGTCATCATGAGTGAACGCTTAGTCAAAGATGATGTTTATACTTCTATTCACATTGAAGAATTTGAATCTGAAGCACGTGATACAAAACTTGGACCTGAAGAAATCACGCGTGAAATTCCAAACGTCGGTGAAGATGCCTTGAAGAACCTTGATGAGAGAGGCATTATCCACATTGGAGCTGAAGTTAAAGACGGCGATTTGCTTGTTGGTAAAGTCACTCCTAAAGGTGTTACAGAATTATCTGCTGAAGAACGTCTGTTACATGCTATCTTTGGAGAAAAAGCTCGTGAAGTTCGTGATACTTCTCTTCGTGTGCCACATGGCGGCGGCGGAACAGTACACGATGTAAAAATCTTTACACGCGAAGCTGGCGATGAATTATCTCCAGGCGTAAATATGTTGGTTCGTGTTTATATTGCTCAAAAACGTAAAATCAACGTTGGGGATAAAATGGCTGGACGTCACGGAAACAAAGGGGTCGTTTCTTTGATCCTTCCAGAAGAAGACATGCCATTCTTACCTGATGGTACACCAATCGATATCATGTTGAACCCATTAGGGGTACCATCTCGGATGAATATCGGACAAGTTATTGAAACACACATGGGTATGGCTGCTCGTAACCTTGGCATCCGCATTGCTACGCCAGTATTTGACGGAGCACGCGAAGAAGATGTTTGGGATACGGTAAAAGAAGCAGGAATGGCTGCAGATGCGAAAACAGTCATTTATGACGGACGTACTGGTGAACCATTTGACAACCGTGTAACAGTTGGGGTCATGTACATGATCAAACTGGCTCACATGGTCGATGACAAATTGCATGCTCGTTCAATTGGACCTTACTCATTGGTTACACAACAACCACTTGGAGGTAAAGCTCAATTTGGTGGACAACGTTTTGGAGAAATGGAAGTTTGGGCACTGGAAGCTTACGGTGCTGCATATACCTTGCAAGAAATTTTAACGTACAAATCAGATGACGTGGTTGGCCGTGTGAAAACTTATGAAGCAATCGTCAAAGGCGAACCAATCCCAACACCAGGTGTACCTGAATCCTTCCGAGTATTAGTGAAAGAATTGCAATCACTTGGACTGGATATGAAAGTATTGGATGCAAACGACGAAGAAATCGAATTGCGTGACATGGATGACGACGAAGAAGCACCAGTAGACGCACTGAAAAAATTCGCTGAAGCACAAGCGGCAAAAGAAGAAGCAGAAGCACAAGCAGCAGAAACCACAGAAGAATAGGATGCGGAGCGAGGTCGATAGAGGCGACAGGAAAATGAAAAAGCGCGGCGCAGAGCACCCCGCGCATGCGAGCGACTTTTGAATTTTACCCGAGACTCTACCTCGCGCAGCTCAACTAAGAATAGGATGCGGAGCGAGGTCGATAGGGGCGACAGGAAAATGAAAAAGCGAGGCGCAGAGCATCCCGCGCATGCGAGCGACTTTTGAATTTTACCCGAGCCACTACCTCGCGCAGCTTACCTACAATTCAGAGTGAAAAAGTAAAACCGTTATCGGAATCACTGTTGCCATTTCGGCAAAGTGTATTCTGTCTCTAAGCAATCGAAATCGTAAGAGTCATGATAACGCGGAGCGCCACAAGTTTGTTGTGGTGCTGTCCGTTTGATAAAAAATGAAAAAGAAGCAAGAACCAACATGAGCAGTTAGGGCAGCTCAACAATAATAAAGGGAGGTACGCCCCTTGATAGATGTTAACAATTTTGAAAGTATGCAAATAGGTCTGGCTTCTCCGGACAAGATTCGCAGTTGGTCATATGGCGAAGTAAAAAAACCTGAAACGATCAACTACCGTACATTAAAACCAGAACGCGACGGCCTATTCTGTGAACGTATCTTTGGGCCAACAAAAGATTGGGAATGTGCCTGCGGAAAGTATAAACGGATCCGTTACAAAGGAATCGTCTGCGACCGTTGTGGCGTAGAAGTAACACGTTCAAAAGTTCGTCGGGAACGTATGGGACACATTGAATTGGCAGCTCCTGTTACACACATTTGGTACTTCAAAGGTATTCCTAGCCGAATGGGATTGATTTTGGACATGAGCCCTCGTGCATTAGAAGAAGTTATTTACTTTGCTTCTTATGTTGTCATCGAACCAGGCAACACGCCTCTTGAAAAGAAACAATTACTTTCTGAAAGAGAATACCGTGAAAAACGTGCTCAATACGGCAACGAGTTTAAAGCTGAAATGGGTGCAGAAGCCATTAAACAGTTATTAAACGACGTAAAATTAGATAAAGAAATCGATGTTTTGAAAGAAGAATTGGCAACGGCAACTGGTCAAAAACGGACCCGTGCTGTTCGTCGTTTGGACATTCTAGAAGCTTTCAAATCTTCAGGCAATGAACCTTCATGGATGGTCATGGATGTCGTTCCTGTTATCCCTCCTGAAATCCGTCCAATGGTTCAATTAGAAGGCGGACGTTTCGCAACGAGTGACTTGAATGATCTGTATCGTCGAGTGATCAACCGGAATAACCGTTTGAAACGCTTGTTAGACCTAAATGCACCTCATATTATTGTGCAAAATGAAAAACGGATGCTGCAAGAAGCTGTTGATGCGTTGATCGACAATGGCCGTCGCGGTCGCCCCGTTACTGGACCAGGTAACCGTCCTTTGAAATCCTTGTCTCACATGCTGAAAGGGAAACAAGGACGTTTCCGTCAAAACTTGCTTGGTAAACGTGTTGACTACTCTGGACGTTCTGTTATCGTTGTTGGACCAACTTTGAGAATGTATCAATGTGGCTTGCCAAAAGGTATGGCAATTGAGTTATTCAAACCATTTGTCATGAAAGTATTGGTCGAACGCGGCCTTGCAAACAACATCAAAAATGCAAAACGCAAAATCGAACGTCAAGATGACGACATTTGGGACATCCTAGAAGAAGTTATCCGTGAACACCCTGTTCTATTGAACCGGGCACCTACACTTCACAGATTAGGGATCCAAGCTTTTGAACCTGTATTGGTCGAAGGAAAAGCGATCCGTTTGCATCCGTTGGTGTGTGAAGCTTATAACGCCGACTTTGACGGAGACCAAATGGCTGTCCACGTTCCATTAAGTGATGCTGCACAAGCTGAAGCACGCTTGTTGATGCTAGGTGCTCAAAACATTTTGAACCCTAAAGATGGTAAACCAGTTGTTACACCTTCCCAAGATATGGTTTTAGGTAACTATTACCTAACAATGGAAGAAGCTGGACGTGAAGGGGAAGGAATGACTTTCAGCAGTATCGAAGAAGCAGAATTGGCTTACCAACAAGGTTATGTACACTTGCACTCACGTATTGGTATCCAAGCGAAAGATATTCCTGAAAAACCATTTACAGAATGGCAAAAAGATAAGATCTTGATCACAACAGTGGGTAAATTGATCTTTAACCAAATCATGCCAAAAGAATTTGCTTACTTGAATGAACCAACACGAGTTAACCTTGAAGTTCAAACGCCAGATAAGTATTTCGTTTCTTATGGAACAGATATTCCAGCTCATATCAAAGAGCAAGAATTGATCGCGCCATTTAAGAAGAAAAACTTAGGAAACATCATTGCGGAAGTCTTCAAACGGTTTAAAGTGACAGAAACATCTAACATGCTTGACCGAATGAAAAACTTGGGTTACAAACATTCAACAAAAGCAGGTATCACTGTTGGTATCGCTGATATCAACCATTTGAAAGAAAAACCTGAAATCTTAGCACAAGCACACAAGCAAGTGGAGAAAATCACGAAACAATTCCGTCGTGGTTTGATCACAGACGAAGAACGTTATACAAGTGTTATCGACGTTTGGAATGCTGCTAAGGACACGATTCAATTACGATTGATGGACATGTTGGAAGACAGCAACCCAATCTTCATGATGTCTGACTCTGGAGCACGTGGTAACATTTCCAACTTTACTCAGTTAGCAGGTATGCGTGGATTGATGGCCGCTCCAAATGGACAAATCATGGAATTGCCGATCACTTCTAACTTCCGTGAAGGCTTGTCAGTTATGGAAATGTTTATTTCAACGCACGGTGCCCGTAAAGGAATGACCGATACGGCTCTGAAAACAGCTGACTCTGGTTACTTGACACGTCGTTTGGTTGACGTTGCGCAAGATGTCATCATTCGTGAAGATGACTGTGGAACAGATCGCGGTTTGACCGTTCGTGCTATCAAAAATGGAAATGAAATCATTGAAACATTGGAAGAACGTTTAATTGGACGTTATGCAATGAAATCTGTGGTTCATCCTGCAACGAGCGAAATCATTGTTAGCAAGAATGACTTGATCACAGAAGATTTGGCTAAAACGATCGTTGACACTGGTATCGAAGAAGTGACGATTCGTTCAGCCTTTACTTGTAACACGCCACATGGTGTCTGCAAACACTGTTATGGACGTAACTTGGCAACAGGTGCTGAAGTCGAAGTTGGTGAAGCAGTTGGTACGATCGCTGCTCAATCAATCGGTGAACCAGGTACTCAGTTGACCATGCGTACTTTCCATACTGGTGGGGTTGCCGGAGACGATATCACTCAAGGTCTTCCTCGTATCCAAGAAATTTTTGAAGCACGTCATCCAAAAGGTCGTGCAGTGATCACAGAAGTTACTGGTGAAGTTATTTCTATTGAAGAAAAACCTGCTGACCGTACAAAAGAAGTTGTCATCAAAGGCGCAACCGATACAAGAACCTATAGTGTTCCATTTACTGCCCGCATGACTGTAGCTGAAGGCGACATCGTTTATCGTGGAGATGCTTTGATTCAAGGTTCGATCGATCCGAAAGAACTATTAAGCGTCAGCAACGTTGTAACGGTTCAAAAATACATGTTGCAAGAAGTACAACGTGTATACCGGATGCAAGGGGTAGAAATTGGTGACAAACATATTGAAGTAATGGTTCGTCAAATGATGCATAAAGTACGTGTCCTTGATCCAGGCGACACTGAATTGCTTCCTGGTACAATGATTGATGTACACGACTTTATGAAAGAAAATAGAAACTCCCTAATGACAGGCGGATTGCCTGCAACTGGTCGTCAAGTATTGCTTGGTATCACCAAAGCTTCCCTTGAAACGAACAGCTTCCTATCTGCCGCTTCATTCCAAGAAACAACTCGGGTATTAACAGATGCCGCTATTCGTGGCAAACGTGATCCATTACTTGGACTGAAAGAAAATGTTATCATTGGTAAAACGATCCCTGCTGGTACTGGTATGCGGAAATATCGCAACATGGAACCAAAAGGCATCGGTGTTGTCAGCGAAAATGTTTACAGCATCAATGATCAACTTGAAGCAGAAGCCGAACAAGAATAAGCCTTTAAAAAGTAAAGAAAGCAACCAAGATCAGGAGAACATCCTGGTCGCGGTTGCTTTTTTGTATATACTTCTAGCAAAAGGACCGACTGATAACAAATGGGCAGCAGAACGTACCAACTCAAGAGCCACATTCAGTTCGAGTTAGTTAATAAGAGACGTTAATGACAAACTCAAGAGCCGCATCTAGTTTGAGTTAGTCAATAAGAGACGTTAATGACGAACTCAAGAGCCACATTCAGTTCGAGTTAGTTAATAAGAGACGTTAATGACGAACTCAAGAGCTGTATCTAGTTTGAGTTAGTCAAAAAGAGACATTAATGACAAACTCAGGAGCCGCACCCAGATTGAGTAGGTCAATAAGAGACGTTAATGACGAACTCGAGAGCTGCACTCAGGTTGAGTTAGTCAATAAGAGACGTTAATGACAAACTCAAGAGCCGCATCTAGTTCGTGTTAGTTAATAAGAGACGTTAATGACAAACTCAAGAGCCACATTCAGTTCGAGTTAGTTAATAAGAGACGTTAATGACGAACTCAAGAGCTGCATTCAGTTTGAGCGAAACATAGAATAGATAGGTGCTTAAGCCCTTCGCTATGAGGATGATAGGCGAGTCAATCGCCTATCTTCTACTGGAACAAAAGGAAAAGACTCGTCATGGACGAGTCTTGACAGCATTTTTGAAAGTCAGAGAGCTGCAAACAAAACTTTCTAAGGCAGAGACGTGCTTTTTCAATACCTATGAATGTTGAACAGTAGCTAGGTATGTTAAGGTTGAAGGGAAGAAGAAGCAGCTAACAAGAGGATTGGCGTCAAGAAAGTAGAGATAAAGAAAATAAACTGAGGTGAAGAAAATGAAAGCCATACGCGTGAGTGAATTTGGTAAACCAGATGTTTTAAATATGCAAGAGATTGAACGTCCTAAGCCAAAAGCAGATGAAGTGTTGATCAAGGTTGCCTTTGCTGCAGTCTTACCGATCGATACGAAAATTCGTCAGGGAAAAGTGATGAAAAAGAAATTCCCTTATACTCCCGGTATTGCGGTGTCTGGAACAATTGTTGAAGTGGGAACAGCAGTATCAGGTTTTGAAGTAGGAGATCCAGTGTTCGGCCGTACAAAAGGTGGCGCTTATCAAGAGTTTGCAAGAATTCCCCAATCTCAGCTCAATCATAAACCGAAGTTGCTGACATTTGCAAAAGCTGCTGCGATTATTGCAGGAGCAGAAACGGCTTGGAAAGCATTGTTTACACAAGGAAAGCTGCAATCGGATGAGCGCGTTTTGATTCAAGGCGCAGCAGGAGGAGTAGGACACATTGCTGTCCAGTTAGCGAAGTGGAAGGGAGCAGAGGTGATCGGAACCGCTTCATCAAAAAATCAAGACTTTTTAAGAGAGCTTGGGATAGACCAAGCGATCGATTATCAAACGGAAAGTTTTGAAACAGCTATGACAGAGAAAGTCGATCTGGTAGTAGATTTGATCGGCGGAAAAGTGCAAGAACGTTCTTTGCACGTATTGAAACAAGGTGGTCGTCTTGTTTCTTTGGTCGAAAACGCTGCTTCTGAAGAGGCTAAAGCAATGGGAATCGATCTGATCTACAGTCAAGAAAGCCCAACGCTGGAAGATTTGGACAAATTGGCTGAACTAATGGCTGTGGGTATCGTGAAAACTGTAATTGAGAGCGTGTATGATTTTACAGAAGAGCAAGTACAAGCAGCTACAATGAAATGTGAGACAGGACACGGTCAAGGCAGAATCTTGCTTCGTATAGCAGAAGATTAAGGCAAACAGGTGCATCAGCTGTTCTTTGTCCATGAGTAGAGAAAGATGGATAAAGAACAGCTTTTTTGGTCTGCACATTCATTTGGGAAAAAGGTCGTTAGTCAGGGCAGAAGGAAAATCGGTAAACTTTGAAAAAAAGCTGTTCCTATATAAACTGCTGTAAAGGAACCAAAGAAAATAAATGGCGCAAAAGGGATAGGCTGCTTTTTATCGTAGCCTTTCAAAAGGTAGAGCGGCAGACAAATCAATAGAGCAGACAAAGAAGTCAGCAGCAAAGCCAGGATCATTTGCTGGTAGCCAACCAAAAAAGCCAGAATGCCAAAGTATTTGACGTCTCCGCCGCCGATGCTGCCTGGATAAAAATGGTACATCAAGCTGAAAAGCAAGAAAAAAACTAAACCTGTAAAACCTCGGATCATCAGCTGAGTGGGGTGGGCGTAAAAGATCCAGACCAATGATAGTAGCAGAAAAGGCAGCATAATGACGTCAGGAAGCAGTTGATAAGAAAGATCAGAAACGAAAAAAATAAGACCGAACGTGAGCAGTAAAAAAAGTTGAAGAAAGAAAAATAGGTCGCCATTTGCCTTAAAGTAAGAGAGTGCCAACAAGCCAGCAGCTAAACTCTCTGTTAGCGGATAGAGAGGCGGAATCTTGCGATGGCATTGATAACAGGTTCCCCGTTGCAAAAGATACGAGAGGACGGGAATCAATTCGAACGCTGATAAACGGTGCTGGCAGTGGGGGCAATGAGAAGGGGTAGAGATGATCGATTGATGCAGCGGGACCCTTAAGCCGACGACCATCAAAAAAGAACCCCAAATGCATCCATACAATAAAAGAGAGAATAAGATAAAACTGTCTGACATGTGAATCACTCCTTTTAAGATCTAATGTAAGATACGCAAAATAAAAGAGAAACCGTTGATGAAGAGGATATTTTGTTCAAAGCAGGATGGAGCTGAGAAGGCTTTCAGAAAATGCAAATAATTTCTTTAGATAAAATGTTGACAGCAGAAGGCAGACGTGTTATTATTCAAAAGGTGCTTTTGTACGCAGATTCCTGTTCTTCAGTCGTGCTGACTGTTGTTGCAAGAGCCTTTCACACACATCTGCGTTGTTGTTTGTAGAGCAACCTTTCTTTTTTTTATTAAAAAGAAACACCTGGATGTGTGGGATTAGAAAGATAACATTTGGAAGGGAGGCAGAAACATGCCAACAATTAACCAATTGGTACGCAAACCTCGTAAAACGAAAATTGAAAAATCTGAATCTCCAGCTTTAAATAAAGGGTATAACAGCAAAGCTAAAAGACAAACAACTGTTTACTCTCCACAAAAACGCGGTGTTTGTACTCGTGTAGGTACAATGACACCTAAGAAACCGAACTCAGCATTACGTAAATATGCACGTGTTCGTTTGTCTAACCTGATCGAAGTAACAGCTTATATCCCAGGTGAAGGCCACAACTTGCAAGAACATAGTGTTGTTCTTATTCGTGGAGGCCGTGTTAAAGACTTGCCAGGGGTACGTTACCACATCGTTCGTGGCGCTTTAGATACAGCTGGTGTTACTGACCGTAAACAAAGCCGTTCTAAATATGGTACGAAAAAACCTAAAAATTAATCACTACTAAATGAAATCATTGTTGAAAGGAGGAATTTGAATGCCTCGTAAAGGTCCTGTCGCAAAACGTGATGTGTTGCCAGATCCAATTTATAATTCAAAATTGGTTACTCGTTTGATCAACCGTTTAATGGTTGACGGTAAACGTGGTAAAGCTGCAACTATTCTTTATAATGCATTTGATATGGTTAAAGAACAAACTGGTAATGACCCAATGGAAGTTTTTGAGTCAGCTATGAAAAACATTATGCCAGTTCTTGAAGTTAAAGCTCGTCGTGTAGGAGGTTCTAACTACCAAGTTCCAGTTGAAGTACGTCCTGAACGTCGCGCAGCATTGGCACTTCGTTGGTTAGTCAGCTACTCTCGCCTACGTGGTGAAGACACGATGGAACTACGTCTTGCTAGAGAAATCATGGACGCTGCTAACAATACTGGTGCAGCTGTTAAAAAACGTGAAGATACACATAAAATGGCAGAAGCTAACAAAGCTTTCGCTCACTATCGCTGGTAAGATCGTTAAACCTGTCGATTTGTCGGCAGCTTAAACATCACACTTAAACATGACATAAAAAGAAATAAGTAAGAGAGGTGTAATTCCAAGATGGCAAAGAGAGAATATTCTCTAGAAAATACCCGTAATATCGGAATCATGGCTCATATCGATGCTGGTAAAACAACAACGACTGAACGTGTCCTTTATTACACTGGTCGTATCCACAAAATTGGTGAAACTCATGAAGGTGCTTCACAAATGGACTGGATGGAGCAGGAACAAGAACGTGGAATCACGATCACTTCTGCTGCAACAACTGCTGCCTGGAAAGGTCACCGTGTAAACATCATCGATACACCAGGACACGTAGACTTCACTGTTGAAGTTGAACGTTCTCTACGTGTATTGGATGGTGCTGTTGCTTTACTTGATGCACAATCAGGTGTTGAACCTCAAACAGAAACAGTTTGGCGTCAAGCAACAACATATGGTGTTCCCCGTATTGTTTTTGTAAACAAAATGGACAAACTAGGTGCAGATTTCCTATATTCTGTAGGTACGATTCATGATCGTCTACAAGCAAATGCTCATCCGATTCAATTGCCGATCGGTGCTGAAGATAATTTCACTGGAATTATCGACTTGGTTAAAATGAAGGCTGAAATTTACGAAGATGACTTAGGTATGAATATTCGTGAAGAAGATATTCCTGAAGAATACCAAGAAATGGCTGAAGAATGGCGCACGAAATTGTTTGAAGCTGTTGCTGAAACAGACGAAGATTTCATGATGAAATATCTAGAAGGCGAAGACATCTCAGAAGATGAATTGAAAGCAGCAATCCGTAAAGCTACGGTCAATGTTGAATTCTATCCAGTTCTTTGTGGTTCTGCCTTCAAAAACAAAGGTGTTCAGATGATGCTAGATGCAGTCATCGATTATCTTCCATCTCCATTGGATGTTCCTCCAATTGAAGGATACAGTGTAGATGATCCTGATGAAGTCATCAAACATCATGCAGATGATGAAGAACCATTTGCAGCTTTAGCCTTTAAAGTAATGACTGACCCATATGTGGGACGTCTAACATTCTTCCGTGTATACTCAGGTACGTTAGAAGCTGGTTCATATGTTATGAACGCTACAAAAGGTAAACGTGAACGTGTGGGACGTATCCTACAAATGCACGCTAACTCTCGTAGTGAAATTCCTGAAGTATTCTCTGGAGATATCGCAGCTGCTGTTGGTTTGAAAGATACAGCTACTGGTGACACGCTAAGTGATGAAAAAGTTCAAGTTATTCTTGAATCTATGGAATTCCCAGAGCCTGTTATCCAAGTTGCAATCGAACCAAATTCTAAAGCTGACCAAGATAAAATGGGTATCGCTTTACAAAAACTAGCTGAAGAAGATCCTACTTTCCGTGCTGAAACAGATCACGAAACAGGTGAAACGGTTATTGCTGGTATGGGTGAATTACACTTAGACATCATTGTTGACCGTATGAAACGTGAATTCAACGTTGAAGCTACTGTTGGTGCGCCACAAGTATCTTACCGTGAAACATTCACAAAAGCTTGCCAAGCTGAAGGTAAATTCGTACGTCAATCAGGTGGTAAAGGTCAATACGGACACGTTTGGATTGAATTCTCACCAAACGAAGAAGGTGCTGGCTATGAATTTGAAGATGCAATCGTTGGGGGAGCTGTTCCTCGTGAATACATCCCAGCTGTTGACTCAGGTTTAGAAGCGGCTATGGAAAACGGTGTTCTTGCCGGTTATCCATTAGTAGACGTTAAAGCTAAACTTTACGATGGTTCATATCACGATGTCGACTCAAGTGAAACAGCCTTTAAAGTTGCTGCTTCTCTTGCATTGAAGAATGCTGCTAAAAAAGCTGGCCCTGTTATTTTAGAACCAATGATGGCTGTCGATGTTACGATTCCTGAAGAATACTTGGGAGATATCATGGGACACATCAGTGCTCGTCGCGGACGCATCGAAGGTTCAGAAGTTCGTGGAAATACTAATATCGTTAAAGGTTTGGTTCCACTATCTGAAATGTTCGGTTATGCTACGACATTACGTTCTTCAACACAAGGTCGCGGTACATTCTCTATGCAGTTCGATCACTACGAACCAGTACCAAAATCAATTGCCGAAGAAATCATCAAGAAAAACGGCGGCAACGCAGGTTAGTCCTGTGCTAAATAAGCCGTAAAGTATTGCTTTTCTTCAAAAAAATCGTTATAATTCTTACTAAAGAATAGGGGCAGACTGCCGTTTGTCCTTATTCCATAAAATTAAGTTCAAATATGAGGAGGAAATTTTCACAATGTCAAAAGAAAAATACGAACGTACAAAACCCCATGTTAACATTGGAACTATTGGACACGTTGACCATGGTAAAACAACTTTAACTGCTGCAATTACAACTGTATTAGCTAAAAAAGGTTTTGCAAGTACTGCACAAGACTACGCTTCAATCGACGGAGCTCCAGAAGAACGCGAACGTGGAATCACGATCTCAACTTCTCACGTTGAATATGAAACTGAAAACCGTCACTACGCTCACGTAGACTGCCCAGGACACGCGGACTATGTTAAAAACATGATCACTGGTGCTGCTCAAATGGACGGAGCTATCTTAGTAGTATCTGCTGCTGATGGTCCAATGCCACAAACACGTGAACACATCCTATTGTCACGCCAAGTTGGTGTTCCATACATCGTTGTTTTCTTAAACAAAGTTGATATGGTTGACGACGAAGAATTATTAGAATTAGTAGAAATGGAAGTTCGTGACTTGTTAACAGAATACGAATTCCCTGGTGATGACACTCCAGTTATTGCTGGTTCTGCTCTTAAAGCTTTAGAAGGCGACGAAGAATACGAAAACAAAATCATGGAATTGATGGATGCTATCGACGAATACATCCCAACTCCACAACGTGACACTGACAAACCATTCATGATGCCAGTCGAAGACGTATTCTCAATCACTGGACGTGGAACAGTTGCTACAGGTCGTGTAGAAGCTGGACAAGTTCGTGTTGGAGATGAAGTTGAAATCGTAGGTATCCACGACACTGGTAAATCAACTGTTACAGGTGTTGAAATGTTCCGTAAAATGTTAGACTACGCTGAAGCTGGAGACAACATTGGTGCTTTGTTACGTGGTATTTCACGTGAAGACATCCAACGTGGTCAAGTTTTAGCTAAACCAGGTTCAATCACTCCGCATACTCAATTTACTGGCGAAGTTTATATCTTGAGCAAAGAAGAAGGCGGACGTCACACTCCATTCTTCGCAAACTATCGCCCACAATTCTACTTCCGTACAACTGACGTAACTGGTGTTATTGAGTTACCAGAAGGTACAGAAATGGTTATGCCTGGAGACAACGTAACAATCAAAGTTGACTTGATCGCTCCAATCGCTTTAGACGAAGGTACTAAATTCACGATTCGTGAAGGTGGACGTACAGTCGGCGCTGGCGTTGTAGCATCTGTTGTTAAATAATTTTTCAAAACAGTTACAATGATTAAAAAAGAGGTTTCTGCTGTGCAAACAGCAGAGCCTCTTTTTTTTAGCTCATTTATCTTTTTGAACTCACTTCATTAAGAATAGGTGGAAGCAAAAGACAAAAATAGGAACGTTATTTTTATTTTTTCTTTTTCTAGCGGTCATTTTTCCAAAAAAACTATGGTAGACTAATGTACAAATAATACTTTTGAGGTGATAGATGTGATAGATTCAAGCGAAATGGATTGGAATAGCTTAGGCTTCGGCTACATTAAAACAGATTTGCGGTACATTTCTTTTTGGAAAGACGGCCATTGGGACGGTGGATCGTTGACAGAAGACAATAAAGTCCATATCAGTGAAGGATCAACTGCTATTCATTATGGACAAACATGTTTTGAAGGGTTAAAAGCTTACCGGACAAAAGATGGAGAAATCAATTTGTTTCGCCCTGATCAAAACGCTGAACGGATGCAGCGGAGTTGTCGTCGTTTGATGATGCCGACGATGCCAACAGAAGTCTTTATTGACGCTTGCAAGCAAGTTGTCAAAGCGAATGAAAAATATCTGCCACCTTATGGAACGGGAGGCACTTTGTATCTACGGCCTTACATGATCGGAGTAGGAGACAATATAGGAGTAAAACCGGCACCGGAATATCTCTTTTCTATTTTCTGTGTACCAGTCGGGCCTTATTTCAAAGGCGGGTTGACACCGACAAACTTTTTGGTTTCTTCTTATGACCGAGCAGCCGGCAATGGAACAGGCGCTGCTAAAGTTGGCGGGAATTATGGCGGTAGTTTGCTGCCAGGAGCTGAAGCGCATCAACGATCATTCAGCGATGCCATTTACTTAGACCCGACAACTCATACAAAAATCGAAGAAGTGGGCTCAGCCAATTTCTTTGGTATTACAAAAGATCATCGCTTTATTACACCTGCTTCCCCATCGATATTGCCGAGCATCACCAAATATTCTTTATTATATTTGGCAAAAGAACGATTGGGAATGGAAGTGAGCGAGACAGATGTCTATGTTGATCAGCTGGATCAATTTGCAGAAGCCGGCGCTTGCGGAACAGCAGCAGTGATATCGCCAATCGGAGGCATCCAAAATGGAGACGACTTCCATGTCTTTTATAGTGAGACTGAAGTTGGACCATGGACTAAAAAGCTTTATGACGAATTGGTCGGCATTCAATATGGAGATGTTGAAGCTCCAGAAGGCTGGATCGAAAAAGTTTAGAGAAAGCTTTCTCTAAACTTTTCTAGTTAGCTATTCTATATCTCATTGCGATTAATGCTTCTTTTATCGCATAGGCGTAATCAAAGAGAAGCCTGACAGCAAAGGGTTCATTGAGGCTTCTATAATTGATGCTTCTATAAAAGAGACGACTTAGTCACAGGAAGAGGTTCTGTGACTAAGTCGCCTTTTTTATTACTGTAACTTGTTCACAGGAGGCGGTTCTGTAAACAAGTCGAGCTCTTTTGTTACAGCAACTTGTTCATAGGAGGCGGTTCTGTGATCAAGTCGAGCTCTTTATTACTGCAACTTGTTCACAGGAAGAGGTTCTGTAAACAAGTCAAGCTCTTTATTACCGTAACTTGTTCACAGGAAGAGGTTCTGTGACCAAGTCGCCTTTTTTATTACTGTAACTTGTTCGTAGGAGGAGGTTCTGTAAATAAGTCGAGTTCTTTATTACTGCAACTTGTTCACAGGAAGAGGTTCTGTGATCAAGTCAAGCTCTTTATTACCGTAACTTGTTTACAGGAAGAGGTTCTGTGATCAAGTCGAGTTCTTTATTGCAGCAACTTGTTCATAGGAGGCGGTTCTGTGATCAAGTCGAGTTCTTTATTATGATAACTTGTTCATAGGCAATACTTCTATGAACAAGTTTTATTGAAAATAGTTCATTTGGTTTAGTAAGAGATAAAAAAAGTGCTATTTTCTGTACTTTCTTACATAAGCTATAAAGCAGATAGAGTAAAGGTAAATAGATGATGACAAAGTAGGGAAAGGACCTTTTTTAGCAAATGATAGTTGGAATGGGACTAGGAAAACAAGAACGAGTAAAAGTAAGCTCTTCAGCTTGATATAAAATAATAGGAATCTATTATTATAGAAGAAACAAGGTAGCCGGCAGCTGGCGGCTACCGTAGAAGAGAAGAAAGATTCATCCTTCTTTGACTCCTTTTTTGTCACATTGAAAGTAGAATAAGAGAGGACAAAAGAAAAAGTTAGAAAATGAAAGCGAAATCAAATAAAAAACAGAAAAAAAGTTGAAAATAATGCGATAAATCAATGAAAAGGGCTTGATTTAAATTTTCAGATTATATATACTGTTAAAGGTGCTGATTTATAGACAGAAATCACATACCCAGGTTTTTATAAAACCAATGGCTAGGAAACGGGAGGTTGCGATACACCCGGCCGCTTTGCCACGGCGAGTGTGTCGGAAATTTTCGTGGAGCAATGTCTACTTTCTAAAATAGGCGAAGGAGGGAAAAAAATGGCAAAACAAAAAATCCGTATCCGTTTGAAAGCATACGAACACCGTACGTTGGATCAATCAGCGGAAAAAATTGTAGAAACAGCAAAAAGAACTGGAGCTAGCGTGTCTGGTCCAATTCCATTGCCAACAGAGAGAAGCGTATATACAGTGATTCGTGCAACTCACAAATATAAAGATTCTCGTGAACAATTTGAAATGCGTACACACAAACGTGTAATCGATATTGTTAACCCAACACCAAAAACTGTTGATGCTTTAACAAAATTAGATTTACCGTCTGGTGTAGATATCGAAATCAAACTATAATAAAAAATAAAAAATTAATGGAGGTGTACTCATGACCAAAGGAATCTTAGGAACAAAAGTAGGGATGACACAAATCTTTAACGAAGCTGGAGAATTAGTTCCAGTAACTGTTATTGAAGCTACGCCAAACGTTGTTTTACAAGTGAAAACAATGGAAAATGATGGCTACGAAGCCGTTCAATTAGGCTACCAAGACATGCGTGAAGTTTTGTCAAATAAACCTGCTAAAGGTCATGTAGCAAAAGCAAATGCTACTCCTAAGCGCTTCATACGTGAATTCAACGATGTCGAGCTGGGAGAATACGAAGTAGGTAAAGAAGTTACAGTGGAAGTCTTCCAAGCTGGAGACAAAGTTGATGTTACGGGGACAACTAAAGGTAAAGGATTCCAAGGCGTTATCAAACGTCATGGACAATCTCGTGGACCAATGGCTCACGGATCTCGTTACCACCGTCGTCCTGGTTCAATGGGTCCCGTTGATCCTAACCGCGTATTTAAACGTAAATTATTGCCAGGTCGTATGGGCGGAAACCGCGTGACGCTTCAAAACCTTGAAATCGTTCGTGTTGACGCTGAAAGAAATGCTATCTTAATCAAAGGTAACGTACCTGGAGCTAAAAAATCCTTAATCCAAATCCAAGCTGCTCGTAAAGCAGTTAAATAAGAATCAGAGAAAGGAGGAGCAAAGGAATGCCAAAAGTAGTCTTATTTAAACAAGATGGTTCACAAAATGGCGAAGTTACATTGAACGATGCGGTCTTCGGCATTGAACCAAACGAAAATGTAGTATACGATGCAATACTTATGCAACGTGCTTCATTGAGACAAGGAACACATAAAGTTAAAAACCGCAGTGCTGTTAGAGGCGGTGGACGCAAACCATGGCGTCAAAAAGGAACTGGACGTGCACGTCAAGGTTCTATCCGTTCTCCACAATGGCGTGGTGGTGGTACAGTATTTGGACCAACTCCTCGTTCATACAGCTACAAACTTCCTAAAAAAGTTCGTCGCTTAGCATTGAAATCTGTACTTTCTTCAAAAGCAGCAGGAGAAGAAGTTGTTATTGTAGATGCATTGAATTTCGATGCACCAAAAACAAAAGAATTCGCACAAGTGTTGAATAACTTAAACGTTGACAAAAAAGTTTTAGTTGTTGTTGAAGACGAAAATGACTTTACTGCATTATCAGCACGTAACCTTCCAGGAGTAAAGGTGATTTCTCCAGTGAACGTTAACGTTCTAGATGTTGTATCTCATGACCAACTGTTATTCACACAAACTGCTCTAACTCAAGTAGAGGAGGCTCTTCAATAATGGAATCACGCGATATTATTTTACGCCCGATCATTACTGAAAAATCTATGCTTGAACAAGATAACAAAAAGTATACTTTTGAAGTAGATACGCGCGCGAACAAGACACATATCAAACAATCGATTGAAGAAATTTTTGGTGTGAAAGTTAAAAACGTGAATATCTTAAACGTACGCGGAAAATTGAAACGTATGGGAAGATATGCCGGCTACACTAAAAAACGTCGTAAAGCAATCGTAACATTAACAGAAGATTCTAAAGATATCGAATTATTTAACGCTGAATAAAGATTCAGACATTCTTAGTAGGAGGGAAAACACGTGGCGATTAAAAAGTATAAACCTACCTCGAATGGTCGTCGTAACATGACAGGTTCAGACTTTTCAGAGATTACAGCAACAACTCCTGAAAAATCATTACTAGAACCAAACAGAAAAACGGCTGGCCGTAACAACAATGGTAGAATCACTGTACGTCATCACGGTGGTGGACACAAACGTAACTACCGTGTAATTGACTTTAAACGTAACAAAGATGATGTTGTCGGCATCGTTAAAACAATCGAATACGATCCAAACCGCTCTGCAAATATTGCTTTGATCCAATATGTAGATGGTGTAAAAACTTACATTTTGGCTCCAGAAGGTTTGCAAGTTGGACAACAAATCCTTTCAGGAGAAAATGCTGATATTAAAACAGGTAACGCATTACCATTAAGCAGCATTCCTGTTGGTACAATGATCCACAATATCGAATTGAAACCTGGAAAAGGCGGCCAATTGGTACGCTCAGCTGGTACAGGCGGTCAAGTTCTAGGTAAAGAAGGAAAATACGTATTGGTACGTCTAGCTTCAGGAGAAGTACGTCAAATCTTGGCTACTTGCCGTGCAACAGTCGGTGAAGTTGGAAACGAACAACACGAATTGATCACAATTGGTAAAGCAGGACGTTCTCGTTGGCAAGGGAAACGCCCAACTGTTCGTGGTTCTGTAATGAACCCTAACGATCACCCACACGGTGGTGGTGAAGGTAAAGCTCCAATCGGACATGCTGGTCCATTAACACCTTGGGGTAAACCTGCTCTAGGATTGAAAACACGTAACAGCAAAGCAAGATCTAATAAACACATCGTACGTCGTCGTAAAAAATAAACCAAGGAAAGTTGATACGCTCAGCTTTCCACTTATCTGGAAGGAGGTTCAAGCATGGGTCGTAGTCTTAAAAAAGGACCTTTTGTCGATGAACACTTGATGAAAAAAGTTCAAGAACAAGCAAGCAATGATAAGAAAACCGTGATCAAAACATGGTCACGTCGTTCAACAATTTTCCCTAACTTTATAGGGCACACAATCGCTGTATATGATGGACGGAAACATGTACCAGTTTATGTTCAAGAAGACATGGTAGGACACAAACTAGGCGAGTTCGCACCAACAAGAACTTTCCGTGGTCACACAGCAGATGACAGAAAAACGAATCGTTAATAATTGAGGGGAGGATTAACTCATGCCAGAACAAATCACAGCAGCTAAAGCAACTGCGAAAACTGTTCGTATCGCACCTCGAAAGGTTCGTTTAGTTGTCGATCTTATTAGAGGTAAAAGCGTTGGTGAAGCTATTTCAATTTTGAACTTCACACCGCGCTCAGCTTCACCTGAAGTTGAAAAAGTATTAAAATCTGCCATTGCAAATGCAGAACACAACTACGATTTAGACGTAGCAGACCTGGTTGTAAGCGAAGCTTATGTCAACGAAGGACCAACGATGAAACGTTTCCGTCCACGTGCAAAAGGTTCAGCTTCACCAATTATGAAACGCACAAGCCACATTACGATCGTGGTATCAGAAAAGAAGGAGGGATAATCTGTGGGTCAAAAAATTAATCCAAAGGGATTACGTGTCGGCATCATCCGTGACTGGGACTCAAGATGGTACGCTGAGAAAAACTATGGCGAATTATTGATTGAAGATATCGATATCCGTAACTTCCTAGAAAACAAATTAAGCGAAGCTTCTGTTTCATTGATTGAAATCGAACGCGCTGCAAATCGCATCAACATCTCAATCCACACAGCTAAACCAGGTATGGTTATTGGTAAAGGTGGTTCTGAAGTAGATGCATTACGTAAAGAACTAAACAAATTAACAGGCAAACGAGTTCACATCAACATCGTGGAAATCAAAAAACCTGACTTAGATGCAAAATTAGTCGGCGAAGGAATTGCACGTCAACTTGAAAACCGTGTAGCTTTCCGTCGTGCTCAAAAACAAGCTATCCAACGCACAATGCGCGCTGGAGCGAAAGGAATCAAAACTCAAGTTTCTGGTCGTTTGAACGGTGCAGATATCGCTCGTAGCGAAAGCTACTCAGAAGGAACTGTTCCATTGCACACATTGCGTGCAGATATCGACTATGCATGGGTAGAAGCAGATACAACTTATGGTAAATTAGGCGTTAAAGTTTGGATTTACCGTGGCGAAATCTTGCCTACCAAAAAGAATACTGAGAAAGGAGGGAAATAATCATGTTAGTACCTAAACGTGTAAAACACCGTCGTGAATTTAGAGGAAAAATGCGCGGTGAAGCTAAAGGCGGAAAAGAAGTATCTTACGGAGAATACGGCTTACAAGCTGTTGAATCTCACTGGATCACAAACCGTCAAATCGAAGCTTCTCGTATCGCTATGACTCGTTACATGAAACGTGGTGGGAAAGTATGGATCAAAATTTTCCCTCACAAATCTTATACATCAAAAGCAATCGGAGTTCGTATGGGATCTGGTAAAGGTGCTCCTGAAGGCTGGGTAGCCCCAGTTAAACGCGGCAAAATCATGTTTGAAGTTGCCGGTGTTCCTGAAGAAGTCGCTCGTGAAGCATTACGTCTTGCTTCTCACAAATTGCCAATTAAAACGAAGATTGTAAAACGTGAAGAAATTGGTGGTGAATCGAATGAAGGCTAATGAACTTAAAGACTTATCCACTTCTGAAATGATTGAAAAAGAGAAAGAATACAAAGACGAATTATTCAATCTACGATTCCAATTGGCTACTGGCCAATTAGAGAATACTGCTCGATTAAAAGAAGTACGCAAATCGATCGCACGTATCAAAACTGCGCTGCGTCAAGCTGAACTAAAAAAATAGTTGATCGGTAAAGGAGGTCACTAGCGAATGAGTGAAGAACGTAATGAACGTAAAGTTTACCAAGGACGCGTTGTATCTGACAAAATGGATAAAACGATCGTTGTTCAGATCGATACTCAAAAACAACACCCGACTGTTGGTAAACGTATGAAATACTCAAAAAAATATAAAGCGCATGATGAAAAAAATGAAGCGAAGATCGGCGATATCGTAAGAATTATGGAAACTCGTCCTTTGTCAGCTTCAAAACATTTCCGCTTAATCGAAATTGTAGAAAAAGCTGTTATTATCTAATAGAACTATAAAAACAGGCTAATTCCGGAAGGAGGATACGAAAGTGATCCAATCAGAAAGTCGTTTAAAAGTTGCTGACAACTCCGGAGCACGTGAAGTACTTACTATTAAAGTGCTAGGTGGATCTGGACGCAAGACAGCCAACATTGGTGACGTGATTGTTGCGACGGTCAAAAGTGCAACACCAGGTGGCGTTGTCAAAAAAGGTGAAGTTGTCAAAGCTGTAATCGTACGTACAAAATCAGGAGCTCGTCGTACTGACGGCTCATACATCAAATTTGATGAAAATGCATGCGTCATTATCCGTGACGATAAGAGTCCTCGTGGAACTCGTATCTTTGGACCTGTTGCTCGCGAATTGCGTGACAACAACTACATGAAGATCGTTTCATTGGCTCCAGAAGTATTGTAATTATCAACCATCCATGAAGGAGGTGCGAGAAAAACATGTTCATTAAAACAGGAGATAAAGTTAAAGTTATCGCTGGTAAAGACAAAGGAAAAGAAGGCGTCGTAGCCTCTGTTTTCCCTAAGAAAAATCGTGTTGTTGTAGAAGGCGTGAACGTGGTGAAAAAACACCAAAAACCTACTGCCTTTGGAGCAACTGGTGGAATCGTTGAAGTTGAAGCACCTATTGACGCTTCAAACGTTATGCTGATCGATGCAACGACTGGTGAACCAACACGTGTTGGATTCAAAGTTGTAGACGGCAAAAAAGTACGTGTTTCTAAAAAAACCGGTGAAGTTTTAAACTAATAAAAGACTAAGGAAGGAGGGACAAACTTCATGAACCGCCTTAAAGAAAAATATACTAACGAAGTTTCATCTTCTATGATGGAAAAATTTGGATACAAATCAATCATGCAAGTACCAAAAATTGACAAGATCGTAATCAATATGGGTGTTGGTGATGCTGTATCAAACTCAAAAAATCTAGACAAAGCAGTTGCTGAACTAGAAGTTATTTCTGGTCAAAAACCAGTTATCACAAAAGCTAAGAAATCAATTGCTGGCTTCCGTTTGCGTGAAGGTATGCCAATTGGTACAAAAGTTACTTTACGTGGAGAAAGAATGTACGATTTCCTAGATAAATTGGTTTCTGTTTCTCTTCCTCGTGTACGTGACTTCCACGGCGTAAGCTCAAAAGCTTTCGACGGACGTGGAAACTACACTTTGGGAGTTAAAGAACAATTGATCTTCCCTGAAGTAGACTATGATATGGTCGACAAAGTTCGTGGAATGGATATCGTAATTGTAACAACAGCTAACACTGATGAAGAATCAAGAGAATTATTGAAACAACTTGGAATGCCATTCCAAAAATAAGCTATAGGAGGCGAAGATAGTGGCTAAAAAATCTCAGATTGCTAAAAACAAACGCCCTGCTAAATTCTCAACTCAAGAATATACACGTTGTGAACGTTGTGGACGTCCACATTCTGTTTACCGCAAATTCAAACTTTGCCGTATCTGCATTCGCGAACTTGCCTACAAAGGGGAAATCCCAGGCATGAAGAAAGCAAGCTGGTAATTAGAAATTCGTATAAAGGAGGCTAAAATCAATGGTCATGACAGATCCAATCGCAGACTTTCTAACACGTGTGCGTAATGCAAACACTGCAAAACACGCATCATTTGAAGCACCTGCGTCTAAAATTAAAAAAGACATTGCTGACATCTTGAAAAGCGAAGGCTTCATTAAAGATGTTGAACTTGTTGAAGATGACAAACAAGGCATGATTCGTGTGTTCTTAAAATACGGACAAAACGAAGAGCGTGTTATTACAGGTTTGAAACGTATTTCAAAACCAGGCTTGCGTGTATATGCTAAGGCTGGCGATGTACCTAAAGTACTTAACGGACTAGGTATTGCAATCGTCTCAACATCTGAAGGTGTTATCACAGACAAAGAAGCTCGTGCCAAAAACGTTGGTGGAGAAATCTTAGCTTACGTTTGGTAATAGAATAAGATAAATAAGGAGGTGCCTTGCTGTGAGCCGTATTGGTAATAAAATCATTACGCTTCCTGCTGGAGTCGAAATTGCTCAAAACGGGAATGTAGTAACTGTTAAAGGACCCAAAGGAGAACTAAGTCGCGAGATCGATTCACGGATTACGATGAATGTTTCGGACAACGAAGTTTCTTTTGATCGTCCAAATGAAAGCAAAGAAATGCGCACAATCCACGGAACAACTCGTGCAAACGTGAATAACATGGTTGTAGGAGTAACTGAAGGTTTCGAAAAATCACTAGAAATGATCGGTGTTGGATACCGTGCTCAATTACAAGGAAACAAACTTGTATTAAACGTTGGGTTGTCTCACCCAGTTGAATTTACACCAGAAGAAGGATTATCAGTTGAAGTTCCAAAACCAACAACGATCCTTGTTAAAGGTGCAAATAAAGAACATGTTGGCGAATTAGCTGCTAACATCCGTGGCGTACGCCCACCAGAACCTTATAAAGGTAAAGGGATCCGCTACACAGACGAATACGTTCGTCGTAAAGAAGGTAAAACCGGTAAATAATCTTTCTAAAAGGGTAGTAAAGATGATAAGATCTATTACTTCCCCGATTAGATTGTTAACAGCCTGTAAAATAGCTTAATACGCTATAATAAAATAAAGAGGTGACAATTGTGATTTCAAAACCAGACAAAAACAAAGTGCGTTTGAAAAAACATGCACGTGTGCGTTCTAAAATTTCTGGTACTGCTGAGTGCCCACGCTTGAACGTTTTCCGTTCCAATAAAAACATCTACGCTCAAATCATTGATGACGTAGCGGGTGTAACGCTAGCAAGTGCATCTACATTAGATAAAGAAGTTTCAGGCGAAACAAAAACAGAACAAGCATCTGCTGTCGGCAAATTAGTTGCTGAACGCGCTGCTGCAAAAGAAATTAAAGAAGTAGTCTTTGACCGTGGTGGATACCTTTACCATGGCCGCGTTGCCGCTTTAGCTGAAGCTGCTCGCGAAAATGGACTAGAATTCTAGAAAAAGGAGGAAAACCACACAATGGTAAACATTGACCCAAGCACTATGGAATTAGAAGACCGTGTTGTTACAATCAACCGTGTAACAAAAGTTGTTAAAGGTGGACGTCGTTTACGCTTTGCTGCTTTAGTCGTTGTTGGAGACAAAAACGGACATGTCGGATTTGGTACTGGTAAAGCTCAAGAAGTTCCAGAAGCTATCCGTAAAGCTATCGAAGCTGCTAAAAAGAATTTGATTGAAGTACCAATTGCTGGTTCTACTGTTCCTCATGAAGTAATCGGACGTTACAGTGGTGGAAACATCTTGATCAAACCTGCTGTTGAAGGTTCTGGGGTTTCTGCTGGCGGACCAGTTCGTGCCGTATTGGAACTTGCAGGCGTTCTTGACGTAACAAGTAAATCAATCGGTTCAAGCACACCAATCAACATGGTACGCGCAACAATCAATGGTTTAGAACAATTGAAACGCGTTGAAGATGTTGCTAAACTTCGCGGAAAATCTGTCGAAGAAATCTTAGGATAAGAGGAGGACAATAAGAAATGGCTCAGTTAGAAATTACTTTAAAACGCAGCGTTATCGGACGTCCTCAAAATCAAATCAAAACAGCTCGCGCTTTAGGTTTGAAAAAAACAAACAGCACAGTTGTTAAACCTGCCAATGATGCCATCAAAGGCATGGTTAAGACGATTTCACATTTAGTGGACGTTAAAGAAGTATAATCAATTCTATTTTTAGAATGTGTAAGATTTAAATTGAAGGAGGTGCCCAATCTAATGAAACTTCATGAATTAAAACCTGCAGAAGGTTCTCGTAAAGTACGCAATCGTGTAGGTCGCGGAACTTCATCTGGCAATGGTAAGACTTCAGGTCGTGGTCAAAAAGGACAAAAAGCACGTTCAGGCGGTGGTGTACGTCTTGGGTTCGAAGGTGGACAAACACCATTATTCAGAACTTTACCAAAACGTGGATTTACAAACATCAACCGTAAAGAATACGCTGTTGTTAATCTTGACTCATTAAATCGCTTCGAAGATGGTTCTGAAGTAACACCAGCTTTACTTGTTGAATCAGGTGTTATCAAAGACGAAAAATCTGGAATCAAAGTGCTAGGAAACGGTCAATTAGAACGTAAATTGACAGTGAAAGCAAATAAATTCTCCCAATCAGCAAAAGCAGCGATCGAAGCTGCTGGCGGTTCTGTTGAGGTGATCTAATGTTCAAAACAATCAAAGACGCTTTAAGAGATAAGGAAATTAGAAGTCGAGTTTTATTTACACTCGGGATTTTGATTCTTTTTCGCCTAGGAGCTCACATTACGGTTCCTGGCGTAAATGCTTCCGCATTAGGCAACTTGGCATCTTCAGGATTGTTTGGGCTATTGAATACTTTTGGAGGAGGAGCACTAAGCAGTTACTCGATATTTGCTTTAGGTGTCTCTCCTTATATTACTGCTTCAATCGTTATTCAGCTGCTGCAAATGGATATCATTCCTATTTTCACTGAATGGGCTGATCAAGGAGAAGTGGGACGAAGAAAACTGAATCAAGCTACGCGGTATTTGACCATCGCTTTGGCTTTTGTACAAGCTATTGGGATCTCATACGGCTTTAATGCTTTAACTGGGGCTGGTTTGATCAATGATCCAAGTTCAACCACTTATCTTTCGATCGCTTTGATTTTAACGGCTGGTACCATGTTGGTTCTGTGGCTAGCTGAACTGATCACAGTTCATGGCTTTGGAAATGGTACATCTATGATCATCTTTGCAGGGATCGTAGCACGTATTCCAACAGATATCGCAAATTTCTACAGTTCAGAAATCCGGAATGCCGGAGATCAAGTTTTACAAGCCATCTTATTTACGGTTGCTGTAGTACTTGTGTTGATTCTGATGATTATTATCGTGATCTATATGGAAAACTCGCGCCGCAAAATTCCTGTACAGTATTCAAAACGTGTATCAGCTTCTGAGCAAAGTGCGCATATTCCATTGAAAGTCAACTCTGCTGGGGTTATCCCCGTCATTTTTGCAAGCTCCTTTATTATGACGCCGCAAACCATTCTTGGTTTCTTTGCGCAAAATTATTCAGGTGCTCAATGGTATAAGGTACTGAATTCCATTTTCAATCTGCAAGAGCCGATCGGTGCAGCACTTTATTTGATTCTGATTGTGGCATTTACTTATTTCTATGCCTTTATTCAGGTCAACCCAGAAAAAGTAGCTGAAAATCTGCAGAAACAAAGTGGATACATTCCAAGCGTGCGTCCTGGCAAGCCAACACAAGATTTCTTATCAAAACTGCTTACTCGTTTGAGTACAGTGGGTGCTCTTTACTTAGGTATTATCGCAATCGTACCGATCGTAGCATCTAATTTGTGGAACTTGCCTTCATCTATTGCACTTAGTGGAACAAGCTTACTGATCGTTGTCGGTGTAGCTTTAGATACGATGAGACAATTAGAAGGACAAGCTGTTAAACAAAGTTACAAAGGCTTTATCCAATAAGAAGAACGTGTTGAGGGCTTTCCTCAGCACTGATTCTTTACATGAAGGAGGAAAATGATGAATCTCATTTTAATGGGACTTCCTGGAGCAGGTAAAGGAACACAGGCAGAACAAATCGTTGATGCTTATGGTATTCCTCATATTTCCACAGGAGACATGTTCCGGGCTGCAGTCGAAAAAGAAACCGAATTGGGCCTGAAAGCCAAAACCTATATGGATGCTGGTAATTTGGTGCCTGACGAGATCACTAACGGCATCGTACGTGAACGTCTTTCAGAACCAGATACTGACAAAGGATTTCTTCTTGATGGTTTTCCAAGAACTTTAGTACAAGCTGAAGCATTGGAAGACATCACGAATGATATCAACAAACCAATCGATGCTGTGATTTACATTGAAGTAAATCCAGACATTTTAATGGAAAGATTGACCGGACGTTTTATTTGTAAAAATTGTGGCGCAACTTACCACAAGATCAATAAACCAACTAAAGTTCCTGGTGTTTGTGATCGCTGCGGCGGAACAGAATTCTACCAAAGAGAAGACGACAAACCAGAAACTGTTGCTAACCGGATCAAGGTAAACACTGAATTAACAGAACCTCTATTAAGTTTTTATAGAGAGCGCAATGTTTTATATACCGTCAACGGTGAAGATGATGTAAAAGATGTCTTCAAAGATGTTCAAGGTATTATTGAAAAAACAAATTAATTTTCTTTCCAGCTGTCCATTTCATCTTTGGACTTCAAGAGACCCATCAGATCAACTCAACATTGTGTCGATGATGACAAGCGAAACCTTGTTTAAAAGTATTGCTAATCTAAAAAGACTGTGATATAATTTTACGGGTATCGATTCTCGATGCTTTTCGTTAGTTGTAGGACATGAATAAGTTAAGATGAATCAAAAGTGGGGGCTGAGAAATGCGCTCACTGTTTATCGCGTTTGAAGCGAAACAAACTTAAGGAGGTACAAGGCGTGGCGAAAGACGATGTCATTGAAATAGAAGGAACAGTCGTTGAAACTTTGCCAAATGCAATGTTTAAAGTGGAACTTGAAAATGGCCATATTGTGTTGGCGCATGTTTCCGGAAAAATTCGCATGAACTACATTCGAATCTTGCCGGGAGATAAAGTTACTGTTGAGTTATCTCCATACGATCTCAGTCGTGGACGTATCACTTATCGCTTTAAATAGTTGCACTCCGTCAATAAAATAGGAGGGTTAGTTCATGAAAGTAAGACCATCAGTTAAAAAGATTTGTGACAAATGTAAAATCATCCGTCGTAATGGTCGGGTAATGGTTATTTGTGAAAATCCAAAACATAAACAACGTCAAGGATAATAAAAAATTAGGAGGTGTAATTGTAATGGCTCGTATTGCAGGTGTAGATATTCCACGTGACAAACGTGTAGTAATTTCTCTAACTTATATATATGGAATCGGTAAAAACACTGCTCAACAAGTATTAGCAGCAGCTGACGTATCCGAAGATATTCGTGTACGTGAATTAACAAATGATCAATTAGACGCTATCCGTGCAGAAGTGGATAAATTGAAAGTTGAAGGTGACTTACGTCGTGAAGTTAACCAAAACATCAAACGTTTAATCGATATCGGCTCATACCGAGGCATGCGTCATCGTCGCGGCTTGCCAGTTCGTGGACAAAACACGAAAAACAACGCTCGCACACGCAAAGGCCCAGCTAAGGCAATTGCAGGTAAGAAAAAATAATCAGTAAGTAAGGAGGTAAACCTTAATGGCTAGAAAAGTTCAACGCAGACGTCGTACAAAAAAGAATATTGAAAGTGGAGTAGCTCATATCCGTTCTACTTTTAACAATACTATTGTCATGATTACAGATACTCATGGTAATGCTATTTCATGGTCTTCAGCAGGAGCATCGGGCTTCCGCGGATCAAAAAAATCAACTCCATTTGCAGCTCAATTGGCCGCTGAAACAGCAGCTAAAACAAGCATGGAAAATGGTATGAAAACTGTAGAAGTTACAGTTAAAGGACCTGGTTCCGGTCGTGAAGCTGCTATTCGTTCTTTACAAGCAGCAGGATTAGAAGTTACAGCTATTCGTGACGTAACACCAATCCCTCATAATGGATGCCGCCCTCCAAAACGCCGTCGTGTTTAATTGAGAGCTGCTTCGTTTTGTAGGTTTGCACTCAGTAACATGAACTTAACGTTTTGAAAGGGGTAAAAAGCAGAATGATCGAAATTGAAAAACCAAAAATTGAAACGATTGAGATCAGCGATGATGCCAAGTTTGGTAAATTCGTTGTAGAGCCGCTTGAACGTGGGTATGGCACAACGTTAGGGAATTCCCTTCGTCGTATATTATTGTCTTCTCTCCCAGGGGCAGCCGTAACAAGTATTCAAATTGATGGTATTTTACATGAATTTTCTACTGTTGATGGTGTTGTTGAAGACGTCACAGCAATCATTTTAAACTTAAAAAAACTGGCAATCAAATTGTATTCTGAAGAAGATAAAACAATTGAAATCGATGTAAAAGGTCCAGCAGTTGTTACAGCCGCTGACATTATTTATGATAGCGATGTTGAAATCTTAAACCCTGATTTGTACATTTGTACAGTAGCAGAAGGCGGACATTTCCATGTTCGAATGAATGCTAAAAAAGGTAGAGGATACACCAGAGCTGAATATAATAAACAAGACGATATGCCAATCGGTGTATTGCCAATCGACTCAATTTACACCCCAGTTAGTCGTGTGAACTATCAAGTAGAAAATACTCGAGTGGGTCAAAAGGATACTTTTGACAAACTGACACTTGATGTATGGACAAATGGTTCAATCAGTCCTGAAGAAGCTGTTAGCTTGGCTGGTCGGATTTTAATTGAACATTTGAACATCTTTGTAAATCTTACCGATGAGACACGTAAAGTGGAAATCATGGTAGAAAAAGAAGAAACTCAAAAAGAAAAGAAACTCGAAATGACGATTGAAGAGCTTGATTTATCTGTACGTTCATACAACTGTTTGAAACGTGCCGGCATCAATACCGTTCAGGAATTGACTGATAAATCTGAAGCTGAAATGATTAAGGTACGTAACCTTGGCCGCAAATCTCTTGAAGAAGTGAAACATAAACTATCTGAATTAGATCTGCACTTGCGTCAAGAAGACTAGTACTGTATCAAAGGAGGAAATAGCACAATGGGTTACCGCAAATTAGGACGTACAAGTTCACAACGTAAAGCAATGCTACGCGACTTAACTTCTGATCTAATCATTAACGAACGTATTGTGACAACTGAAGCTCGCGCGAAAGAAGTACGCAAAACAGCTGAAAAAATGATTACTTTAGGAAAACGCGGCGATTTGCATGCTCGTCGTCAAGCAGCAGCATTTGTTCGCAATGAAATTGCTTCTGTTAAGGAAGAAGAAGATGCAATTGTTGTAGAATCAGCTTTACAAAAATTGTTTGATGATATTGCACCACGTTATACTGAACGTCAAGGTGGATATACACGCATTTTGAAAACTGAAAACCGTCGTGGAGATGGTGCACCAATGGTCGTTTTAGAATTAGTTTAATTTGACCGTTGAAAAGAGGGTGTCCGCTTTAAAGAGATGCAGAAGCAAACGTAAATAAACGACGTTCACTTTATTAGATGTATGAACAGAGTGTTACGATGATGGAAAACAATTAAAAAATTTCCGAGTCTAGCTCTAAACTTCTTCTGGGAAGATTGCTCTTTCCAGAGGAGGTACATTCATCAATTAAAGTGATTTTTTTTTACTTTAAAATAAGAAGGATTTTTTGGGTTCTTCCTCTTTTAACGTTGGTAAAGAAATTTCCTACGGTCGATGGGCTACTGATGGAATGCCATGAGAACACATTGAGCCGAAAATCACGTCTCAATGCTTGCAAGCTTCAAACTTAGTGTAACGGCTAAAGCCTAACACTAAGTAGTGATTCACATTGCATCTTTTTTCATGGCTATCAGTAGCCCTATGAGCCTCCTGAAATTTCTAGAAATAGGATTCTAACGAGCTTAGCATTAAAAAAATTGATTTTTTACAGACCAACGTTAAATATTGTAGAACCATTTTTTGATTAAGAGGGGCTAGGTGTGACAGGATTAAGGTCGTACGCAATCGCTATTTTTGTTATTGAATAGGGTCTTTTGAATAACAAAACATGCAGTTATTTGCGCTTTTTCTGCTCCTTTACGTTAAGGAGACATAGTAGACATAAGGATTTGCAGGCTCCTTGAGCTTGAGATCGATTGATATCATCAAGCTCAGTGAAATAGCACAAAGCGAGCGAAGCGAGACTTTGCACCATTAAAGAGTTTTTAGCTTTCTCTTATCACGTCGGGACCGATTCGCTGCAAAGTCGCCTGGTAGCCGATCCTATGAACAAGTTGAAGGCTTTACACTCTGAACTTGATCACAGAAGTCTGGTCTGTAAACGAGTTGAAGGTTTTTATACTCTGAACTTGATCACAGAAGTCTGGTCTGTGAACGAGTTGCAAGTTTTACGCTCTGAACTTGATCACAGAAGCTTGGTCTATGAACGAGTTTTAGCACAATAGCTTTCAACGTAGTGTTAAATACGCGCTGATCATAACAAAATAGCGCTTTTTATGTGACGAGCACAATAAAAGACGCTATTAGCGTGGTTCCACTTTTTTTCGCTATTATCTCAGGATGCTTTTCAGAATGTCCTATCGACTCTTTCGGGGTCGCTTCACATCCTTTTAGTTGAGTTGCGCGAGGTAGAGTCTTTGCAAAAAAGATAAGTTGTTTTGATGCGCGCTACGCTGCTCTCTTCAACAACTTCCTGTTTTTGCTGTGACTGTTTCGGGCTTTCTCCGCGTCCTGGTTTTAGTTGAGCTGCGAAACACAGAAAGCTGTGTCTATCTTATCCTGTCCGCACACCCGCTTTGCTGGGCTGTTTGCGTCAGGATGGCGATAGTCTTCGCTTTCTAAACGTGTTTCTCCGCATCCTTTTTTCTTCGCATCCTTTTTATTTTAGAGTGAAATTTTTTTGTAAAACAGTGTATAATGTAAACAGTATTTGCAGGTGCTGGATTTGTTATGACAAGGTATATTTTTTGTGTCTGCATTAATTAATCGGTTGCTCTCTCGTTTCTTTGTAGTGGGATGGCTGTGAGAGTAAAGGAGAAGCTTGCGTGTTGAAGGGGCTTTTCTGTATGTAAGGAGAAGAAGCATGGATAAGATCGTAACGCTAAAAAACTTAACTTATCAGTACCGAGATACGGATGATCGGTTGGCACTGGAAGACGTTTCTCTTTCCATTGAAGCAGGAGAGTGGGTGGCCATTATTGGGCCGAATGGTTCAGGAAAATCAACCTTAGCCAAAACTATTAATGGTTTGATCGTACCGGATAAGGGAGAAGTTAAGGTTGGAGACTTGCCCTTAACAGAAGAGAACCTTTGGAAAATCAGAGAGAAAGTCGGTATGGTTTTTCAAAATCCTGACAATCAGTTTGTCGGCTCTACCGTACAAGATGATGTTGCTTTTGGATTGGAAAATCTAGCTGTTCCGAGAAAGGAAATGGTTGAGCGTGTCCATTCTGCTATTCAAAAAGTAAAAATGGATAGTTTTATGGAGCGCGAACCAGCTCGGCTTTCCGGTGGGCAAAAACAACGTGTTGCGATTGCAGGCGTTGTGGCTTTGCGCCCAGATCTGATCATTTTAGATGAGGCAACGAGTATGCTGGATCCTCAAGGAAGAAAAGAAGTAATCCAGACCGTTAAAGAAATCAAAGAGCAGGAAAACTTGACGGTTATTTCTATTACTCATGATATTGACGAAGCTGCATTGGCCAATCGTATTTTTGTGATGCGAGCTGGTCATTTGATCGAAGAAGGCACGCCTGCAGAGATTTTTGCAAATGGAGATAATCTGGTTCATATGGGTTTGGATCTACCGTTTCCAGAAAAATTGAAATCGGCTTTGAGCAGAAATGGGCTATCAGTGCCGGACACATACTTGACAGATGAAGGGATGGTGGAATGGCTATGGACATTACTTTCGAAAAAGTAGGCTATACCTACCAGAAAGGGACACCCTTTGAAAGTCGGGCATTGTATGACATCGATCTAATGATCAAAGAAGGCAGCTATACTGCGCTTGTGGGTCATACGGGAAGCGGCAAATCGACGTTGTTGCAACATCTAAATGCATTGAGCAAACCAACTGAAGGAACGGTTAAAATCGGTGACCGCGTGATTACCAGCCAAACAGATAACAAAAATTTGAAAAACATCCGTAAGAAAGTAGGGATCGTTTTTCAATTCCCAGAAGCGCAATTATTTGAAGAAACAATCGCAAGAGATATTGCTTTTGGTCCTAAGAACTTTGGTGCCTCAGAAGAAGAGGGGAAAGAGATCGCTAAGCGGATGCTGCCGCTGGTAGGACTGGATGAGAGTTTTATGGAACGTTCGCCATTTGACTTATCCGGCGGGCAAATGCGGCGAGTCGCCATCGCAGGAGTCTTGGCAATGGACCCCGAAGTCCTCGTATTAGACGAACCGACAGCCGGGCTAGATCCTCAAGGAAGAAAAGAAATGATGGAGATGTTTTTTGGCCTGCATCAACAGCAGAATATGACGATTGTCTTGGTCACTCATCAAATGGATGATGTTGCCAACTATGCGGACCACATGATCATTCTTGAAAAAGGAACGGTGGTCAAACAAGGCGAGCCTCGAGAAATCTTTCAAGATGCAGAATGGCTGGAAAGTAAGCAATTGGGAGTACCGGCAGCTGTAGCTTTTGCCGGGCGTTTAGAAAAGCGATTGAATCGTTCATTTGCGAAACTGCCTTTGACGACTGCTGAACTGGCAGAGCAAATTGCAGCGTGGTTGCCAAATTTACCTAAACAGACTGCTCAAGAAAAGGGCGGTGAGGACAGATGATGGATAAATTAATATTTGGTCGTTACATTCCAGGGACTTCCTGGATCCATCGTCTAGATCCTCGTGCCAAATTGCTAGCGACGATGTTTTTCATCATCATTATCTTTTTGGCCAATAACTGGCAGACCTACTTATTATTGCTGTTGTTCACTTTGCTGGCTGTTAAGCTGACCGATATTAAATTCAGCTTTTTTATCAATGGAGTCAAGCCGATGATTTGGTTGATTTTATTTACCGTTGTGCTGCAAGTATTATTTACAAGCGGTGGTGAGACGTATTTTCAATGGGGGCCGATCATGGTCACCTCACAAGGACTATTGAATGGGGTCTTTATTTTCTGCCGGTTCGTATTGATCATTTTTATGTCCACATTACTGACATTGACCACGATGCCGCTATCGCTGACAGATGCGATCGAATACTTACTGCGCCCGTTGACGAAACTCAAAGTGCCCGTTTATGAAATTGCTTTGATGCTGTCGATTGCGCTGCGATTTGTTCCTACCTTGATGGACGAAACGGAAAAAATCATGAACGCGCAACGTGCTCGAGGGGTAGATTTTGGCGAAGGCAATATTTTTCAGCAAATGAAAGCAATCGTACCGCTGTTGATTCCTTTATTTGTCAGCTCATTCAATCGAGCTGAAGAATTAGCTACCGCTATGGAAGCGCGCGGTTATCAAGGCGGCGAAGGAAGAACCAAGTACCGTCAATTGCATTGGCAAACATCCGATACGATCGTGATGCTGACTTTTGCCGTACTAACTGGAGCGCTGATTTTCTTACGCAACTAAAGAATAAATGTATGGGCTGGGAAAACCCTTTTCTCAGCCTTATTTTTTTGAAAAAAGACTTTAAACACTAGAAAGGATTTCGAAAGATGACTTACCGTTACAAAGCGAAACTGCAATATGATGGAACCAATTTTGCCGGCTATCAAGTCCAGCCGAATGCACGCACTGTCCAAGGCGATTTAGAAAAGGCTTTGAGAATTATGTCAAAGGGGCACAAAATCACCATTCGCAGTGCTGGCCGAACAGATGCAGGAGTGCACGCATTGGGGCAAATGATCCATTTTGATTATCCTTTCCATATCCCACCCCAGAATATGCTGCGTGCCTTGAATAGTCTGACAACGGACGAGATCGCTATTTTAGACATCTTAGAGGCCGATGAACAGTTCCATGCACAATATGGTTCAGCGGGTAAAAAGTATCAGTACCGTGTCGATACGAACCAAATCATCAGCCCTTTCAAACGCCTCTATGCTTTACATCATCCTTATCCTATTCATCTGGAGGATTTGGAGACAGCTTTAAAAGATATTGTCGGGCAGCATGATTTTTCCAGTTTTTGCGCCAGCCGCAGCGGTAAAGAAAACAAGGTGCGGACGGTTTATGAAGCTAAGGTAGAGCAAGATTTGAAGACAGGAGAATTGGTCTTTACTTTTAGAGGTAACGGCTTTTTATATAATATGGTCCGCATTTTCGTCGGAACCCTGCTGCAAATTGCAAATGGCTTGCGACCGGCTGATGACATGAAAAGGATCCTTGCGGCTAAAGATCGGAATGCAGCAGGGCCTACTGCACAGCCTCAAGGATTGTATTTAGTAGAAGTTTATTATGATAAAGCAGCTGCTGTTAAAGGGACGATATTTGAAGAACAACTTAAAGAAAAGACGATTTAGTTGTAGGCGGTGTAGAAGAAACGAGCGGCTGTTAGTCAATTTGATGATTCTTGACCGTAAGCAGTTTTTTGGAGGAAAAACAGAGATTGTTTGATGTATCATTTGACGATAAGCAGGGCTAGTGAAACTAATGGAAAATTATTTGCTGCGACACTTAACTGTAAACAAGGTTGTTATTATTCATTAGAGACTGTTTGCTATGTCATTTGGCTGTAAATATAGTCTTTGAGATCAAGTGAAAATCTTTGTACTTTGTAGTCTGTGAATGAATCTTATAGATGACTGAAAAACGAACAATTAAAAATTGTAAGAATCTGTTTGTCAGAGAGCGAAATGGTTCATTAGCCGAAAAAAATTGTTAAAATATACATGTTCCATAAAATAACAGCTAAATTTAAAAAAGAGAGGGAAAGACCAATAAAAAACTTAGCTTTTTATTGGTATCATTATTTTTATTGATTGGATGCAGTGCAAATAACGCAGAAGAAAGTGAACCAGCAGCTTCATCTGAGTCAGCTGTTTCAACGGAAGCCAGCTCGACAGAATCTAGCCAAACAGCTTCTTCTGCAGAAGAGTCATCAGCTGCTGAATCATCAACAGAAATGGATTCAGAAGCAACGGATAAAGATGACAAAGATGCTGACACAGAAGATGATGAAGCAGAAGTAACGGACCAAGACTTAGAAGGGGCAGAAACTGTTTCAAACGTTTCAGATTATGAAGAATTAGCTTATGTACAAGATAAAGTTGATTTTTCTTAATTGAAAGGTTATATCGTAACAGACAATCCAAATAAACGTGTGATTTTATTTGAAGATGGTCATGAGAAAGCCTACAAGACAATTTTCATTAAAAACGCAAACCGCTTGAAAGTAATCGACTTGCAAGGCGATGGACTTGTTTTAAATGAAAAGATAAAATTAAAACACTTTAGACAAGATAGTATTACTCAGTTTATAGCTGTTATCAAAACTGAAAAAAGAAAGAAGCAGTAGCCAAATTTTGATTACGGCTTTTTCGATTGATGGCAGAGAAATCAGCCGTCTATTTTTTAAAAAAAAAGCTGATAAAACAAAGGAAAACAGTCAAAAAAATGTTTGACAGCTTAACGAAAAAAATGTATCATGTTAGGTGGTATTGTTTGCCCCACGATGAGCCCCGGAAACTTATTGTGCTATCAAACAAACAGAAGAATATGGAGGAAACAAACGTGCGTACAACTTATATGGCTAAACCAAGCGAAGTAGAACGTAAATGGTATGTAGTAGACGCTACTGATATCCCATTAGGACGTCTATCAACAGTCGTTGCATCTATTCTGCGCGGTAAAAATAAACCAACTTACACACCTCATGTAGATACTGGGGACTATGTAATCGTAGTAAATGCAGACAAAGTGAAATTAACAGGTAAAAAAGCAACAGATAAAATTTATTCTCGTAACATCAATGGTAACCCAGGTGGATTGAAACAAATCTCTGCTGGTGCATTACGTGCGAAAGACTCTCGTAAATTAGTTGAATTGTCTGTTAAAGGTATGCTTCCTAAGAACACTCTTGGTCGCAAACAAGGCATGAAGCTACACGTTTATGGTGAAGCAGAACACAACCATGCAGCTCAACAACCTGAAACATTAGACATTACAAACTTAATTTAAGGAGGGAAATTCATTGGCTCAAGTACAATACATCGGCACTGGACGCCGTAAAAACTCAACTGCCCGTGTACGCCTCGTACCAGGTACAGGTAAAATCACGATGAACGGCAAAGACATTACAGAATATATTCCATTTGCAGACTTACACGTTGTTGTAAAACAACCCTTATCTGTAACTGAAACATTAGACAACTATGACGTTTTCGTAAACGTTAATGGCGGTGGATTCAGTGGACAAGCTGGCGCTACTCGTCATGGAATCGCTCGTGCTTTACTGCAAGTAGACCCTGCTTTCCGTGCACCATTAAAAGAAGCTGGTCTTTTGACACGTGACCCACGTATGAAAGAACGTAAAAAATACGGTCTTAAAGCAGCTCGTAAAGCTCCACAATTCTCAAAACGTTAATCAAAATATTATTATATCAACGATTCAACCATGTTTTTGGTATCGTTTGGTGTTAATGATGATAAATCGTTTAATAGACTTAAAGCATCAGCCTCGTGCTGGTGCTTTTTTTGGTTCTTCCTCTTTTAATGTTGGTAAAGAAATTTCCTACTGTCGATGGGCTACTGATGGAAAGCCATGAGAACACATTGAGCCGAAAATCGCGTCTCAATGCTTGCAAGCTTCAAACAGAGTGTAACGGCTAAAGCCTAATACTAAGTGATTCACATTGCATCTTTTTTTATGGCTATCAGTAGCCCTGTACGCCTTCTGAAGTTTTTATAAATAGAATTTTAACGAGTTTAGCATTAAAAAAATTGATATTTTACAGACCAACGTTAAATATTGTAGCACCCTTTTTTTCTGGCATTAATTCTACATATTAAAACGGAAAGATGTCCTGAAACTAGTTATAAATGCAACTTTTGTGTTGGTATTCATGATGGGAAGTAGAGCGATAAAAAATACCATAGATAAACGTATACCCTCTTCCGGTACGGAAATATTTGGAACAACATATGACTTTCAGATTGTCGATAAGAAGAAAGAAAAAAATGTAAGCATACTGGCAACAACCAATATGCTTACATTTAGATAGTCGAAAACTATTTTTCACGCTTAACTTCAATACGATAGCCATCAGGATCTGTCACAAAGAAGTAAGATGGTGTGCCACCTGAAAGTCCTCTTAACCCACCCGTTTCATAAGTAGAAGCTTTACAAATTTCATGCATTTTTTCTAAGTCACTGACCGTCACACCTAAGTGACTGAAACCATTTCCTACATTGTAAGGTTCAGCATCGTAATTATAAGTAAGTTCGATTTGTACAGAAGAACCGGGAGAATTCAAATAAACTAAATCAAATTTATTTTCAGGGAATTCTCTGCGGCTGGCAACTTCAAAATCGAATAAATTAGTGTAGAAGTCTAAAGTCGCATTAATATCTCTGACACGTAAACAAATCTCAACGAGTGTTTGGTTCATAATATCATCCTCCAATATTTTCCTAACCTCATTCTAGCATGAATAAGCCACCGACACACTCATAAACAGCAAAACTTTGACGAGATCTAATAAATATAATGTCATTAAATATACGCTCTTGGGGAAGAATGGAACATTCACTGGGCTTTAAAGTTATCAGTACCTACTGGAATCTCCTCAAACTGAGGGGGACACGTTCGAATCGTGTCAGGCGCGTTTATTATAAGGAGACAAAATGAAAGATAATCATATTTCTCAAAGCAAGGTATTAAGTGCTTTAAGGAGCTGTTCGGCCAACATAACCACTTTTTAATAGGATTAGGTGAGGTAGAAATGGGAAAGATTGAACTAAGCCAATTATAATCAAAAAAAATTATTGAATGGTTTCCAACAATCTGGTTCGTGTAAATTTTGATAGTATGGTAATGAAGGATTTAGATTACCAAATATAGGATCCTAGCCTATTGAAATGTTTTTGCAAGAAACGCTTAGCGTATTCCACTAACAGGGCTATTTAGTGAAACATAAAAGGAGAGATACATTGACAGATATGAAAGATACAGTTCGTTTTTGTTTAACTGATAATAATGGATAGACCGTCAATGATTCAAGTTTACAGAAGATTAAAACCGAGTATTATGCTGTAATAGAAGAAGTAATAAAATTTCGTTAGTCTAATCCAATTGGTCAAACGAAAAAATAGTTTAGGCAAAAAGAGTATGGAAATCTTATGTTCTAAGCTTTTGTAAAGGGTTACCTGAAAGCCATAGTACTGATGCAGCGCATGTTGAATAAGGAATGACGTGCTTCATGGAAAACAGAGAAATGATTGATAAATGAGGGGTAGAAAAAATGACTGATTATCGTATTATTGACCTGGAAAATTTTTCGAGAAAAGATTATTATGGTTATTTTATGTCAGTAGACACAAGATATGAAATGACAGTGAAAATAGATGTGACTCAAGCAGTGAAAAAGTGTAAAGATGAATTTATCAATTTTTATGCTTATACTATTTTTAATTTAGTTCAATCAGCAAATGAAATTCCGAATTTTAGGTATGGACATTTAGATGGACAGTTAGTAGAATGGCAAGAACTAGTTCCAACATTTACGAGCTTTAACCAAGAAACAACATCTTTTTACAGCTTGTGGTTGGAGAAGTTGACCGATTATCAAGCGGTAGACCGTGAATATAAAAAGCTGACCAAAGAGTATGCCCATACAACAGCTATTGCGCCCCAAGAGAGTGTGCCTGCTAATGTGATAAACATTTCTGCAATCCCTTGGGTGCATTTTGATCATTTTTCATCTTATTCAGGAGCGGTTAAAAATGATTTAACACCGATGATCACAATTGGAAAATACGAAAGAGTTGGAACACAATTGCTGATGCCAGTGAATATAAAAGTGCACCATGCAACAGTGGATGAATATCACGTGTCATTGTTTTTTAAAGCACTGCAAGAACATATGAACCTTGAGTAAATGTTGACTTCACTAATCTAGCGGTTATAGCTGAAAGGAATTGGAAAGTGGTTGATAACTGGTGATTCTAAAGAAGCTTTGAAGGATTATTAGGGGAGGGGGAGATGTATGAAGGATAATGTTTATAAATCTTATGGGTCAAATACAAAACGAAAAAGACCTAGAAGCAGGGAGAAGTATGAATGGCTGAAAGAGATGGAGATAAAAAGAGGCGAAGCTATAGGAGAAGTTGGGAATCGAGTGTGGGTAGATGCTGAGGATCATGCAAAAGGATTCTACGAGCTGAATGAAGAAGGCGATGAAGTTCAGTGGTATCCAGATCCTATTAGTGATGGAAAGTAAAATAACTGGAATCGATCTTAGTTAAAGTATCATTTTTAAATCGAGCTGTTGTTAGACTTTTGCGACTCGATTGCTACACAGCATTGTAGTAAATCGTACCCATCACATAAAGGGATCAAAAAAGCGATAAAAGCGGCGTAATCAATTGCTTAGGAGACATTAAAGAACAGGCTCTTTAGTTAATAAAAAGGTCTCCTGCTTTTTGGCAAGAGACCTTTATCCCCAGCTATCGCTGTTTGTTTTAAATGATATCAAGTTAAACTGTTGTTAGCTGATGACTTGGTTTCCGCCTTTTTTGCTTGCAATGGCTAGTTTTTCTGAGACATCTTGAATCAATTCGCTGATCGTTTCACTTGGGATATAAGAAGAAACGCCTGCGCTGATGCTGACATGTCGCGAAATATCAAACAACGTATGATAAACTTCATGGCGCAACTCATCTGCGATGTCTATTGCTTCTGCTTTTTCAGTGTCTTCTAGCAATAGTAAAAAGACGGCTTCTCTGTATCGGCCAGCTGTAAGGTTGGCTTGTTTTTTTGAGCGAATGATTTTTCCTATTCTGTTTAAAACTTCTTCACTATAAACAATGCCATAATCCTTTTCATCTTCATTGTAATGATCGATACTCATCAAGATGAGAGAAAGAGGCTTTCCTTGCTTTTTATGGGTGTTCACACATCGAGCCAGCTCGACAGTGATAGCTGAACGTGAATACAATGAAGTCAGAGGATCCCTTCTTAAACGATCTTCCATTCTTTTGTTCTTCATTTCTAATTTCTCTCTGCCTTGTTCTTCTTCTGTGATATCGAAAACAATGCCTTTTAAAAAAAGCGGTTCTCCTTTTTCAGACCATTCTGTTACTTTTCCTCGGTCTTGATAAACTTTCCAAGAGCCATCTTTTGCTTGAATCCGATACTTAGCTTCCCAGACCGGCGCTTTGCCTGTAAGATGATCTGTCATTTTTTGCATAACACTTTCTTTATCATCGGGATGTAGTTTGTCGGTGAAAAATTGAAAGGGAACCTTATCAGGTAGGTCTTCCTTAGCGTAGCCGATCGCTTCTGCTTTTAAAGAGTTAAAAATAACTTCATTGTTCCGGTAGTCCCAAAACCACTGACCTAAACTTCCTGTCCAGCCGAATTTTAAGCGTTCTGCATTTTGATAAGTTTCTAACAATTCTTTATTTAAACGCGTTAAATCGTTTATTTTTGAGATTAGTTCTTCTCTTGTATATTCTTGTATATCTTCCATTATCTTCTCTTTTCTTTCTTTTATTTTCACTTCTTTGAGTTAATTTTAACATACTATTTTTTTTAAAGCTTTTGTTTTTGGCATATCTTTTCCCTTCTATAGTATAGACAAATGTTCTTCACGCTGATGCAACAAGTTATGATTAGGTTTGGTTGTCTAACCGGAGTAAGATAGACACTACATATTGCTTGCTGGAAAAATGAAACATATACTGCTGACAAAGTTTTTTGAAATTCATTTTAGGAGTAGCTGTAAGCTTTTAAATGAATCGCTCAAAAACCATACAGTTTTGGAGCGATTCAGTCTTAAGGTAAGGGGACAGAAAAAGTAAAAATAATTGCCTAGTCTATGATTCACCAACCATGACGGAAAAATGACGAAAAACAAAGATTTGATGAAGAAGAAAGGGGAAAACGATGGGATTTGAAGAGAGAGACTTTATTATCCGCCAAGTGTAGCAATTAGCAGAAGGTATCGGCAAACTGCTGGGAAAAAAATCGGTCAAAGAGCTGATTCAGTATGATCAATCGCAAGGAGATGCTTTGTCAGATGATGATATTGAAACGATTCTTTTGATGGTCGATGTTAAAGACATTCAAACAAGCAATCAGCTATCACCTAAGGAAATTTCACAAGAAATCGGCATTGCTGAAGATGATTTCAATCAGCTGTACAATAACAAACGCTTTGCTACACCTTCCGAACTCGCATTGCTTCGAGACTATGTTGAAAAGAATGACCTCTAACGTCGAAAAAGCTCTGTACTAACCTAAATTTATTTTACGGCACTTCCTCATAATGAAGGAGTGTCTTTTTTCATTAAAAAATGACATAAAAAATAGGGGCGAAAAAACTCTTTTTTTAAAGCTCATTTTCTATTCATATATCTTGATTTTTTTCGGCGAAACATTTACATTACATAGAATAAGATTATAAAACTAGAGAAGTGGTGAATTTATGGAAGAAGCAGCATTATTAAGTATCGTGATTATTGTTGTATTGGGGATTTTTTCCCAGTGGATTGCATGGAGAATTCAATGGCCGTCTATTGTGATTATGTCCATTGCAGGTTTATTAATAGGACCAGTCTTTGGAATTGTTCAACCTGAACAGTCATTTGGCGAAATGTACAGCCCAATGATTTCACTAGCCGTCGCCGTCATTCTTTTTGAAGGAAGTTCTAGTCTAGATATACGAGAGGTAAAGGGGATATCAAAGTCTATTTTCCGCATCGTTACATGGGGGGCTTTCCTAGGATGGATCGGAGGGGCACTTGCAGCTCACTTTGTTGCAGGGTTGAGTTTAGAAATATCCTTTATTATTGGCGGATTATTTATTGTGACTGGACCAACGGTGATCATTCCGTTGCTGCGGCAGTCAAAACTTCAACCGAGGACAGCGACGATTTTAAAATGGGAAGGTATCATTGTTGACCCAGCCGGCCCTTTAGTTGCGCTGTTTGCTTATGAAGTGATTCGAGTCACCACAAATAGTGCTGTCCATCCTGGTTACTTAGTTACCTTTTTTATTAGTTCTATCCTTTCAGGAATCGTTGGGTATTTGCTAGGGCTCTTGTTGAGTATGTTAACAAGCAGAGGAAGATTTCCAGAATATTTGAAATCTCCTATTATTCTTTCTTTCTTGTTTATCTGTTTCAGCTTGGGAGAAGTGATCATGAATGAAACTGGAATGTTGTCAGTCACCGTTATGGGACTAACGATCGGACATGCAAAGAAATCTGTTTCTTCTATTAAAAGTATCGGACACTTTGTTGAAGACATTTCTGTTTTGCTGACGTCTACTGTTTTTATTTTGTTGACGGCTTCTTTGCCAAAAGAAGTGATCAGTCAAGTCTTTACATGGCCGATCATGGCTTTTGTTTTGGTGATGCTCTTTATTGTCCGTCCATTATCGATTTGGATCTCTACGATTGGGACAGAAGTAACAACGCAAGAAAAGATTCTGATTTCGTGGATCGCGCCAAGAGGGATCGTGGCATTGACCGTTTCGGGATATTTTGCTGAAATACTGATTGCAGATGGTTATGAAGATGCTACACTCTTGACAGCTCTGACATTTGCGCTTGTGTTTATCACGGTCTGTGCGCATGGTTTTACATTAGGGCCTTTAGCAAAAAAACTGGGTCTCGCCAGTACCGAACGTCCAGGTATCTTGATCGTGGGAGCCAACACTTTTTCGATTGCCTTTGCTGAATACTGTCAATCGATTGGCATTCCTGTCTTGATTGTCGATCATTCTTATACGCATTACCAACGGGCTAAAGACAAGGGGATACCAGCTTATTATGGGGAGATACTGTCAGAGCACACCCAATTCAATATCGACTTGACGCCGTATGAGACCATGCTGATCATGACGGACGAAGCTGCCTACAGTGCCCTTGTTTTTCAATCTTATGTTCAAGAGTTTGGCTACAACCATACGTTTATCTTGGCCGTTCAAATCAAGCACGACTTTCAAAAGCAGACGTTCCCTTCTTCAATGAAGTCGAATATTTTATTTGGAGAGTTATCTGAAGAATTAAATCAGAAATTAAAAGATGGGAAAACTTTTAGTTTGGTTGATTTAAATATAACGGAAAGAAAAATGATGGAAAGTGAAAACTTACCGATTGATGGCACTTTGTTGTTCATTTTGAAGAAAAACGGCTCGCTTTCCTTTGTCACAGTAAACCACCGAATCGTATTGGATAAAGGGGATCAAGCAGTGGTGTTAAGTTCGTAAAAGGATACTAGGTTGAGAACCTTCTAGCAAGTGTTTGACGAAATGAGTGGAATTAAGAAGACAGCTTATTTGGTTTTTTGAGTAAAATCTAGCTCCCTCATACTTTTTTCAATCAGAAAGAAAAGCAGACGCTCGATTGATTGATGAACTGGTTAGAACTAGATGATTGGTCAAAGGAAACACTTGTGTTACAATAAACAGATAATAGAGAGCTGAATAAGGAGGGGAAGGTTATGTGGTTGCACATACACCTAGCCGCGTTTATCATTCTACTGATTGCTGTTATTGTAAAATTGATGAACCCTGACAGAGAAATGAAGTCAGTCTTGATGATGATCCGTCTGATTTACTTAGTCTTGATCGTCACAGGCGGAAGGTTAGTCATATTTACATTTGATCGTGATCCAGTGTTGTCGATCGTGAAGATCCTGCTTGCCTTAGCAACGATCGCTTTTGCTGAAATCGCTTTTGGCAAAAAGGGCACGCCAAGCAAAAGGAAATGGCTGATAGGCTTGATGATCATCACGGCAGTCGTCGGTTTAGTGTTAGCAGGCGGACAACCGTTTGTTTCTTGACAAGAATGGTATCTCAGGAGAACATTTCTTTTGAGTTACCGTTCTTTTTTTATTATTGTTATAATAATCTTAATTAAACTATAGTTGCTTACAATAGAAAAAAATTGGCTATTGAGCAAGAAAACTGATAAAATGAGCTTATAGAGTAACATGTTGATAGCATTCTTGAAACAATAGATTTGAATGGAAATAAAGTTCATTATCTTGCCCGAAAATTGGACGAAGCGATACATTGAGCAAGTAGGTTTGCCCAATTCTTGGGCAAGCTTTTAAGATGTTTCCGCTTGGTGCATCAATGTTTCCAGAGCCCTCTAATCGACACCCAACCCCGCAAAAAGGGGACGAGAAC
>NZ_FOQE01000004.1:106034-111496 GCF_900113675.1 Pisciglobus halotolerans
TAATCGACACCCAACCCCGCAAAAAGGGGACGAGAACAATCAAAGAAGAATCATAGGTGAATTTGCCGTTAATCGATACCTAACCCCGCAAAAAGGGGACGAGAACTAATAATTCTTTGCACGCCTCTAGTACTTCGGCGTAATCGATACCTAACCCCGCAAAAAGGGGACGAGAACTTCATTTCCCATTCTGAACTGATATTTGTATCATAATCGATACCTAACCCCGCAAAAAGGGGACGAGAACACTACTTAATAATCAAGTTCATCTAAGTCTTCAATCGATACCTAACCCCGCAAAAAGGGGACGAGAACTGGTGCAATGATATAAATCATTTCATCGGCTTCAAACTAATCGATACCTAACCCCGCAAAAAGGGGACGAGAACATCAAACCCGTTACGCAAAGCAATTTCCACTTTCAAAATCGATACCTAACCCCGCAAAAAGGGGACGAGAACTGTAAGACATTTCATATCTACAAATTTTACTTTCCAATCGATACCTAACCCCGCAAAAAGGGGACGAGAACACTACTTAATAATCAAGTTCATCTAAGTCTTCAATCGATACCTAACCCCGCAAAAAGGGGACGAGAACTTTGATTGTGCATAAATGGATTCTTTATAGACAATAATCGATACCTAACCCCGCAAAAAGGGGACGAGAACTGGTGCAATGATATAAATCATTTCATCGGCTTCAAACTAATCGATACCTAACCCCGCAAAAAGGGGACGAGAACATCAAACCCGTTACGCAAAGCAATTTCCACTTTCAAAATCGATACCTAACCCCGCAAAAAGGGGACGAGAACTGTAAGACATTTCTTTACTAACAGATATTCTAATATATAATCGATACCTAACCCCGCAAAAAGGGGACGAGAACTTCGCTCATTGTAAAATCTACAAATATTACTTACAAACCAATACCTAACCCCGCAAAAAGGGCACGCCAAGCAAAAGGAAATGGCTGATTGGATTGATGATCGTCACGGCAGTCGTCGGTTTAGTGTTGGCAGGCGGACAACCGTTTGTTTCTTGATTTTTCAGTATAAAAAATAGAGGTACGCCAAGAGAAACTTCTCAAGGGGTACCTTTATTTTTTTTGCAACATTAACCTAGGTCAGCGCTTGGTGCTAGTAAATTAACGGTATCAATGCCTGGCAAGGCCATGATTTCTTCAGCTAATTTTTGCTCATCCATGTGTTTGGCTTTGATCTCATAAACCAGTTCGAAAGAATCTTCTAATAAGTTTTGTGCTTGGAGTTGGCTTTTTCCTGAAGCGGCGGTCAAGATCTCGTTGATTTTATCGGTATTTGCTTTGCTGCCGCGGATAACGAGCAAGCGGCTTTGACTTTGAGATTTATTGTCGCCAGTCATGATCATGAAGATAGATAAAAGAATAGAACCAATAATGCCTAGGAACCAACCTTCACTTGAAGAAGCGATCCCAATGGTCATAGCCCAGAAAACAAAACCTAAGTCGCGCGGATCTTTGATGTTGGTTCGAAAACGAACGATAGAAAGGGAACCTAACATACCTAATGACAAAGCTAAGTTTTGTTTGATGAGTTGCATTAAGATAGTAGAAACGATAGCCAGCATGACTAAAGTGATGTTGTACTTTTGATTGTAGGTCATAGGGGTGTGACATTTTTTAAAGGTGAAGAACATAATAGCGGAAAGAAGCAATGTAAAAGCTAAGCTGATCAAGATAGTAGAAACACTTAATTTTCCGACAGGCAAGGTGTCCATTTGAAAAAGGTCCATCAGACTTTCTTGTACAGGTTTATTAGTTGTTGTAGCGAGTAGTAGATTCAATTTAATAGTTCCTCCTAAAGGGTTTAATAATAATAGGCTTCTAATAATTCTCGCGAAGAAGCAAACTTACTGACTGGACACTTTTTCAAGTCACAGTGTTCCAAAACTTCTTGCAATTGAGGGAATAAATAGCGCGCATATTTTACTTCTAAAATAGTATCGGTTAAAGGCATGACTTTTTTGTAATTAGGGTTTTCTTCAAATAAATCATAATCAAAATTGCAATACTTCAGGTCGCTGTCTAAAGTAATGCGCGTACTAAAGAAAGGATGAGTATAGACTCTTCTTTTATACTCCACCATAGAAACCGGACGATATCCCATTGTAGTGCAGATGTCATATCCTAGTTCTGCCGTTATCCCTTCATAATTTTTCAGCACTTCAAAGTTGCCTTGCAGCATCTGGTTAGCTTCCTCTCGCGTAACGATGAGGCTATCTTTTATTTGTCTGCCTGATTTTTTTCGTTTGATTTCGAATTTTGCTATATCAGAATGAATATCATACACTCTCAATCGAACGCGTTTCACAAAAGCAAATTTCTCCATTTTTTCAATATAGTCTTGATTACCGAAAGAATCGAAGTAAACACTGCGGACTTGATAGCCATCATAACCGCCATAAGCATCAGGGACCAGCAAACGGTCTAGGCAATTAATAAGATGCAATCGATCAGGTAGATCGATCAGATATTTTAACTCTGTACGAAATACAGTTAGATTATTTTCAACCATTGATGTTCTCCTCTTCAAAAAGTATTATGGGAAAGACTTTCACATCATCTTTCTATTTTATCAAACAGGAAAAAGGAGACTGCTAAGCTTTTAGTCAACTGAGCATAATGAGGTGAACGATGAAAGTTGGAAGTTTAGATTGCGCCAGCTCTGTAAATAACCCAGATAACAAAAATAATAGGAGCCTATCTTTTTTTTGTATACAATGAAATCAAAGTGTTTAAAAAAGGGGGATGGATCGAACGACATAATAAATTTTATTCAGTCGCTAATCCACAATTAACGATTATACCAAAAGCAGCAAAAAAGGGAGAAATATGCTCAGAAAAAAAAAAAATAATGCTTTCATAATAAAAACAACATCATTCTGGCATGAAAAGGGATATCTCAAGCAGCCAAAGATTGATATTCATGCAGAAAATAGAAAGAACTGGACAAAACAAAAAAAGATATTTTTTCTCTTTAATATTGAACATTCTCGTGATAGAATAAAAAACATCAGCGGTTTGGTCAACTTTATTCGTAGAAAAAATGCAAATTAATTCATGAAAAAGTGTTGACAATTAATGGAAAGGATAGTACTATAAAATAGTTGTCGCTGAGGCAATGAAGGGAAAATAAAGAACATGGAATGCACTATTCTGGAGGTTTAGCTCAGTTGGGAGAGCATCTGCCTTACAAGCAGAGGGTCAGCGGTTCGAGCCCGTTAACCTCCACCATGAGTCATTAGCTCAGTTGGTAGAGCATCTGACTTTTAATCAGAGGGTCGCAGGTTCGAATCCTGCATGACTCATTATTAGTATCAAACTTAAGATGCTAGTCATTCGCTTCAATTTTTACCAATGGTAAGATGAAGGATCAAGATCCGAGTGTCATCATAGGAGAATCTTTTTAAACATTCTCTCAGCTTTACCCCGTTAAGATCAAAAAGTTGAATAGCCGGCTTAGCTCAGTTGGTAGAGCATCTGATTTGTAATCAGAGGGTCGAGGGTTCAAGTCCTTTAGCCGGCACCATTTTATGCGGAAGTAGTTCAGTGGTAGAACATCACCTTGCCAAGGTGGGGGTCGCGGGTTCGAACCCCGTCTTCCGCTTCTAGGAAACTAGATAGCTTGTTCAATGCCGGGGTGGCGGAACAGGTAGACGCACAGGACTTAAAATCCTGCGGTTAGTGATAACCGTGCCGGTTCGATTCCGGCCCTCGGCACCATTTGTATAGTTTAATATGAAGCACCCATAGCTCAATTGGATAGAGTACTTGACTACGAATCAAGCGGTTGCAGGTTCGACTCCTGCTGGGTGCATATTGATCTGATATTTGTCAGTCAGTAACTAAATAACTTTTACGGGAAGTAGCTCAGCTTGGTAGAGCACTTGGTTTGGGACCAAGGGGTCGCAGGTTCGAATCCTGTCTTCCCGACTGTTTTGGGGGCCTTAGCTCAGCTGGGAGAGCGCCTGCCTTGCACGCAGGAGGTCAGCGGTTCGATCCCGCTAGGCTCCATAGCAACAAACAATTTATTATGGCGGTGTAGCTCAGCTGGCTAGAGCGTCCGGTTCATACCCGGGAGGTCGTGGGTTCGATTCCCTCCGCCGCTATTACCAATCTTTTGAATAAAATGACTGATTCGTTAATTGTTTGGAAGCTGCGGTAAAGCTTTTTAAAAGTGAATGTATTATTTAATGGAGGATTACCCAAGTCCGGCTGAAGGGAACGGTCTTGAAAACCGTCAGGTGTGTAAAAGCACGCAAGGGTTCGAATCCCTTATCCTCCTTTTTCATAGCCATTGCTGTTTAAGCAGTTTTTAGTTATGATAGAGATGAGAAAGACATATCTTGTATTCTTATAGTAGAGATTTATATTATCGCGGGGTGGAGCAGCTGGCAGCTCGTCGGGCTCATAACCCGAAGGTCGCAGGTTCGAATCCTGCCCCCGCAATTACATTTTAATATGTAGCTCAATTGAAGGTCTCGTGGTGTAGGGGTTAACATGTCTGCCTGTCACGCAGAAGATCGCGGGTTCGATTCCCGTCGAGACCGTTTTTGCGGGTGTAGTTTAGTGGTAAAACTACAGCCTTCCAAGCTGTTGTCGCGAGTTCGATTCTCGTCACCCGCTTTTGTTTCTTTGGGCCTATAGCTCAGCTGGTTAGAGCGCACGCCTGATAAGCGTGAGGTCGATGGTTCGAGTCCATTTAGGCCCATTGTTTCAAAAATTTCATTTAGCATTTTTTGGTTTTGGGGAAGTACTCAAGAGGCTGAAGAGGCGCCCCTGCTAAGGGTGTAGGTCGCTTAACGCGGCGCGAGGGTTCAAATCCCTCCTTCTCCGCTTTAACAAATTTATTTTTTTAAAGCACATAATAAACTGGCCCGTTGGTCAAGCGGTTAAGACACTGCCCTTTCACGGCGGTAACACGGGTTCGAATCCCGTACGGGTCATTGATGTTATCAAACATTCAAGCTGTCTGGTTTATTTGAATAAACGAATAGATAAGATAGAGAATGTAAATTCAAATTTATGAATAAAAAAGGTTGACAGAAAAGTTAGCTGATGATAACATTAAGAAGTTGTCGCTGAGACAACAAACGCAAGAAATTAGACCTTTGAAAACTAAACAAAGTAAGACGAACCAATGTGTAGGGCGTTTTGACAAGTGTCAAAACAAACAACATTAGTGAATATTTATTCGCTAGCAATTCAATTAATGAGCTACAAGCTTCATTAAAAACGTTGAGTGAGACTCAACACTTTTATGAGAGTTTGATCCTGGCTCAGGACGAACGCTGGCGGCGTGCCTAATACATGCAAGTCGAACGCTTTTATCTCACCGGGTGCTTGCACCCACCGAGGTAAAGGAGTGGCGGACGGGTGAGTAACACGTGGGTAACCTGCCCATAAGTGGGGGATAACAT
>NZ_FOQE01000033.1 GCF_900113675.1 Pisciglobus halotolerans
AAACGAAAGAAGCCTTCTTATGGATAAAATTATAACAAAATTATATGAAATAATAAAGGAATCAAGCGATTTAATTAGGACAGAGGAGTTGATACAGCTCTATATGTACGATTTATTCGCTGAATTAGTAGGCGATATCTTTTCTCATATCAATCAAGTGATCAAAGAACAAAAACAAAGTGATGGGTGGAAAGTGAAAAGAGAAGACCGGAAAACCGTTGAGCTTATTTTTGGTCCTGTTCGTTACCGTCGTACCCTAATGGTAGATCAAGAGAATCAAAACCATTACCCATTAGACGAATGGTTCGGTATTCGAGATTATCAACGCCATAGTCCGCTCGTAGAAGTCAAAGTGGCAGAACTAGCTAGTAAGTGTACGTACCGCGACACCACTGAATTACTGAAAGAATGGAGGTCCATCATGATTAGTCATCAAACTGTAGGCAGCCTTCTTAAATGCGTTGGAGAGGCACAATCACGCGAAGACGAAGAAAGTATAGTGGAATTAGAAGAAGCAACCGAGCTGCCAGAAGAAAAAAAGTGGACTATAGTCGCTGGATTGATATACGACTGCTTAAATTTTAAAGAAAATACGATCAGCATCAAGCAGACGTGGGACTTTAAAAAATAAACAATTCAAAACAACTAAAACAGACGGCAGCAAACGAACAATAAAAGTCGAATCATCATCATGGCAGATCTACAAACGTTTGTGACAAGACAAAAAGAACGCCAACTATCTAGGATGATTAGAAATCCAAAATATTTAGTGTTCTCTCAATTTGACGGTACACCGCCATCGAATAATGCGGCAAACAAATCACTCTCTCATGCTTGCGAACGTGCAGGCATACAAGTAGTCACATTCCACGCTTTAAGACATACACACGTTTCTATTATATTATACAGAGGCATAGATATTGCATCAGTAGCTAAAAGAGTAGGACATTCGTCACCAACTACCACTATGGAAGTGTACACACACGTCATTCAGGAGCTACAGCATAAGTCTTATCAGATATCGGATAATGTGATTGCTGAATTGTTTTCTTGAATAATAGTGCGACGATTGTGCGATTAAAATTACAAGACGTTGCTATATCAGCATTCTACCTACCAAGTTAGATGATCTGAGAGGGATTCGAACCCCCGACCCCATCCCTGTCAAGGATGTATTCTCCCGCTGAACTATCAGATCGTTTTATTTATATATTGGTTATCCATGTTAGTTGTTGAGCAACCTTCTTAAGTATAAACGATTGCAGAAAATTTTTAAAGCTTTTTTTTGTTACAAAAGGTATTTCTTTGTTCATGCTTTTTTTATTTAATTGTTTTTTCCTTTTTCTAATTTAAGCGCTTTATAACTCTCAATCTCATCAAAGACAAAAAATAGGAAAACAAATGTGCTAAATGTATAAGATAGAAATCCTGTTAAAAAATAGTATTGATTATTCAAAAAATAAGTTAAGTAAAAACCTAATCTAAGTATAATAAAAAGGTTATTCACCTTGAACATGATGTTTTGTTATTCCCTGATTAACATTATTCAATATCTATTGAATATGAGCGCTTACCATACTTTACATCATCACTTTAATAAGTGTCAACGTTGATTTTTTTGTTCTTGAATATTCAATTTTTTAACATTTCATAGGGTTAAGCACCTTCCTCTTCGATTGCTTTTGGTACTAGAAAAGAAAAATAAACGCCTCTGTATTCATGATAAAAATATCTTGAACTAAAAAAATCTTTTAGATTTCATTTTTGAATAAGGTAGGTATCTGTTAAACTAAAAGAGTTTATAGAGTGTTTGCTGAAAGTGGAAAAGTATTTGCTTTGCCTAGACATTTCTTTTCATCTGTAAGAACGAAAATAAGCAACAAAACTGTTCCTTCATTCAGTCAGCAACCTTTTAATAAAAAAACGGAGGTCAATACATATGGAAAAAGATACTGAACAGTCGCCTGCTTCTCTTTCTGCTATCGATGAACAACTTTGTCAGTTGATCAACAAAAGAAAGGCAATGGCATTTTCTGCTGCAAGAACGGATGAAAAAGAACGGACCTATCTAGCCGAAAAGTACCAATTTCAAGAAGCATTTTTAGAAGCATTTTTTGATCTATTAGAAAATGAAGAACACTATACACCTGAAGTTCAACCGCTCCATTTTAAACAGTATCTTCCTGTTCTAAAAGCGGTCGAAAAAGAGCAAGTTTTATATTCTGTGATGTACATCCGTCAATATGAGAATATCAGTGTCGTCCCTCTCAATATCGATTGGACAGCTTCCCCTACATCTCCTGAATTCTTCTTCAACTATGATTTTAAACTAACGATCGAACCTGCTTCTTATCATTGCCGACTAAGCTCAGGAGGCGGTTCAGAATCCACGGCCACCTCTTTCTTTACCGTCGAGCCAGCATTGCCAGAAGATTTAAAAGACATCAAGCTTCATTTTACCGGCTATCCTTTTTCTGTCCAAGGAGAAAAACCAACGGAAGAAAAAATCTCTTTGTCCTTTGATTTAAACTAACTATTTATTTGATAAAACCAGTAGAGCAGCAAGTACTTTTTGCTGCTCTATTCTTGCGACGCTTTAAGTTTTCACTTGTTCTTCTTTAGATGTCATCCACGATCTCGACGCCTGCCATTTTGCCTTTATCTTGAATAGTGACACCCGTTTGTTTATCCAACAGCTGAAACGACACTTCCCCAATCAAGCCTTCTTTGATGCTTTTTTCCATCGTACCATTTTTAGGCGCTATCAATTCGCCTGTATGTGTAGCTTTTGCAAAAATCGTTAAACGTGCTTGTTTATTTTCCAGAACAAATACCAGCTCATTCCCCTTTTGCTCCTCTTTCAGAAGCTTGCTGCGATTGTAAGTAGCAAACCGGTATTCTTGATCATTAACGACCAGATTGCAAATAAATCCCTTAAAAGCTGCAATGTGAAATGGAATATGCGCGACTGAAAAGAACAAGCTCGTTTGCTTGTCTTCAAAGTCGTTGCACTGGATCCAACGATAATCCTTTGGAAAAGATCTGCCCCAATCTTTTTCCACATATCCTTTTCCATTTGTAAAATCGATGCGAGTGTCATTGACCATTAAACTGCCACTTAATGAATGATTCATACTGATGACGCCATGGTAGCATTCCATCTTTGGGATATAAGCAAAAAAGCCCATGATATTCGGCTGCAAAACAGAGGATTCAATGGGTTTGAAAGAACCGTATCCGATTTTTCCTTTGATCGACATCTGCTGATCCTCCAAGTCAACCGATATAAAGGTTTCCGTAAAAATATTGGAGCCGACTTTAACGAGGAACGGCTTTTCCTGGTGCTGGAAAGCTTCGATCGGCTCATCAACATAACCAGTGATGGTTTTCTGCTGCTGATATTCATCTTCATACGTGTAAATGTATTGCACAAAACAGTGAGATTCTTTTTGGCTTAAACTGACACCCGGAATAAAGCAAATGGCTGTTTTTTCATCAGCAGAAACGTGCTTAAAATACCAACCTTCAAAATAAGGTGCTTTTTGTTTTGCTCCTTGAAAAACGATTGGTCTGCGCAACTTATCAAACATATTCCTCTCTCCTATCTAAAATCGCTTTCTTCCACTTCAACTATGCCGGCTCCTTGCAACTGTTGTCAATTTTAAACGCTCTTGCTGCGCTAATTATATTCATTCATTTGCGATAAAAATGCTCTTTTTCGTCTCTATGTGTAAAATCATTAGGTGCAGCCTGTTCTTCTTCAATGCGTTTGCTTTGCTATTTGGAAGCGTTCTTTATAAACTAAAAGTGTATTCATTGATGACGTAAAAGGAGGAAAAGATGATGGGCAAATTTGTAAAAGGAAGTTATGCTACGATCGAAGAAGCTAACCAAGCTATTGATGAGCTTGCCACACAAGGTTACAACAAAGAATTGATCACCTTGGTCACCAATAAAGAAACCAGAGATCAATTGCCGGAATTGAAGAATGTTGGCGTGAATACAGATCATGCTGAGGATGATGAATCGCTTTGGGATAAGATCAAAGACTTTTTCACTGCTGACGATTCAGGATATGAGATTGACGAAGAAGTGCTCGAACCTTACCAAGATGACATCGACAATGGTAAAATCGTTGTACTCGTTGATGATTTTACAACTGAAGAAGGTGCACGCGACTACAAAGACAGCACACCTGACTCGAACATCAGCAATACGACTGAGCCGCCTGTGCCAAATGATACCCTAGGTTCCAAAGATACAGGTACGCCGCCAACTCATCCTTCAAATCGAAACAATTACAACCCGGGGATGTCTGCCGTGCAAGACAGCAGCAACTTGGATATGCCTTCTCCAATAGGCGATAATTTAGGAACTACTGATACGGGTCTTCCACCAATTGGCGGAGGTACTGTTGGAGGGTCTGGTGTTCCCCCTATTCCAGATGATACGGTAGGAACTACTGGCAGCGGCATTCCGCCAGCTTCAGTCAATGCACCAACGACAGATGATACCATAAGCCCGTCTATGCCTGACAATACAATGGGAACCGATGATACAGATGATGCTACTGTTTCAACTGATACAGGCAATACACGTGTACCGCCGCTTACCGAAAATAACGCTGAAGCAAAAAATACAAGTCACTCCAATAGTTTGCCTGACCAAGGCAGAGACTTAGATACAAACGCAACTCCAGATACAGATGCTTCATTAGATGCGGGTAACACAGTAGACTCTGATACAAATACAGATCCGGTCGTCCAAACGTACCGTCCGAATGACAACGATGATGGCTTAGGAGAAGTTGACTTGGATCCAGAGGACAGAATCGGATCAGAAGATTTTGGCCAACCGCCAATGCCAAATGGTGCAGTCGGCAATGATATTACCAATGCGCCGCCTCATAGCGGTGACCGTCCAGGAGCAGCAGATAATGTTCTGCCGCCAACGCCGGATGACACGATAAATCCTGGTAATACCGTTGATCGTTCTATTCCAAACGATACGAACGTGCCGCCAATGCCAAGCGCAGAGGATGAAGAACCAAGAGACCGCAAACACCCAGACGACAATCTATAAAATAATATTAAAGATAGTTTCCCTTAGAGGGCGCAAACAGCTCTTTAAGGGATTTTTTAATACGTAAAAACTCGTCACGGACGAGTTTTTTCCTTTTTATCTTTTAAAAATCATTTGTTAAAAACACTAGATGGTATTGCTTATCGTTCCTACTCAGACTAGTTTTGGCATTTGAGTTGGAATGATAACTGCTTTGCGCTCCTACTCGAATAGGTTTTGATCGATGAGTTGGAACGATAACTGCTTTGCGTTCCTACTCGAAAAGTTTTTCTGCTTAAAAGTCTCTTAGTGTATACTCAAACCTATTTTTGCTTTCGAGTGTGCAATAAACGCTCGCTTATCCCATACTCCAATTATTTCCTTCCTTCAGTATATGCTAAATACAAAAACAGCCTTGTAAGGAGAAACTTTCCTGCAAGGCTGTTTTGATTTTTATTTAGCTGTAGAGGTATTGATTGGGAGCTGGTCATTGATCAAAGCTGAATCAGGTGATAGTGTTTCTTTTTGGTTGACGCCTGATTTCCAGAAAACGCCTAATATACCAAGCGTTAGGAGTAAGCCCACGATATAAGTGACAGTTGTTAGTCCCATTCGGAAACCAATTGGCTCGCTTAAAATATAAACGACACAAGCGTATAAGATAAATGAACCTGGAACCAATGTAACGATATAGTTTTTATTTTTCAAATACAAGTAGCGTGTAGCAACTAGCAGCGCGATGACAGCTGTTACTTGGTTTGCCCAGTTGAAATATCTCCAAAGCATATTGAAGTCAACTTTTGTCAGTACAAATGAAATCACATAAAGTGGAACAGTCACCATTAAAATTTTCTTCAATGTATCTTGTTTAATGTGCAAGTAATCGGCTAGAATCGTCCGCAAACTTCTGAAAGCTGATAGCCCTGAAGAAATTGGCAAGACGATAACGCCTAGAATAGCTAATGTACCGAAGACATTTCCCAAAAGCATAACAGAAACTTGGTTAACAACAGCTGATGGCGTACCAGCGTCGATCATTTGGCTAAGCGTTTGGCCGTCAAATAAAGCCATAGAAGCTGCTGCCCAGATCATTGCGATAATTCCTTCGCTTACCATCATTCCATAGAATGTAAAGCGGCCTTCTCTTTCGTTCGTGCTTGTTCTTGAAACCATTGGTGCTTGTGTTGCGTGGAAACCTGATAAAGCACCACATGAGATCGTAAAGAACAACGCTGGGAAGATTGGTGTACCTTTTGGATGGAAGTTTTGCAAAGTGTTCATCGTCAAGTTAGGCAGTGCATGTCCGCCAGTTAATAAGCTGACTCCGATTGCGATCGTGCTGATGATTAAAATTGCACCAAACCAAGGGTATACTTTTCCCATTGCCTTATCGATCGGCAAAACTGTTGAAATCAGATAATAAACAAAGATCAAAACCGTAATGACACCAATCGTTAGCCAATCCGGCGTAATGCTGGAGATCAAGTTAGCTGGAGATGTCACAAAAACCGTTCCAACCAACATCAAAAGCAGCATTGCAAAGATGTTGACGACATGTTTGACAGGTTTACCTAAGTATTTGCTGGCTAATTCTGGCAAATGTGCTCCATTGTTTCTAAGTGAGATCATCCCCACCATGTAGTCATGGACACCACCGGCAAAAATACAACCGATCACGATCCATAAATAAGCAACTGGACCATACAACGCCCCCATAATTGGTCCAAAGATAGGGCCTGTGCCTGCGATATTCAATAATTCAATAATAGCATTCTTCGATTTCGACATCGGCACAAAATCATACCCGTCTTTTAAAGCTTCAGCGGGCGTTTTTCTATTCGGATCAATTGAAAAGTTTTTTTCAATATAGCGTCCGTAAGTAAAATACCCAACGATCAATAGCACAATACCACCAAGTAATGTGATCATTCTTTTCTTCCTCCTTTTATACTGGATACCCTTTCGTTTATGATTACAGTATATAAAAAATAGGAGAACTTGCGCCGTTTTATAGCTGAGATAACAAAACAGCAGGCTCAAATGCAAGCCTGCTGTACTGAAATTCATCCGTTTCATGAGCGAATCAAGTTAACCCGACCGTTTCTCTAAAAACTTTCATATAAGAACGACTAACGGGAACTTTTAAATGGTTGCTCATCGTCAATTGGTACGTATGATTAAACCAAGGTTGGATCTCGATGATTTCTTTCGTGTTGATCACAAAAGACCGATGCACGCGCAAAAATAATTGCGGGTCCAGCTTTTTTTCCCAGGCATTTAGAGGTTCATGTGTCTTGAATTCCTGTTCTTTTGTATAAATCGTCGTTTCTCCGCTTTCGACGCTAGCAGCAATGATGGCAGCCATCTTAATGATATAAATACGTTCCTCTACTTGGACCGGCAAAGTCTCAACTCTTGCTTTTTTAGGTTCATCTCCTAGCAAACCCTCTTTTTGAAACTGGTCAAAAGCTTTTTTGACCGCTTGTTGAACACGAGAAAATTCGAAAGGTTTCAAGACATAATCAACCGCATTTAATTCAAATGCTTTGACCGCATATTCATCATAAGCTGTTGCAAATATAATCATCGGCGGTTTTTTCAATGTAGCCAACTTATCTGCTAACGTCAACCCGCTCTCATTAGTCAAATGGATATCTAAAAAAATCAAATCAACTGTATAGTCGATCAAATTTGCCAGCGCTTCTTCAATAGAATCAGCTTCTTTGATTTCACTTACTTCTTCACATTGGTCTAATAAATAAGACAACTCGTTTCTTGCCAACGGCTCATCGTCTACAACGAGTACATTCATTGATGATTCCCCTCTTTCTGGTAAGCGATCATACACGAGACAGTGGTTCCTGTTTCGGATGTCTCAAAATGCAGTCTTGCTTCCTCGCCAAACAAACTAATGAGTCGGCGATTTAAATTCTCTAGGGCTGATCCTGTGCCTTTAGCTGAATCCACCACTTCTTTTCCAAGCTTTTGCAATCTCTCCGGTTCAATACCGCTGCCGTTATCGGTTACGCGAATACCGACACCCTTTGCTTCTGATTGGATATCGACCCATACTTTATTGCCTGTTTTTCTATTAGAAAAGGCATGTTTGACGGCATTCTCAACTAAAATCTGGACTAAAAAAGGCGGGACGAGTTTTTCGCTCAAAGCTGGATCACAGTTGATCGTTACTTCATATCGATTTGGGAAACGTGCCTGCTCTAGCTCCAGATAAGCCTCTACCTGTTGCAATTCTTTTGTTAACGGGATCAAGTTGGTCCTTGCCCCTTGCAAATTGGATCGGAAAAAATTGCTCAGTTGATTCAACAATTTGCGTGCTTTTTCGCTGTCTATTCGGATCAAAGCAGAAATGGTATTCATCGCATTGAAAAAGAAATGTGGATTAACTTGTGCTTGCAATGACTTGATCTCTGCATCTTGCAGCAATTTGCTCTGCAGCTCGATCTCTCCCAACTCGATCTGGTTAGAAAAAATCTCTCCCAAGCCTTCTGCCAGCTGACGTTCGACAAAGGTCAACTTGGTCGCATCCGTAAAGTAAAGTTTCAGTGTACCGATCGTTTGCTGTTTGACTTTCAAAGGAATGACGACCGCTGCTTCCAAAGGACAATCAGGATGGTTACAGCCGATTTCTTTCCGCGAATGGGCTTCTCTGATCTCCTCTGATTGCAAGACAGACTTAGATAAATCTGTCAAGATTTCTTGTGACGGAACATGATGGTCACTAGCTGCTCCGACATGCGCCAAGATTCTTTCTTGATTGGTGATGCTAACCGCTGAGACTTTCATAAAATGCTGAATGACTTTTGCTGCTGCCGTACAGGACTCTTCATTTAGCCCCAAACGAAAATAAGGCAGCGTTTTATTCGCCAGCTGTAAAACATCGTGCGTCTGTACAGCTTTGGTTTGTTCTTCCTGCCGCAGTGTCGATAAAATAATCGACAAAAAAATCGCTGTTCCGATGCTATTGGTCAAAATCATCGGTAACGCAATGAACTTGACTAGCGACCAAGAACTGGCCAACGTGTCTCCAAAAAACAAGATGCACAGCATTTGAATGACTTCCATCAAAATGCCAATGATCATCCCTTCCTTCACACTTGGATAGGCATTCTTTTTCATCGTTTTCCATCCATAAAGCCCTGAAAATAAACCAATCAGTAAAGAGGAGATCACGTAACTCAGTGTTTTGCCGCCTTGCAAGAAACGAATAACCGCTGAAATGATCCCCACAGTTGTACCAACGAAAGGTCCGCCAATCAACCCAGAAACACCAATGGTCAAAACACGCGTGTTCGCCAGCGAAGATCCTTCAGATAACTTCGTAAAAAGCTGATTTAAAATAATACGATCCCGATTGATTTCCACACCTGTGAAATTTGAAATAATGGCAAAAATACCAAAAACAATCACCAACTGTACTTTTGTGCTGAAAATTTGACGTTTGCCTAGCAGATTTTTGAAATAAGAAATATTCATCAACAAATAAGCTAGTAAAATGATCAAGCCGCCACGTTCCAGCATTAGAATAAACAAAGACAACATGCTTTTTTCCTCCTATTACTTTTAGTGTACACCATTCAAAACAAAAATGTGAAAAAATACATAAGGAAAAATGACCTTTGTAAAAAAAGCAATCTAAACGTTTTCTAATCAATATTTGCTTTGCCCTTCTCTATTTAATTATGATAAGCTAAACAGGCAATATGCGAGCAGCATTGGAACAACCAATCATGCTTAACTTATGAAAAAGGAAAGAGCAAATATGAAAAAAAGAACGCCCTTAAGAATGTTGATTTTAGTGATTTTTTTGATCGTGATGTACCTGATTTTAAATACTTTTTTAGACGCACGGATAGCCGTCAAAGTTCTGCTGACAGTCGGGATTGTTTTTCTCGGTGAACAAACTTTTGATATTGTCATGCAAAGAAGAAAGTAAAGACTCGTTGCGACGAGTCTTTTCCTTTTTATCTTTAAATTGTCAAATTCCTGCTTTGTTGGTTAAGAACCTCTGCTGAAAATGTTATGAATTTCCAACTCAAACTTATTGCTGCTCTCGAGTATGCAATAAACGGATCTTTATCCCATACTCAAACCTGTTTCTGCTTCCGAGTGTGCAATAAGCGTGCTTTTATCGCACACTCAAACCTGTTTCTACTCCTGAGTGTGCAATAAACGTGCTTTTATCACATACTCAAACCTATTCTTGCTTCTGAGTGTGTAATAAACGAGTCTTTATCCCATACTCAAACCTGTTTCTGCTTCCGAGTGTGCAATAAGCGTGCTTTTATCGCACACTCAAACCTGTTTCTACTCCTGAGTGTGCAATAAACGTGCTTTTATCACATACTCAAACCTATTCTTGCTTCTGAGTGTGTAATAAACGAGTCTTTATCCCATACTCAAACCTGTTTCTACTCCCGAGTGTGCAATAAGCGTGCTTTTATCACATACTCAAACTTGTTGCTGCTCTCGAGTGTGCAATAAACGGATCTTTATCCCATACTCAAACCTATTTTTGCTTCCGAGTGTGCAATAAGCGTGCTTTTATCGCACACTCAAACCTATTTTTGCTTCTGAGTGTGCAATAAACGGGTCTTTATCCCATACTCAAACCTATTTTTGCTTCCGAGTGTGCAATAAACGTGCTTTTATCACACGGTCAAATCTATTTCCGCTTGTAAACGGAAATGAAACTTAGCTAGCATCCAATTTTCATGCGCTTTGACTCGTGACTGTGTATCAAAAATAGTCCTAAAATAAAAAAACGGCTGCTTGGCCGTTTTTTCATTGCTGCTTTTAATGAATACTTTTTTTAAGGGCTTCAAGATTCTGTTCCATAACTTTGATATAATCTACACCGGCTTTTTGGTCAGCTTCGGAAACTCCTTCGATCGGACTTAGCGTTTCCAGTTCTAAGCCTGTTTCATTTGCCAACGTTTTTGATGTAGCAGAGGAAGCACTGTCCTCATAGTAAATGTAATGAATATCATTTTCTTTAACAAATCCAGCTAATTCAGCTAATATGGAAGGACTTGGCTCTATTTCAGGCGAGAGACCTGCTATGGCAATTTGCGTCAAATCATATCGTTTCGCTAAATAAGCAAAAGCAGCGTGTTGGGTCACAAATATCCGTTTGTCTGCCCCAGCAAAAGCTTCTTGGAATTTATGATCTAACTGGCTCAATTGCTCCTTATAATGTTGCGCGTTCACTTGATAATCTTCAGCATGCGCTGGGTCTGCCTTTGAAAGTCCAGCCTCTATGTTATCTGTTTCTTGCTGAGCCAAAACAGGATCCAGCCATACATGAGGGTCGACAGTGTGGGTATGTCCTACCTCTGCTTCATGACCGATCTCAGCAGAATCTTCTTCGCTTTGAATCAAATCGATTCCCTCGCTTGCATTTACGACCGTTACTTTGTCTGTATCAATGGCCTTCAACACGCTAGGCACCCATGTTTCCATCTCTTCGCTGTTATAGATGAATACGTCCGCTTCTTCGATCTGCGCGATCATCTTAGCGCTTGGTTCAAAGTCATGCGGCTCAGTTCCAGCTGGAATCAGCATAGAAACGTTTGCCTGTTCTTGCGCTACATTGCGAGCAAAATCGTACATGGGATAAAAAGTGGTCACAACTTGAAGAGCTGCTTCTTGATCTTTCTCCTTTGAAGTCAAATCTGTTGTTTTTGATGTATCTTTTGAAAGACTGCATCCACTGATTACAGCAACCGCAGCAATTAAAAATACAATCAAACGAATATTCTTTTGCATCATTGTTTTCTCCTATTTGTATGTTTTCACATGATTTCTCGTCTTTGCTATGTAGGAAGGCCTTCTTATTGCAAAGATAAAAAAAACCTTCTTCATTAACTGATCAATATAAAATCAAATCTTATTTAATACTCATTGCAGAATAAGCGGCACAGCTATTTTTATTCCTTCAGCAATGTCTACCAGCTGGCTTTTTTCACACCAGGAATTTTTCCTTCATGAGCCAACTCGCGAAAGTGAATACGAGATACGCCAAATTTTCTCATATAACCGCGGGGACGGCCATCAATGGCATCTCTATTGCGCAAACGAGTAGGACTGGCATTTTTTGGAAGTTTTGCCAACGCTTGATAATCGCCTGTTGCTTTTAACTCCTGACGCAACGCTGCGTACTTTGCAATCGTTTCTCTTTGCTTTTCAGCTTTTATTATTTTTGATTTTTTTGCCAAATTTTTTCTCCTTTTCAAATCGTAATAGTTACGTTTTGCGAGACTGCTTATTTAAATTAGCACGTTTTTTTTTCTTTGTCAATCCTTAATTTCCAGCACTCTTTGGTCACTCAGTCATTTGTCTTCTCCAACTCTTCTAGGAATAAATAGCTGCTTTTTTGCTCCAACTTAGCTTTCGTCCAAGAAGAGTGATAACCAAATGGCTGCCTTTTTACGCTTACTTATTCCTAAGCTGACAGGAACTAATGGCTTCTCGCCTTCTTTACTAGCCGTTCCTAATGACACACTAAAAAAGTGACGTTCCAGCAAATTGCACGCCGGTTCGTCACTTTCGGGAATGATGATCTAGTACAATGAAATCTCGTGAAGGACCGTTCTCTTGTCCCCTTCACGTGCTATAAATTGAATCGTATGAATTTCCATTTTAGCTAAATCTTCAAATGCCAACTGATGCTTTCGCAGTACTTTCTCAATAGGATAATCGATTTCGCCATCCGCATTGATCAAAAAATCTTCTTCTGCTACAGCCAAAGTATGGTCTTTCTCTTTTCCTTTTAACACATACTGATACGTTTTCTCTGTCATCTTGTTGTTCCGCCTTTTGTTAGATTAAAAAAGTCCTTTTCATTGAACAAGTTTTTTGACTCATCACTTGCCTGTCATGCCTCTTTTTGCATTTTCCAAAGTCCTTTCTTTGTCTGTTAGCGTTGAACAAAATCTGTTTTCTAAAACAAATCATAAGCAATTGTTATACCGAAGTCAATCTCTTTGCAATAAAGAACATCACTTCTGACTCAGCCTTCTTCATCACTTTAACATTTTTCGAAAAAGTCTTTCTCTTCAAAACCTAGCTGATTTAAGTGATAAGTCGTTCACAGGATAGATTTATGACAATCAGAATCTCTCAAGCCATTCTTATCAAGAATGGAAAATAGGCATAGAAAAGAAGGTCGCTTTCTCTTATAACACAAAGAGAAAGCGACCTTCTTTTTTGTACAAAACTGAGACAAGCCCAGCCTTTTTTTATTTTTCAGCAAACTTTTCTTCAGTTGCTCAAGTTGATTTGCCTAAAGCTGTTGAATCTTATGGGCGACGAGTTGTGTCGTCATCGTTGTCTTCGACGTGAACATCTCCAGAAGTTTCAACATCCAAGTCTTCTTTACGGACTTGTTCAGAAACTTTTTTAACATCTTGTTTCTTGTCTTTGCTGATGTTAACTTCTTCTGTAACAACTGGACGTTTCGTTACTTCGATTTGTTCTTCTTTGACTGGGATCGTGATGTCTTCTTCTTCCATGTCAAGATTGCCTTCTACTGGTTCGCCATCTTTTACAGGGCGTCTTTCTACTGTTACTTCTTCGTGTTCTACAGGAACTTCAACTGTTTCTGTGTCAGTTTTCACTTCTTTTTTGACATGCAGTTCGCCTGTTTGTACTTCATTTTTATCAACATTCAAGCGTTCTTCTTGTAGACGAATTTTTTCTTGATCTTGATCATTTATTGTGCGATCAGTGCGGTCCATTGTAGTATCTTTCAGACCGTCTGTTTGAACGTTAGCGTCTGTACGGTTGTCCATGCCAACTTCTGTGTTCACACCAGCGGTTTCATTTATGCCAGTATCAGTCGTTGTTCCAGCAGTACCATCCATGTCATCAACTAGCAAGATAACGTACCCATTATTGATATCATCTTTGTAAGGACTTAAAACATCTTCGTCGGCATTGTAGCCAGGGTCATTTTGATTTGCTTCATCATACGTGTCTGTTGTAAAAACGTCTTTCACTTTGTCCCACCAAGACTCGTTGTCACTATCTTCAGCATGGTCCGTATTTACGGCAACATCCATTGTTCCTGACATTGTGTCATAGGTGTCTTGATTTGTTACAAGTGTGATCATATCTTTCCGGTAACCTTGTGCGACTAATTCATCTACGGCTCTTTCGGCTTCACCTACAGTTGCATAACTACCTTTTACAAATTTACCCATTGTTTTTCCTCCTTAATTTTTTGGCTTCTTCAACCTAATGCCATTATACCTAGAAAGGAGTTGATAAACAAAAATAATGCTTGCCTTATTTTTCAATGATTCATGATTTAAAGCACGATATTTGTTTTCATTTCAGCTTTTTTCCCTTTTGCCCTTCATTTTTCTCAAAAAAGTTGTAAAATAAATATGGACGCCTTATCTATGATTGATAATAAATAGATAAGATTGTATGAAAAAGGAAGTTGGAGTTAGAAATGAAGCAACAAAAGATGTCATTCATTGACGATCGTTTTCGCTATATTGGTAAAGGAATCTTAACCGGATTGATCGCGGGAATCGTCGTCAGTTCTTTTCGTATTGGGATTCAAAAAATCTTAAATCTCGTTATCCGCCTCTATCACTTTTCCCACACAGAACCTCAATGGCTGATATTATGGGCTGTTTTTTCTGTCATGATTGCCGTGATCATTGGTTCGCTTGTAAAAAGCGAGCCAAACATCAAAGGAAGCGGCATCCCTCAAGTCGAAGGCCAAGTGCAAGGAGTTATCCAAACAAATTGGCGTTCCGTTCTCTGGAGAAAATTTATAGGCGGTTTATTGGCAAATGGTTCAGGCCTGTTCCTTGGTCGAGAAGGTCCTTCTATTCAATTAGGATCAGCAATTGGACAAGGTGTCAGCGAATGGACAAAAGGCGATGAAGTAGAAGAATCTGTGCTGCTGTCAAGCGGTGCCGGTGCTGGTTTGGCTGCAGCTTTCAATGCCCCTATTGCCGGGTTAATGTTTGTTCTAGAAGAAGTTCATCATAATTTTTCTCCTCTAGTCGCCATCACGACATTTGCAGCAACGGTTTCTTCAAATTTCGTGGCGTTAAACATCTTTGGATTAACACCTGTTTTAGATATCGGTTCATTGATCATCTTTCCATTGAGGTATTACAACTGGGTCGTGTTGTTGGGAATCTTCTTAGGATTCAGCGGATGGTTTTTCAGTAAAACCTTGCTGGCTCTTCCTGGTTTATACGCCAAAGTTCCTTTGATCCCTAAAAGATATAACGTGGTGATTCCTTTGCTGCTGATTATCCCCATCGGCTACTTTCTGCCTGAAATGATTGGCGGCGGCAGCAGTATCGTGACAAACTTAGAAAACTGGCAATTTCCTTTAGGTCTATTGGCAGCCCTATTCGTCTTGCGTTTTGTTTTCTTTATGGTTTCTTATGGTTCAAACGTTCCAGGCGGTATCTTTCTTCCTATTTTGTCTCTCGGCGGAATCCTCGGCTGCTTTATCGGTCAAATTGCCATTACTTATTTTGGTGTAGAGCAAATCTTTTTTACGCATTTTATTATTTTTGCTATGGCCGGCTATTTCACCTCGATTGGAAAGGCGCCTTTGACAGCTATTTTGCTTGTAACGGAGATGGTTGGCGGTCTAAACCAATTGATGCCGCTTGCCATTGTTTCACTTGTTTCTTATGTCACCTCTGATCTTCTGAATGTAAAACCTATTTATGAGCAGCTGCTGGATAGACTGATTGCCAGCAACCATGGCAAACGTATTGGCAAACGTTTCTCTTTTGTATTGCCAGTAGTTCCGGGCAGTGCTTTTACCGGTAAAGCTATCAGAGATATCAACTGGCCTGAAGACATTTTGATCACTGGTGTGCGCCGAGGACAAGACACGATTATTCCGTGTGGTAAAACGATGATCCGTACAGGCGATCACCTCATTCTTTCAACAGATAAAGGATTGGCAAAAGAAGTTCACGAACAGCTGAATCGATTAAATACAAATACAATCGGCTCAACCTAAAAAAACCCTGCAGTAAGCTGAAACCTTACTGCAGGGTTTTTAATGACCAACTCGAGAGTCACATGGTGTTTGAGTTGGTAAACAATAAGCTTTAATGGAATTATGTCAAGAAAATGGACATTTTTTTGAAAAATATAAAGAAAAAGTCAAAATCAAAGAGCATTATCAACCTAGGAAAAAACAACAAGAACATGCTCAAATTTCTTGAAAAATAGTCGGATGCAATGGATGCATCTCCTCTTGGCGGCAGTGTTCAAACTCATTAGGCGATAAATAATTATTTTTTGAATGGCGTCGTTTTTCATTGTAAAAGACAGAGATATACCAGTTCACGGTTTGGACCGCTTCTTCTCTCGTCAAAAATTTTCGGCGATAAACCAATTCTTTTTTTAGGGTCGCAAAGAAGGATTCTATACAAGCATTATCATACGGATTGCCTTTGCGGCTCATACTTCCTAAAGCACCTATTTCCTCCAACTTATCTCGGTAGTTGTGGGAAGCATATTGACTTCCACGGTCTGAATGATGGATCAGTCCTTTTTCTGGCTGCCGCAAGTTGATCGCCATATCGAGAGCTTCAAGAGCCAATTCTTTTTTCATATGATCACCAGTTTGCCATCCAACAATTTTACGTGAGTATAAGTCTAAAACAGCAGCCAGATACACCCAACCTTCTCCATTCCAGATATATGTTATATCTGATACCCAGACTTCATTTGGTTGTTTCGTTTCGAACTTTTGTTTAAGAAGGTTTTCAAAAATGGGTTGTTCATGATCGGAATCGGTTGTGACCACGAAAGACTCAAGAGGAGTGGCATACAAGTTCATTTCTCGCATATAGCGACCAACCGTCTTTTCAGAAACGATATAGCCAGCAGCTAATAGATCTTTATGAATCCGAGGAGCGCCATATGTCCCTAAACTTTCATGGAAAAATTTAGTGATTTTTTGTTTTAGTTCCTCCCTGTACAATTGGCGCTTTGTTGGTTCTTTCTGCTTTTCAGCTATCCAATTGTAGTATCCGCTTCTTGATACGTTCAGTACTTCGCACATCCTCACTACCGAGAATTCATTTTGGTGATTTTCGATAAATTGAAACTTTATTCCTGGTTTTGCGTGAAGACATGCATCGCTTTTTTTAAGATGGCGTTCTCCTCTTGAAGACGGGCTACTTCTTTTTCCTGCTGTTTTATTTCTTTTTCATAGTCAGAAGGTGTTTTGTAAACAGGAATGGTTGACGTGCCGCGTTTCTTTTGTGATGTTTGACGCCACTTCTCTTGGTTTCGATAGGAACGCACCCACTTTTCTAAGGTGCTGTAAGAAATATCGAGTTCTCTAGAAAGTTCTGCTATTTTACGATTTTCTTCAACAACTAATCGACAGACATACTTTTTGTATTCTGAATCATAATGTTTTGGCATCTTGAACACAACCTTTCTCTTATTAGATCTATTATATCGGAAAAGTACGTCTTTATCTCTGTCTAGTATTTAGACTACATCTACAATTTGTGGACATGTGTCTGTTAGAGGTCATTACCCGAATTACGATTTGAAAGAATGGGAAGCAAATGGTATACAAGTAAAAATGACTGATGAAGATCTTATCGATTTAAAAGAAGGAACCGTTGACTTTATCGGCATTAGTTATTATGTCTCTCATGTAATAGACAGTACTAAGAAAGAAGATAAAACAGGTGCTGGTTTTATTGGGAGTACACCTAATCCCAACCTTATAACAACAGATTGGGAGTGGCCCATTGATCCCGTAGGGTTGAGATACACGTTGAATACACTCTATGAACAATATGAGCGACCAATTTTTATAGTTGAAAATGGGTTTGGTGCAGTAGATGATAAATCAAAAGCCGTTATTCAAGAAAATGACCGAATCGATTATTTATCAGACCACATTCGTGAAATGAAAAAAGTCATCGAACTCGATGGTGTAGATATAATTGGTTATACCGTTTGGGGATGCATTGATGTAGTATCATTTACAACAGGTGAAATGAAAAAACGTTATGGATTAATTTACGTGGATAAAGATGATGAGGGGTGTGGAACACTTGAGCGTAGAAAGAAAAAATCATTCACTTGGTATCAACGAGTAATTGCGAGTAATGGGACAGAATTAGGTAACTAGTAATAATTAGTCAAAGAGTGGAATAAATTTTTGACTAATCGTTGTATAGTCAAAGTATAAGGACATCATATCGCGATCTGTTACTACACAGATCGTTTTTTTATTTTAGAAATTATTATAACTCTACAAGATAGAGATCAAGGTTCTAAATAGCAGTACAAAGGAGTCAATGGGACCTCAGCGTCCGCTCCTCTCTTTGTTAAACAAAAAAACTCACTCTTTGGGCCAGGGTGAGTGCAAGAACTAAGAAATATTTTAAGCAGTTTCAGTGTGTTTTTCGAGATGGTACTAGTTAGGATATGGCGATAAATGTAGTTCGATAAAGCTTAACTAAAAATAAGGCTTGCCAAAAAATTATATTGGGTTATCCTTAAAAATATAAATTTCTATTATTTACAATTCGAAAGAAGGTTTTTTTGTGTTAACAATTCATAATCTATCGGTCGCCTATGGTGATTTTCCCGTATTCAATGAATTATCTGTACATTTTAATTCAGGTAAAATTACAGGGGTTATTGGCCCAAACGGAGCGGGAAAACCAACACTAATTAAAGCAATATTAGGACTTGTAAAAGCAAAAAAAGGAAGTTGTAATTACAATGGTAAAAATATTAAAGAAGTTCAAAAAAAAATTGCTTATGTAGAACAACGGAAAGATTTGGACCTTACCTTCCCTATTAATGTGTATGAATTAGTGTTGACAGGAAGTTATGGAGAACTAGGTTTATTTAAAACGCCTCGAGATAATGAAAGAAGAGCTTGTGAGGATGCAATAAAAAAAGTAAATAATGTCTACTGAATAATAAACTATGCTTATTCTGCTGCCTTTTACAACTAATGATTGATATAATAGATGCAAGGGTTTTTATAGGATGTCGAACAAAACCTGGCACTTTTACTGAAATGAGGACAGAAACGTGTATAAATCACAACCGTATTCACAAATCGGTATGTGTCAAGTTTTTCTCGGGCATCCTTTTACTAAGCTAGTTTAGGCTTTCTATTTTTGTACACTCATCAGCTACCGCACGGCTCTGCCGTT
>NZ_FOQE01000003.1:0-43134 GCF_900113675.1 Pisciglobus halotolerans
TAAAGATGAAAAAGCAGCATAAAATAAAAAAGCCAAAGCGATGTAATCGCTCTGACTTTTTTGACCCACCAACACTACTTGTCAAAGAGCCGAAAGAAATGAAACCGCAACAATTAGAAGAACTAGAAAAAATGGCCTCAGATTATGAAGTGATTAAGGGTTGGGACAATGAGTCTGACTTTCCAACAGAAAAGATCGATATTTTGTATGGATGGGACAAAGAGAAAGGGCAAACGCTTCTTGAGGATGAAAAGAGTCAGCTTAAATGGATCCAAATGCCATCTGCTGGCGTAGATTACATGAATTTAGACTTGCTAGCTGAAAAAGACATTCGCTTAACAACAGCCAGCGGTATACATAGCGTTCCCATTTCAGAATCTGTGCTGGGCATGTTGCTGGCTTATGTGAGAGGCATCCAACAATCGATTCGACAACAAACAGAAAAACAGTGGGAAGAGCCTACTGGGATGGAAGAGCTGAACAATAAGACGATCATGATCGTTGGAACAGGTCACATCGGCAAAGAAGTCGGTCGTTTAGCTAAAGCTTTTAATATGAAAACGATCGGTATCAACCGTAGCGGCAGAAATGTAGAAACGATGGATGAAATCTATCAACAAAAAGATTTGATCGATCACGTTGATGAAGCAGATGTCCTTGTCAATATTTTGCCCTTGACTGACGAAACCAAACATTTCTTTGATCAAAAGATTTTCTCTAAAATGAAAGAGGGATCGCTATTTATCAATGTGGGACGCGGACCTTCTGTGAAAACAGAAGATTTGATCGCAGCACTTCAAAATGGGCCGGTGGCTTTTGCTGGGCTGGATGTATTTGATGAAGAACCTTTGCCGAAAGAAAGCCCACTTTGGGAAATGGAAAATGTGCTGATCACGCCGCACATTTCTGGGATAGCAGAGCACTACAAAACGCGTCTATTTACGATCTTCAAAGAAAACCTCCAAGCATATTTGGAAGGTGAAGCATTACCAAGAAACCTAGTCGATTATAATAAGAGTTATTAAAATACTTTTTGAGAGAACCAGTTAAGACAGCTGCGTTCTCTTCTTGGTGCTGCTGAAAGGTTTGCGATGATCGTAAGAAAATGAAATGAGTGATCGGGAAAGAAGGGAAGACGAATGAATGCTGTATTTATGGTGCGATTGATTTTAGCTGCCATCTTGGGAGGAATGATCGGTATCGACCGAGAAATGCGTGCAAAAGAAGCAGGCATTCGAACACACTTCCTTGTTTCGCTGGGAAGTGCTTTAGTCATGATCATCTCCCAACATGGTTTTAATGATGTGATCAATTTGCCTGGATACGAATTAGACCCAGCGCGTGTAGCGGCTCAAGTCGTCAGCGGCATTGGGTTTATTGGAGCAGGTATGATCATTATTCAACAAAAATCAGTCAGAGGACTGAACAGTGCGGCCGGTATCTGGACAACAGCTGGTATCGGGTTGACAGTAGGCGGAGGTCTGTATGCGGTCAGTATCGCAGCGACCATTTTAACGCTAGTTGCCTTTGAGTTGTCCACGTTTATTTTTAAGAAATTTGGAACGGAAACAGTTAGCTTCAGCGTTTCCGCATCAAATGAAAAAGAGTTGGAGCATGTTTTTGAACTGTTGCAAAAGAAAAGGCGGTACTTAATGAAATACGAATTGGGGCATGGGAAAGAAGATGGAGAAAAAGTATACTACGCTACTTATCTTGTCCGTTCGCAAACTGCCAAAGAAGAAGGAACCTTGATAGATGAGATCAAGTCTATCCCTACCATTAAAATCAAAAAAGGCGATCACACTGCTGACAACTGAAAAGATAGATGTGGATAAGGTGCAAGTCATAAAAGATCTATCAAATTTCCCCCCCCAAAAAACAAAATTGTTTGTCTACTCAGTAAGCAAACAGCTTATTCTCGCGTTTTTGGAAGCAATGAACGCCTAAACTGAAAAGGGATTTGTCTGCAAACATTGACTGTTTTTTACTCGGTTGCTACCCTAATGAGGTGCACAGAAAAGAAGAGTAGAGGATGAAAATAAAGTGTTAAAAAAATGGACAGGTTTGTTTTTGGCGATGGGTTTGTTGCTTTTATCAGGTTGCGAAACTGCGAAGACAGGTTCTTCTGCTGATTCTGAAAAAAGCGTAGAACAGACAAAATTGGAAAAAGTGAAAGAAGCGGGTGTGCTGAAAGTCGCAACTTCTGGCACCTTATTTCCTAGTTCCTATCATGACGAAAAAACGAATGAATTAACGGGTTATGAAACAGAAGTACTGCGCGAAATCGCAGAACGTTTAGGAGTAGAGATCGAATTTGACGAGATGGGATTTGATGGAATTTTAACGGCTGTTTTGAATGGTACAGCAGACGTGGCAGCCGGGATCGATATCACTGAAGACCGACAAGAAAAATTTTACTTTTCTGACCCGACCAAGTATACAGTCGGAGGGATCGTTGTCCGCGAATCAGATGATTCAGGGATTCAAAAACTGGAAGATGTAAAAGGAAAGAAAGCTGGAGGCGCAGCAACTTCGATTTGGTCAGACATGGCGACAACATTAGGTGCTGAAGTTGTCCCTTACGATAATGCAACCAATGATGTTTACTTCAGAGACATTGCCAGCGGACGGATCGATATCGTGATGCATGATTACTTCCTTTCTTCGTCTGCAGTTCAAAAGTTTTCTGAATTAGGAGTGAAAATGTCGGATGTTCAATATAATCCTACTACTTCAGGCATGATTTTCAGCAAAGAAGACACTTCTTTAAGAGATGAGATCAATAAAATCTTAAAAGAATTGAAAGAGGAACAGATTCTATCTGATGTTTCAAAAGAATTTTACAATGGACAGGACATTACTAAGCCAGTAGAAGGTTTTGAAGATTTGCCTGTCATCGAAGTAGAATAGGAGCGAAAAAGTATGCTTGGAAATATTGATTGGCATCTCATTTTCAATCCTACGCTAGCTCTTGACAGCCTGCCTTACGTCTTAAAAGGCATCCCGTATACATTAGGAATCGCAGTCTTGAGTGTTTTGTTTGGAACGTTGATTGGATTTGTGTTAGCTGTTATGCGGATGTCGCCTATTAAAATTTTAGAATTACTCGCGCGAACTTACATCTCTTTTATGCGGGGAACGCCAACGTTGGTCTTTTTATTTCTGTTATATTTTGGTTTTCCATTTATCGGGGTCCAGTTTAAAGCAGAAGTAGCTGCAGTGATCGGCTTTAGTCTCAGTTCAGCAGCCTACATCGCTGAAATTATTCGTTCAGCTCTGTCATCCGTTGATGATGGACAGTGGGAAGCTGCTTATGCATTAGGATTGAAGTGGAACTTTATCATGCGGAAAATCATTGTTCCTCAAGCATTTCGAATCGCTATTCCACCGATGAGCAATGTCTTGCTAGATGTGATCAAAGGAACATCACTTGCTGCCATGATCACTGTACCGGAGATTTTCCAAAACGCAAAAATTGTTGGCGGAAGAGAATACGATTATATGACGATGTATATCTTAGTGGCATTGGTTTATTGGGCCATCTGCAGTTCATTTACTGTACTGCAAAACCACCTTGAAAAAAAAGCGAGAGTCTATACAGAATAATGAATAGAAAGCAAATTTGAAGCACAAATACGAAAGAGAACTTCACGATTGAGCAAAAAATGTTCAATTGTTAGGTTCTCTTTTTGAATGCCGCTCGAGTGAATTTGCGAAATACGCCTCTATTTTACAAATTCACAAGCCGTTAAAAGCTTGAGCAAGCAAGAGAAAACCTTATATGATCCATCTAGAAAGGAAATAACAGAATTTTCTGAATTTTTAACTGGTCAGGCGGCAGAAAAAAAGTTATTATAGGAAAAACAGGAAAAAGCATTGGAGGCTAAAAAAAGAATGCAAGAGAGTAAAAAATTATCCCTATCTTCTTATTTAATGGTAGGATCGCTGTTGTTTGGCTTATTTTTTGGAGCGGGGAACTTGATTTTTCCTGTACATATGGGACAGCTTGCAGGTACAAATGTTGGGGCAGCTACGATCGGCTTTTTGATCACAGCGACAGGGCTGCCCTTCTTAGGAGTCGTTGCCTTAGCGATGACCAATAGCAGCAGCCTATTTCAATTGGCAAGCCGCGTTCATCCGATCTATGCCTATTTGATGACCATTGCATTGTATTTAACGATTGGTCCATTTTTTGCGACCCCGCGTTTGGGTACGACATCTTTTGAGGTAGGTTTTGCGCAACACATTCCTGAGCGATTCCAAACAGTGGGACTAGCCGTTTTTACGATTACTTTTTTCAGTGTTGCTTTGCTGTTGTCGCTGAAACCGACGAAAATCTTAGTCTATGTTGGGAAAGTGCTGAATCCTTTGTTCCTACTTTTTCTAGGATTACTGATCCTTTTTGCTTTTTTCAAGCCCATGGGTAGTGTGGCAAATGAAATGCCAGATCCATCTTATGTTTCAGGAGCTTTTAACAATGGTTTTTTAGAAGGATATAATACAATGGACGCTTTGGCATCGCTGGCATTTGGAGTGATCGTAGTCCAAACGATCAAAGGACTAGGTGTAACGAAACCAGCGGATATTGCCAAAGATACTATAAAAGCAGGCTTTATCAGTGTGGTGCTGATGGCGATCATTTATGCCTGTTTAGCTTATATTGGAACGATGAGCACCGGAACATTTGCCGTGTCAGAAAACGGTGGGATCGCTTTAGCGCAAATCGCTCATCATTACTTCGGCGGTTTCGGCAGTTTCTTATTAGCGATTATCGTGACTTTGGCTTGCTTAAAAACTGCTATTGGCTTGATTACGGCGGGGGCTGAGACTTTTTATCAACTCTTTCCGCACTCATTCAGCTATCGGACCTATGTCGTTTTGTTTAGTGCCGTTTCCTGCCTAGCTGCTAACGTAGGATTAACCAATATCATAGCTTATTCCTTACCGGTATTAATGTTTTTGTATCCATTAGCGATTGTATTGATCCTCATGGCCATTTTATCGCCTTTATTCAAGAACCGGCAGATCGTTTACGTTACAACGACAATGTTTACGTTACTTGTCAGTGCGGCAGATTTCCTTCATTATTTGCCAAGCTTTATCAGCGAACAAGATTGGGCACAAAAGGTTTTGGCTTTTTACAGCCGTTACGTTCCTTTGTTTGACATCGGCATGGGATGGCTTATTCCAAGTCTAATCGGCTTTATTTTAGGCTGGTTGCTAAGCCTTTTGGTCAAAAAGAAACCCTCATAATGGAAGTCGAGAACTATTTCCCGGTTTTTTTGTTGCTGCAGCTGCCAGTTCAGCATTCCTTGCGAATGGATGGGGTTGAAACAATGATTTAACCTAAATTTCATTTTTATTTCGTTTAAAGAGGCCTTGTTTCTACCTAGCCGACGTTGAATAGTTTCTTCATGGCATCAGGTAGGCATTTGGCAACAAGCAAAGCGGTCACGAGCACCTACTTGATCCTCAGCTAAAATCTTGTGACTAAGCGAAGGATGAATGAAATCATGGCCTAAACAAAAACCTCATTTCAATGAAAAAAGGTTGAAATGAGGTTTTTGTTTATTTTTTGACTTATTTGTTGCCTGTTTGAAAAGACAAAACTGACAGAAATGTAACAATCATATTACAAGTATGACTGAATAGCTTGAATCATTTCTTTTGAGGTATTATAAACTTGCCCATTCATTTTAATCAAACCGACTGTATAAAGGTTGACATAGGCAAATTGTGATTCTGCTGTGCTTTGTAAGGCTTCCAGCTTTTGTTTATTGGTTGCACCTTGTTGGCGTGAATCCGTAAACAATCCAATGATCGGAATACCAGCTTGATAGGCCACACCAATTTCAGAAGCGACGCCAGCATCGATCGTGACACCGTCTAAAACGGCAATCATGATGTCGCTTGAAAGTAGAGCTTCAGTATCATATTTAGCAATGGCAATAGAATCCGCATAGCTTTCCTTATCGTTGATTTCTCCTTGTTCTTGAGGGGAGTAGACGGTCAATTCTGGATATTCTTCACGAATTTTTTTGACTAGAAAATCATTATACGTGTATTCCATTTCAGAAAAGATCGGACTTGCATAATAAAGTTTTTTCATTATTTTTTCCTCCTTTAACTAATGTTACAAAACCATTATACATTAAAAACATACTGTAACAAAAAGTAAAGGATAAGAAACATACAAAAGAGATTTATTGGTTATAATAAGTAGGCAGTTAAGAAAAAAAGGGTATTAAATAAAAAAAGAACAGAAGGGCGTTGTTTATGAAAAAGAGGAAACTGGTTGCTAGCTTGCTGACAGGATTTTTGATTTTTACAGCTATGCCAGTGAATGGTTCAGCAGCAACATTAGATGAAATCAAATCACAACAACAATCTAAAGAAAAAGAAATGGCAGATTTGGATTACCAAATCAATCGGACACTAGTAGAAGTAAATGACAAAAATGAAGAACTAACAGCCTTGCAAGGGAAAATCACAGATTTAGAAAGCACGATCAAACAAACAGGCGAAGAGATCACAGAACAAAAACAAGTTGTAGAAGAACGTGTAGAACAAGCAAAGAACCGCTTGAAATCCATTCAAACAACTGAAGTGAATCAAAACACTGTTTTAGCTTTAATGGAATCTGAAAGTTTAACAGACTTCTTCAACCGGGCATATGTATTGATGACACTTCAATCAGCCGGTAATGAACAAGTTGATGTGGCTAAGGAAGAAGCAGACAAATTATTGGCTTTAGAAGAAAAACAAAAAGCAGATAAAACAGCTTTGGAAAAAGAAACAACAGCTGCTGCTCAACAAAAAGAAGCTTTAGACAAACAAGTGGCTGGTTTGCAAAAAACAATGGATGAAAACCAAGCCTTGTTAAATGAATTAGACAAACAAAGAGCAACAGAAGAAAAACGTATTGCTGATGCAAAAGCAGCTGCTGAAAAAGCGGCACAAGAAAAGGCAGCCGCTGAAAAAGCCAAACAAGAAAAAGTAGTGGCACAACAAGTCAGCAAGAAAGAAAAACAACAAGCTGAGCCTGCTAAACAAGAAACTAAAGTAGCTGCTAAAGAAGAAAAAGAAACAACATCTTCTTCAACGCCAGCTAAAAAGGAAAAACCTCAAGCAACTGAAAAAGCTAAAGAAGAAACAGATAAGAAGGAATCTTCTTCTTCAGCAAAAACAATCGTTGTTTCTGCTACAGGTTATTCAACCAAAGAAGCAGGGTTGAGTACACACACAGCTACAGGCATTGACTTAACGAAAAACCCACGCGTGATCGCTGTTGACCCTAGTGTTATTCCATTAGGTTCAAAAGTTGAGATCCCAGGTTATGGCGTAGCGATTGCTGGAGATACAGGCGGCGCGATCAAAGGAAACAGAATTGACGTGCATTTCCCAACTGTTCAACAAGCGATGAACTGGGGAAGAAAAACGGTAACCATCAAAATATTGAATTAAAGAGCAAAAGCTAAAAGCGACGGGAAAAGTCTATTTCCGTCGCTTTTGCGTGCTGTGGACGAATAAGCTGGAAGAGTCTATAATAGAGACAATATCGAGTTAAAAATCAAAAGGATTGAGAAAAAATGGCCAGTGAGTACATTGATCATAAATTAGCATTACTTCCGGACTTGCCGGGCTGCTACATTATGAAAAACAAAAGCAAAGAGATTATTTACATCGGAAAAGCCAAAAACTTAAAAAATCGCGTCCGTTCTTATTTTAGAGGAAGTCATGAAGGTAAAACACAGCTATTAGTGGAAGAGATCGTGGATTTTGAAACGATCATCACCGGATCGGATAAAGAAGCTTTGCTATTGGAAATCACACTGATCAAAAAGCATCAGCCGAAGTACAATATCAAGCTGAAACAAGGAACCAATTATCCTTACTTAAAAATCACTAACGAACGAGATCCGCAGCTGATCATCACGTCGGATGTCGAAAAAGATGGGGCTTTATATTTTGGTCCTTATCCTAATGTGTATGCAGCGACTGAAACTCAGCAGTTTATCCAAAAGATCTATCCATTACGCAAATGCAACGGAAAGCAGAAACGCGCTTGTCTTTACTACCATATTGGTCAATGCATCGGTCCATGCGACCATGAAGTGCCGGTAGAAGAATATGCAGCACAAATTGAAAAAATCAAACGCTTCTTAAATGGAGATGTAAAAGAAGTGAAAAGAGCATTGAAACAAAAAATGCTGGAAGCTTCTGAAAGCATGGAATTTGAACGTGCGGCTGAATACCGCAACCAAATGCGCTATATCGAAACGACTGTCGAAAAACAAAATATCATTTCGAATGACTTTACGACAAGAGATGTTTTCAGTTATTACATGAATAAAGGCTGGATCTCCATCCAGACTTTCTTTATTCGACAAGCAACGCTCATTAAAAGAGAGGCTACACTTTTTCCATGTTACAATACGCCTGAAGAAGAATTAGCTTCTTATATCGTGCAATTCTATCAAGAAAACAACCATATTTTGCCGAAAGAAGTACTTGTTCCTGAAGGGATCGATACTGAATTGCTGGCGGAGGTGCTTGGTGTGACGGTTAAGGTGCCGCTAAAAGGGCGTAAGAGAGACATGTTAGATCTCGCAACAAAAAATAGTGAGATTGCTTTGAATGAAAAATTCAAGCTGATCGAAATGGATGACAAGAAAACGATCGGGGCAGTAGAAGAATTATCAGAAGCTTTACAACTGCCGTTTATTTCTAGGATCGAAGCATTTGACCATTCAAATATTCAAGGAACCAATCCCGTTTCTGCAATGGTTTCTTTTAAAGATGGGTCACCAGATAAAAATCAATACCGCAAGTATAATATCAAAACAGTCAAAGGCAGCAATGAATTGGCAACAACTCAAGAAGTCATTAGAAGACGCTATTCTCGTTTGCTGAAAGAAAATAAACCCTTGCCTGATTTAATTTTAATGGATGGTGGAAAAATCCAAGTAAATGGAGCAATGGACGTATTAGAAAATGAGCTAGGTTTAGATATTCCTGTAGCGGGAATGGTCAAAGACAATAAGCACAGAACGGCTTCGCTCATTTTTGGTGAAACGCATGACCTTGTACCATTAGCCCCGACTAGTCAAGCTTTTTACTTGGTTCAACGTATTCAAGATGAAGTCCATCGTTTTGCGATCACATTTCATCGTAATGTGCGCAGCAAGAATAGCTTTTCTTCTCGCTTAGACCGAATCGACGGCGTAGGGCCAAAGACAAGAACCAGGATTTTGCGCCATTACAAGTCAGTCAAAAAGGTCAAAGAAGCTTCTGTGGAGGAAATCAGCAGCTTAGGCATTCCGGTTAAAGTAGCTGAAAGAATCAAAGAAGAATTGAAAACAGATTAATAGTCTTAAAAATGAAATGAGAATAATAAAAAGCACGCTTACTGACCAATCCAATGATCAGATAAGCGTGCTTTTTACATGTTTTCCTTGTACTGCCGACAACGCACTGCAGCTTGATTTACTGCTGAAAATTAGAATAGATGCGAGCTGCTCAGTAGCAGGGATTGGTTACAGTAAAGGCAAAATCCAATTAGCCCAAGCCCAACTCAATGGCATCACAAGAATCATGGCAGGAATCATGTCAGCAATAGGAAACATTTTTAATTTGATCAACCGAAAGCCGGTAGCCAGCATCAAAAATCCACCGCAAGCTTTGAAATCCAAGATCATCTCTGGAGTCGTCAAAGGAAAGATAAACTTAGCGAGTAAGAATAAAAGAAATAAGAGGATAAATTGCGGAATAGCAATAACAGAGACAACATACCCTACATTGCAAGCAAAAATAGCAGCAGTAAAGAAATCTAAAATTGATTTGGAGATTAAAATCGTACTGTCTCCGGTCATTCCAGCATCTAAACTGCCATAAATGCCTGTACCGCTTGCGCAGAACAATACAATGATCGTAACAAGGCTGTTCATAAATTCTTCATGAGAGATCTCTAGTTTTTCATTCGGGAATATTTTTGAAATGGGGCGATGCATCAAAGCCCCGCCTTTGTTGATCCATTCCCCTAAGTGGACAGCTAATCCAATAGCTGTTCCGATCACTAGAGCGAAAATAACAGCCGGCATATACTTCATAGGAGCAATAGAAGCGATTCCCATCCCCATAGAACACACGCCGAAAATCAACATCATTTCGGTTTTGAATTTTTCTGATAGTTTGTTGCCCAAAAAACCCTCCTAATAGTCCGCCCAATAAAACGGAACTTGCACTAATGATCACGCCAGTTGGCATATGTATTTCTCCTTTCGTTCATACTAGAATGAGTCTTGTGTTGAATATAAAAAAGCGACTATTGGTAAAGAAATTTCCTCTGTTCGATGGAATTGCTGATGGAAAGCCATGAGTTTTTAAGGGGTTAACATCAAAAAGAAAGGATTTTTTACTGGCCAACATGAAATAGGGTAGATCCAAAAAAAGCCAATCACAAAAAAGCTGCTATCCATCCATTATAAGATGAATAGCAGCTTTTGGGTTTAATAAATCAATTCTATGGTTTGTATTTTGCTGCCTTAGAAAGTTCTTTGAAAGTTGTTTTAATGCATGTCTTGTATAGAGGGTTTATAGAACAAGTTTTCCATCTTCATCTGTAACGATGACGTTTGGATTGATCAATCCGCTTTGTCCTTTGAGCACTAAAGTATTTTTTTCGGGTTTATAGTCTAAAGTCATTTCTTCATCTAGATAGGACAAAGACCATTCTTGAATTGGAAGTTGACCGATCGTTGTATCTAATGAGCCATCCATGTCTTTATCTTCATGATCTAAAAGGCGCAGTGTGAAGATACCAGTATTTCCGCACTCACAACCAATTTTACTTTCATAGTAAAAGGAAAGCTTTCCTGGGTGCTTATTTTCTGCTTTTTCGATCCGTTTTTGTGCTGCATCTGTGATTGTTAAAAACATCCTGATGACCTCCTTTTGTTTCATCTAACAATAGTGAGGATGTAGGAAAACAACTATTTAAACTTTCTCCTTACCTCTATTTTACCGCAAACATGAAAAAATTTCCAGTGCATCTAAACCCCAGCCTCTTGCACATTATCTGCGGATTCAGTATGCTAAAAGGGACAGAAAGGAAAGTGAAAAAATGATTCGCACAGCAAATGAACAAGATAGTGAAGCTTTACTGCAAGGCATCTTGCAAACTTATCGAGATATGGAATCACCATTGATCCAAGAGATTCCACTTGAGAAGTTGGAGGAATGGATCAACATTTGTATGGATAAGGAAGATTATCGTTATCGTTATGAAAATGCACAAGTAGCCATTCGTGATGGGAAAGTAGCTGGTATGGTCTTTGGGTACAAAGGAGAGCTGGAGAAAGAGCAAGATCAAAGTTTTAAAGCGTTGATGGAAGAGAACGGATACGGTTTTTTGATCGCAGATGCCTTTGATTTAGAGACACATGCTGGAGAATGGTACTTAGACTTATTGTTGACTGATCCTGCGTTTCGCAGACAAGGGGTAGCGTCTGAGCTGCTTGAAAGTTTACCTGAAAGAGCTTTGGCAGCTGGAGAAACAGTGATTGGTCTGAACTGTGACCAAAACAATGAAAGAGCCAAACGTTTGTATGAAAAACAAGGCTTTAAAAAAGTTGGCGAAGTATTGCTTGGCACGCACCTATATGACCATATGGAAAAAAGCGTCATGCAATAAAAGCAGCATTGAACTAAAGAGACTGGGACAAAACCTCTCAGTAGCTAGAAAAAAGGTAATTGCATAAATGCAATTACTTTTTTTAGATGCTTTATTTAGCTCTCTTTTTTACAAAAACAACCTCATTACCCCTAATAAGGTTGATGGAAACCTAAAAATTAATGTAGTGTTAAGTAAATAAAAAAAAACAAAAAATTTATAGAAAATTTAGTCCTTAACCTTTTCTATGTTAGTTTTTCAATTTTTAATCCAAATTTACCCGGTTAGTAGAAGATACATGAAAAAAAGCAGTCCTGCTTTCGTTCGTTTTAATAAATACATAGAAAAATGCACGTCCACTAGTGAACAAATGGTTCAGTAGCGGACGTGCTTTTTTAGTTTACACTGGTTGAATGATTTGTAATTTTTCAGGGGCCTTTTTACCGTCTTTTTTCTTGTCTTTTGCATAGTGATCCACAATCAGCGAGATCACTACACAAATAGGGGCATAGTAAGGGTCCGAGATTGTCAGCATATAAAAATCACCAAAAGAAATGGAAGTCTTTTCCATTTCCATAATGGTTTTCTGTAAGTGTTTGATATAGTAACAATGTGCTTCAAAATCTCCCGAAACGATCCAGTTTAAGTGGCTGACCTTAAAGTAAGGCTTTCGATAACCTAGATGTTTAGTGATCGAGCCGATTTTTTTGTTGTGAACGTATAAATCAAACTTGGGTAAAAGAGAGAGCGTTACTTGCTTCACTTCAACCAGTAAGGATCCATTCATGGCATATAGTGAGAGTGTATCGCCGATTCTTCCCCATTTGCCGACAACCAAAAAAATATCTTGTCCAGATTCGTTTTTGACAATAACTCTTTCTTTTTTTGAGACGAATGCTTCTTTCATATAAAGACGAACCATTTTTATCATCACCTTAAAGGATTCATTCTTCTAAAAAGTTTTCTTGGTTACATTAACTCGTCGAACAGCTAACGAAAAAGTTTTTTTCGTCCTTTAATCTATTATAACAAAAAAAAGGACGAAATCGAAGGGAAGGTAAAAAAAGGTTCGATCTAATGAATGGTTAAAAACTTTCATATTTGCGATGACGAGGGGTTCTATTTTTTATTCTTTTTTATTTTAAGTCGACGATCTTATTCGCAGCTTAGATATGTCGCTTTTGCTATCAGGCTTATTCTATATCTTAGCGAAAGGGTATGGGTGAGCAGAGAAGAATCTATCCGCAGATCAACTGACAAGAAGAGCTTTTTCCCTTATACTGAAAAAAATAGTAGATGGGAGAATAGCCAATGCCCTTACACCATGTTGAGTTAAACGTCAGTAATTTGAAGAAAAGCCGTGTTTTTTGGTCATGGTTGCTAGAAAGGTTAGGGTATCAGCTTTTTCAAGAGTGGGATAAAGGTTTCAGTTACAAAGACAAGGAAAATTATCTCGTTTTTGTGCAAGCAGAAACAGCGTTTTTAAAAGACGGCTACCACCGGAAACAGATAGGACTGAATCACTTAGCTTTTTGGGTGGATACAGAAGAAGAAGTAAATCAATTGCGAGCAGAATTGCTTGAAAGAGAGTGCCCGATTCTTTATTCTGATCGGTTTCCATTTGCTGGAGGGGAAAATCATTATGCAGTCTTTTTTGAAGATCCTGATCGAATCAAAGTAGAAGTGGTAGCACATACAACCACCGAATGAAAAAAACTCTTGCCAAAAAGGGGAGAAAGGCGTGAGTGGGATCACGACCAATCTTTTCCGCCTGGAAAGAGTTTTTTGGGTTTTCTTTATTTTGCTGTCTTTATGACAGTGCTGAGCTCTTGTAAAGCTTTAACGACTGCATCTAACTTTGTTTCCATACGCTGCAGCAAGTATAGAGAAATAAAGATAGGAAAGCCGATATTGCTGACAAGTTCGACCGTCGCAGACAGCCATTCTGTACTTGGATCCATTTACATTCTCCTTTCATTCTTGATCGTTCTATGGATAGTAACGAAAGAAAAAGGAGAACTGTAACCTTTTTTGCTTTTTTTGCAGAGGTGAAGGATTATAAGTTGTTGTTCAAAACGCGCATGATGGCTTCTCCTACACCATTTTCATTATTGGTAGAGGTCGTGTACTTAGCTGCAGCTTTTGCCTCAACCGTTCCATTACCCATTGCAAAGCTATAACCAGCCACTTCAAGCATCGATAGGTCATTATTGTTGTCACCGATCGTCATGATATTTTCTAGAGGAATGTTTAAGTCTTTAGCGAATTCTTTAACAGCAATTCCTTTTTGTGCATTGATATGGTTGATCTCAATATTATTTTCAAAGGAAGAAGTAATCGCCAACTCACCCGTTTTATTGATCTGTTTGGCTAAAGGTTGTAAAACTGGTTGACCTCCTTCACTAAATACGATCACTTTAATGATTTCAATGGTATCATCTTCGATCAGCTCACTATAGTCATCGATATAGTGAATATTCATCACTTCTAGACGGGCAGACGCCAAAATGACAGCCATTTTATAAGAGGTGTCTGGATTCAATTCAACTAGTAATGAGGCTACAGTCTCAATACGTTTGGCTTTGTTATTGGAAAAAATACCTTTTGAAGTCGTCATTTCATAGTATAAACCAGCTTCTTCGATGATATTTACCATGCTACGAACGGAATCTTTCGTCAACCCAATATTTTTGACAACTTCTCCTTCTTCATTGAAAATCTGACCGCCATTTAATGAAATAAGCGGACATGAAAGTCCTGCTTTTTCTAACAATGGCTTAGCTTCTGTATAACCTCTGCCGGTAGCGACCATAAAAGAGGCACCTTGTTTTTCTGCTGCACGGATCGCTTCCACATTTGATTGTGAAATACTCATCACTTCATTTAGCAATGTACCATCCATATCTGAAACGATTAACTGTAACATGCTCCATCCTCCCAAAGAAAATTTTACTCTTCCAGTGTAGCATGGATGCAAAAGACTTGCTACTTGTTAAGTCCAGCCAGATATAAGATAATAAGTCCAGATCTGCTAATAGGAAAGGAGATAGTAAGATGACGATACCTGTAATCAATGACTGGGAACCGATTTTGAAAGAAGCTGCAAAAGATCCTTCTTATCAAAAGCTGCGGGCTTTTTTAAAAGAAGAATATGAAACCAAGACCATTTATCCAGATATTCATCACATTTGGACAGCATTTGAGTGGACACCTTATCATCAAGTGAAAGTCGTGATTTTAGGCCAAGATCCTTATCATGGGCCTAATCAAGCACATGGTCTCAGCTTTTCAGTTCAGCCAAAGGTCAACGTTCCGCCTTCTTTAAGAAATATCTACAAAGAATTGGATAGTGACTTAGGGATCCCGCCCGTTCAGCATGGCTTTTTGAAATCATGGGCAGAACAAGGTGTCCTACTGCTCAATACAGTATTGACGGTCCAAAAAGGAAAAGCCAATTCACATAAAGACAAAGGTTGGGAAGTATTGACCGATTTTGTTATCGAAAAACTCAATGACCGTGAAAAGCCGATCGTCTTCATTTTATGGGGAAATGCTTCGATTAAAAAAAGAGCGCTGATCGATGAAAGCCGCCACGTTGTATTGACTTCACCGCATCCTAGCCCTTTTTCAGCACACAAAGGTTTCTTTGGATCAAAAGTTTTTTCTAAAACCAACGCAGCTTTGCAGCAGTTTGGAGAAGAACCAATTGATTGGCGTTTGCCGGAAACAGTGAGCGAAGATGAGGTAGAAGCAAAACCACAAAATCGTTTTTAAACATAATTGCTATGTTATTCTATGATAACTTTTTAGATATAAATTCAGTAGAAAACCTGATTTTTTTTGCTGAATATAGTATCATAGAAAGGTAGGAATAAAAATATTGGAGGGAATCACCTTGGAACTATTTGATAGTTTAAAAGAAAAAATCTCTGGTAAACAAATTCGTGTCGTTTTTCCAGAAGGAACAGAACCACGTATTTTAGGAGCAGTCGTGCGCTTGCAAGCTGAGCAATTGTTGCACCCTGTTGTGATCGGAAAACCTGAAGAAATCCAAACTGTAGCGAAAGCGCATGGCTTTGATGTAGAAAACATCGAAATCATCGACCCTAATCACTACGAAAAATTTGATGAAATGGTTGCTTCATTTGTTGAACGCCGTAAAGGAAAAGCAACAGAAGAAAAAGCAAGAGAAATGCTGAAAGACGAAAACTACTTTGGCACGATGTTGACTTACATGGGCGAAGTAGATGCTTTAGTGAGCGGAGCTGTTCACTCTACAGGTGATACTGTACGTCCTGCTTTACAAATCATCAAAACAAAACCAGGCGTTAGCCGTACAAGTGGTGCTTTCATCATGATGCGTGGACGCGGACAAGAAAAATACTTGTTCTCTGACTGTGCGATCAATATCAATCCAAACGCGCAAGAACTTGCTGAAATCGCAGTAGAAAGTGCACGTACAGCTGAAATGTTTGGCATTGACCCTAAAGTTGCTTTATTGAGCTTCTCAACGAAAGGCTCTGCTAAAGGCGAAGAAGCTTCTAAAGTTGAAGAAGCAGCTAAATTGGCTAAAGAAATGGCACCTGAGTTTGACATTGACGGCGAGTTGCAATTTGACGCAGCTTTCGTTAAATCTGTTGCACAACAAAAAGCGCCAGATTCAAACGTAGCTGGACAAGCAACAGTCTTTGTTTTCCCTGAATTACAATCAGGAAATATCGGCTATAAAATTGCACAACGCTTCGGTAACTTTGAAGCCATTGGACCAATCTTGCAAGGGTTAAACAAACCTGTTTCTGACCTGTCTCGCGGATGTAACGAAGAAGACGTTTATAAGACAGCGATCATCACAGCTAACCAAACGATCATGTAATAAAAAAATGAATATACGAGCTGCTCACGAAAAGAGCCGAGTTGAAAGAGATGACCGGCTGCTTTAAATGAGCAGCTTTTTTTTGACTTTTTATGGTACTAGGAGCAAATCTGTTGAGCATCTATATTATTTTTTAACAACACCTGTTAAAGCGGTGCAGCTATTTCGAAGAATCGGTGTTCTTGTCAAAAAACTGTTTCCCTTCGTTCAGCAGATACTATCGATGTTGAAGCAGAAAACAGAAAATAGGATAGCTGTTGATTGCAACCTATTCTAAGGACTCTTATAATGAGACTAGAAGGTTCAAAGAGTAAAGTGAGGAGGGTCCCATATGAAAGTAGGGATTATTGGAGCGACTGGTAAAGCTGGATCACGCATCACGTCAGAAGCCATGCATAGAGGGATGGAAGTCATTCCGTTAGTTCGTAATGCCAAACGCTTGCCAGATGGAGATTTTACGTATGTCGAAAAAGATTTGTTTGATTTGACTGAAGAGGATATCGCAAACTTAGATGTTATTGTAGATGCCTTTAATGCTCCGGCAGGAAAAGAAGAGCTGCATCAAAAGAGCTTGCATCATTTGATCACCTTATTGAGAGGGAGAGGAAAGCCGCGTTTGATCGTAGTAGGAGGAGCAGGCAGTCTATATGTGGATAAGGCCCACCAAACTAGACTGCAAGATACACCTGATTTTCCAGAAAGCTTTAAACCTACCGCTGAAAATATGGCCAAAGCATTTGAAGAATTAAAAAAACATAGTGATTTTGTGTGGACCTATATCAGTCCGTCTGCCATGTTTTTCCCAGAAGGAGAGCGAACGGAAGAGTATCAAATCGGCAAAGATGAGCTCTTGACCAATAGTGAAGGCAATAGCGAGATCAGTTATGCTGATTATGCACTGGCACTGGTAGATGAGATCGAACGAGCCAAGTATTTAAATCAACGGATCACCGTCTGCAGCAAATAAGAGTCATCAAGCAAAATAGTTCTTTGAAAGGAATAAAGTATTCTTTTCAAGGCGGCTGTTTTGCTTTTTTGCTGCAAAAAGAAGAAGGTTTATTTTTGTTTATAAATAGATTAGAATTGAACCATTGAAGAACTGATTGCAAATTAAAGAGAAGGTGTGACAAATGAAAACATTCCACGCAAAAAATGAAGAAGAGACTAAAAAAATCGCAGCTGACTTGGCACAATACCTGCAACCGGGAGATGTGCTGCTATTAGAAGGCAATCTTGGTGCTGGAAAAACGACTTTTACGAAAGGGTTAGCAGAAGGACTAGGCATTAACCGTGTGATCAAAAGTCCTACTTATACATTGATTCGCGAATATGAAGATGGACGGCTTCCGCTTTATCACATGGATGTTTATCGATTAGAAGAATCTGGGAGTACAGATCTAGGTTTGGAAGAATACTTTGAAGGCAATGGCGTTTCAGTTGTCGAATGGGCAAAATATGTGCAAGAAAATCTTCCTGTAAGCTTTTTGACCATACAGCTAACGCCTATCGGAGAAGACTTAATGGAACGCGAAATTGCTTTTATCCCTCAAGGAAAAAGATATGAATTACTGTTGAAAAATTGGCAATAAAATAAAACAGCACGATAGAAGAAAAGAACTAAAAAGTTTCAAAAGGAGCGTTGAATACCGAATATGACCCAAGAAGCCTTAGATATCGTTATACGAGAAGCAAAACCAAGTGATGCAGAAAGTTTGCTTCAACACTTAAAAACGACAGCAACAGAAACTGGATTTATGACAATGGGTAAAGAAGGTCCAAGAATAACAGCTAATGAAGAGAAAAAGCAGCTGGCAAGACTACAAGCTTCTTGCAACAATGTTCTTCTTGTTGCTGTTCATCAAGAAGAAGTAATCGGCTCAGCTTCCGTTCATGCAGATAGCAGCCCGAAAATTGAGCACATTGGAGAAGTCGGCATCGTGATTGCCAAAGAATACTGGGGGTTAGGACTAGGTACACTAATGCTGGAAGAAATCCTAGACTGGGCAACAAACTCGGGTATCATCAAACGCCTCGAACTAACCGTGCAAGCCCGCAACAAAAAAGCCAGACACCTCTACGAAAAAATGGGCTTCCAACTCGAAGCCACCATGCAACGCGGCGTAAAAGACGAAGGACAATACCACGACGTCTGCCTCATGAGCAAACTCCTTTAAAAACAGGATACGGAAAAAGCCTGAAAGAGTCACAACAAAAACAGGATACGGAGCGAGGTCGAAAGAATAATTAAGTCGCAAAGTCTCGCTATGCTCGCTTTGTACCATTTCGCTAAAATTTATTGCATAAATTAAGCTCAATGGCAAAAGAGCTACAGCAAAACAACTTATCTTTATCATTTTCCGGCAGAAGACGCCCACTTCTAAACGTTTTGGTGCAAAGCACCAGTGAAAGTGGGAGATGAATGCCGGTTGAGTGTCAGCTCAAAACTAGACTTCCATTTTTGAGTCTTTTCGCGCTAACACGAATAAACTTGACGTAATGTTGCCAATCATTTTGTTTTTGATCCTGTTCAATTGCTTCGACTTGGTAGGCTGATGAACTTTTTAATCGTTTCCATTGATCTTTCTCTTTCATTATTATATAACTGGCATATACAAGGAGGTGATCATTAAATGAAGATTCATAAGGCGTATCAGTTCCGGCTCTATCCAAACAAAGAACAATCTATCCTCATCAACAAAACCATCGGCTGTTCTCGATTTGTTTACAACCACTTCCTGAATCAATGGAAAGAAACCTATAAGGAAACAAACAAGGGCTTGTCTTATGGTAAGTGTTCTGCTCAACTGCCCACTTTGAAGAAACAGGAAGAAACAGAGTGGCTCAAAGAAGTCGACAGTATTGCCTTGCAATCTTCTTTGCGAAATCTTTCGGATAGTTTTGACCGTTTCTTTAAGAAACAGAACCAGTATCCTCGCTTCAAAAGCAAACAGAATCCTGTCCAGTCTTATACGACTAAATCAACCAATGGAAACATCGCTGTTTTGGGGAATCAGTTAAAGCTTCCTAAACTAGGCTTTGTACGTTTCGCCAAGAGCCGTGAAGTGAAAGGAAGGATATTCAACGCTACAATCCGTAGAAATCCTGCTGGGAAATATTTTGTTTCCCTATTGGTCGAAACGGAAGCAGATCCGATCAAGAAAACAGGTTCTTCTGTAGGGATCGATGTTGGATTGAAAGATTTTGCGGTACTTTCCGATGGGACAATCTATAAAAATCCAAAGTTCTTCCGTTCTTTAGAAAAGAAGCTCGCAAGAGAACAACGAAAGCTGTCCAGACGGAAAGTACAAGCACTCAAAACTGGTCATCAATTATCAGAGTCCAAGAATTATCAAAAACAGCGAATCAAAGTGGCGAAGATATATGAAACGATCAAAAACAAACGCATGGATTACCTGCACAAAATCTCCACCGAGATCGTCAAAAACCACGACATCATCGGAATAGAAGATTTGCTGGTGAAAAATATGGTTTTGAATCGCAAGTTAGCCAAATCTATTTCAGAAGTGAGCTGGGCAGTGTTTCGCACCTTGCTTGAATACAAAGCGAAATGGTATGGGAAAGAAGTCGTAGCTGTCGCTCGAAACTTCCCATCCAGCCAACTATGTTCTGAGTGTGGGTATCAAAACAAAGCCGTTAAGAATCTCGCTGTTCGTGAATGGGCGTGTCCGAATTGCCATACTCACCATGACAGAGATCTTAATGCAAGTATAAATCTGAAGCAGGAAGCAATCAGCCTGTTAGCTTCCAAAACCGTAGGGACTACGGGGCTAGCCTAATCATATCTGTTTAGTAGAGCAGAGTTCTTAGGAATCTCCATCTTCAAAAACCGTTAGGATTTAAGGTGGAGTAGTTCAACTTAGTCCAATGACTTAGCAAATGTCTTTCACTCCAACAAAATTCTATACAAAAAAACTGGTGTTGCTAACAGCTCAAAAGCTGCTGGCAACACCAGTTTTTTGTTAAACAAGTACTTTTTCTAAGAAATCTTTTGTTCGTTCGTTTTGCGGATGATTGAAGACTTGGTCAGGTGTTCCTTCTTCCATGATATATCCTTCATCCATAAAGACAACATGGTCAGCTACTTCTTTAGCAAAGCCCATTTCGTGTGTGACCACTAACATCGTCATGCCTTCTCGAGCCAACTTTTTCATTACTTCCAGTACGTCGCCGACCATTTCTGGGTCCAAAGCACTGGTTGGTTCATCAAATAGCATGATATCTGGCTTCATCGCTAAAGCACGAGCAATGGCTACCCGTTGTTTTTGTCCTCCTGAAAGAGACTTAGGGTAAACATCCGCTTTATCTGATAGTCCAACCGTTTCTAAAAGGCTGAGTGCCGTCTTTCTTGTTTCCTCTGATGTTTCATCTTTTAATTCATCAGGAGCTAACATAATATTTTCCAAAACTGTCAAATGAGGAAACAAATTAAAGTGTTGAAATACCATGCCAATGTTTTCTCGAACTTTATTGATGTTTTGAGAAGGATCTGCTAAATCGACCCCGTCAATGATCACCGAACCGCCTGTGATTTCTTCTAAGCGGTTCATACAACGAAGAAAAGTACTTTTTCCTGATCCAGATGGTCCAATGATGCAGACAACTTCTCCTTCTTCTACTTCAAAGTTCAAGTCTTTTAAAACTTCAAGATCACCAAAATTTTTCTTTAAATGTTTTACAACTAATTTAGGCATTTATCATTTTCCTTTCAATAAACGTGGACAACCATGTCAAGAACGTAATGATCAAAATGTAGATAAGACCAATAATGATCCACATAGAGCCTGAAGAGTAGGTACGCGCAATAATGATTTTTCCAGCTTGTGTTAATTCAACAATTCCGATAATGGATAGAATAGAAGTATCTTTCAAAGTGATAACAAATTGGTTGATCAAGGATGGGATCATTATTTTGATAGCTTGCGGGATCACAACTCTAACCATGGATTTTCCGTAAGACATTCCCAAACTTCTAGCCGCCTCTAATTGGCCTCCAGATACGGCTTCGATTCCGCCGCGTACTTGCTCAGAAATATAGGCTGCAGAACTCAGTGTCAAAGTAGCTACTCCGGCAATAAATGCCGTTAATTTAATATTGAGCAGTTCTGGGATCGAAAAATAAATAAAGAAGGCTAATACGAGCATTGGCAATCCTCGCATAATGGTTACATAAAGACGCGAGATCCCTCTCAAAATAGCATAAGGGGAAGCGGCAAAGAATCCAAGAACAACTCCGAAAAGAAGGGCGATAGCGAAAGAAATAACGGTGAGCAGCAACGTTTTGCTTAAACCATTCAGCAATTCACGCCAATTTTTTTGAATCAAAGCGAAAAAGCCATTTTGAGAACCTTTTTCGTCACTGTCAAGATACTGATCGATAATGTTATCGTATGTACCGTCTTCTTTTATATTCGCCAGTCCTGTATTGAACATGTCTAGCAGTTCAGCATTTTGGCCTTTGTTAACGGCAAATCCATAGACGTCTCCCTTTTCAGGTTCTAATGGCAATTGAAGCTTGAGACCTTGTTGGATCGCGTAAGCCATAACTGGATAATCATCAAATACTGCATCGGAATGACCTGAAACAACGTCTTGATACATAGTAGCAGAATCTTCGAATTGATTGACCTTGATGCTATACTTTTCTTGTAATTTTTCCACAAACGTTGCACCAGTGGTACCAACTTTTACAGCAACTGTTTTGCCATTCAAATCATCATATGATTGAATCTCTTTGTTGTTTTCTGAAATAGCCATTACTGTTCCAGCTTCGTAATAAGGGTCAGAAAAATCAAAAGATTCTTCTCTTTCTGGATTGATACTCATTGCAGAAATCATGCCATCAACCTGGTTAGCCTCTAAAGCTTGCAAACCTGCACTAAAGTTCAATGGACGAAACTCAATTTCAAAACCTTGGTCTTTTGCGATCGCATTGATAATGTCTGCATCTATACCAACGTATTCTTTTTTATCGTTTTGAAATTCAAAAGGTGGGTAAGTTATATCAGTGGTGATGATATAGGGGTTTTGGGCAGTCCCTTTTTTGGCATTGCTCTCACTAGCTTGAACGACAGTCGGCAAACCTAAGCCCATAAATAATGCAAATAAAATACTGTATAAAATAAAGGAATGTATCCTTTTTCCTTTCCTCAATGAATCTTCCTCCTAAAATTTAAGCTAAGATAAGGATAATTGAAAAAAGAGAACAGCTCAATCAATATGCTTATCTTACATCTAAATATTGTTGATAAAGATATTTTATTTGAAGGGATTTCGCTTGACTTATGCTGTAGCATTTTATTACACATGCATTAAGAATAGTGTTATTCTCGCTTCTTTAGAGGCCTTTCTTCTCAGCAAAAAAAGAGTTTCTTCATAGAAAAAAATAGAAGAAAAACTTTTTTCTTTAGAAAAATAGTGAGTGATATAAACAAGTTTGTTTTTCATACGCATTCAAAAGCTGGAGAGGGATTGAATAGGTAAATAAAAGAGGGACTCAGCTTACTCAAGAGCTATTCTCATTTTGAGTGAGCTGAAGTTGAATATTTGCGGTGTTTGATGATCCATAACGACCGAACAGTTTCATTAAGAAGCGGAGAAGGACGTGCAAAAAGTGATTCCAAAACAAAAAGCCCCTGTTGCGGCGCGCCATAACAGGGGAAAGGACTTCAATATCATTTTTCAATTGCTTTTCGCTTAAACGTGTTTGACCAATCGTTTCAAATCGTAAGTGCCAAACTGATTTTCTAGGGATAGTAAAATATTAGCACAAGCAGTACTGTCGGCCAAAGCGTTGTGGTGCTGATGCAAAGGGATGCCCAAGTAATCACAGACTGTATTCAAACGATGATTTGGAATCTCAGGCAACAACTTGCGGCTTGATTGAACGGTACATAACGTTTGAAAATGTGGTTGAGTGATATCGTAATAATCTAGACAGGCTTGCAAAACGCCTCGGTCAAACGGCAGATTGTGTGCGACAATCAATTGATTTTCTGTAAACAGGGGGGCAATTGTAGGCCAAATTTGAGCAAAATTCGGTGCATCTGCAACATCTGTTTCATGAATGCCGTGAATTTGAATATTGCGCCAATCAAAAAAAGTATCAGGTTTTAACAAAGTGTAATAAGAATCCACCACTTGGCTGTTGCGGACAACAGTCAGGGCAAGAGAACAGGCACTATGACGTTGACGATTTGCTGTTTCAAAGTCAATGGCTGTAAAGTTCATGTTTTTCACCTCTATATGTTAAGGTTGCATTTTTTCTTAAGGTAGTATAGCACAAATCGGCAGAAGAGTTGTATGCAAAAGTAGAAAAAAATATTTCTTTTTTTGAAAACGTTTGTAAAGAAGGTTTAGAATCATTTATACTAAAAGAAGAATCGCATAAGGAGGAAATGAAATGAGCAACACAAAACACAAAGCTTTTCCAGAACATTTTTTGTGGGGTGGTTCCACGAGTGCTTATCAAGTAGAAGGAGCTTGGAATGAAGGCGGAAAAGGTCCTTCTGTCCAAGATGTCAAGCAGCTTCCAGAAGGGACTTCCGACTTTAAAGTAGCCGCAGACCATTATCATCATTACCAAGAAGATGTTGCTTTAATGGCGGAAATGGGTTTTAAATCTTATCGTTTCTCCATTGCTTGGACAAGAATCGTTCCAGATGGCGATGGAGCAATCAACGAAGAAGGGATCCAATTTTATCAAAATTTGATCGACGAACTTCTAAAACATCAGATTGAACCAGTGGTGACCGTATATCATTTTGATCTGCCGGCTGCATTGGAAGAAAAAGGCGGTTGGGATAACCGAGAAACCATTGATGCATTCGTTCGTTATTGTGATATATTATTTGATCGCTTTGGAGATAAAGTCAAATATTGGCAAACGATCAACGAGCAGAATATGATGATCCTTTCAGGAGCAGCGATCGGCACCGGCAGCGATTCGATGCAGAAAACGTATCAGCAAAACCATCATATGTTAGTGGCACAGGCGAAGGCCATGAAGCACTGTCATGACAAACTGGCAGAGGCTAAAATTGGACCAGCGCCTAATATTTCGATCACTTATCCAAAAACGAATAAACCTGAAGATATACAAGCTGCTCAATGCTTTAACGCTTTGCGCAATTGGTTGTACTTAGACATGGCTGTTTATGGGCGCTATAACCATCAAGCCTGGGCTATTTTGGAAGCAAATGATGCTTTACCAACATTTGAACCAGGAGATGAAGAAGTGTTGAAAGCAGGAAAAGCTGACTTTATCGCCTTTAACTATTATACGTCAGGAACAGTTGAAGCTTACCCAGTTGGAGAAGCAACAACCGACGAAAAGACCGCAGATCAGCAAAAGGGACAAGGCATTCCAGGTTTCTTCCGCCAAGTTCCACATGGTGATTTAGAAAAAACCGAATTTGGCTGGGAAATTGATCCAATCGGTCTGCGGATCACAGCAAATGAAATCTATTCTCGTTATGCTTTGCCATTAATGATCACGGAAAATGGTTTAGGTGGACGTGATACCTTTACTGAAGACGGCAAAGTGCATGATGATTATCGTATTCACTATTTGCGTGAGCACATTGAGCAAATGCAACTGGCTATTTCAGATGGTGTTGAGCTATTTGGTTACCATCCATGGAGTGCGATTGATTTGATCAGTACCCATGAAGGATTCAGAAAACGTTATGGTTTCATTTACGTCAATCGTTCCGACTTTGACTTAAAAGACTTGAGCAGGATCCGCAAAGATAGCTTTTATTGGTACAAAGACGTGATTGCATCAAATGGAGAAAACTTAAAGTGATATCAAGTTTGCAGCAGAAAAACTCGTAGATTTTTGATGCTTGCGCTTCAAAAGAACACAAAAACATCCTCCCTTTTTTAAAAGGAGGATGTTTTTGTCTGCACTGTTTATTTATTTTGATTTACTTTATCATCATATCCTACACCGCGAAGAATAGCTTTCACGATTTCAACAAATGGAATGATAGATAGAGCAGCAATAATAACGATCATCCATTGTTGTCCAGTCATGTCGTAAATACCAAAAATAGTATTCAATCCAGGAACAAAGACAACGAGCAGGATCAAACCTAAGGACAAGATCGTTGCGTAATTCAACATCTTATTACCAAATGGCCCAACAGAGAATAAGGATTTAAAGACAGATTTACTGTTATAGGCATGTGCCAATTGAATGAATCCAAGTGTCAAGAAGGCCATCGCTTCAGCAATATGCAATTCAAATCCGTAGTAGTAATTGGCTAACCAGAAGACGAATAAAGTGATGGCACCTTCATAGATCCCTTGATAGATCATACTTGGGAAAACGCCATTTGAGAAGAAGTTAGAAGAACGACCACGTGGTTTTTGTTCCATGATATCTTCTTCAGGTTCTTCTAATCCCAATGCAATAGCAGGGAAGACATCTGTCACTAAGTTGATCCACAATAGATGGATCGGCTCTAAAATCGTCCATCCTAGTAATGTAGCGACAAATAGGGTCAACACTTCACCTAAGTTAGCTGAAAGCAAGTATTGAACAGCTTTTTGGATATTTGCAAATACTTTCCGTCCTTCTTTGACCGCATTTACGATCGTAGCGAAGTTATCGTCAGCAAGGACCATATCGGAGGCCCCTTTAGAAACTTCTGTACCTGTGATTCCCATACCAACACCAATGTCAGATTGTTTCAAGGAAGGTGCGTCATTGACGCCATCACCTGTCATCGCCACAACTTTGCCTTGTTTTTGCCAAGCTTTTACGATACGTACCTTGTGTTCTGGAGAAACACGGGCATAAACGGAGTAATTTTGAACCGTGTTTTCGAATTCATGTTCTAAAATATCATCTAATTGTGCACCTGTCAGGATCGCGTTATTGGCTGCATTTTCGTCCAAAATACCTAAACGAGCAGCAATAGCGGAAGCAGTATCTTTATGGTCACCTGTGATCATGATAGTACGGATACCAGCGCTTTTTGCTTCTGCGATCGCGGCTTTTGCTTCAGGACGTTCAGGGTCGATCATACCAACCAATCCAGCGAATACTAGATCTTGTTCAACTGTTTCTGTATCTACTTTACTTGGAACAGTATCGATCGTTTTAAAAGCCATTGCCAATACACGCAACGCTTGAACAGCTAGCGCATGGTTTTGATCCAGAATAGTTTTGCGATCTGCATTTGTTAACGGAACAATCTCGCCATCTTTCAAAATAGAGGTACAACGTTTCAGTAATTCATCAGGAGCACCTTTAGTAGCAACATAGAATGAATCTTTGTCTTTATGGATCGTTGACATTAATTTACGGTCAGAATCAAAAGGTACTTCTGAAACACGTGGCATGTCATTTAAAGCTGCTTTTAATTCAAAGCCTTTGTCAAAACCAAATTGGACTAAAGCCGTTTCAGTAGGGTCCCCGATCAGTGAACGATCTTCGGCAACTTTTGTATCATTGGCAAAGTTCATGACTCTCATCACAGGAAGGTTCAAATCGATTTCTTCATTTGCGCCATGAAGTTGACCGTTATAGTACACTTTTTCGATCGTCATTTTGTTTTGAGTCAACGTACCTGTTTTGTCTGAACAAATAACTTCCGTACCACCAAGTGTTTCAACAGCTGGCAATTTACGGATCAACGCATTTTCTTTAGCCATTGCTTGTGTACCCAAAGCTAAGATAATCGTTGAGATAGCCGGCAGACCTTCTGGAATAGCGGCAACGGCAACAGAAATCGAAACCATCAGCATATCCAACCAAGGACGGTCATTGAATCCAAAACCGATAACAAACATTAAAGCAGCAATAATCAGGATCAAGATCGTCAATGACTTACCAAGATTATCTTGGTTTTGTTGTAGAGGCGTCTTTTTCTCTTCCGTATTTTGCAACATGTTGGCAATGTTTCCGACTTCAGTATTCATTCCAGTGCTGACAACAACACCTTCACCGCGGCCATATGTGACGTTTGTACTTGAAAAAGCCATATTGGTACGGTCACCGATCGCAGCACCTGCTTCAACTGATTCCAAGCTTTTTTCAACTGGAACAGATTCACCAGTCAAAGCAGCTTCTTCAACCTTCAAGGAATTTGTGTTGTATAAACGAATATCAGCAGGAACGACATCTCCGGCTTCCATAATGATGACATCTCCGGGAACGAGTTCACCTGATTTGACTTGGACGATTTCGCCGCTTCGCTTAACGTTTGCCATAGGAGAAGCCATTTTCTTCAAAGCATCGATGGCTTCCTCAGCTTTGTTTTCTTGAAATACACCTAATACAGCATTAACAATAACAACAACTAAAATAATGATGGCATCTGCCATTTCTCCACCGATCGTACCAGAGATGATGGCTGCGATCAGCAAGACAACGATCATAAAATCTTTGAACTGGTCAATAAACTTTTGGAGAGTGGACCGCTTTTCTCCTTCTTCCAGTTCGTTAGGTCCATAAGTTTCCAGCCTTGAAGCCGCTTCTTCTTTTGTCAGACCGTTTTTGGAAGAATCAACTTCTGAAAATACAGCCGCTTCGTCTAAAGCGTAAAAATCCTTTTTTGTTTGTTCTTTGGACATTGTTTTCTCCTCTCTTTCCATTAAATTCGTTTTCCTGTTGATTTTCTGACCAGATGATTTTTCTGTGTGAGAGAACCAAAAGGAAAGGCCGAAAAATGCATTTTGTTACAGTTTATACTACCATACCGATTTTTTTCTAACAAGAAAATGACCCTGTCAGCAAGAGCTTTCTGGGCATAAAAAAAGCAGAAGTTCGGCAAACAGCTCTTAGTAGAGTTGGATCCAGACCATTCCTCCTTTAGAGATCACTTTTAGAAATGCGATAAAAAAAAGACTCATGCAAAATTGTTTCAGGCGACAGATAGAACCTATCTATCAATAAACAATCTGCATAAGTCTCACTATTTAAGACAACACCAGTAGTTGGTTCACATCTACTTGCTGGTGATGTTGCCACAGCCGAAGCTGCCAGTTACTCCCTTATGGGGAATTATCGATTTCATCTTGTATAAGTATAGCCGATTCATATACAGGATGCAACAAAAAATTGAAAGGAATAGTGTCAATGAATGGTTGGAAAAAAGTTTTTGCACTTATATCCATAAGTTTTTCCACTTTAATTTTTTTAACAAGCGATACTATTCGCAATGCAGACACTTCGCTTTTGCTATTGAGCTTTTCATCTAAAAGAAAAATAAATCTTCTGCAGAAGCGGGTAATGAGATAAACGGACATGCTGGATTGCATCGGTTGGTTTTTGTCATTAAAATAGGATGTTCATTGAACAGTCTCGCTGCTTTATTCTTTGATCATGATCTCGGCACACTTTTTTGAAGCCGTTCACATAAACCATCTTGATAAAACTGACTATAACATTTATGCTAGTCATAGTGACAAAAATGTAAAGTGACACTTAACTTCATAGGAATAGGGAGACCTATTTTTTTATGTTGAAGGGATTCATTTGAGCAATAGAGAATGCAACTGGTTAGAAAACGTTTAATAAAGAAGAAAAAAGCAAGACAAATGTATCCATTTTTGTTAAACTAAAAAAGTATAATATTAAAAATAAAAAGTATAGTCCTATTAAAAAGGGGAGCGTTGTTAAATGAAATATACATTTCCAGAAAACTTCTGGTGGGGATCGGCTGCAAGTGGACCGCAAACAGAAGGTACATATGAAGGAGATCAAAAAGGAGCAAATATTTGGGATCACTGGTATGCAGAACAGCCTGAAGCATTTTTCGATCAAGTTGGACCAAATCGGACGTCAGCTTTTTACAAGAACTACAAAGCAGACATTCAGTTAATGAAACAAACAGGACACAATAGTTTTCGGACGTCTATTCAATGGAGCCGTTTGATTCCAAATGGTACAGGAGAAGTAAACCAGAAAGCGGTTGATTTTTATAATTCAGTTATTGATGAGTTGATTGCTAATGATGTTGAGCCCTTCATGAACCTCTACCACTTTGATATGCCTATGAAGATGCAGGAAAAAGGTGGATGGGAAAATAGAGAAACAGTAGAAGCCTATGTTCATTTTGCGAAAACTTGTTTTGAACTATTTGGTGATCGTGTAAAAAAATGGTTTACACACAACGAACCGATCGTACCAGTTGAAGGTGGCTATTTATACCAATTCCATTATCCAGCCATCGTTGATATGAAAAAGGCTGCGCAAGTTGGTTATCATGAAGCGTTGGCGAGTGCGAAAGCCATCAAAGTTTATCATGAATTGAATCAAGGCGGCGAAATCGGCATCATTTTAAACTTGACGCCAAGTTATCCGCGTGATGAAAATAATCCTGAAGATGTCAAAGCAGCAAGAATCGCAGATGCCATCTTTAACCGCTCTTTCTTAGAACCGGCTGTAAAAGGTGTCTTTCCAACTGACTTGGTAGATTTGCTGAAAGAAATCGATTATTTGCCTGTTATTGAAGAAGGCGACTTGGACATTATCAAAGAAAATACCGTTGATCTGCTAGGGGTCAACTACTATCAACCGCGTCGTATCAAAGCGAAAGAATCTGCTGAAAAGTTGTCAGATGGTCCAATGCCAGATGACTACTTCGACAACTACGAAATGCCTGGCCGCAAAATGAATCCTTATCGTGGATGGGAAATTTACGAAAAAGGAATTTATGATATTTTGACAAATCTGCGCGAAAACTATGGCAACATTCGCTGCTTCATTTCGGAAAACGGTATGGGCGTTGAAGGCGAAGAACGTTATATCAACGAAGACGGCCGCATCGATGATGACTACCGAATCGAATTTGTCAAAGACCATTTGAAATATGTGCACCAAGCTATCCAAGAAGGCAGCAATGTACAAGGCTATCATATGTGGACTTGCATGGATAACTGGTCATGGCTGAACGCTTACAAAAACCGCTACGGCTTCATCGCAGTTGACTTAGACAACGACTGCAAACGAACCATCAAAAAGAGCGGCCAATGGTTCAAACAAATGACAGACAACAACGGCTTCGACGACTAAAAACAAGGATGCGGAGCGAGGTCGACAGAGGCGACAGGAAAATGAAAAAGCGCGGCGCAGAGCATCCCGCGCATGCGAGCGTCTTTTGAATTTTACCCGAGACTCTACCTCGCGCAGCTCAACTAAAATATAAGGATACGGAGAATGCTTGAAAGAGTCACCGCAAAAACAAGAAGTTGTTGAAGAGAGCAGCGCAGCGCGCATCAAAACAACTTATCTTTTTTGCAAAGAATCTGGCTTTCGCAGTTCAACTACAAGGATTCGGAGCGAGGTCGACAGAGGCGACAGGAAAATGAAAAAGCGCGGCGCAACTCAACCACAGGGAACGCAGCGACCCTGCAAGAATAATTAAGTCGCAAAGACTCGCTATGCTCGCTTTGTATTATTTCGCTAAGAATTGTTTTATAAATCAAGCTCGGTAGCAAGCACTAACGTAGGAACAACGCAAGCAATCAAAACGCTAACATCAGCTGTTAGACTAAGAATGGATCGATGCTTCAAAAGCATCTTCAAACATTTTAGTCTGACAGCTGATTTTTGCTGATTAAGCTTCTTAAAGCTTTCTTAAAAGAGGAAGAAGTTAAATGAATGGCAAAAGCTTAATTAGTCTATGCTTAAGTGGGTGCAATAGTTTGAGTAGGAGCGGAAACGAGTTATCGTTTCAACTCAGGCACAGCAACTGATTTGAGTAGGAACGGAAAAAGGTTACCGTTCCAACTCAGGAGCAGAAACTCATTTGAGTAGGAGCGGAAACGAGTTATCGTTTCAACTCAGGCACAGCAACTGATTTGAGTAGGAACGGAAAAAAGCTATCGTTGCAACTCAGGGTCGGAAACGCATTTGAGTGGGAGTGGAAAAAGGTTATCGTTCCAACTCAGGAGCAGAAACTCATTTGAGTGGGAGTGGAAAAAGATTATCGTTCCAACTCAGGAGCATAAGTGTCATTGAGTTGGCCAATAAACAAATGAGCAGCTATACCAAGGTTTCAATAACGTATCTGAGCAGTTTTTAAGGAAGCAAAATAGCTGAAATATAATAAGATAAATAGGAAAAGACTCGTCATAGACGAGTCTTATCTTTATGGAAAGAAAACGCTTTAAAAAAAATGAACAAAATGTGACGAATCAAAAAGATAAAGTACATTTTTTTATTAAATAAGTATATACATATAGCTATAGAATGTTATACTTTAGTTAGAAATGTTGTAAACGGATACTTTTTGGTTCCGATCTTTTGTGGCCACTTAAGATACAAGCAAGTAACTTAAAAAAAGAAAGAGGGATTCATGTGAATGGTTTTATAGACAAGCTGAGTGAAAAGTTGGTTCCTATTGCAAGTAAACTAGGACAAAATAAGTATTTATTAGTTTTGCGCGATGCATTTATGCTGGCCTTCCCCTTGACGATGTTTGGTTCACTAGTCGTTGTAATCAATAATTTGCCTTTCTTTAGCGACGAGTTGAAAGGTACACTAGGCAACTTATTTGGCAATGGGCAAAACGCAACCATGTCGATCATGACTTTATTTGTAACATTTGGTATTGGTTATTATTTAACGAAAACGCATGATGTAGAACCTATCTTTGGCGGAGCAGTATCGTTGGCTGCTTATTTGATCGTAACGCCATTTGCTACTGTAACAGAAGGTGGAGAAACGGTCACTGGGGTATTAACAACGGATCGTTTAGGTGCAAAAGGAATGTTCATTGGGATCATTGCTGCTTTTCTTGCGGCTGAAATTTATTCAAGAATCACGAAAAAGGGTATTGTCATCAAAATGCCTGAAGCCGTACCTGCTGCAGTAGCTAAGTCATTTGCTGCTATGATTCCTGCTATTATTACATTAACAATTTTCACTCTTGTAAACGCTTTTGTTACCGGCGTTTTTGATACAAACTTGCATGACGTGGTTTATAATGTGATTCAAAAACCGTTAGTTGGGTTAGGTAGCGGACTGCCTGCAACCTTAATTGCTGTTTTCTTTGTCCAGTTGCTTTGGTTCTTTGGCTTGCATGGACAAATCATTGTAAATTCTGTGATGGATCCGATTTGGAATACGCTGATGCTGGATAACTTTGAAGCGTTTCAAAAGGGAGAAACTTTGCCGCATATCGTAACAAAACCGTTCATGGAAATCTTTACAGTGGGTATGGGTGGATCTGGTAGCACATTGATCGTAGTGATTTTGATGGCTTTTGTTATGAAGAGTCGGCAGTTGAAAGATGTGGGCCGTTTAGCTTTGGCACCTGGGATCTTCAACGTTAATGAGCCGGTGATCTTCGGGATGCCGATCGTGCTAAATGCGGCGATCTTTATCCCATGGCTGTTAGCACCGCTTGTTTCTACTACTTTTAACTACTTGGTTATGGCAGCTGGTATTTTCCCGACACCAACTGGAGTCACTGTTCCGTGGACCGTACCTGTCTTCTTTAATGGCATGTTGGCAACAAACTCTATAATGGGCGGCGTATTACAGCTGATCGATATGGCTTTGATCGGTGTCATTTGGTATCCATTCTTGAAGATTTTGGATAGAACCAATTTGCAACAAGTTGATATGAGCACAGCAGAATAAAGTTTGAATCGATAGGAGCAGTTCTGAAAATGTTATTTTTGGAGCTGTTTTTTTGTCGAATGATTTGCAAATGGGCGCCCAAGTATAAAAGTAGGAAATGTTTATAGACTGGTGGTTATTTTGATTGAGGAAGTTTCTTGAAAAGAAGGTGCAAGAGATAGAAATGACCAAGAAAAGCAAATCAACGCCGGCATAAGCGAACGCTGTCAAAAGTATAATAAAGACTAGTCTTTTTGTATCAAATAGAGTATCCTAATAATAGGATAGCCTTTAGTTGAAACAGAAGATAAACGAAAAACGACATAGAAAGATGAGGGGAAAGCAGCTTGATAAAATATGAAATGATCGCCAATAAAATCAGAGAGCGAATCCAAAAAGGAGAATACGCAGAAGATACGTTGATCCCTGATCAAGTCACCTTGTCTAAGGAATTTGGCGTAAGCCGGATGACCGTCAAAAAAGCGATGGATATTCTGGCGATGGAAGGACTGATCTTTCGAAAACGCGGCTCTGGTACGTATGTTAAAAAAAATGCACTCCTCAACAGTTCAGATTCTAACGCAATGGAATATGAAGGACTGACAAAACAGCTTTCTGGCTACAAGGTAGAAGGCAAAGCCATTTCTTTTAATGTAGAATTTCCTGATGAAAAAATCAGAGAAGCTTTACAACTGGAAAAAAATGACCCAGTGTATAATATTGTTCGTCTAAGATTAGTGGATGGAAAACCTTACGTGATTGAACATACTTACTTTCCAACGGCTCTAGTACCAGGACTAACAGAAGAAATTTTGAACAAATCCGTTTACGAATTTATCCACCAAAACTTAGGATTATCATTTGGAGGAGCTTACCGCAAAATCCAAGCCGTTAAACCATCTGAATATGACAAAAAATACTTAGCTTGCCAAGAAAACGACCCTGTTTTAGAAGTTGAACAAATCGTGCATCTAGAAGACGGCACACCATTCGAATACTCACGCAGCCGCAACCGATACGACACACGCAGTTACACTATTGTAGACATCCAACGCCGCCAAAAATAAAGAGGGCGTGGAGCGAGGTCGATAGAGACGTCAGGAAAATGAAAATTTATTTTCAAGATAGGAATAGAGGATCTTTTCAAGCATCTAAAAAAAACAAGTACAGTAAAACCCAAAGTTCACTGTACTTGTTTTTCTATTTGAGTTCTAATTGGACAGGGCAATGGTCTGAGCCGTAAATCGAAGAAAGAATGGCTGCGTCTTCTAATCTAGGTGCCAGTCGTTCGGATACACAAAAGTAATCGATTCGCCAGCCGGAATTATTTTTGCGCGCATTGAAGCGATAGTTCCACCATGAATAAGCGCCCGTTTGATCAGGATAAAAATAGCGGAAAGTATCTACAAATCCATTATCTAAAAGCATGGAAAAACGTGTTCTTTCTGCATCTGAAAAACCTGCGCTGGTGCGATTGCGGGCGGGATTTTTCAAATCGATCTCTTGATGTGCTACATTTAAGTCACCACATAAAATAACCGGTTTTTTTGCATCTAGTTCTTTTAAATAAGCTAAAAAATCTTTTTCCCACTGAACGCGATAGTCGAGGCGTTTCAGTTCAGACTGAGAGTTTGGTGTATAGCAGGTCACGACATAGTATTCAGGGTATTCTAAAGTAATCAAACGCCCTTCAGTATCATGTTCAGGGATCCCCATTCCATAAGCCACGGATAAAGGCTGATGTTTTGTAAAAATAGCTGTTCCTGAATAACCTTTTCTTTCAGCATAATTCCAATAATCATAATAACCTGGAAGCTCTAAATCGATTTGACCTTCTTGTAATTTGGTTTCTTGAATACAAAAAAAATCTGCATCTAAGGCATCAAAAATATCCAGAAACCCTTTTTTAACAATGGCACGCAGACCATTGACATTCCATGAAACAAATTTCATTGATTTTCAAACTCCTTTTAAAAAACGTATTACAATAATTGTACAAGAAAAAATGTAAAAAACGAATAAATAAATTTGAAATGAGGCAGCAGCATGAAAATAGGAATAGTAGGATTAGGCAACATTGCGCAAAAAGCTTATTTGCCCGTTATGATGGAGATGAGTGATCAAGTAGAGTGGCACCTTTATACGCGTGATCAAGAAAAATTGAAACAGATTGGCCAACGGTATCGTACAGCTTATTTGTATCCGTCAGTTGAAGCATTGATCCAAAGTGGGATCGAAGCTGTCTTTATCCATACAGCAACCCACACCCATGCTGCACTGATTCGTCAATGCTTAGAACAAGGGATTCATGTATATGTTGATAAGCCAATCAGTGAGCAGTTGGAAGAAGTAGAAGAGCTGATGGCATTTGCCAAAGAAAAAGAATTGCTGCTAGTGACAGGGTTTAACCGCCGTTTTGCGCCCATGATCCAAGAGCTCAAAAAGGTACCGCATAAAAATATGCTCTTTATCCAAAAAAATAAGCCAGCTAGTTCAGGCAGTGTACAATTTGCTATTTTTGATCTCTTTATACATGTGGTAGATACAGCTTTGTATTTATTGGATGAACCGGTGGAAGAAATCAGTCATCGCCTTTATGAAGAAGAAGGCCAATTAAAAAACTGCGTGCTGCAGTTGAAAACAGCCCACACGATTTGTGTGGCTTCTATGAATTATGTGAGCGGCGCAAACTTAGAAACAGCAGAAGTACAGTCTACTGAAGGAACTTATCGTGTGACCAACTTGACAGAATATGAAAGTCATTCCTTTGAAAAGCACGCTCAAAAAACATTTGGTGATTGGGAAACGACTTTAGAAAAAAGAGGTTTTTCACCACTGATTCGTTCTTTCGTTCAAGCTGTCCAAACAGGAGAAAACCCCGTCAGCCTTGCATCTTCATTGAAAAGCCATCAAATTTGTGCTGAGATCGTTTCTAGCTATGAAAAAGGAGACAAATAAACAATTTTTTGTGCAATGGTTTTAAAAGAAGAGTGTCTTCGTTATACTACTAAATAAGTAAGGAAGAAGGTGGGGATAATCATCGGTAAAATAAAAAAACTATCACCTGCTGCTAAGATTGCTTTGAGCTTTTTAATCATGATTTTGATTGGTTCGTTTTTATTAGCACTTCCGATCAGTCAAACCTCTTTTTCAGAGGCTACTTATTTTGACCATCTTTTCATGGCCACTTCAATGGTGTGTGTAACAGGGTTGTTTTCTGTTCCAATCGCCTCGACGTATTCTTTTTTTGGTCAAGTGATCAGCTTAGGGTTGATTCAAATCGGTGGACTGGGTTTGATGACCCTGCTGGCAGCTTTAGTAATGGGCATCGGGAAAAAGATGAGTTATGCTAATACGATCGCAGTCCAAGAAGCATTGAACCGAGAAAAAATGGGTGATTTTAAACCTTATCTCATTTCGATTGTTTTATATACAGCACTTTTTGAAGGAATCGGAACGTTATTGCTGCTTACGCATTTTGTTCCGGAATTTGGTTGGGATCGCGGATTCTTTATGTCATTATTTTTAGCAGTGTCTGCTTTTTGTAATGCTGGTTTCGATTTGTTCGGTGCTGGAAGTCTTCAAGAATATGTTCATCAACCTGTGGTGAATCTTGTTGTCGGGTCGTTGATCGTATTGGGGGGCATCGGTTTTCCTGTTTGGTTTGATTTGTCTAATAATTTTCGCTCTCTTTTTAAGAGAAAGAGAAGAATCCGGACCAAAAGTTTCTTTAGACGGTTACAAGTCCATTCACGGTTAGCTTTAACAATGTCTTTTATATTGGTCGTAACAGGGATCATTTTGTTTCTTTTAGTAGAATGGAATAATTCAGTCACCATTGGAGATTTTACATTTGGAGAAAAATTATTGACGGCTTTTTTTGAAACCGTGACGATGCGTTCGGGTGGATTTACTACAATTGATTTAGCTAATATGAGGCCTTTCACGTTGCTTTACTTTATATTGAATATGTTTATCGGCGGATCACCGGGTGGGACAGCTGGTGGTGTCAAAACGACAACCTTGGCTTTGCTCGTGCTGCTGATTTATAACGACGTCAGAGGACAGAAAAATATCAATTACCACTATCATACCATCGCGATCGCAACTGTTCGGAAGGCCATCGTTGTTATCGGTGCTTTCTTTGTTTTTCTAGTCTTAGGGGCAGGCTTGTTGTTCCTATTTGAACCAGACAAAGAACCTTTGCGGCTGTTATTTGAAACAGTAGCAGCTTTTTCAACTGGTGCTTCCATCAACTTGACGACAGAACTTTCTTGGATGAGTCAGGTCGTGCTGATGGTGATCATGTTTGTTGGAAGAATTGGTCCAATCACGATCTTCTTGAGTCTAGAACGTAAAAACAGAGAAGTAACAGATGTAAAATATGCGACGACAAATATACTAATTGGATAGGAAGAGATAAAAATGGCAACCATAACGATCGGTATTCTAGGGTTGGGGCGATTTGGCAGAGCAGTCGCACAAGAACTGAGTACCTTTGACTGTGAAGTGATCGTCATCGATAAAAATCAAGAAAATGTAGAGTGGATCGAACCTTATGTGACTCAAGCAATCCAAGGCGATATTAGAGACTTTGACTTTTTAGAAAATATCGGTATGGCCAATTGTGATGTAGCAGTAGTGGCGACAGGCGACAGCTTAGAATCTAGTGTCTTGGGAATCATGAATTGTAAAAAATTGGGAATCAATAGCATCGTAGCAAAAGCTCAAGATAAAGATTACCGTGATGTATTGGTGGCGATCGGAGCGAACACAGTGATTCAGCCCGAAAAAGAAATGGGCAAACGTGTTGCGAAAAGTTTATTAAGACGCCACATCACAGATATGGTAGAGCTAGACGAAAACTACGCTGTTGTGGAATTTTTTCCGCCAAAAACTTGGATTGGAGAAACCATTGAAACGCTAGACTTGCGCAAAAGATATGAGATCAATATCATCGGGCTGCGGAATAAAGATGATGGAAAACTCGATGTATCGTTTGGTCCAGATCATCAAGTACAAGCAGATGATATTTTTGTTGGGATCGCGGAGTCGGATAAGATCGAACGGTACGATTATTTAAACAAGTTAAGATAAAAGGTTGAAATAAAAACGCTGCTAAAAAGGATTTTGATTAAAAACGCATGGTATTTTGCCTTTTTTTCATTCAGCATGGTAGAATGTCAGATAGAAATCAATTTGAGAGGGTAAGCTATTGATGATAGAAGAAAAGATACAAGAACGTTTTCCAAGTTCGATCATAAAAGAACATGAGCCTTTGTCACGTTATACTTATACAAAAACAGGCGGTCCAGCCGATATCCTGGTCTTTCCGCAATCACCTGAAGAAGTTGCTGAACTGGTGCAATGGATCAAAGCCCATGAACTGCCATTGACTGTTCTAGGAAATGCCAGCAATTTGATCGTTAAAGATGGAGGGATTCGCGGAGTTGTGATGATTTTGACCAAGATGGATCGCATCGACGTCGAAAAAACGACGCTGACCGTTCAAAGCGGTGCTCGCTTGATCGATACTTCCTATGCTGCTTATGAACATCAATTGACTGGACTTGAGTTTGCTTGTGGGATTCCAGGCAGCATCGGCGGCGCTGTTTTCATGAATGCGGGCGCTTATGACGGCGAAGTAAAAGAAGTGATCGAATCTGTTACGGTTCTAACAAGAGACGGCGAAGTGAAGAAATTAAAAAATAAAGCTTTAGATTTTAGTTATCGTCATAGTATTTTGCAAGAAACCCATGACATCGTTCTTGAAGTTGTTTTTGATCTTAAAAAAGGAAAAGAAGAAGCCATTAAAGAACGTATGGATGAACTGACTTTACTGCGTGAGTCTAAGCAACCATTAGAATATCCTTCCTGCGGGAGTGTATTTAAACGCCCGACCGGCTACTTTACTGGCAAATTGATCCAAGAAGCAGGCTTGCAAGGATTGATGTGGGGCGGCGCACAAATTTCCGAAAAACATGCTGGGTTTATTGTTAATATCAATCATGCAACAGCGACCGATTACATCGAACTGATCCATCATATTCAAGAAGTGATTTATGAAAAAAATCAAGTACGTTTGGAGACGGAAGTTCGCATTATCGGAGAAGAAGTAGCAAAATAAATCAGCTGAAATGCCTTTTCAAAAGCTTTTGCAGCTTTTTGAAAAGGCGTTTTTTATATTTTAATAGTGATTTTGTTCAAAAGAAATTTCTTTCAGAATGAACGGGCTTGCTTGACAGGAGCCATGGGACCGTCTGGAGCCAAGGTCTCCAGACTTTCAAGCCTCAGACGAAGCGTAAGTGCTGAAGCACCAACGCTTCATTATTCGCATTGAGTCCTTGTACATGGCTTCAAGCAGCCCTTATTCCTACAGAAATTTCAAAGATGGCTTCTAAAGAATCTAAAAAAATATAAAAGCTTCAAATAACAAAAACGTTTTATCCGGCAAGTAAAATAGTGTGTATCATTTTAATAAAGTGTGTAATGTAAAGAATTGTTGTGGGTATCGGCCGATTGCTTAAGCTAAAAAGGTTTTCGACTCTTTTTTGCAAAAAGTAAGACTGGCACAAAAATTGCTTTATTTTAAGATGTGTACATAAATAAGAAGAGGGGAACGATTTCTATTCCAACAAAAGAAAGCGTTAACAGATTGAGTGAGCTAAATTGAAAAGCGAACCGTCTAATATGAGTTCAAGAAAGTGAGGGAAGAGGTTCCTGTAAAGAAAAGAATGAGCGCCTACTTTTTAGAAATCGATATGTACAACAAGATGCAGTATGTAATAAAGATCTTTTAATCATAATCTTTAGGAGGTTTTTTTAATGGATGCTTTAACAACTTGGTTAGAAAAATATATTCTTCCAGTTGCTGCCAAGATTGGTGCTCAAAAGCACTTAGTTGCTTTACGGGATGCCTTTATCGGTACGCTTCCTGCTACAATGGCAGGTTCAGTGGCCGTTATGATCAACGCTATTATTCGTGACTTACCGCCACAGTTTATTGACGGTTATGACGGAAATACGATACCTGTGATCAAAGAGATCATTGCGATCAATGGATTCGTTTGGAATGGGACATTGGCGATCGCCGGGATCATTTTTGTCTTTTCATGGGGATACAATATCGCCCGTGCTTATGGCGTCAATGAACTGTCAGGCGGGATCGTTGCACTAGCTGCTTCGATTGCCGGCATCACTTTCTCTTTCGCTGGTGAAATCACAGATCTAACATTAGATCCAACAACAGTTGATGCGATCAATAGCAATGAGGCAGGCTGGACAGCGACAACGACTGGCATTACAGCAAATGGCTGGGGCTGGTTGCCGCTGAGCAACTTAGATAGTAACTTCTTCTTTACAGCTATGATCATCGGATTTGTGGCAACGATGATTTTTGTCAAATTAATGTTGGCAGATATCACCATCAAGCTTCCTGAATCTGTACCGCCAGCTGTATCAAAAGCTTTCGCTTCTATCATCCCAGCTACAGCCGCATTGTATGCTGTTGCTGTTTTCTACTGGTTATTTGCAAAACTTGTACCAGATATGACGTTCCTAGATTGGCTGCAAGAAACGATTGCTAAGCCGCTATTAGGTTTGTCGCAAGGTTTTGGTGCTGTTATTCTTGTTACCTTCTTTGTGCAACTCTTCTGGTTCTTTGGGATCCATGGTCCAAATGTGTTGGCGCCTATTCTTGAAGGCGTGTTCGGAGTCGCTCAGTTGAAAAACGTTAACTTGTTCCAAGAAGGCGGCGCCGCACTCGTCAACGCAGAAGGCTACAAATGGGTACGTGGTTCATTTGACGCTTACTCTTGGTTTGGTGGTTCTGGCGGAACGATCGTTTTGATTCTAGCAATCTTGATCTTCTCTAAACGCGCTGACTATCGTACAGTTGCCAATCTATCAGTAGGACCTGGTATCTTCAATATCAATGAACCAGTCATGTTTGGTTTGCCGATCGTATTGAATCCGATCATGTTTATCCCATTCCTTATTGGGCCGATCGTTTCAGTTTCGATTGGTTACTTTGCAACGATCTGGGGATGGGTCAACCCTGTCTCGCAACAAGTGGCTTGGGTCACGCCGCCGTTCTTGTTATCCTTCTTGGCAACAGGAGCTGACTGGCGGGCACCAATCGTTACTTTAGTGGCATTCCTTGCTACCTTTGTGATTTGGATACCATTTGTCATTGCTGCGAACAAAATGGACCCTGCTTTAGGTGAAGGTAAAATGGAAGACGCAGAATAATTCTGCGGAAGATGCTGCCGTTTCTGTTATAATGGAAGCGGTAGCATATTTAACTGAATAGAAAGGAAGAAACCATATGATTGAAATTACGATGGCGATGCAACAGGAAAATGTGATTGAACTGCTGGATCATTACGAAGAAGACGGGGTCACATTTGACTATAAAGAAAAGAAAGGTATCAAATTATACTTTGAAACGAATGCAGAAGATCTTGAAAAAGCTTGTAAAATAGCAAAAGCAGCTATTAAAGCTCAAACTTGGGGGAGCGTTCTTTATTTCCAAGCTGTTCCTGTCAAATAGAAAAGAGGGTCTGTTATGTCAAAGAATGGCCTATTCCTGCTCAGCCTCGGTTTATTGTTATTCATGTTCAGTGTGAACCAGCAAACGTTGGCTTATGATGTTTTAAGTATGACGACTGCTGTTTTCTTCATTGGAACAGGAAGCTGGCTGATGTATAAGGCGAATAAAAAGAAAAAACAGGAAAATTTAGGAAAAGAAAAAGGTGAAGTTTAATGGACATTGTTAAGAAAATGCAGGTCCCGGTTCCGTTTCTATTTGATCAAATCACAAATTCTGTGCTGTATGATATCCAACAGGCAACTGGGAAGAAACTAACCGAGAAACAGTTGGATGGCTTTGAATACGTGAAGGAATTCTCCAAAAATCAACGAGCCAATATCAGAATTGAAAAATACCATAAAGATCAAGCTTATCATTACAGTACAGCTACGAATAGAAATCAGTTTTTTGTCCAATATGATATTGTTCCAATCAGTGATACGGTCTGCGAACTTCATTACATCGAAAAGATGGAGTCAACTGGTTCTATCCAAAAAATGAACGATATGATCGTTGGAATGCTATTGTCTCATTTTAAAAAGAAACGATTTAAGGAAATGCTCAAACAAATGGAGCAATCCTATCAGACTGCAGCATATGAATAAACAAAAAATAGCTTACGGCACTTATAAAAAGTCCCTTACTTGAACGAGACAGATACATTCAAGTAGGGGATTTTTTGTGGACTGATTCTAAAGAATATTTTTTTTATTGTATTTATCAACATTTCGATTATAATAAAAGAGGTCTTACTAAACAAAAAGATTAGTAGTAGAAAACATTTGTGCTTGGAAGTTCACTTAAGGTAAACTAAAAAGAAAAAGGATGGAAATCATGGAGATCGGAAATCGGATCAAAAATTTGCGTATCCAAAAGAATTTAACTCAAGAGGAATTGGCAGAACGGACTGATTTGAGCAAAGGCTATATTTCTCAAGTAGAGCGTGATTTGAGTATGCCTTCAATGGAAGTTTTTTTTGATATGCTGGAAGTTTTAGGATGTACGCCTAAGGATTTCTTTGATGAAAGTCAAAAAGAACAGCGTGTAGTGTATACAAAAGAAGATCGCACGTTTTTTGAAGAAATAGACAAACAATACGTGCTGGAATGGTTAGTGCCGGAATCTAATGAAAATGAGATGGAACCTATTTTGCTCAGATTGCAGAAAAATGGTTCGTTTAAAGAATTTGGTCCCTCTCTAGCCGAAACATTTGCATTTGTACAAAAAGGTGCGGTATGTATAGAGATAGGAATGAAGCGTTACTATGCTAAAGAAGGCGAAGCGATTTATTATCATGCTTCGGATCCTCATCAAATCTTCAATGATGCCAAAGGGGAGACTGAGCTACTGATGGTGGTAACTGATTCCTATTTATAAGGGCTAGGAAACTAGGCGAGTAACGA
>NZ_FOQE01000003.1:43745-109887 GCF_900113675.1 Pisciglobus halotolerans
TAAGTTTGAGTTGGTCAATAAGTAGCGTTAATGACCAGCTTAGAAGTCGGAAAGCAGTTGAGTTGAACATAAAAAAACAAGAAACAGTAAAATGAGGAAGTTACTTCAGTTAAAGGTAAAGAAACCAAGCGAAAAAGGGGTAGAGCAAATGACGGGAAATGCCATTATTGAATTCAATCATGTAAAAAAGCAGTACGATGACAATGTTATTTTAAAAGATATTGACTTAGAGATCGAACGTGGAAAATTTTATACTTTGCTGGGACCTTCTGGCTGCGGAAAAACGACGATCTTGAATTTAGTAGCGGGCTTTACGGAAGCGACAGAAGGCACCATCACATTAAATGGGAAAAAGGTCAACGATATCCCACCAAACCAGCGGACGGTTAATACTGTTTTTCAAGATTATGCTTTATTCCCGCATATGAATGTTTTTGAAAATGTGGCTTTTGGCTTAAGAATCAAAAAAATGAATAAAAATGTAATCAAAGAAAAAGTTGCCGAAGTTTTAAAAATGGTGCAGCTATCAGGCTATGAAGAACGAGGCATCAGCGAAATGTCAGGCGGTCAGCGGCAACGGGTTGCGATCGCCCGTGCATTAGTCAATGAGCCGGATGTCTTGCTGCTGGATGAACCGTTGTCTGCTTTGGATCTGAAACTAAGAACGGACATGCAATATGAGTTGCGCGAGCTGCAGCAACGTTTAGGCATCACATTTATTTTTGTCACGCATGATCAAGAAGAAGCCTTGGCGATGAGTGATATTATTTTTGTCATGAAAGAAGGCGAAATCGTTCAAAGCGGTACACCTGTCGACATTTATGACGAGCCGATCAACCGTTATGTGGCGGATTTCATTGGTGAAAGCAATATTGTCAAAGGAACGATGATCCAAGACTATGAAGTTTCCTTTGTAGGACATACATTTGAATGTGTAGATGCTGGTATGCGGCCGAATGAAAAAGTAGAAGTAGTGTTGCGTCCAGAAGACCTAGTATTGACATCTGTAGAAAAAGGAAAATTGACCGTTCAAGTCGATACGCAATTATTTCGGGGCGTTCATTACGAGATCATCGGCTATGACCGAGACGGCAATGAGTGGATGGTGCATTCAACAAAGAAAGCAAAAGTAGGTTCAGAAGTTGGCCTTTACTTTGAACCGGAAGATATCCACGTCATGCGTTTTGGCGAAAGTGAACAAGAATTCGATGCTCGTCTGGAAAGTTATGAAGAAGAGTAGGAGGAGATTTGGACATGAAGCAAAATAAAGCTCTTTATTTCGTGCCGTATACCTTTTGGCTCATTCTTTTTGTCATTGCGCCGATTTTATTGATCATTTATCAATCTTTTTTTAATATTCATGATGACTTTACACTCGAAAATTATCAAACGTATTTTCAATCCGGCACTTATTTAAAGATGACGCTCAATTCTTTTTGGTATGCATTTTTGATCACACTGTTTACATTATTGATCAGCTACCCAACAGCCTATCTATTGACCAAAACAAAACATAAACAATTATGGTTGCTGTTGATCATTTTGCCGACATGGATCAACCTATTGTTAAAAGCATATGCCTTTATCGGGATCTTTAGTATGAACGGAACAGCTAATCAATTTTTATCCTTTATGGGCATTGCTCCACAGCAAATTTTATTTACAGATGCTAGTTTCTTATTTGTAGCGACTTATATTGAAATTCCTTTTATGATTTTGCCGATCTACAATGCACTAGAAGAACTCAACCCTTCATTGATCAGCGCCAGTTATGATTTGGGAGCAAATAGTTGGCAAACGTTTCGACGCGTCGTCTTCCCACTTTCTTTAACAGGTGTCAAAAGTGGTGTGCAAGCCGTCTTTATCCCTTCGCTTTCATTGTTTATGCTAACACGTTTGATCGGCGGAAATCGTGTGATCACTTTAGGGACTGCCATCGAACAACACTTCTTAGTGACTGAAAACTGGGGAATGGGTTCAACGATCGGTGTTTTCTTGATCATTGCGATGGTCTTGACCATGCTGTTGACGGGAGAAAAGAAAAAGAAAGGAGCGATCCGCTAAATGGGACAAAAAAAGTTTAAATGGTCGAATCTTTATCTGATTTTTGTGTTTATTGTCTTGTACTTGCCGATCCTTTACTTGATTTTTTATTCCTTTAATGAAGGCGGAACGATGAATAGCTTTACCGGCTTTACTTGGGAATATTATCAAGCTGTTTTTGCGGATAAACGTTTGATCAGTATCGTATTGAATACGCTGCTGGTCGCGCTCCTTTCTTCGTTGCTTGCGACGATCATTGGGACGCTAGGTGCTATTGGGATCCATTACGTTAAGAAACGACAAACACGGAATACCTTGATGAGTTTTAACAATGTATTGATGGTTTCGCCCGATGTCATTATTGGTGCCAGCTTCCTGATCATGTTTACCTTTGTCGGGTTCAAATTGGGCTTTGCATCTGTTTTGCTGTCGCATATTGCCTTCAGCATTCCCATCGTTGTCTTGATGGTATTGCCAAAGTTGCAAGAAATGAACCCTTCGATGATCACAGCTGCAAGAGACCTGGGTGCCAACAATTTGCAAGTGTTAAGCAAGATTATTTTGCCTTCGATCACTCCGGGGATCTTGGCTGGTTACTTTATGGCATTCACGTATTCGCTAGATGATTTTGCTGTGACCTTCTTTGTGACAGGGAACGGCTTCAGCACTCTTTCTGTTGAGATCTATTCAAGAGCCAGACAAGGTGTCAGCTTAGAAATCAATGCGCTGAGCGCGATTATGTTCTTATTTGCGCTGATATTGGTTGTGGGTTACTACTTTATCCAGCAATACAATATGACCAAAAAACAAAAGTCTCGTGAAAGAGAACGTGCTAAGGTGGTGGACCTGTTATGAAACGATTAGCCTTACTAGGCGGACTGATTGCCGCTGTGTGCGGAGTACTGATTTTTGCTAATCACCAATTAAACCGAGCACAAGGGATCACTTCAGGCAATACGTTTAGTTTGTACAACTGGGGAGATTACATTGATCCGGAATTGATCACTAAATTTGAAGAGGAAACAGGATATGTTGTCTCCTATGAAACGTTTGACTCTAATGAAGCCATGTATACGAAAATCAAACAAGGTGGGACCAACTATGACATGGCAGTCCCGAGTGAATACATGATCGAGCGGATGATCGATGAAAACATGCTTGAAGAACTGGATCACACTCAGATCAAAGGTCTCGATAATATTGACCAGCAATTTTTAGATCTGCCTTTTGATCCTGACAATCAATATTCTATTCCTTATTTTTGGGGCACCCTCGGGATCATTTATAATGACAAATTTGTCAAAGAAGGCGAGATCCAACATTGGGAAGACCTTTGGAAGCCAGCTTTCGCAGACAGTGTGATGCTGATCGATGGAGCACGAGAAATTATGGGGCTTTCTTTGAACAGTATGGGGCATTCGCTGAATTCAAAGAATGATGCTGAATTGGCTGCCGCAGCTGAGAAACTGGATCACTTGACGCCGAATGTTAAAGCCATTGTAGCGGATGAAATCAAAATGTATATGATCCAGGAAGAAAGCTCGGTTGCAGTTACGTTTTCAGGCGAAGCTGCCGAAATGCTGTATGAAAATGAGCATTTACACTATGTCATTCCGAATGAAGGAACCAACTTGTGGTTTGATAATATTGTGATTCCAAATACCGCTAAAAACAAAGAAGCTGCTTATGCCTTTATCAACTTTATGCTGGAACCCGAAAATGCTGCACAAAATGCTGAGTATATCGGTTATTCCACTCCAAATGAAGAAGCCGTCAAGTTGATGCCTGAAGAAATCACAGAAGACGAACAATTCTATCCTTCCGATGAAACGATGAAACACATGGAAGTTTACGAAAATCTCGGCCAAGAATATATTGGCATCTATAATGATTACTTCCTTGAATTTAAAATGCATCGGAAATAGCGGAAAAATAATCAAAAGAGAGAAGACTCAAGTGTTTTCTGATTTTTAACAAAAAAGCGACTGATTCAGTCGCTTTTTTTGTATGGATATTTTTTGACAACAAAAGCCGAATCTTTTATTTGCACATATCAGTAATCATGGTATAGTATAAGCGTAGATTACAAATGTAAACAAAAGGACGGTTATTTATGAAACAACCAACTTTGAAAATTTATACGCGGTCATTTTGTGGGGACTGTCAAAGTCTGAAGCAGTTTTTAAAGGACCATCAAGTCTCTTTTCAACAATTTGAATTGGACCATGATTCTGAAAAAGAAGAGGAGATGAAAGCTCTCACTGGAAATCGCATTGTACCGACTTTAGTATTTACTTCTTCTCGGTTATTCAAAAAGAAAACAGAGATACTCACCGGTTTTGAACAAAATAAAGAGACAATCAAAAAGCTTCTGGAAATCGATGGGTGAATCGCTTTAAGAAAACAAAATAATCTCCGTTGACAAATGTAAACGTGGAGTGTACTATAGAATATGTAGAGATGATTACGAACGTAAACGTTACTAAGAAATAAATTAGATGGATCACCGTCATCATACGATACACATGATGAAAGTGATTATTTACCAAAGGAATAAAAAGGTTAACTCAAGCATACCCATGGGCACAAGAGTGAAGTTGCTTTGTGGGAGGAATAGACCATGCAGATTTCTGACGCTGAATGGCAAGTTATGAAAATTGTTTGGATGCAAGAAAATATCACAAGTAAAGAGACGTATCAATTGATTAATGAAAAGTTCGACAGGATAATATCTACAGTTAAAACTTTATTGAAACGGCTAGTGAGTAAAAAGCGTTTAGATACGAAGAAAGAAGGAAATAAGTTTTACTACTTCCCTTTAATCCCAGAAGAAGATAGTATTCATCAGCTTACAAAAGAAGTAACGGAAATGTCTTGTTTGATGAATATAAAAAATATTGTCAGTGAATTAATCATGAGCAATGAGTTCACACATCAAGATTTAGACCGCTTAGAACAAAGTGATACAAGATAAAAGACCCTTTGCCGTAGAAAAGGTAATGTGTCATTGTGTTTAAAAATGGAGGAATTAAATAATGACTACAACCACTTATGTCGTGCCTGATATGTCATGCGGACATTGCAAAGCAAAAATCGAAAAAAGCAGTCAACAACGTAGCCGGGATCGAATCAGCAAATGCAGCGGTTGATACAAAAATATTAACCGTAACTACTGATGAAAAAGTAACAAATGAAGCAGTGATCGCCGCAGTTTCTGAAGCAGGATATACCGCTGAAAAAAGATAAGAAAATATTTTATACGAGATAGGAAACCTTTTCTTTCTCGCATACTTCAAAGGGGATGAAGAAATTGATAAAAGATACGTATGCAATTGAAGGAATGACTTGCGCGTCATGTGCGCAAACCGTTGAAAAAAGTGTAAATAAGTTAAAAGGTATTCAAGATGTTTCTGTCAACTTAGCAACAGAAAAAATGAGCGTTTCTTATGATGGTGCTGCGTTAAGTGGAAATGATATCGAACAAGCAGTGGAAGATGCTGGGTATAAAGCGTTAAAAAATACAGCGACGCAAAGTTTTGAAATTGAAGGAATGACTTGTGCATCATGTGCGCAAACGATTGAAAAAAGTGTTGCAAAAGTAGCAGGTGTAGATACTGTCTCTGTCAATTTGGCAACAGAAAAAATGACGGTGAGCTATGATGAAGGTGCTGTTTCTACAGGAGATATTTTAAAAGCTGTAGAAGATGCCGGCTATCAAGCCATTCCAGAAACAGCCTCACATGCAGGCGATGACGGAGCTGACAAACGTCAAGCTCACATTAAAGAATTATGGACGCGTTTCATTTGGTCAGCAATTTTTACGATTCCTTTGTTATATGTTGCCATGGGTCCTATGTTGCCTTTTGGCGGATTACCAATACCAGGTTTTCTTGATCCTGTACAGCACACAGTAACCTATGCCATTACACAGCTTATTCTAACGCTGCCAGTAATTTATTTAGGCCGTTCGTTCTATACAGTAGGGTATAAAGCTTTATTTAAAGGCCACCCTAATATGGATTCTTTGATTGCCATTGGAACATCAGCAGCGCTTTTGCAAGGAATCGTCATGACAGTGTTGTTGGCAATAGGCCGGGTTGAAGTTCAGCATGGTCATCCGGATTTATACTTTGAATCGGCAGCTGTTATTTTGGCTTTGATCACTTTAGGTAAATATCTAGAAGCTGTTTCAAAAGGAAAAACGTCAGAAGCAATCAAAAAGCTAATGGGCTTAGCGCCAAAAACTGCACGCGTTGTCCGTAATGGAGAAGAAGTTGAAATTTCAATTGATGCTGTTGTTACAGGAGACATTTTAGTGGTACGTCCTGGAGATAAAATCCCTGTTGACGGTGTTATTGTCGAAGGCAGCTCTGCTGTAGATGAATCGATGATCACGGGAGAAAGTATTCCGATCGAAAAGAAAGCCGGCGATAATGTCGTTGGCGCAAGTATCAATAAAAACGGTTCTTTCCGTTTCAAAGCGACAAAAGTTGGTAAAGATACAACCTTATCACAAATCATTAAATTAGTGGAAGACGCACAAGGTTCAAAAGCACCGATTGCAAAATTAGCGGATAAAGTTTCGGGAATTTTTGTTCCTATCGTTATAGGGTTAGCAGCTTTGTCTGGTTTAGCTTGGTTCTTCTTAGGCCAAGAGTCATGGGTATTTGCATTAACGATCACGATTTCTGTATTAGTCATTGCTTGTCCTTGTGCCCTAGGCTTGGCAACACCAACAGCCATTATGGTCGGTACTGGTAAAGGTGCAGAAAACGGCGTCCTGATCAAGAGCGGTGACGCGTTAGAAGAAGCACAAAAAATTCATACCATCGTATTTGATAAAACAGGTACGATCACAGAAGGAAAACCGGTCGTGACAGATATTGTCAACTATAATGGATATGATGAAGAAGAGGTTCTTTTAATTGCGGCTTCAGCGGAAGTCAGTTCAGAGCATCCTCTTGGTGAAGCGATTGTTGAAGGCGCAAAAGAACGTCAACTTACCTTCAAAGAGGTCAAAGCATTTAACGCCATTCCTGGACATGGTATCCAAGTTGAGGTTGATGACCAAACAGTTTTATTAGGAAATAGAAAGTTAATGGTAGAAAATAACATTGATATGATGGATGCACAAGAAGTATCAGATCGTTTAGCCTCTGAAGGAAAAACTCCAATGTTTATCGCAGCAGACAATCAATTGATCGGGATCGTGGCTGTAGCGGATACGATTAAAGAAAACAGTATCGCAGCCATTGATAAATTACATCGCATGGGAATCGAAGTGGCGATGATTACAGGTGATAACAAGCGTACGGCAGAAGCTATTGCCAAACAAGTAGGCATTGATCGCGTCTTTAGCGAAGTATTGCCAGAAGATAAAGCCAACGAAGTGAAGAAATTGCAAAACGAAGGCTTGCACGTGGCAATGGTCGGCGATGGAATCAATGATGCTCCTGCCTTGGCTCAGTCTAATGTTGGGATCGCGATTGGTTCTGGTACAGACGTTGCCATTGAATCAGCCGACATTGTATTGATGCGCAGTGACTTGATGGATGTACCGACAGCCATTGAATTAAGTCGTGCAACGATCAAGAATATCAAGCAAAACTTATTCTGGGCATTTGCTTATAATACGGTCGGAATTCCAGTTGCTATGGGTGTCTTACATTTATTTGGCGGACCATTATTGAACCCAATGTTTGCCGGCGCTGCAATGAGCTTGAGTTCTGTATCTGTGTTATTGAATGCTTTACGATTGAAAGGATTCAAACCTAAAGCCTAAATGAAATAGTTGCTGCCTTAAAAGCTCATCGAACATGAACTTTTAAGGCATTTTTTTGCTGAAAAAGGATATACATGAACGTCATACAGCTTCTTACGGAAAAGTGAAGACTTTCGGTTCTTCTTCTTTTAACGTTGGTAAAGAAATTTCCTCCGGTCGATGGGCTACTGATGGAAAGCCATGAGAACACATTGAGCCGAAAAACGCGTCACAATGTTTGCAAGCTTCAAACTTAGTGTAACGGCTAAAGCCTAACACTAAGTGATTCACATTGCATCTTTTTTCATGGCTATCAGTAGCCCTATGCGCCTCCTGAAATTTCTAGAAATAGGATTCTAACGAGTTTAGCATTAAAAAAAATGATATTTTACAGACCAACGTTAAATATTGTAGAACTAGGCTTTCTATGCCGAAAAGGGTTTTATCTGCGTGTTTGAAAGAAACCAGTCTTTATTTTAAGCAAGACTTAACACAAAATTCATATTAATAGCATTTAATTTTTTTTATGGTAGAATAACTTTTGTTCACAAAAAAGGCATAAATACAGCAACTTGCTGCCTGAAGTTCAGTTAAGCGTTCGCCATCAGAAAATGCATGGATCCACTGTTATCAATTTTTAGAAGTAAATAAAGTAGAAAGTATAGCGATAAATAAAAAGAATAAGGGTGTAAAAGAAATGGAAAATGAATCAGCACAGCAACTATGGGAAAGTTTTCAAATACAAAATCCCCATTTGCCGGACAGCTATGATGTATGGGCGTTCGGAGATACAAAAGAGATGGCAGATGAATTGGCCGCTCTCGTGCTGGAAGGATTAAAAACAATGACCTGCAGTTTGAAACGGCTGTATGAAGTCAATAACGAACCGTTGCCAAAAGAAAAGGCTTATTCGGTCATTTTGGATGGAGAAGGCCAAGCAGTAGGCATTATTCAAACCTTAGAGGTCAAAGTTTTTCCTTTTGATGAAGTAACGGAAGAGGTTGCGGCAGGAGAAGGAGAAGGAGATCGATCAGTAGCCTACTGGACAGAAGCCCATAAAGTTTTCTTCAAAAGGGAATGCGAACAAATCAGCGAACCCTTCAGCACAAAAATGGCCGTTGTCTGCGAAACATTTGAACTGGTTTTTGCAGCTTGATCATCAGTTGCTTTTTCAATTATGAAAGCTAAAAAAGATTAGTTTTTTAATTTGGAAAATGAGATAATGAAGCTAAAAGGAAGGGGGATTAGAATGAACCTGAAAAAATTGGTAGGAGAAAAAGCAGCAGAATTTATAGAAGAAGGTATGGTAGTTGGTCTTGGAACCGGCTCAACAGCTTACTATATGGTGGAAGCGCTTGGAAGAAGAGTTAAAAAGGGATTACATATCACTGGCGTAACAACCTCCGCTCAAACAAAAATACAAGCAGAAGCTTTAGGGATCCCATTGAAAAGCGTGGATGAAGTGGATCAAATCGACATCACGATCGACGGTGCAGATGAAATATCCAGCACGTATCAAGGCATCAAAGGCGGCGGCGGAGCACTATTATTTGAAAAAATCGTTGCTCGTTATTCAGACACCGTCATTTGGATCGTTGATGACAGCAAATTGGTGAAAGAAATAGGGGATTTTCCTTTACCAGTAGAAGTGATCCCATACGGCAGTCAACAACTGTTGAAACTGTTCAAAGAAAGAGGCTACCGTCCAGCCTTTCGCCAAACGGAAGACGGCGAACGCTATCTAACAGATGCTGGTCACTATATCATCGACCTGCAAATGAAAAAAATAGCCGACCCGCACACATTAGCAGATTGGCTTGATCATCAAACAGGCGTGGTTGAACATGGTCTCTTCCTAGATTGCGTCAACACCGTGATCGTCGGTTCAGAAAAAGGCGTCGAAATACAGAATGTAAGATAAACAAACAAGTTGGAAGAAGCTCATAAAGCTAGCCAGTTTTCGAAGCATTAAATCTATTAAATATATATATCATCAAAAGAGAATTGTTTATATACAGTTCTCTTTTTTGTACTCGAAAAATTTTTTAATCGACTATTCTTTGTACTCAATCATTCATCGGATGTATAATCAAGTGAGGTTAAGAAATAAGAAGATTTAGATGAAGGACAAAGGGAAAGAGGTAGGATGATGGGTTTCAATGTTTTAATGTATCATGAAATACGCAAGTCAGCAGAATGGAATGGGGCAGAAGCTTCGCCAATTTCTGTCGCTCAACAGTATCAAGATGCTTTACCGACAGTGCTTTTTAGTTATCTAGAAGATTTTAAGACGCAAATGGCTGTTTTGAAGGCGGGAGGATATCACACCTTAACGCTTCAAAAAGTAAAAGATTTTTATGAAAAAGGAATTGAGCTGCCTGAAAAATCAGTGCTGTTAACATTTGATGATGCGTTTCAATCGGTTTATCAATATGCTTATCCGATTTTAAAAGAACATCAATTTCATGCCGTTTGCTTTGTTGTACGAGGGTGGTTGTCGCAAGAAGCACAACCTTTCGTTCCAAATCAATCAACAGTTATGAGCAAATCAGAACTTGAATCGATGCGAGACGTTTTTGAATTTGCTAACCATACGAGTGCGTTACACATGCGGCATCAAGATGGAACAACAGAAATGCAAGCTGCTTTACTTCAAGAGTTGAAAGAAGATTTGGCTGAATGCGGTGAATATGTAGATGTTCCAGATGTATTTGCCTATCCTTTTGGTATTTACGATTCTAATGATGTGAAGCGGTTAGCAGAAAGTGGCATGCTGTATGCTTTTACTACTCGTCCTGGTAAGAATATAAAAGAGACGCCGCTTTTAGAGTTGCATCGTGATACCGTTACTTTAGGATGTACGATCGAAGCGTTTAAAAAAATCGTAGAGAGATAATAAGGCTAGCCTTTCTGAGGTTCAATGCCCTGCAAACATTGCACAAATCAAAAACCCGCTTCTGCAAATCATAGAAGTGGGTTTTTGTATGTAATCTTATGCATCTTTGTATCTAGAAAATAGTTTTTCTTGGTGTTTGATCATGATCGTTTCTAGAGAGATGTCATATTTGTCGGCAATGATAAACAAATTGTCTAACACATCGCCTAATTCTTCTGTAAGGTTTTCGAGTTGTTCTGCCTGATCTGGCGTCGCTTCATCGGGACGATCTCTTCCTATCTCGATAGACCTTATTGCGCGGCAGACTTCGCCAACTTCTTCAGAGAAAAAAATGGGATGGATGAAAGAGTTGTATTGATACCAGTTTCTCTTTTTGTAAAACGCACTGATAAATTCTTGATAATGTTGAATATCCACACAAATCCCTACTTTCTCTACGACGTTGAAATAAGTATTCTATCTGAGCATCCTTGTGCTTAGAAAGAATACGTTCACCTTCTTTATATGTTAAAGGATTTCAAGTGGAAATAGAAGAGCTGATCTAAAGAGAAAGTTGAAAAAGTATCGCTTAAATCAAATGCAGCGGTGTCAAAAATGCATGTTCAATGCATTTATTCTGATTCAGAACCAGGTCAACTATATTTTACTTCCGCATGTGCAAAATAACCTCAGATCATATCCTATCAATTGAGCATCGCCAGTCAAGTTGGCAAAATGAACTCAGATTTTACAAAGCGAACAAATATCATCATCTAAATTTGTAAAAGCATTCGTTCACTAAGGAGTATTTAAAGAAGATAATTTAAAAAAAGGAATACTGGTCAACCAAAAACTGCTCATTTATTTAAATGTGTCAAAGTTAATAAAAAAATGAAACTTTGTCGTTGACATTTGTAAACATTAGAGATATAGTAAGAAGTGTAAAAGATGTTTACAAGCGTAAACTATTTAATTCATTATTAATATAAGGAAAGAGGAGATCAGGATGAGTAAACAATATGAAATTGAAGGATTAAAATGTGCAGGTTGTGCTAATACGGTGAAAGAACAATTCAGCCATGTTGCAGGAGTAGAAAATGTTGACGTAGATTTAGCGACAAAAACAGCAATCGTTACTGGAAATTATGACGAGAAAGCATTAGCTGATTCATTGCAAGAAACACCTTATGCTGTTAAGTAGCTGCCTTTTGTTTTCGTAACAACCAAACTTGTGCTAAGGTGAAAGTAAGGTGTTGAACAAGCGTCTGTTCATCGCCTTTACTTCACCAATAACTTTTTCAAAATAAAAGAAAGAGAGGACAAACAATGAGTAAGAGCAAACAACATTCATCAGCAAATGAACATGATATGCACCAGCATCACGATAGTCATGGCAAGGATCATTCAGCTCATCAACATCATGACATGAGCAACATGGACCACTCCACGCATCAACATCATAATATGAGTGGCATGGATCACTCGATGCATGCAGTTCACGACATGAGCGGGATGGATCATTCAGGTCATGAGAGACATGACATGGGTGGAATGGACCATTCGATGCACATGGGAAACTTTAAACAAAAATTTTGGCTATCATTGATCGTAGCTATTCCCATCATTTTAATGTCACCAATGATGGGGATCGAGCTGCCTTTCCAATTCACTTTCCCTGGTTCAGATTGGCTCGTTTTGATTTTGGCAACTTTCCTGTTTTTCTATGGCGGGGAACCGTTTTTAAGCGGAGCTAAAATGGAATTAAAAGCAAAGAATCCAGCTATGATGACGTTGATCGCAATGGGGATTTCTGTTGCTTATGTCTATAGTCTATACTCCTTTATTGCGAACACTTTCCTAGGAGACCATGTCATGAACTTCTTCTGGGAATTAGCGACCTTGATCGTGATTATGCTGCTGGGGCATTGGATCGAAATGAATGCAGTGATGAATGCCAGCGATGCGCTTCAAAAATTAGCGGAACTATTGCCAGATGAAGTAACACGCAAAAGATCTGATGGCAGTGAAGAAAAAGTTTCCTTACAAGATGTTCATGAAGGAGACCATCTTGTCGTTCGAGCAGGAGATAAGATGCCGACTGATGGACAAATTGAAAAAGGAAGTTCAACAGTTGACGAGTCTGCCGTTACAGGTGAATCTCGCGGCGTCATGAAAAAAGTTGGCGACCGTGTGATCGGAGGTTCCGTAAACGGTAATGGGACCATTGAAATTGTGGTTACAGGTACAGGCGAAAGTGGTTATTTAGCCAAAGTGATGGACATGGTTCGCCGGGCTCAAGCTGAAAAGTCTAAACTAGAAGCTTTGTCCGATAAGGTTGCAAAATGGTTGTTCTATATTGCTCTTATCTCTGGTATAGCAGCGTTTATCGTATGGCTATTTCTATCCGATTTGCCAGATGCGCTCGAACGCATGGTGACCGTGTTCATCATCGCATGTCCTCACGCTTTAGGTTTAGCGATTCCTTTAGTAGTAGCACGTTCTACGTCTATTGCAGCAAAGAACGGCTTATTGTTGAAAAACCGTAATGCACTAGAAAATGCTCATGATTTAGATATGATTTTGTTAGACAAAACAGGTACTTTGACACAAGGAACCTTCTCAGTGACAGGTGTTGAAGCTTTTGATTCTAACGTTAATGAAGAAGAACTTTTAGGCTATATCGGTGCATTAGAAGCGAGTGCGAACCATCCAATTGCAGACGGAATCATGAAATATTTGAAAGAACGTTCCATTACACCTAAAAAGGCTACAGATGTGGAAAACATTTCTGGTGTCGGTTTAGAAGGTAAAGTGGACGGCAAAGAAGTCAAAATCGTAAACGCCAAAGCTTTGAAAAAATTCAATTTAACAGTGGATGAAGAAGCAATCAAGGATTACCAAAACCAAGGAAACACTATCAGTTATCTATTGATCGAGAACAAACTGATCGGCATGATTGCTTTAGGCGATAAAATTAAACCAGAAGCAAAAGCGTTTATCGCTGCCTTGAACGAACGCGGCATTGAACCCGTAATGCTGACAGGGGATAATGAAGAAGCTGCTGCCAGCGTTGCGAAATATTTGGGCATCAATCAATACCATGCTGCGTTGCTGCCAGATGGAAAAGAAGAAATCATTTCTAAACTGGTAAACGAAGGTCGTCGTGTGGCTATGGTCGGAGATGGAATCAATGATGCACCAAGTTTGGCTCGTGCAACGATTGGTATCGCGATCGGTGCCGGAACAGATGTCGCCATTGACTCGGCGGATGTTGTATTGACCAATAGTAATCCGCAAGATATCCTTCACTTTATTGACCTTGCAAAGCAAACACGGAAAAAAATGATCCAAAACTTATGGTGGGGTGCTGGTTATAATATTGTAGCTATTCCTTTAGCGGCAGGTGTCCTAGCACATTGGGGAATCATTTTAGACCCAGCTGTCGGCGCTATCCTTATGTCGTTGAGTACAGTGATCGTTGCCCTTAACGCTATGACCTTGAAAATCAAAAAAGATTGATTTTAAGATCAACGTTGAAGCAACGAAACCTAAAGTAAGTCATTAAAAGAACACAATAGTTCGAAAAGAAAGACGAAAATAAACAGCACCGAAAGAGGATAGCGACTAAGCTATCCTCTTTTTTGCAGTTAGGACAAATTTTCATGGATAGATGTGCATTATTTTTATTCTGTTCTAAAATAACACTACTTCAGCGTGTAAAACCCTCAACTCGTTCACAGACAAGGCTTCTATGATCAAGTTCAGAACGTAAAACCGTCAACTCGTTTACAGACCAGGCTTCTATGAACAAGTTCAGAACATAAAACCGTCAACTCGTTCACAGGCAAGGCTTCTATGAACAAGTTCAGCGTGTAGGATCTTCAACTCGTTCACAGAGCAAGCTCCTGTGAACAAGTTGGTCTCTGTTGCGTTGCAACTCGCCTACAGGATCAGCTACCATGCGATTATTTCCATTCATTGACACGATTGTTAAATACAGAAGGTTTGCTATTGCAAGAAATAACCGATATACTGGATAAGAATGAAAAATTGAATAACCTTGTTAGGTGAGGCTTCTGTACAAGAGATACGCTGCTGCCCAGAAATGTCGAAAGACGCCAATGGGTTACCAGGAATTTTCGAATTAAGGGAATTCTTAATGCAGCTGGGGTTGTTCCCTATGCTGTACAGTGCTAAAACTCGATGAAGAGGTCATGATGAACAAATAAACCATTATTGTTTTATGGAAAAGCCCTGCTTCTTTGAGTAGGGCTTTTTCTATGTTCTCAATAAAGAAAACAATCTTTTTCAAATGTTTTTAACTGTGCCATTAGAAAAAATAGGTTTCATCATTCATATCTTTTTCCTTAAAAAGATGGCTTAGTTTTGCCATACAAGGTTATTTCTGGGGGTGGTCAGGATGGATACCAATCAGAGGGACACAAAAATAATAGATAACGAAGAGCAGGAGCTCAACTTGCTGCTCAACAAAGGAGAGGTAGAGAATGGCAAACAAGAAAAAACATATCTATGTAGAAAAAAAGTCAAAGAACAGTGAATTAGTAAAACTAGGGCATTTGACTAAAGAAGAAGTGTTACAAAAGCTGAAAACCAGTGAAACAGGCTTGTCAAAAAAAGAAGCAGCAGACAGATTGGAAGAATATGGACCAAATAAAGTGGCGGCACAAAAACCAACTCCTTGGTACACATTATTATTGCAAGGCTTTAACGATCCCTTTATATATGTATTAGCCCTTTTAATGATCGTTTCAGCCGTTACAAAAGATTATGATGCCAGTATCATTATGGGTGTGATGATTTTATTTAGTGCAGGCTTGCATTTCGTTCAAGAGTATCGTTCCCAACAAGCCAGCCTTGCTTTAAAAGAACTGATCGAAACCACCAGTGCAGTAACGAGAGACGGGGTAACGAAAGAAATTCCGATCGATGAAATCGTTCCAGGAGATATCGTTGACCTGTCAACTGGGGATATGATTCCTGCAGATGCGCGTTTGATCTGGGCAAAGGACTTATTTGTCAATCAATCTTCGTTAACAGGGGAATCTCTTCCGATTGAAAAAGTGGCTTCAGAGAACACACAGCCAGACCAAACGACGGATGTAACAGCCTTAGATCTTGAGAACTTAACCTTTATGGGGACGGATGTTTTGAGTGGGCAAGGAAAAGTGCTGGTTTTGAAAACAGGGGAAGAAACTTTCTTTGGCGATATTGCAACTCAGTCTGCTAAATCAAGAGGCGAAACAATCTTTGACCGCGGTGTAAAAAACATCAGTAAGCTCTTGCTTCAATTTATGGCTGTGATGGTGCCGATCGTTTTCCTCATCAATGGCTTTTCGAAAGGGGAATGGGCAGAAGCTTTTTTCTTCTCGATTGCCATTGCAGTAGGGTTGACGCCTGAAATGCTGCCAATGATCGTAACGAGCAACTTGGCAAAAGGTGCGATTACGATGTCGAAAAGAAAAGTGATCGTCAAAGAACTGAATGCGATCCAAAATTTGGGCGCAATGGATGTGCTGTGTACCGACAAAACAGGAACGATCACCGAAGATAAAGTCGTTTTAGTCCAGCACTTAGATCCATTAGGAAATGAAAGCAAACGGGTTTTAGAGATGGCTTTCATGAATTCCAATTACCAAACCGGTTGGAAGAACGTGATGGATCATGCTGTGATCGAATATGTGCAAGACAACCATGAAGAAGAACATTTTGAAAAGGTAGAGAAAATCGATGAGATCCCCTTCGATTTTACGCGGAGACGTTTGACGGTTGCTGTAAAAAGTAATGGTCATCAACTAATGGTGACAAAAGGTGCAGCAGAAGAGATGTTGGACATTTGCAGCTATGTGGAGATCAATGGAGAAGTGCTTGCTTTGACTGAAGAATTGCGGCAAAAGATGGAAAACATCAGTAAAAAAATGAACAAGCAAGGGATGCGCGTTTTGACCGTTGCTTATAAAAAAGATGTCCACGACTCGGCGATCTATTCAGTGAAAGATGAAAAAGAGATGGTGATCGCTGGCTTTATGGGCTTTTTAGACCCGCCAAAACAATCTTCTATTACCGCAATAAAATCTTTGCATGAACATGGTGTGAATGTGAAAGTGCTGACGGGAGACAATGAGATCGTTGCACAAAAAATTTGTAAAGACGTGGGAATCGAAGTAGAACGGATTATTTTAGGAACTGAATTAGATAGCTTAAGCGATGAAGAACTAGCGAAAGTCGTTTTAGAAGTAAACCTATTTGCCAAGCTGAACCCAGCCCAAAAATCAAGAATCATTGATAGGCTGCAAGAAAAAGGCCAAACAGTTGGATTTATGGGTGATGGAATCAATGATGCGCCTGCTCTTCGAACAGCGGATGTGGGAATTTCTGTGGATAACGCAGCTGATATCACAAAAGAAGCAAGCTCGATCATCTTATTAGAAAAAAGTTTGACCGTATTGGAAGATGGGGTTCTAGAAGGGCGCAATGTTTACGGTAACATGATGAAGTATATTAAAATGACCATCAGTTCCAACTTTGGAAATGTTTTTAGCATTTTGGTCGCAAGTGCCTTCTTACCATTCTTGCCGATGCTTTCGATCCAAATCCTTGTTCAAAACTTGATTTATGACATTGCACAGCTGACCATTCCTTGGGACCGCATGGATGAAGAAGATTTGATGAAACCAACGAAATGGGGAACTTCAGATTTAATGAAATTTACGCTCAGCATTGGACCAATCAGCTCGATCTTTGATATTCTGACTTTTATCGTGCTGTGGTTTGTCTTCCATGCCAATACCACCCAAGATGCGGCACTGTTCCACACAGGTTGGTTTGTCATTGGTTTGATCACGCAGACCGTCGTCGTTCATGTCATTCGTACAAAGAAGATTCCGTTTATACAAAGCAATGCCAGTATCGGGGTAACTTTATCGACCATTATTGTCGTTCTAGCAGCAATCGCGATTCCAGGAAGCAAATTTGGCACATACATTGACCTAGTCGCACTGCCATCTGCCTACTGGAAATGGGCCTTCTTCATTATTTTGGCTTACGTTGTCCTGACGCAAATCGTCAAAGATATTTATATCAAAATAAATAAGCAGTGGCTATAGAGACAATCGATTCGTTTCCTACTCAAATGAATTTTGGATCTTGAGTAGGAACGCAAAGCTCGTATGTTTCCCACTCAACTGAATTTTAATCGTTAAGTAGGAACGCAAAGCCAGTATGTTTCCCACTCAACTGGACTTTGAACCTTGAGTAGGAACGCAAAGCTCGTATGTTTCCCACTCAACTGGATTTTAGTCCATGAGTAGACATGCAAATTCTGTTTGCTATATAAATGAGCACTTGGGCAATTTAAGAATTGAAAAAGAAAGGGTAATAAATTAAAATAATAGCTGTATTAAACATTTTGTTCATTATTTTATGAGAAGCGAGCATCGACAGTGGATACGTATTTGTTTACGATAAAAACAGCAGTCATTATCTTCTTTATTTTGAGTTTCTTTATTTTTATTCCGTGGCTTATTTATAGTTATCGGAAATATGGCTATTTGAGCTTTTGGGCTTCAATAGTAGTGTATTCTTTTATTTTTTACATGATCACAGCGCTATTTTTAGTGTTGCTGCCGCTTCCAGCTACGCGTGATGTTCGTTCATTGCAAGCACCAGGAACGAAACATTATTCGCTGATCCCTTTCTATTTTATTTGGGACGTACTGGACAGCAGCTCAGTCGTTCTTACACAGCCAAGGACTTATCTACAAATATTTAAAGAAAGTGCCTTTATACAAGCCGTCTTTAACTTTTTGTTGTTATTTCCTTTTGGTGTTTATCTCAGGTACTTTTTTCAAGACAAACGCTACTGGAAGAAGGCATTTGGCTTAGGGTTTGCACTTTCATTATTTTATGAAGTGACACAAATAACCGGTATCTACGGCATTTATAATGCGCCTTACCGTATTTTTGACGTAGATGACCTGATTCTTAATAGTACAGGAACGTTGTTGGGCTTTTTGGTCGCACCCATCTTTCTAGCTCTATTCCCATCTCAAAAGAACATTATCGAGAAGGGGAGAGAAATTCAAAGAAATACATTTGCTTCTCCAACTCAGCAGCTATTAGCCATCGTCGTCGATTATGTCGTTTTTAGTTTCAGCTGGTCTTTTGTACGGTATCTCTTAGGAAATAATCCATTTACAGATTTTCTCTATCCGTTGATTGGTTTCTTGATCTTTTTCTTTTTCGTGCCGATCTTCTGGAGTGGAAAGACGATTGGGACAAATGCACTTCGATTTCAGTTGGCACAGCCAAATGAGGAACAGCCGAGATGGCCAGCACTATTAAAAAGAACGCTTTTATTAGGGGCGCCTATATTCCTTTCAACCATCGTACAAGCTTGGTCAAAAGTTGAGTTAAATATGGATTCACCTCTATATCCTTATCAAGTCTGGTTTACTGTTGGGCTGATTACTTTCAACTTTATCATGTGGGGCATTTTAGTTTTACATGCGCTCTTTATTCTTTTCAGAAAGGGTAAAAGTCGATTTTATTTTGATGCGGTGCCGAATATCGTGAATAAAAGAAAGTAACACAACGCTTTTTCCAATCATGTATGCTATAAAAAAACTCATTTTCATTGCTTATTGGCAATCGAGAATGAGTTTTTCTGTCTTTAACAAAATACAATAGTGTTTATGATTACCAATAAAGAACGAATCTAGGAAGCAAATAATCGATTTTGTCTCTATCCTTATCTTTCGCGTCGTTTAAGTGTACAAAAAGAATGCCAATCTGATATGGTTAAAGCAATGAAAGCAAACATCTTGATGAGTATCCTCACTGCACCTGTCGACTAGGCATCAGTAGTAAAATGTTAAAGAAAGTTTTCTGCAGTATCATTTTTTTGAAAATATAGTTGGAAAAGAGGAGAGGTTGTGGAATTAGATAGAACGAGCAAAGCGTTGTTTAGAAGATTAGCCATTCGATTCATGCTGTTTGTTTTATTGATCATTTTTGTGTTCTATGGATTACCGACATTGATTCGCTTATTCTATCCGTTTATTTTTGTATTTATTGTAGCTGTGATCGTCAATCCATTAGTGCGCAACATAAATGATAAGACGAGTAAGTTAAAAATCAATTCTAAGTCCTCAAGTACTTTTTTGGCATTTGTCATCTTCGTCTTATTGCTCGCTTTTATTTCTTTATTTACCTATATTGTTTTTGCTATTCTTATTCGCGAAATCATAGGGCTAGCCACCAATATCCAAGTAAATTGGCCCTCCATTGTCCGAGCATTTGAAGAGATGCAAGATTGGATCGCCGTTCAAATCGGCGTCTTACCGAATCAGACAGTCGAACTATTAAACCATTTTACCGAAAGCATTCTTGCATTTATCCAGAACCTTAGCGGAAATCTATTGAATGTAACGGTCGTGACGACGAGCCTATTTATTTCTGTCACCGGCACATTGTTCTTGAACCTATTGACGTTCTTTTTAGCCCTCTATTTTATGATTTCTGATTATCAACCAATAAAGCAGTTGATCAAAAAGCGTATGAATCAGCGCACACTAAATACCGTAAGATTATTAAAATCTTCAACGGTATCGGGTGTAGGTGGTTATATCAAAACGCAGCTCATTCTTGCTTTTATTGCCTTCATGTTCATGCTCATTGCGTTTACGATTTATGGACAAGAGTACGCCTTGATTCTTGCCCTCATTCTTGCTTTGATCGACTTGATTCCGCTTATAGGGACCATTGCGATGCTATTGCCATGGGGAATGTTAGAGTGGTTCGTTGGAGATCCAAACAAAGGCCTCTTTTTACTCATTCTCGGAATTGCCTTCTTTCTTTTTAGGCGTGTGATCGAACCAAAAATCATGGGCACACAAACAGGACTTCATCCACTTTTAGCTTTGATCGGGATTTATGTCGGTATTGAGATTTCTGGTCTCTGGGGCGCATTATTAGGTCCTTTAACGATGGTCATTTTGATCAGTGTGCTCCAAACTGGTATTTTAGAAAATACTTTTTCAGATATAAAAGATTTATATAATAGGATCCTTTTTAGTTTGCAGAAATAAAAGATCCTTGCATAGTTGAAGAACAGATCAAGGTCAAATCATCGTCAAGAAGAAACCACGCAAAACTGAATACATTTGCTGTTAAATAAGAGATTCTGCTAGAACCTATCAGCGTGATCAAGGTCGTTTTCGATAGGGCATTAAACCTTTTGTTTTAGAATAGGGCAGTCCGTGTTATAATGAGGAGCTTAAAAGTATTAAGAAGTTCAATCAGAACGGACGCCAAGAAAAGCCTCCGCCTATTGATAAATTGTGAGGTGTAAGAAAATGAATAAACGATGGACGATTGATGACATTAGAAACTATGTAGAGAAAAATTCTGATAGCACATTATTAACGACTGAATATCATGGTTTCTCTCAAAAATTACTCTTTAAATGTGCATGCGGCAATAATTTTGAAAAAACATTTAAGAAATTTAAAAATAATCACCAACGCAAATGTGACGTTTGCCAACCACCAAAAGCGTCTCGATAAACTTATCATCAATCAAAAAATACCGATTTCTCTTCAAAAGAAGCCGGTATTTTTTGTTCAAGTATTTTCATCTTTTTTTGAATAACAATGTGAGTCTTAACGAGTAAGAGGCAATGAAAGCAGTTGCTTTTGTTTTATTATTTTTAAGATGCTAATTGTAGGAATAGTTTTTTCATGTACATCATGAATAGTGTAATAACTCACCAAAACTTGCTTTATTCGATTAATTGGAGGCTAATAAATGTCTGTAAAACTTTTGATTCAAACCATACTAAATTTTATTGCACTTGATAAAATTTTTAATCCTATTGCGAATGTTGTTATTCCGGTTAGTGGAATAGGCGTTTTTTTAAGTTTCTTATATTGGGGTATACTTTTGTTTTTTTCTTATTCATTAGCTATCTTCTTGTCTCTCTTTAGTAGCTGGCAAATCTTCAAATCCTAAAATATAGGTCAATGCAACTCCTCCAATGAAAGCCGCTAAACAACCAATGATATAATAAATAAATATTTTTGTTCCAAATGCAGCATAAGTAAATATCGTTAAAATTCCATTATTTGCAAATGCATCCCCATAAACTCCACCAAATCCCATAACCGCTCCACCGATGGCACCACTAATAACGGCAGCTATCATAGGCCTTTTAAGTCTTAAGTTTGCACCATAGATGGCGGGTTCTGTTATCCCAACTAAAACTGCAGAAATAAACGCAGATAGAGCAACACTCTTTAAGGCAGCATTTTTTGTTTTTAACATAACAGCCAAAACCGCTCCACCTTGTGCAAAGTTTGCAGCTCCTGCAAAGGCTAATAGGTTTTGCCTACCCATTATTGCAACATCATTTAATCCGACAGGTAACAGGGCTCTATGTGCTCCCAGAACAACTAGTACACCCCATAGACCACCTATAAGTGCTCCTCCAAGTGTTGCATTGAACGAAATAACACTGTTATAGGAAACTTGGATGAAGTTACCAGCATAAATTCCAATCGGACCAGTAATAACGAGCATAATGGGTACCATAACGATAAGGGAAATTCCTGGTACTAGAATAATTTGTACGACTTCTGGAACAACTTTCTTAAGTGCTCTTTCTAAAACAGCTAATACAATAATAGAAATAACAATAGGGATAACAGATTCCACGTAACTAAACACACGCAAGGTCTCTCCAGAACCCCATGCTCCTTTGATAACTGGTAATCCGAAAATCGTCGTATCTGTCGTATAATCCATCATGATGCTTTCAACTTGTGGATAAACTAAGAAGGCTCCTAACGTCATGCCTATGAATGGATTTGTTTTTAATGCTCGAGAGGTTGTATAGGCTAAGAATATAGGCATAAAATAAAATACTACTTGACTGACAGCAAATAAGAGCACGTATGTATCAGAGTTTGTAATATCTAAACCATAATAATTTCCTAACAACAGGTTAGCAGCTGTTAATAAACCTTTTATTAATCCAGCTGCCGCAATAACCGGTACAATAGGCGTAAAAATTTCAGAAAGAATTCTTAAAATTTTATTCCAAAATGTTTCGTTACTATCTTTTTCAGTAAAATTTTTTTCTTCAACTTCAGCATCTAATTGCTTCATAACTTCATTGTATACTTTTTCAACTTTATTTCCGATAACAACTTGATATTGTCCAGCTTTATTTACTGTAGAAATGACTGTTTCAATTGCTCTAAGTTCATCTTCATTGGCTAATGTATCGTCTTCTAGAACAAACCTCAAACGAGTCATACAATGTGTAACATTACTTATATTTGACCTTCCACCAACATTCTCAATAATGTTTTGAGCAATTTTTTCAAAATCCATAAACTCACTCTCTCTTATTCAACTCCCAATATACAACTATTAATTTTTGCATGTTAACTTATTGTCGTGAGAGTTCATCTATTTGTTAAGCAAACCATTTAAGGAAAAGAGAAATAAAAATGGCGTAAAACTTGATTTCTTTCGCGTTATTTTGATTTCTCTACGTTAATCTGATAAGCCATTGTCTTTAATTATTTTTTGATAGAAGTAAAAACTATCTTTTTTGATTCTTGCTAAATCTTTCAAATCGTGATCTTCTCTGTTTATATAAACAAATCCGTACCGTTTTTTGAACCCTTGGTGAGAGCTTAAAATGTCAATCACTGCCCAAGGACAATAGCCAAATAACTCTACGCCATCTGCAATTGCATCGTTGCATGCAGCAATATGTGCTTTAATATAGTCAATACGATAATCATCATGGATTTTTCCGTATTCAGTAAGTGTATCAGGCGTCCCTAAGCCATTTTCCGTAATGATGAGAGGAAGCCTATAGCGATTATAATATTCGTTCAATACTAAGCGAAGTCCCATTGGATCAATTTGAGCACCGTATTCACTTGCTTGTAAATGAGGATTTTTTTCAATTTTAAAGTATCCATATAGGTCGTAGTCTATTTCATTTACTTTCGTGCCAAAAGGGTATTCTTCGGTTTCTGGTAGGTAGCTCGCGACCAATGTCCGATAGTAATTGACCGCAATCAAATCTGGTTTTGCACTTTTTAAAATTTCTTCATCTTCTGGATGTCTTATAGGGCTAATTCCAGCTTTTTCTAGATATTCTTTGTAATATCCAGGATAATCACCATAATAATACATGTCTAATGCATAATTTGTTTTAAAGTTATCATTCATTTTTGCTGCCCAAATATCTATTGGTTTATTGGAAGCAGGGTACGTCATAGTCGAAGAGACAGCTGGACCAACTTTTCCGCCTTCAACAAGTTCGTGACAAGCAGTTGTTGCCAATGCATGAGCAACGAACATGTGGTAATCCATTTGTGCACGTACTCTTTCAGCATCTTCAGCTGGAACATCGTACATATTCATTCGTTCGTTCACACGGACCATCAAGTTTTGTTCATTATTTACTTGCCAATGTTTAACTCTATCTCCGAATGCTTTGTAACAAATCCTTGCAAATCGTTCAAAAGCATAAACGCATCTTCTATCTTCCTAGCCATTGTATTTTTCAGCTAATGAAAAGGGTAAATCAAAATGATATAGCGTAACAAATGGAATGATTCCTTTTTCAAGTAATAAATCGATTACTTTATTGTAAAATTCAACTCCTTTTTCGTTTACTTCACCATCCCCGTCTGGAATAATTCTTGCCCAGGAAATAGAAAAACGATAGGTCTTCATTCCTAACTCTTTCATCAATGAGATATCCTCTTTATAACGATGATAAAAGTCACTTGCTACTTTTGTGTCTGCTTGTGTCTCTGATTTTTGGAAGGAATTGTAATCGGCGACAGTCATTCCTTTTCCGTCTTCATCCCAAGCACCTTCTATTTGAAAGGCAGAGGAAGAAGCTCCCCACCAAAATTTTTTTGGAAAATAATTTTTCATAGTTGAATTCCTTTCTTTAAACCAATCATTACAAAGGTTTTGCTTCGTAGAACTAATCGAAATTATAGCATTCTTTTAAATATTATCAAAACTAGCCTCAATGTTTTATACTAATATGTTGAAAAGTGTATGACTCGGTATATTATTGTGGTGTTTAGAATGCCAAGGTTTTAAAGGACTCCGTATGAATTGAAGAGGATAAAGAATAAATAAACTTATTGTTATTCATGATTATTTTGTTTAATAGATCTATACTTCTTATCAAATTTCTTATCTGAAATCTATTCGTTTATCTAGTAGCTCAATAGAAATTTTTATTAGAGTATAGGGAATTTTACAAATGATTCTTCGAGCACCTGTTGGAGTTTTAGCAGTTAAAAATGATAGATCTACAATATTAACTTTCATTGGTGGATTGTCTTCGGACGTCGTTCTTTATTTAACACTACAACGAACACTCCTTATAAAGCATTTTTCTCTTTCTGTATGCTGTATAGGCTGGTTCTTTTTTTGATTTGATTTGCTTCTTAAACGTCGGCACTAACAATTGTGTGCCAACTCAAATTCATTACGTTCTCTCAGTTAGTGCGATACTCCGTTAGAATGTTCGTTGTGGTGTTAATGTTTACTGAACAATAGACCGTACAGTTACTTACACTTTTCTATCCCTTCATGTAAAGGGATAGAAAAGTGTAAGTAACGACATAGTTTATTATTCATTATAAATTAATTAAACTCATGAATTTATTTTTCATTCTTTAATTTTCCTTCTCTTGAACAGGCGTTCGCTGAGGAGCATAATAAAAATGTCACAAAGTTTAATAGAAGGAGTAAAAAAGATGTTAAGTAAAAAGTTTTATGAAGTTATCCAAAATGAAGGGATTGTTTCCGTCACTTCTTGGGGGAACGATGCTAAACCTAACGTTCGGTGCACTTGGAATTCTTACCTACGGATCACAGAGGATGAACGTATTTTAGCTCCTATTGCAGGTTTTACAAGCGTTCAAGGAGACGTTTCTAAAAATGATCAAGTCATCCTAACATTAGGTAGTCGTGAAGTAGAAGGCTTCAATGGCTACCAAGGTACTGGCTTTTTAGTAGAAGGACGAGCACGTTTCACTGATTCTGGTGAAGAATTTGAACAAATGAAAGCAGAATTTCCTTTTATGAATAAAATGCTGGAAGTCACTGTAGAATCAGCTAGACAACTTCTTTAAGACAAACGAAGATCGTGATAAATAAGGTTAAAAAACTCATTTTTCGTTTTAACCAAGCTGAAGAATGCGTTTTTTTGTTGTTAGCTATTTGAAGACTCAGTTGAATAAGGCAATATTTTCTAATAAAGATTTTTGTAAATGTACAAAAATTGATTCCCATCAATTTTCTTTTGCGGTTGATGGCTTATACTCTTGTTGTAAAGAGATAGAGGCATGGTGCTTGATCTCTTAAACCCATCAAACAAGAGAGAAGGAATGGAACAATGGCAACTTTTAATGAAGCAGCAAAACAATATTTTGATGATTTGGATTTATTCACAAACGCGATAACACGTGTACATGGAAAAAATCATCCCGAAGCATTTGAAGTACGAGAATTGTTTACCACGATGAATGAAAAGACAGAAAAAGCAGGTGCAGCCAAACCAGAACTTGATCATGAGTTTACTCGTTTACGCACTATTACAGATCATTACACTGTTCCTAACGATGTGTGCGAAACGTATGCAGCCGTCTATAAAATGCTTTCGGAAACAGACCAAGCTTATTACGCTTGACCATAAGAAAACAGAAAAGATCTCAGAATGATAAACGTTCTGGGATCTTTTTCTAATGTATTCTTGAACTGCTACAAAAAGTTCCTTTTAGGTGTGCCTAAAAGGATCGGTACGCCAGCACATGTCATTAAAAAGATCGACCATTAGAAAAAATAGAAATCATAAAATGATTAGCCACTATAAAAGAATCTATTATCAAGAAAAGATGCCAAAAATATTTTTGGTGTCTTTTTTTGGCTCTATTCCCATATAAATGTCAACTGACTCATTTTTTTTTTGAACTTTTTAAAGGTCGTTCGGATTTTTCCTTGCAGTCGTTGCAGAATCAGGTATTGTCTCCGAGCACGCTCGATTCTTTTATATTTTTGAGGGTTTCTTTTGTAGAACTGCTGGTGGTGATTTTCAGCTGGCCAAAAGACTGTTGCTGGCTGAATAGCCGTCACGATAGGTCGTTTGTACCGGCCTGAATGAGCTAATCGCTGTTTCGATGTTTCAGCAATTTGTCGTTGTTCAGCGTTTTTCACAAAAATAATCGGACGGTATCGATCGCCTCGGTCTAGGAATTGGCCAAACGCATCGGTAGGATCTGTCAACTGCCAATAAAGTTCAACGAGATCTTCATAACGGATGATGCGTGTATCAAAGATGATCTCAACAGCTTCGACATGCCCAGTATCAGGTGCGCTTACTTGATCATAAGTGGGGTGCTCTGTGTGCCCGCCTGTATAACCTGATAACACGGAAACGATTCCGTCGAGGTTTTCAAACGGCTCTACCATACACCAAAAACATCCCCCAGCAAATACTGCACGATCTTGATAAGCGACATCTGTTATCCGATGCTTTGAAAAGTCGAACAACGCTCCGGCAGCAATGTCGCCAGTCATATTTTTATAAAAATCGGTCACGTCAGGAGTCAAATTATCTCTTAATGCAAGGGGGCGCAACTCAGCTTCCAGCTTTGAAAGCTGAACATCTACTTTTGAACCATTTTCTATGGCCGTTTTCGCTTCCAGCAATAAGGAACGTTCCCATTCGCGTGTGGCTGGGTTGAGGATGAGGTTATATAAGGCCTGCAGCGTGTCTTCATATTGAGCTTTCATTTTAAAACCACCTTTGTCTAATTTCTCAGAAACATCATCAGCGTTGCCGCTATACAAGCGGATCTTCAGGTCAAGGTAAGTACCAAACAGAACGCGAATCCTTTCTGCCACAAATTGCATGGCTTTTGTTTCGCCGCCACCACCAATCACGATTTCACCGCTCACCGTTTCTTTGCTGGATAAGTTCGTCAGCGTTGTATCTACTAAAGAAAGGATCTCTTTGCCACGGTTTACTAAGTATTGTCCATCTTCTGTTAGCGTAATTTCCCGGTTCCCGCGTGTAAACAATTGCACCCCCAGCTCTTCTTCTAATGCTTTTAACTGTTTGGACAAAGTAGGCTGCGTAAGATGTAAAGTTTCTGCAGCTTTGCTGATATTTTTTTCCTGAGCGACGGTTAGGAAATAATTCAATACACGAAAGTCCACCTAGCATCCCTCCTGAATAGAGCTAAAAAAGAAATCAGTTTCTTCTATAATAAGTTATCGTTAGTGATCATCATTCGTTAGACCAAGTTTAGCTCAGACGAAGCGGATGCACAAGCGATAATGGAGAAGGTAGAAAGAAAGAGGCTTAGATAGCAAAAGGAAATGGTTAATAATATCGATTTTTTTGCTTTTAACAGATAGCAAAGAGGAACAAAGGTTCACTACACTCGCTTTGTGCAGAATGGAATGGACAATCATTTGACTAGGTGAGAGCAAAAATCTCTCTTAATCGAAATTGTTTCATTTGAATACTGGGAAGTGACAGGGAAGGCTGAAAGAGTAGTTTGAGTAAAAAAGCCAAAAAACCAGTAACAGTTATATCCATAATTTTGGCTAGTTTATCTATAATTTGTTGATTGTTCTTTTTTTTATGTTCTTTACACTAGTATGTAAGCGGAAACAACAATTTAGGGAAAATGAGGAGGCAGATATACATATGAAAATAGCTTTTAACGGAGATAGGACAGATCTTCAAGAAGGAATCGAAAGCTTGATGGAAGAATTAAACATTGAGATCACACCAGATGGTTTTCCAATTTTTATTACCAATAGACCAGGAAATTTGCATGTTCAAGCTAGCCCAGAACAAGCAAACATCAGCTATAGCGAAAAAAGCCATTTCTTTAGAGCGTTGGGATTATTTTTAGAGAATAAACGACAAAAAACATCATTTGAAATTGAAGAAGTTCCTCAGTTTCGTTCATGCGGGGTAATGTTGGACGCTTCTAGAAACGGAGTGCTGAAAGTTGATAGAGTCAAATTCCTATTGCGTAAAATGGCAATCATGGGATTAAATCAATTGATGGTTTACACAGAAGATACTTATGAAGTAGAGGAGCTGCCTTACTTTGGCTATATGCGTGGCCGATACACAAAAAAAGAGATTCGAGAAATGGATGAATATGCTTACTCACTTGGTATCGAGATGATCCCTTGTATTCAAACACTAGCGCATTTACGGGAAGCTTTGAAGTGGGAGTATGCAGATGATATCCGTGACACAGAAGATATCTTACTTGTGGGCGAAGAAAGAACCTATGATTTCTTAAAAAAAATCATTACTGCTGCGGCTCAACCTTATCGTTCAAATCGGATTCATGTCGGAATGGACGAAGCACATGAATTGGGGCTGGGACGGTACTTAGATCAAAATGATTATGTTCATCGCTTCTCCTTAATGATGCAGCATTTGCAACGGGTACTTGAAATTACGAGCGAACTGCAGCTGGAGCCGATGATGTGGAGCGATATGTTTTTTACGGTTGGCTCAGAAAAAAATATCGTTTACGACCCACTAGCCACTTTTCCGGTAGAAATGTTAGAACAGATGCCAAATGTACAGTTGGTTTACTGGAATTATTATAGCCATGAAAAGGAATTATACAATTCCATGTTCCAACGTCATGCAGAATTAAGGAAGGATACTATTTTTGCAGGAGGCATTTGGACATGGAACGGAATGGCACCAAACTATGGCAAAACGTGGATGGCAGCAACTGCTGGTTTGCAAGCAGCTAAAGAGAGTGGTGTCCAAGAAGTATTTGCGACAATGTGGGGCGATAATGGACAAGAAACATCTCTGCTAACAGTATTGCCTGGTCTGCAGTTATATGCCGAACATGCTTTTCATAAAACTGTAACAAAAGAACGAGTGGAACAGCGCTTTTCATTTTGTGCTGGATCCCATTTGGACGACTTCATGTTGTTTTCTGCTTTGGACGAGACACCGGGTGTTTCAAAACATAATCTAGCTGCTTCGATGACAGCCAAAGTTTTGCTATGGCAAGATCCTCTTATTGGACTATATGACAAAAATATTGAAGGTTTGTTGCTATCTGAACATTATCAAGCAACAGCAGAAAAATTAAAAAAGGCAAAACAACGAAATGCTGCTTTTTACACGTTGTTTGATTTTTATGAACAGCTAGCCAGTGTATTAGCAAAAAAAGCAGAACTGGGTGTCCAATTAAAAAACATCTATGATCATAATCAAAAAGAACAAATGAAAGAAAAAAGGTTAACCGTTCGTTCCTTAAAGACAGAAGTCAATCATTTGAGAAAAGCACATCGAAAACTATGGTTAGAAAACAACAAAGCTTTTGGGTGGGAAGTGCTGGATATACGATACGGAGGGCTATTGAGCCGCTTGGAAACAGCTGATTATCGCTTAATTGAATGGGAAGAGGGGGCAATAGACCATATTGAAGAATTGGATGCACAACGATTAGCTTATCGAGGTCCATACGGCAATCCTGAAGAGACAATCGGAAATGCCTTGTATCATCGCATAGTAACCGCTAGTGCTTTTTCAAGCTAAAGGCTTATGATAGAAAAATAGTAAATTCTATAATTTGTATACTTTTTTCTATACTATATGACTTAGATCATTCATGTTTTTACATTAAACTAAAGGTAAATATTGAAAGCGTTTCAAACTTTAATGAACGTTGTGAAGTAAAGGAATTAAAAAAAGAGTAAGGAGTGGTCATGTGAAGAAAAAGAAAGGGTTATTGCATAAGCTCAATAAAAACAAAGCATTGCTGCTATTTGTTTTGCCAGGAGCTGCTTGGCTGATACTATTCTTTTACATTCCGGTATTTGGAAATATTGTCGCTTTTAAAGATTTTAAATTTGCTGAAAACGGCGGCTTTTGGAAAAGTATCCTTTCCAGTAACTGGGTAGGATTAGAAAATTTTAAATTCTTATTTTCTTCTTCAAACGCTTATATCATTACAAGAAACACGATTCTTTACAACATTGGTTTTATTGTGATTGGTTTATTGAGTGCGGTAGCCATTGCTGTGATTATGAGTCAACTGCGTTCGAAACAACTGATTAAGATTTACCAAACGTCTATGTTATTACCTTATTTCTTATCTTGGGTCATTATCAGTTATTTTGTTTACGCTTTCTTAAGCCCGGATAAAGGAATGGTCAATTCGATTATTACAGCCAATGGCGGTATGAAAATCAATTGGTATTCTGATCCAACCTATTGGCCGTTCTTCTTGATTTTCCTCGGTGTTTGGAAGGGTGTCGGCTACAACAGTGTCATTTACTTTGCTTCTATCATGGGAATCGATCCTGCTTATTATGAAGCAGCTGAGATTGACGGCGCAAACAAGTGGCAACAGATTCGCCATGTAACGCTGCCGCATTTAGTTCCTCTGATCACCATTCTTTCAATTTTAAGTATTGGTAACATTTTCCGAGCTGACTTTGGCCTATTTTATCAAATTCCTCGAAACTCTGGTGCACTTTATAATGTGACTTCCGTGTTAGATACGTATATTTATAATGGCTTGACGAGTAGTGGTGATATAGGGATGACAACTGCTGCTGGTCTTTACCAATCATTAGTTGGTTTTATCTTAGTTATTGTCACCAATTTAATTGTTCGCCGATTTGACAAAGAGTCAGCATTATTTTAAAAGAAAGGGGCGAGGAAACAGATGGATACAAACGCAAATGGGTATAAAGAGCCCTTATTAACAAAAAAAGAAGGAAAAGTTAAGAAGAAAAAGATTCAGTCTGTGAAAATCAAAGGCTTTGGTAAAAAAGCAAACTTCTTATTTAATTTAATGATGGCTTTCTTATCTTTCCTAGCCGTTTTCCCTCTCATCTTTATTGTGATTATTTCCTTTACTGATGAAACAGCAATCACAGTGAATGGATACCAATTGATTCCTGAGACATGGAGTTTGCAAGGGTATCACTATTTAGCACAAATGAAAGGAGAATTACTGCAAGCTTTGTTTATCACTGTTTTTGTTACAGTAGTAGGAACACTGATTAATACGACGATTACTTCTTTATATGCTTATGCTATATCAAGACAAAATTTTGCTTATAAAAAATTCTTTACTGTCTTTGCTTTATTTTCGATGCTATTTAGTGCAGGAATGGTGCCAACTTATATTGTTATGACATCGATGTTAGATTTAGGTAATACTGTCTGGGCTTTGATTTTGCCCATGGCACTCAGTCCTTTTAACATCATTGTGATGCGGACTTTCTTTAGACGTTCTGTTCCAGAGTCGATTATTGAATCGGCACGTATCGATGGTGCGAGTGAATTGAAGATATTTCTTAAAATCGTTCTGCCTTTAGCTGTTCCTGGAATTGCGACCATCAGCTTATTTGCAGCAATTGGTTACTGGAATGATTGGTTTAATGCCTTGCTTTACATTCAAAGTGATAACTTGATGCCACTTCAATTTGTGCTGATGCAAATTCAAAACAATATTGATTTCATGGCAAAAAATGCTGGTATGACGGCGATGACATTTGGACAAGCGACCATTCCAAGAGAAGCTACGCGAATGGCAATGGTTGTTATTTCAACACTTCCAATTGCCGTTAGTTATCCTTTCTTCCAGCGCTACTTTATTCAAGGGCTGACCATAGGAGGTGTCAAGGAATAGAAGAAACGCAAACTTTTAATAAATAGATCGAATAATAAATACATGGAGGGAATACAAATGAAAAGAAATTGGAAAAAATGGGTTTTCAGCAGCATGGCAGTTCTAGGAATAAGCACTATGTTGGGCGCTTGTGGTAGTTTAAGTGCTGATGATGAAAAATCTGATCAGAAGTCTGGAGACGCAAACTCTGATGTGCCGACATTATTATTTTACCAAGTAGGAGAAGCACCAAAGAACTTAGATCAATTATTGGATACAGCTAATAAAATTTTAGAAAAAGAAGCTGGTGCACGTATCAATATGCAATATATCGGCTGGGGTGACTTCGAACAAAAAATGAACGTCATTACTTCTTCTGGAGAAAACTATGATATTGCATTGGCTACCAATTATTTAAATAATGCACAAAAAGGTGCTTATGCTGATTTAACCGAATTATCAAAGGAATATGCTTCTGAAACACTAGACTACTTAGACCAATCTTATATTGATGGTAATATGGTCAATGGAAAGCTATATGCTATTCCAGTTCAAGGCAATACTTTTGCACAACAGATGTTCACATTCAACCCAACTTTTTTAGACAAGTATAATTTAGATATTTCTAACGTTGAGAAACTTGAAGATTTAGAACCTTTCTTAAAAACAGTTCATGAAAATGAGCCAAATGTTGCAACACTCTCAGCAGGTTCAGGATGGAAAATCAACAAGAATATTGACTATATCATTGATGCAAATGTGCCATTGGCAGTTGACTTAGATGGTGATCATTCTAAGATCATCAATCCTTTTGAAGAAGGCGAAAGCACTTTGCCATTGTTAAAAACGATGCATAAATACTATGAAGCAGGGTACGTCCCTCAAGATGCTGCTACTAGCCAAACAGAATATCCAACAGACGGTGATACTTGGTTTGTCCGTCAAGAAACTCAAGGGCCACAAGACTTTGGTGACTATTTGTTAAGACGTGTAACAGGTAAAGAAATTGTTTCAAAAGCATTTACAAAACCAATCAAAACCATTGCTCAAGCTCGTATGGCAAACTTTGTTATCTCAAACAACTCAAAACATAAAGAAGAAGCTATGAAAGTCTTAAACGAATTGAATACGAATCCCGAGTTGTTGAATGGATTGGTTTACGGACCAGAAGGCGAAACTTGGGAAAAAACAGGTAAGGACGATCGTGTTCGTTTCCTAGATGCTTACAATGACCCTGATATCACCCATATGTCAGCTTGGAACTTAGCAAACAATGACATTTTATATCTTGATGAAGATATTACTGATGAACAAGTCAAAGAAAAAGATGAATTAATGAAAAAAGCAGAAGCTTCTCCGATTCTTGGATTCAACTTTGATACGTCAAATGTGAAAACAGAAATTACAAACGTTAATAATGTTGTCGCTCAATATGGTCCAGGACTATACACCGGTACTCTAGATCCAGACAAAGCTGTTCCTGAGTTCTTAGAAAAATTAGATAAAGCTGGTATTAAGAAAATTCAAGAAGAAGCACAAAAACAATTTGATGAGTTTCTTTCCAATAAAGAATAAGTAATTGAAAACGAGGTTTAAAGAATAAAGCAATGAAACTAAGATAGAAATCGGCCTTAGCTGGTGTCTATCTTAGTTTTTTTATCAGCTTAGTTTTTAGTTATCTTATCTTTTTGATTTTGCTAGTAAATCAATCGAAAGTCAGGTTTTAATGAAATGGCTAATGCTGTATACTTCTAATAGTAGTTGCTAAGTTTTTTATGTGAACAAGAATGTTAGTAGTTTATCTATTTTGATGAGTATATTTTTAGACGTATCATTCGCTCGAGTGAATCTTGAGATGAAGAGGAAGCTAGTAAATGTTCTTTCATTGCTGCCAGTTCATATTTGACTAAATAACAGTACATCATTTGTTGCTAAATAAGAATGAACGAGTTACAAATATATATTGATGAAAACGAATAAGTTTTCTTAAAATCATACCATTTCAAGTTTAGTGAAGATTCAACAGAATATAACGATGAATGCGAGGGTACATTCATTAACGACAGATCTTTTTATTTAAGTTTTATATAGAAAAAGGTGCTTGAAGCAGTAGTAAATAACAACGAAAGCAGGTAAAAAAATGGTTGGAAAAGGATTAACAGATTTATTTAACCGTATATATTATTTGATCAAATTGAGCCTTTTTTTCTGGAGTCTTTCAGCGACAGGATTGTTTATTGCAGGCGCTATTCCAGCATGGATCGCATTATTGGAAGCGCATAAAGAAGCACAATGGCAAGCAGCTGAAGTTTCTTGGAGTGCGTGTTGGGCTATCTATAAAACGTATTTCAAACCAGGATTGCTGTTGCTCCTCTTTTTTGCCAGCATTTGGTTATTGATGGCTTGGAACCTATTTCTCTCTGTTCAAATTAAAGGTTTGCTTTTTTTAATAATCGACTTTCTGCTAGTTGCTTTGTTACTGCTGAGCATACTGACATTTTTGATCAGTACAGGGTTATTTGTAGAGTATGAAATTCTATTTTGGAATGCAGTTAAATTAGCTTTTTTACAAATTTTTCTCACACCTCGAGATGCGGTGGCAATCGTTATTGGGATGTCAATTCTTAGTTTCTTGACCTACCACTTTCCAGGTCTTTTGGTCTTTTTATCGATAGGGATGGGAATAGCAGTGGTTCAGACAAGCACTAAAAAAATAGCACAAAAAATAGATGCAGTTATGTAGATTAAATAATCTAATAATAGGGGGAAAGGGCATGAAAATAAAGGGAAACCAAGTGTATACATTATTAAAGACTTTTTCAGTGGTATTGATTTTGATCATGACCCTTTTTACACTGATTGTCAGCTACACCATTTTTAAAAGAAATATTGAAAAAGCTGAACAAAGCTTAAATTTTGTGTCCGAAAAGATGACTTCATTGACGAAAGAAAATTGGGAGTATGTTCAACAAAAAGCTCTTGATTTAACAGACAATCCGCAAAAAATTGAGACGATGCTCAGTTATTTTGAATTGCCTTATGCAAATTATTTAGAACAAAGTCTAAATGAAGCATCTTCAGCAGTAGATTTTCAATATCTGCCAAATGAAATTTATCATCTTTATTGGGAAGGGCAGGGGCTGGTATCTGTTAGTTTAGCTTTAGATAACTTTGAAAAAGCTTTTTCTTCTTCTATTCATGGCAATATGTATGGGCAAAAAGTAGATAACATTCTTCCTTCTGATGGCATTCGTTTTTCAACAGTTTTAAAAGCCCCTTATACGGCTGAAGGCTTTGGAACAACCCATATGGATTTTGAAAAAAGCCGCTATGATGATGTGCTCCAGTCGGCAAATTTTCAGCTCCCAATGCAAGTCTTTCTATTGTCAGATACCAATCAATTGCTGTACCATAATGCTAGAGGAAAAGTTGATAAAGCACTGGAAAAAGAAGTGAAGGCTCAGTTGTCCAAAAAATTTGGGGTTGATCAGTCAACGTTTAAACAGCAATATCTTTTTCAAGAAGCCAAAACAAATAATAACTATAAGATTTTAGCTTTTGTGCCCAAACAAGCGATTTTGACCAATACTTTAAAGCAATCTAGCGGGCTGTTTTTATTCAGCTTTTTTGTCGATATTTTGCTGCTGGTCGTTTTATTTGTATTGTTTCGCAAATACGTCTATCAAGTTGAAGATATTTTAGCGTCTTCAATGGCTGTATCAAAAGGGGACTACCAAAATCGTATTAGCTTAAAGGATAAAAAAGGTGAGATGAAACAAATTGCTCAAGGGATCAATCAAATGTTAGATAGTATGCAGCTTTACTTAAAAGACATTTATGACTTGGAAATTAAACAGCGTGATGCTCAAATGGGAGCACTGCAAGCTCAAATCAATCCGCACTTTTTATATAATACATTAGAATATATTCGCATGAGTGCTATCAGTGAGGGAGCTGAAGAATTGGGGGAAGTTGTTTATGCTTTCGGCGCTTTATTAAGGAACAACATCTCTCAGGAAAAAATGGTTTCTTTAGAAAGCGAGATGGATTTTTGCGAAAAATACATTTATTTGTATCAAATGCGCTATCCTAGTCAAATTGCTTATCATTTCGATATTGCTGATGAAACAAAACAACTAAACATACCAAAATTTACGATTCAACCATTGATCGAAAACTACTTTACACATGGGGTTGATTTTACAAAAATCGAAAATGTAATCAGCGTTAAAGCTTATATAGAAAATGACCTGACAGTGATTAAGATTATCGATAACGGTCTAGGAATGAGTGAAGAAGAGATCGAAAAGTTGAATCAAACAATTATCGAAAAAAAAGAGCCATCTAAGAAATCGGTGGGTGTCTTAAACGTTAATCAGCGTCTTTGTCTTACATTCGGTAATCAAGCAACAATGAAATATAGCTCCACAACTAGTTCTGGTATCACGATAACAATCAAGATTTTAATGGGAGGTGAAGAAGATGTATCAAGCTTTGCTGGTTGATGATGAATACATGATTTTAGCGGGATTGCAGAAAATCATTAATTGGGGAGATTTTCAGATCTCGATAGTCGGAACAGCCAGTAATGGTAAAGAAGCATTGGACTTTGTTGAAAAAAATTCAATAGACATCGTTATCACAGACGTTACGATGCCTTTGTTATCTGGGATTGATTTTGTTTATGAAGCCCGTAAACGTGGCTATCATTTTAAGTTTATCATTTTATCGGGTTACCAGGAATTTGAGTATGCTCAAAAAAGCTTGCAACTTGGTGCTGCGAGTTACTTATTAAAACCGATCAATAAAAAAGAATTAGAGCATTCCTTAAACAAAATTATCAAAGAGTTAAAAGAAGAGCAACGCTTTGAACAAACCAATCAGTTTGTTATCGGTCAACTTTTGTATCAGTGGCTGCAAGGGGAGGATGTACTTTTTGAGCTCCAAAATAAATTAGGTTCTCAACGCCAACTGAATGGCAATGCGTTTACAGTGCTGTGCGTTCAGCTGAATCAACCGATCGAACCTGAAAAGTGGGAAGAATGGGCAGAAAAACAAGCTTTTTATTATACAATCGCAACTGGATCAGAAGAAGCTTATTTGATCATTAGGAGTACTGAACGAGAAGAAATCAAAGCTGTTATTCACTATTTGATTGAAAGAACTGTCAAGGACATGACCTTTTTTGTTGGCCAACCGGCATTCAGTAAAGAAACGGTTCCAGAGAGCTTTGCCTCGATAAAAGAAATGAGAGCGCGCTCTTCATTTTATCAGCAATCTGAAAAAATTAATTGGTATTCAGATGACAAACAAACTCAGGAAGAGACAGATAAACAAATTGGTGCGATCAATAAAAGTATTTTATCTCGTGATGTTTCTCAAATCAGATTAGATTTAAAGCAATTTTCTCTTGGTCTGGAGAAAAATAAAGTATTACCTGAGTTTGCACGGTGGCAAACCTACATGATTTTGATCAATGGCTACCTTATCTTTGATTCTTTAAATAGTCCTTCCTTTAAGGAAGCAACACAAGCTGTTTTTTCTAGCAAAACGTTTCGTGAACTGAAGACGTTGATCGAAGAAAAGACATTGCCGACACATGCACTTTCTAAACGATTGATGTATGGAGAACTCACACGTCAAGCCATTGATGTTATTCAACAAGATTATCAGCAAGACTTGAAATTAAAAAAAGTAGCTGCAGATTTGCACATTAATGCAATGTATTTAGGACAAGTCTTTAAAAAAGATACAGGAAAAAGCTTTTCTCACTACTTAAATGAGTATCGCATCGATTTAGCTAAAGAATTACTCATCCAAACGAACGAACCAATCAGCAATATCGCTTATCAAGTCGGCTATCAAAATCAAGGGTATTTTTATAAAATATTCAAACAATACTTGCAACACTCACCACGCGAATATCGAGAACATTTCCGTAAAGAAATTTCGACAAATGCGGTTTATATAGACGAAGAAAAAGCTGTAGACAATGATTTCCTTTAACCCCATCGACCTTGAAACAGTAGGATTTAAATTAAACTCATCATATATTTGGAGTGAGGAGTAGTAGAGAGATATCAGTTTGACTGTTGACGGATATAGCGGATGCTGTTCATAAAAAAATCAGCACAAGTTTATTGAATGGTTAAAAAATTCGTGTTAAGTAGAGGATATAAATATAGGAACAGAATAGTATCGTTTTTGGTGTGGATATTCATAAACATTCACGCCTATTATTTTTTTCACATTCATGCCAATACTAAAAAGCAGCAAAAGTATCGCTACTCTTGCTGCTGGAAAGTGATGAGTTAGTTATTGAAAAGGCCTTTTTTTTGACGGTTATATTCAATGATTTTTTCATAATCGTTGTACGAATTCGTGCGAGCTCGTTAAAGAAGGGTGCAGTTGTCCAGCGAATCGATTCTGATGTAATATGAACCGAGAAAGGCCTCGAACGAATTAGCCATTGTTCCATTCGACACGAATGAATACATAGGCTTTAAGGACGAGCTTGAGGACACTACAGGCTCCTCAAGTTTGCCTGATTCCTTTCACGTAAAAGGAGCGAATAAGCGGGAACAACTGCCCATTATTAGACACTATTGATACCTCATTCCAATTCATGCGCTTATTTTTTTGATAAGGAGTAAGGAAGGTGCTGTGTTTCTACTTCTTTAGGGTTAGGGACGATGCCCAATTGAAAGGCGATCTTTCCGCCATTCATTAAGTCATCATGTTCAAAGAACAAAGACTCGTGTACTTGACCGTTCCGTTTGATTTCATGAATGAATTGTTGCTGCGGCAAGTTTGGCTCTGCTTGGATCGTCAGTTCATTGCCATTAGAAAGCTTCAATACAGCTTTTTTGACAAGCGGCATTCCAATCACATATTCTCCTGTTCCAGGGGTAACTGGGTAAAAACCTAAGCTGTTGAATACATACCATCCAGCCATACTGCCGTTGTCTTCATCTCCAGGATAACCTGTTGGAGAAGCATCAAAGGCTTGTGTCATCAGCTGTTTCAATAATGGCTGAGCCATTTCTGGTTTGCCGATGTAGCTGAATAAGAATGGGTAATGGAAGCTTGGTTGGTTAGAAATCGCCAATTGACCGAATTCTTGAGCCGCCATTTCACTCATTTCATGAATCTCAAAACCATAACCTTCTACATTAAAGCTCGGACGTTGATTGCACAATTCAATCAATTTTTCTTCAAATCGTTCTGAAGAACCGTGCAGATCGATCAACCCAGCAAAATCTTGGTAAACGGCAAAGCTGCTTTGCCAAGCGCTGCCTTCTGCGTAATCGCGTCCCCAACGGATATTAAGGAAATTATCGCGGAATTGTCCTTCTTTATCCTTAGAACGCATAAAGCCAGTTTCAGGATCAAAAATATTTTGATAGTTCAACGCTTGTTTTTGGTAATAGGCTTTATCTTCTTGTTTATTTAATACTTCTGCTACTTTGCTAATACAAAAATCACTATAGGCATAATCTAGGGTATGGTTGACGGATTCATGGTGGTGATTTGGTACATAACCATATTTCAAGTAGTCATAAGTTCCTTGTCGACCATAATTGTCGTGCTCGCTTTGAACGGTCGCGCCTTTTTTCATGGCTTCTAAAAAGCGGCCCATCAAATCTTTGCCGATTCCCTTTTGAGCTGCATCTGCAATAACGGCATCGATCAATGTTCCTGGCATCAAACCTCTTTCATCTGGAGATAACCATTTTGGCAAGAAACCAGTTTCTTCATAACTGTTTAAAAAGCCTTCTAACATATCGACATATTTGTCTTGAGCAATAAGAGAATAGAAAGGATATACAGTCTTGTACGTATCCCAGAAGCCGTTGTTTGTATAAAGACTGCCTTTTTTAACGGTTTTGTTAAACGTATCGTAGTGGATCTTTTCGCCATTTTCGTCTAATTCATAGAACGTTTGTGGGAAAAGGAACATCCGATACAAGTTATGGTAAAACGTTTCTGTTTGTTTTGGATCTGTATGTTCTACTTGAACGCGGTCAAAGTAGCTTTGCCATTCAGCAATGCTATTGTCTAAATAAGTTTCTGGTGCCAATTGTTCTTCGCGTTTTAAGTTTAGACGCGCTTGTTCTTCACTGATAAAAGAAGTGCCCATTCGAACAGTTTGTTTTTCGATTTCACCAAAAGAAAGTAGAACAGAGCCGTCTTCGCCGTTAGCCGCTTCTAGAGGAACAGTTAGTGGTTCATCAAAACGCAAAACAAAGTAGAAGGTAAAGTCTGGATCTTCGCTGCCGGAAAAATTGATCACTTGGCAAGCAACAGTATGCTCATCCAATGATTTTACTTGATAACGTCCTGGCAATGTCAAGACAAGACCATTTTGTTTTTGATGATAATCAATCGTCAACACGCCGCCATACATACTTGGAACAAGACGTGAGGTGATGTGATAGCGCATTTGTTCTACCTTGATTTGAACAGGAGAGAACGTGCTCTCTTCAGGGCGATAAGAACTTTGGATATCAAATAAGCTTGTTTTTTCTTGGATCCCGCTGACCGGTGTCAAAAGAAGATGACTGAAGTCGCCCATCCAAGGACTTGGTTGATGAGCTAAACGGTAGCCCTGAAAAGTTCTGTCTTCTGGGTGGAACCACCAGCTGCCTTTTTGATCGGTTGTTTGGACAGCGAAAAAGTTCATGCCAAATGGAACGCCTGCATAGGGAAGGCAGTTTCCGTGTGAAAAGCTATGTTGATTTGCAGTGCCGTGTGTTGTATTGATTTGTGTAATGTTCATGAATGATGCTCCTTTGTTGAATGCCGTTTAATCAAACTAACAGGTATTTTTGTATCTTCAGGTACTTCATTATGTTCAATCCAACTGATCAAGTAGCGTCCGGCTGTTTCTCCTAATAACTTAAAGTTCTGCGCCACGGTCGTCAAAGGTGGATCGACTAAGTGAGCCGCTTGCAGGTTATCAAAGCCGGTGATAGAAAAATCGGCAGGGATAGAAAAGCCTGCTTCTTTTAATTGCTTCATGGCTGTAATAGCGGTTAAATCGTTTTCACAAACGAATGCCGTTACTTCATGTTCTTTGATATAGGCTAACAGTCCATCATTAGTGGCCTGCTTGTCTTCAATCAAAGTTAAAAAGTTGAGATCAGCCTCTTTGATCGCTTGAATATAGCCGATGTAGCGCTGTCTGACAGATTGCGGTTGGGTAAGCTGACCACTGAACAGATAACCGATCCTTGTATGTCCTTGTTGGATCAAAAGTTGCGTAGCTAAAAATCCGCCGTCGGTATTCTCAGAAACAATGGCTGGAAAAGGCAAGTCATAAATCTTTTTGTCGAGAAGAACAACGGGAAATTGTTTAAAAGATAACTCAGCCAACAGATTTAAGTGACTTTCTTGATTTTGGACATAGTAGATCAAGCCGTCAAATTCTGCAATGATTTCATCTGCTTGTTTTTGGTTTAAATAATCCAGCGTCGTCATCAAAATATCACTCTGGTTATGTTGCATGATCGGTGTGATGCCTTCCGTAAAGTTCCCCAGATAAAGATTGTCCATAAAAGGCAAGACGAATAAAATTTGATTGGCTTTTTTAACTTCTGATTGTGAAAGGTCTTTTACAAAACTTCCTTTACCGCGAATTCGTGAGATCAATCCAGCCTGTTCTAATTCTGCTAAGGCGCGTTTAGACGTAATACGGCTGACTTGATAGGTTTCTGACAATTCCTTTTCTGTAGGCAATTGGCTTCCAGATGGGAACTTACCAGCCGAAATGGCTTTTTCTAAGTCTTCATAAATTTTTTGGTAAAGAGGTTGGTTCATAGATTCATCTCCAAGTTGGTATATCATTTTAGTTAGGTATAGTATAAATTTGCGATTAATATGAAATAAAATATGGACTATTGTCAATATTTACTTCATTATACACTACTTTAACGCAAGAATCTTAATATTTTATTGACAAATGTCAAAAAAATTCTATTCCAAAAAAATAAATGATATATCAACATGGGTGATAGGTAGCTGAATCATTTTTTAAAAAGAAACCAGCATTTCAGTTGACAATAGACACAACCATGTTATAATGAGCACATATTCATATGAGTGTTCAATCATTACATAACGGAACCATTACGATTTAGGGAGGGGACCAAAACATCATTTAATTTGCTATATAAATAGATATTTCATGAAACAAGTGCTGGATCAATTGAGACCACCCATAGGAGGAGATAGAAATGGAACGTATTGAAAAAAGCCAATCAAAAGAAGAACACAGTCATTCTCATGAACATGGACATCGCCACAACCACGATCATGGAAAAACGCCGATTAGCTTATACTTTATCGGTTTGGGGTTAACTGTGGTTGCTTTGTTTTTAAATGAAAATCACGTAATTTTGCAAAATGTTCTTTTTTCCTTAGCAACGATCACAGCCGGTTATCATGTAGTCGTGCTTGAAGGAATCGGAGAAACGGTCGAAAACACAAAACGAAAAAAGAAGTTTACACCCAATTCACATATCTTAATGGGAATAGCTGCGATCGGTTCTGCTGTGTTAGGAAATTTCTGGGAAGCCGCTTTATTGATCCTGATTTTCTCAGGGGCACATTTTCTTGAAGAATATGCAGAAGGAAGAAGTAAAAGAGAAATCACAAAGCTGCTTGAGATGAACCCGACGACAGCACGATTGATGACACCAGACGGCCAAATCAAAATAGTAGATGTCAGTGAATTAAAAGTTGGCGACAAACTCCAAGTACTGAACGGTGACCAAGTTCCGATCGACGGAACGATTCTTTCAGGATCAACGGCTATTGATGAATCATCTATCAATGGTGAAAGTATCCCGAAAGAAAAAACAGCAGGAGATAGTGTTTTTGGTAGTACCATCAATGGAACAGGAACTTTTACGATGGAAGTCACCAAAGAAAACAAAGATACTGTCTTTTCAAAGATCTTACAGTTGGTCAATCAAAATCAAAACAATCAAACAAAAGCTAGCGGGATCATCCAAAAGTTTGAGCCAAAATATGTGAAGATCGTTTTGGTCGCAACTGTGCTTGTCATTGTATTGTCGCCATTTATGTTCAATTGGACCTGGTCTGAAAGTGTTTATCGTGGTTTAGTTCTTTTAATTGCTGCCTCACCGTGTGCTTTAGCAGCTGCCACAGTATCTGTTACCCTATCTGCAACGTCTAATCTCGCTAAAAAAGGTGTCCTTTCAAAAGGAAGTGCTTATTTGTCCCAATTAGCAGATATCGATGTGATTGCATTTGATAAGACAGGGACTTTGACAAATGGGAAACCTGAAGTCACAAACATTCATTTTTCAGATGTGCTAAACCAAGATGCGTTGATCGATGTGATCGTTGCACTTGAAAAAGAATCCAACCATCCATTAGCTGAAGCGATTTTAAGAAAATTCACAGCTAAGCATCCAGTAGCGATCGAAGTAAACAATCAGATCGGTACTGGGCTTGAAGGAAAATATGACGGCCATGTTTATCGCATCGGAAAGCCGACTTCATTTAATCAAGTAGATGAAACATACAGCCAACTGAATCGTGAGTGGGCATCAGAAGGAAAAACCGTTGTGTATGTGGCGCAAGATGAAAGGGTTGTTGGATTGATCGGTTTGATGGACGTCCCGAATGAACAAGCCAAAGCAACGATTGAATACTTTAAGCAAAAAGGGATCCATACCACATTGATCACAGGAGATTCTGAAATGACAGGAAAAGCTGTAGCGAAACAGTTAGGGATCGATGAAGTGATCGCCAATGTGTTGCCGGAAGATAAGTCAAAAATCATAGACAAACAAAAAGAACAATATGGTGTTACTGCTATGGTAGGGGATGGCGTAAACGATGCGCCTGCTTTAGTCAATGCAGATGTAGGGATTGCGATGGGAGAAGGTACAGACGTAGCTGTAGAAGTTTCTGACTTAGTTTTGATGAATAACCGTTTGTCTAAGTTGGTTGAGTCGCATAAGACTTCTTCAAGAATGAAACGTGTGATTTGGGAAAATATTATTTTTTCAATGGCTGTCGTTGCCTTTTTAGTCGTCGTCAGCTTCTTAGGACTAACGGACATTGCCATCAGTGTCATTATTCATGAAGGGAGTACGCTAGTCGTGATCTTGAATGGGCTGCGTTTGTTAATGACGAAAAATTAATCTTTTTTCAGAGGACAAAAACAAGTTTTTTTAATCGATAAAAAAGGAAAAATCAATAGTGGATATTGCTTGACTACAATTGGGTATAGCGTTACGCTCGTCCTGAAAGAAAATATAGGAAATATAGGAGGAATCGTTCATGAGATACACAAATGGGAATTACGAAGCATTTGCAAGAAGCCGCAAACCAGAAGGCGTTGAAGACAAGAGTGCTTACATCGTCGGCGCTGGTTTAGCAGGATTAGCAGCAGCCGTTTTCTTGATTCGAGATGGCCACATGAAAGGTGATCATATCCACATCTTTGAGGAATTGTCTCTTTCAGGTGGTTCATTAGATGGGAAGTTTATTCCGCATGATGGTTTTGTTACGCGCGGCGGACGCGAAATGGAAAATCATTTTGAGTGTTTGTGGGACCTCTTTCGTTCTGTTCCTTCACTTGAAGTGGAAGATGCATCTGTTTTAGATGAATTTTATTGGTTAGATCATGATGATCCTAACTCTTCTAATTGCCGCATTATCCACAACCGTGGTGAACGTGTAGACGATGATGGTCAATTTACACTATCGAAAAAAGCGCAAAAAGAATTGGTCGAACTGTTCATGACAGCTGAAGATCAATTGATCGGTAAAAAAATTGAAGATGTTTTTGGTGAAGAGTTCTTTGAATCTAATTTCTGGTTGTACTGGAGCACCATGTTTGCATTTGAAAAATGGCATTCTGCAATTGAAATGAGACGTTATGTCATGCGCTTCATTCACCATATCAAAGGATTGCCTGACTTTACTGCCTTGAAGTTTACGCGTTATAACCAATATGAATCATTAGTCAAACCTTTGATCACATTCTTGAAAGATCAAGGTGTCGATTTCCAATATGAAACGCAAATCAATAACATTCAAGTTGATATAGATGCGGATACTAAAGTTGCCCGCAACATTTTTTTGACAAAAGAAGGAAATACGCAAGAGATTCCTTTAACGAAAGATGACTTAGTTTTTGTTACAAATGGATCGATCACAGAAAGTTCTACTCAAGGAGACCATTACACACCTGCGCCTATTACTCATGAGCTGGGGGGAAGCTGGAATCTGTGGAAGAACTTAGCTCAGCAATCTCCAGAGTTTGGACATCCAGAAGTTTTCTATAAAGATCTTCCAGATGAAAGCTGGTTTGTTTCAGCAACGATTACGTGGGAAAACTTTGATATTGAACCTTACATTTCTCGTTTAACACAAAGAAAACTGCGCTCAGGGAAAGTTGTAACTGGTGGGATCGTGACGATCAAAGATTCAAACTGGATGATGAGTTTTGCCATTCACCGTCAACCGCATTTTAAAGAACAAAATGATCAACAAACCATTATGTGGGTATACGGCTTATTATCCAATACACCAGGAAACTATATCAAAAAACCGATCGAGCAATGTTCTGGTCAGGAAATTGCTCAAGAGTTAATGTATCATCTTGGTGTCATAGAAGAGGACATCCAAACATTCTCGGAAACATCTTGTGTCGTAACACCAGTTTATATGCCGTTTATTACCTCTTACTTTATGTTAAGAGAACCAGGGGACCGTCCTGCTGTGATTCCAGAAGGTTCAAAAAACTTGGCTTTCATTGGAAACTTTGCTGATACAGAACGAGACACGGTCTTTACAACAGAATATTCGGTCAGAACAGCCATGGAAGCTGTTTATCAATTATTAGACGTTGAACGTGGTGTGCCTGAAGTTTTTGATTCTGCCTATGACATTCGTACACTTGCAAGTGCGATCTACTATCTGACAGATAAGAAGAAAATCACTTCAAGCGACTTGCCATTTGTAGAACGGAAATTGATTGAACGATTTGTGAAAAAAACAAAAGGAACTTATATTGAAGATATTTTGAAAGAGGCTAAATTGATCTAGTTGCTTCATTGACTAGATCAGATTGTTAGTCGAGCACTTTGGGGCATGAACGAAGAACAACGTTCATGCCTTTTTTCTAGTTTATTTTAGTATGATAGAAGGGGCCAAATATTTCTTTGGACATTTCTGATTTGTGTTATATCCAACTTCTTCCTATAATAGAGAAAGAAGCTGATTGATAAGACAGGCAACTAAAGAGCAGTAAGAAAGGAGAACAACATGGGATTATTAGTAGACGGAAAATGGCATGATAAATGGTATGACACAGAAAGCAGCGGAGGGCGTTTCATTCGTCAATCGTCACAGTTTCGCAATTGGGTCACGCCCGATGGAAGTGCAGGCCCGAGTGGAGAAGGTGGGTTTAAAGCTGAACCGAACCGCTATCACTTGTATGTATCTTTAGCTTGCCCTTGGGCAAATCGTACGTTGATCATGCGCAAGCTCAAAGGATTAGAAGAGATGATTTCTATTTCTGTAGTCAATCCTTTGATGGCAGAAAATGGTTGGACTTTTGAACCAGATGAAGGTGTTATTCCCGATCCTATTGCACAAGCGGATTACCTGTACGAAGTTTACACACATGTAGACCCGACTTATAGTGGACGCGTAACTGTTCCTGTACTATATGATTTGAAACAGGACAAAATTGTTAACAACGAGTCATCAGATATTATGCGGATGTTGAATTCAGCATTTGACGATATCGGCGCTAAGGAAGGAGATTACTACCCTGAAGAGTTGCGTCAAGAGATCGATGAGATCAATGATAAAGTATACAACACAGTGAACAACGGCGTATACAAGGCTGGCTTTGCGACCAAGCAAGAAGTTTACCAAGAAGAAGTAACGAAACTGTTTGAAACATTGGATGAACTCGAAGAAAGATTGCAAGATCGTCGCTTTTTATTAGGCGAACAGCTAACAGAAGCAGATTTGCGTTTATTTACAACCTTGATACGATTTGACAGTGTCTACTACGGTCATTTCAAATGCAACATCAGACGCATCACGGATTATAAACATCTATGGCGATATACAAGAGAGTTGTATAATTGGCCAGGCGTTTCTGATACGATCAACTTTAAGCATATCAAAGAGCATTATTACCGCAGCCATAATACGATCAATCCAACTGGCATTGTTCCAGTAGGTCCGAAATTAGATTTCCGTTTAGATTGATCAACACTCAGAGTCACATAAATCTATAAAATATTTCCAGAAAGCAGGCAAAACAGCTCTTGCTGCACTATAGCAGCAAGAGCTGTTTGTCGTTAAAAGATCCCAAATTGTCTTTTGTTTAGGGAAAACTCAGAATCAAACATCTAAATCATAATCAATATAAGCAACCGTGGTCGTTAAAAATTCTTCTAAGCCGTGTTTTCCGTCTGCCCCGCCAATACCGGATTTTTTCCAGCCAGCATGGAAACCTTGGATAGCTTCAAAGCTTTCGCGGTTGACATAAACTTCGCCGGCATCCATATAATTAATAAATTTCATCATCACATTTACATCTTTCGTAAAGACCGCTGAAGTTAAACCATAGTCACTATCATTTGCCATCTCTAAAGCTTCATCCAACGATTTGAAGGTTGCGATAGGTAAGACAGGTCCAAAGATTTCTTTTTACATAATCTCCATTTTATTTGTTGCGTGACCTATAACAGTTGGTTCGAAGAAAAAGCAGTCAGCTTTTGCATCACGTTGTCCGCCAGTCAGGACTTTTGCTCCCTCATCAACGGCTTTATTGACCATTGATTCTACATTCTCTAAGCCGCTTTGCGTAATGAGAGGTCCCATATCGACTTCTTCATTGCCTAGCGGATTGCCGTATCGCACTTTTTTCATAGCCTCAGTTATGCGGTCATAGAACTCATCTGCAATATCTCCATGCACATAGACACGTTCGGTACAGTTGCAGACTTGCCCGCTGTTGATGACTCTTGAATCGACAATTGATTTTACCGTCAAATCTAAATCAGCGTCTTTCCAAACAACTGTGGGGGCTTTGCCGCCTAACTCTAAAGATACCTTGGTCACATTTTCTGCTGCTGCTTTCATCACGCTTTGACCAGCTCCAACACTGCCGGTAATGCTGACCATATCCACTTTTGGACTTCTTGCAAGCTGATCGCCGATTTCACGGTTTCCAGAAACGATATTGACGACGCCTTTTGGCAAACCGATTTGATCCAGCAGCTGAGCGGCAATCAGGCCATTATTAGGAGAACTGCTGCTTGGTTTTAAAACAACTGTGTTTCCTGTCAGCAAAGCCGGAGCAACTTTTCGAGCAAATAAAAAGAAAGGATAATTCCAAGGCAGAATACCGGCTACTACCCCAAGAGGTTTCTTATACAATAAGATATTTTCATTTGGACGATCACTCTGAATGATCTCTCCTTCATATTTACGTGCCCAGCCGGCATAATATTTAAAATACTCTGCTGTTGCTTCAACTTCGCCTTTTTGCCTGTGCTAAAACTTTGCCAACCTCTTCGGAAATGATCTGAGCAAATTCATCAGCATGTTCTAAAATGGCATCGGCGATCTTGAATAAGTAATCTCCGCGTTCATTTGACGGAACTTTTTTCCAGTTTTTTTGAGCTGTACGAGCAGCATCAAGTGCTCTTTCAACATCCTCTGCTGTTGCTTTAGGAACAGAATTAATTACTTTACCCGTTAATGGATTGATATTATCAAAGGTTTCTCCTGAACTACTGTCTATAAATTCTCCGTCAATATACATTTTATATTTTTTGCTATCTATATTCATTACATTACTCCTTTTCTAACATAATCATTAACTCATATACTAGTTCAACTATATCATTGATCTAAATAATGCCAACGCTTACATTATTTTTCAATAGAGAAAAACGTCCTCTTCGAAAAAGTTTCATGCGTATGACTGTTAACTGACAAATAGGTATAGTGTTAGAAATAGAATGAGATATAATAGAGAAAGAAATTTGAAAAATACAGCTTACAAGGAGAATACATGTGAGAACGAAAAATAGTGGGCAGTCCTATTTTGATGGTGGTCTTTTAAGTTTGATTGGTTGGACGATTCTAGGTAGTTTGATTACTACTCTTACTTTGGGCATTTATTATCCATGGGCTTTGTGCATGGTCTATGGTTGGAAAATCAATCACACTGTTATCGAAGGAAAATGCCTAGAATTTCATGGATCAGCGGTTAGTTTGTTTGGTCATTGGATCAAATGGTTTTTGCTGACAATCATCACTTTAGGCATCTACGGATTCTGGCTGAATATCAAACTAGAAGATTGGAAAGTTCGCAACACGACATTTGCAAACTAAATTAAGGAGCGAGGAAGAGAATATATGGCAAAGCGTCCAATTACAATTCAATTATTTTATCCCACTGGAGATACACGAGGTTTTAGAATAGCAGAAATAACCAATAGTATTATAGAAGCTCTCTTGATTCCTAGAAAAGAACTTGAGTCAGTCTTACAAACAAGATCAGAGTTAGAATCAAGTGGTCTTTATTTTTTATTTGCAAAAGACACAGCTGACAATGAAAGAATGGTGGAAGCTTATATTGGAGAAAGTGAAACTATCAAAGAACGATTAAAGCAGCATAATAAAGAAAAAGATTTCTGGGAAGTAGCTATCGTTTTTATTTCAAGTAATCAAAGATGGCAATTGAATAAAGCAGACATAAAATTTTTAGAGCATACTGCATATCGAAAAGCCAAGAAAGCTAAACGCTATTTTATCAATCAAAATATCCCTACTAAATCACCTGTTACAGAGTCAAGAGAAGCTGATTTAGTAGATTTATTAGATACAATAGATCTATTGCTTACGTCTTTAGGTTATCCTATTTTTACGGAACTGATTTCAAATAAAAAAACCGAAATAGACCAAGACCAAATGTTTTATACAACTTATCGGGAAAGTGATGCTAAAGGAATCTACACAAATGAAGGTTTCGTTGTCATAAAAGGTTCAAAAATCTCACCTAAAGAAGAATCAAAAGGATTTAGAATGACTCATCTGCTTGAAGATTTAATTGAAAAAGGGATCATTGACCAAAACGGCATTTTTACTGAAGATTACCTATTTAGCAGTCCATCCACCGCAGTTGATGTAATCTTGAAAGCTAGTTATAATGGCTGGAACAGCTGGAAAAATGACAAAGGATTAACGCTTCATGATGTCTATCGGGCAGATTGAAGAAATAGAATGGGTATAAAAACTTCATTCAAACTGAAATTGAGCCTCAATTGCTTGGAAGAGTCTTTGGCTTTGTAACGAGTCTTTCCCTACTGGCGGTTCCAATTGGATACGCATTTGCAGGAGTATTACTCAAATGGACGGGAGTAGCTGCGCTATTTTCTATCATTGGCGCGCTCATTGTACTAAACGGATTTTTAATGATCAAGTCAACATAAAAATGATTACACGATTAATCGTTGAAAGGTCTGATTTCTTAAGAAATCAGACCTTTTTTCACTTTTCTTATTCCAAGTTGTCTTGATGTCAGTCTATACTCAAAATATTTTGGTAAAACTAGAGGTATCTAAACCTGCCTATTGAAAAAATATCGATAACAAAGGGTTTTCGTTTCTAGAGCAGTCTCTTTGGCTCTCTTGGAAAGAGTCAGGTATACTACATTCAAAGCAGTCTTTCTATTGAATAAGATATGAGTTAGAGAAAGAAACGGCAAATGAAAAATAGAAAAGGAATGTGATCAGAATGAGTGAGCAGTCAAACCAGACAAAAGAAGTGTTACAACCGGCATTAGTTTTTTATACGGGCGCTAGTTTGTTGGAAGGACCTCATTGGGATGCAGCAAAACAATTGCTTTACTGTGTATCGATCGAGCAGCAGATCATTTATGCCATTCGTCCCGAAAACGGGGAAGTAACATCGTATGTGACAGATGGCCCAGTTGGATGTGCAGTGGTAGAAGAGGATGGTATGATCTTGGAGGCTGAGCTAGATGGAATTTATCGGATTCATCCCGAGACAAAAGAAAAAATGTTTGTTGCTCACCCCAATACGGATAAAAGAATGCGGTATAACGATGGGAAATTAGATCCAAACGGTCGCTTGTTGGTGGGAACAATGAGCTACACAGAAGAAGTAGCGGATGGCGCAGCTTTATATGCTATAGAAAATGAAACCGTGCGAACAGTTCTAACGGAAACGACTTTGTCAAATGGTCTGGGATGGTCTTTAGATGGCACAAAGATGTATTTCATCGATACGCCGACAAAAAAAGTAGGCCAATATCATTATGACCTTGAAACAGGTGCAGCAACATTTGAAAAGTATATCGTTGAGATCAAAGATGGCAGTTCACCTGATGGCATGTGTGTTGATATTGACGGGATGATTTGGGTAGCGCAGTATGGCGGTCAGAAAGTGTGTAAATGGAATCCTGAAGCAGGTGAAAAATTGAAAGAAGTGCAGATGCCGGTGAAGAATCCAACGTCTTGTTGTGTCGGAGGAGTGAACAAAGATTATTTGTATATCACTACAGCCAAAGATGGTAAGAAAACAGAAGCATTGGCAGGAGGATTATTTCGCGTCAAGATTCGATAAAATTTTTGCTGCATCCTCCTTGTTCTGATCTGTAAAATGAGATAAACTTCTTGTACACGTAAAAGAAGAACCAAAAATAGGGAGGATAAGCATGGTAAAAAAAGGAAGCGCTTATAAGGATATGATGCGCGTATTAAAAGAAACCAGTCGAACGTTTTATATCCCAATTACGTTTTTAAAAACTGATTTAAAACAAGCAGTAGGATCGGCGTACTTGGTTTTTAGAGCAATCGATGAAATAGAAGACCACAATACCATTCCAAACCAAACAAAATATGATTTATTGATGCAACTAAGCAAACTCTTTGAAGGAATGTTTTTCGAAGAAGATTATTTGCGCATCATTGAACCAGTTAAAGATCAACTACCTGAAGTTTCACTTCGTTTATGCGAATGGATCGAAACTTGTCCAAAAGGTATGCGACCAGTGATGATGTATACTGCAAGCAAAATGGCATATGGTATGGCTAAATGGGCAAAACGAAACTGGCAGATCCAGACGAAAGAAGACTTGGACGAATATACCTATTATGTAGCCGGCATCGTAGGCGTCTTTCTTTCGAAGGCATGGGAGTGGTCTTATGGGCAAAAAAGCGATGAAGTCTTAGCTGTCGGCTTTGGACGCGGACTTCAAGCTGTCAACATTTTGCGCAACCAAGATGAAGACTTTGAAGAAAGAGGCGTGCGCTTTGTGCCTGACGGATGGTCGCGTGATCAGCTTTTTCTTTATGCTGACGAGAACTTGGCAAAAGCAGACACGTATATTGATAAACTTACCGATAAAAGTGCCATTCTTTTCTGTCGCTTACCGCTTGCCTTTGCACACAAAAGCTTGGACGCAATGAAAAAAGGACGCGAGAAAATGTCACGAAAAGAAGTCGAACAGACAGTAAAAGAAGAACAAGAAAAATTAGCTGAGCAATAAAGAAGAGCGAGAAAGCACAAGAGAAAAACACTTTTCTAGTGCTTTTTTGTGCAGTTTTTTTGAATTGAAATAACTGGCTGCTCCATTGTTGAAAGAATTTTTTAAAGCCTTAAAAAAGGTGCATGAGAGCTAGCTATGGTAAAACTTTCTAGAAAGAGACTAAAATAATTATTTATTTCGTTCTCTTACTTATGATAAAATATAAAAATAATGGAATAAGTTTAAATAATTTTTGAAAGGATTTACTTATGGAATTTATTGGTACACTTTGTCTTATTTTAATTGCCACGACGCTTGGCTCTCATTTTTCAAGAAGAATAGGGGTTCCTGCGGTAATCGGGCAATTGGTAGTTGGTATTATTTTAGGAAATGCAGGATTGAATTGGGTCCATCCGGATATATTAGTGAAGGACTTTTCAGAAATTGGAGTCATTGTCCTCATGTTTTTAGCTGGACTTGAAAGCGATCTCTCTTTATTGAAAAAATATTTTCGTCCTGGAATTTTGGCAGCGGTCTTAGGCATTATTTTTCCGGTGCTGCTTGGATGGATAACAGGAGAAGGCTTCCAGATCAGTACGAAAGAATCGATTTTCTTTGGTATTATTTTGGCAGCGACTTCAGTCAGTATATCGGTAGAAGTTTTAAAAGAGTTGAACGTGGTCAATACAAAAGAAGGTTCGACCATTCTTGGAGCTTCTGTTGTAGATGATATTTTAGTTATCCTCGTCCTTAGTCTGAGTCTTTCGTTCTTCACTAATGACCCTGGAAACACGACTTCGTTGCCCGTTACCTTAGGAGAGCAAGTTATTTACTTTGCCCTGATTTTTCTGTTGGTCAAATGGGGTGCACCTTATTTGATGAGACTCGCAGAGCAATTTTTTGCGAATTCAGCAATTATCATTATGTCCCTCGTCATTTGCTTGGGAATGTCCTACGTGGCTGATGTTGTAGGCTTGAGCTCAGTGATCGGTGCCTTCTTTGCCGGAATCGCTGTCAGTCAAACGAAAGTAAAAGAAGAAGTATTCGTCAACGTGGAAGCGCTTGGCTACTCCGTTTTTATTCCTGTCTTTTTTACAAGCGTTGGTTTAGAAGTAGACTTCAGCAACTTTAGAAGTCAAGTCTTCTTTATTCTCGTCTTTACCTTGGTTGCAATCATTTCAAAATTGCTGGGCGGTTATGTAGGTTCAAAAATCGCTGGTTTCAACAACAGCAGTGCATTAATGGTTGGAGCAGGGATGATATCCCGCGGAGAAATGGCTCTGATCATTTTGCAAATCGGACAAGAATCCAATTTGATTGAAATGGAGTATTACTCACCACTTGTGATCATCATTCTATTGAGTACACTCATCTCGCCATTATTACTGAAATACTTCACGAAGAGAGTGTATGACTGATTCAATTTCGCTGTGGCTTTAATAGATGTGTAAAAAAAGAATTTCTAAGACAACATCTTAGAAGTTCTTTTTTTGCTTCTAGAAAAAAATGTTTGTAAATTCTTCTTAGAAAAACACTTTAAAATTGTTGTAAATGCAACAAAATTATTGTACGATAGAAGATGAAATATTTCTTAAATAAAAATGTTGGTGGTGTCAGAAATGACAGAAATTTTACGTGAAATCGGCATGATAGCTCGGTCGCTAGATTCTATCGCTAATATTGAATTCAAAGCGTTTGATCTAACAAGAGGACAATACTTGTATTTGGTAAGAATTTGCGAAAATCCGGGTATCATCCAAGAAAAATTAGCTGAAATGATCAAAGTAGATCGAACTACCGCAGCAAGAGCCATAAAAAAGCTTGAGACGAATGGATTTGTGGTTAAAAGAGCAGATCAAGACAATAAGAAAATAAAAAAACTCTTTCCAACAGAAAAAGGAAAAGAAGTTTTTCCATTTATCATTAAGGAAAATGTTCATTCAAACCAAGTTGCCTTACAAGGTTTCACACCAGAAGAAGCAGAAAAGATTTTCAACCTTTTACAAAGAGTGAGGAAGAATGTAGAAGTAGATTGGGAGTACGTGAAAAAAGGCAACAAGAGGGAATAGTAACAGAATGCAAAGGGGGAATGTCTGTGATGTCTATGGTCGTCAAAAAATGCGGCATAGAAGATTTAGCCACACTGCAACGTATCAGTATAGATACGTTTGTTGCGACATTTGGAAAGCAAAATAAACCTGAAAACTTAAAGGCTTATCTGGAAAGAGCCTATGATGCTAAACAGCTTGAGCGAGAATTGCTGCATCCTAATAGTGCATTCTTTTTTCTGTATCAAGATGAAGCATTGGCAGGTTACTTAAAAGTCAATATTGAAGATGCACAAACGGAAAGAATCGCAGAAGATGCGCTAGAAGTCGAGCGCATTTATATTAAAAGAGAGTTTAAGAAGAATGGCTTAGGCCGCTGCTTGATTCATCAAGCAATGGAAATCGCGTATGAGCAAAATAAAAAAGTCCTGTGGTTAGGTGTCTGGGAAGAGAATTTGAATGCCCTTGCTTTTTATGAAAAAATGGGATTTGTTCATGCGAGTTCACATGCTTTCTACATGGGCGATGAAAAACAAACTGATTTTATCATGATTAAAACATTAACTTAATGGAATGGAGAGTTGAATAATGAAAAAAATAATTGTTGAACCGACATTTTGGGAAATATTTCCAGAGGCACAAATCAATGTTTTAGTTGCAAAAGGAGTCGATAATCATCGACTTGAAGAGAAAGACGCTGACTTTGCTGACTTATTGAACAATGCAGCTAAAGAAGCTAGGTCATTCGTGACTGAAGAACCTTTTAGCCAAAACCCAGTTGTTGCAGAATGGCGTGAGGCACTTACCAAGTTCAAGACAAAAAAAGGCGCTCGTTCTTCCATCGAAGCCATGTTGAAAAGAGCAAACCAAGATAGAACATTTTCTCCAATCAATCCATTAGTAGATATGTATAATAGTGTTTCTCTAAAACACGCAGTACCATGTGGCGGGGAAGATATCCAGACCATCAGCGGCGATTTACGTTTGGGCAAAGCTGAAGGAGGAGAACCGTTTCTGCCTTTAGGGGCTGAAAAAGATGCACCTGCTTTGCCGGGCGAAATCATGTATTATGACCAAGATGGCGCAGTGTGCAGATGCTTGAACTGGCGGGAAGCGCAAAGAACAATGTTGACGGAAGATACAACAGACGCTGTATTGGTCATTGAATCGATCAATAAAGAACAAGCTGGACGTGCTGACCAAGCGATTCAAGAGCTTAAAACATTGATTGACACTTACTTGGGCATCGACAGCAGTGTCGCCACATTGACTGAATCTGATCCTTCTTACGAGCTTTGATACAAAGTTTTTTCAGTCAAATTAAGCAGTTAGAATGAAGGTAGGCCTTATCAAAAAATAGTGATCAAATTGGAGAATATAAACGATGCAATATGAAGCAACGAATCCTAAAGCATATATGGAATGTCTTGAAAATGATTGGCGCAAGGAAAAATTACTGCAAGTACGAGCGATGATCCAAGCAAATGGTCCAGAACTTGAAGAATCTATTTTGTATAAAATGTTGGCTTATGGAAAAGGTGAAACGCAAGTATTTGGGTTGAATGCATAAAAGTTGTACGTCAGCTTATACGTTGGCAGCATCCAAAAAATTGAAAATGCTGAGCAATTATTGGAAGGCTTTCAATATGGAAAAGGCTGTATTCGAATTAGGAAAACCATTGATTTGAAGGAAACAGGACTTGAGTCGTTTATCAAACAAACGATTGAAAAGTGGCAAGCTGGGGAAGATATTTCCTGTTGATAGCTTGAAAAAGTATAATGGATTTCAATAAAAAATGCTGCACTTTTAACGTTAGATGATGAATCTAGTGTTAGAGGTGCAGCACTTTTTATTTAGTTAATATTTCTTTTTAGGATGGCGATCGATCACTTCTGGATATTTGGTCAATAGTTCTTTTCCTGCTTCCGTCAGCTGATAGCCTCTGATGGTGAACTGAGAAGCAAGTTGTTCTTCAGTTAATTGTTCTTTTGTCTTTTCCATCAAGCCTGATTTATCTAATATAGAGTAGCCTTTTACGCCTGAAAGTTTTAGGATGGCTTTCAGTTGGGCAGCATTGAGATAAGTCAGTGAGTCTGTAGCAGAAAGCTCGATTGCATAACCTTTTTGTTGGACTTCTTCAAGCGCCTGTTCTGCATTGATACCATAATCATATTCAAAATACTTTGGAAAACCACTTTCGTTTGTAAAAGTCCCGAAGTTTATGCGCCATAATAATATCAAGTAGCCAGGCAGAATGTCTTCATCTAGCCGGATCATGTTTCGTTTTGGTACGAGATGTGCTGAACCAATGTTGACAGCACTAAGCCAGGTTTGAATGTCACGGTCGGGTGAGATGTAGGGTACCTCGGCGTAATCTTCATAACGTGCAAAAACTTCTTGAACATCTTTATCGTTCAAGTCTAAGTGTTGATTTTGTTTATCGATATGATTCGTATTCATGAGAGTCACCTTCTTTAAGTGATAGAATATTCCTATTCATCTTTATTTTGTTAAAAAAAGCAAATGAAGTCAACAGAAATTTTTTTCATACAACGGAATAGGATGCAGTTCGATAAAAGTTGCTAGGAGACTTTCAAAAAGAGTGATGCATATGATGTGCGTGTCTTTTCTGAATCCTTTATACTAGAAGATAGAAGAAATCAACAGAAAGGATGCAAGCAGAATGACAAAAATAGAAACATTTGAATTGAACGATGGAACAACTTTACCGGCTATTGGATTGGGAACAGTAAATGTTAAGGGTGCAAAAGGGGTCTCAAGTGTACTTTCAGCCATCGATGCAGGATACCGGCTGATCGATACTTCTACAAACTACAACAATGAAGGCATGGTAGGAGAAGCCATTCGACGTTCATCTGTGCCGCGTGAAGAGCTGATCATCAGCTCGAAACTTCCAGGAGCTGCTCATGAATATGATAAAGCGATCATGATGATCCAAGAATCTCTGTATCGAATCGGCATTGACTATTTTGACAAATACTTGATCCACTGGCCGCTTCCAAAACAAGGCAAATATGAAGAAGCATGGCAAGCACTCGTCGATGCGCAAAAATTCGGCTTGATCAAAACAATCGGTGTTTCAAATTTCTTGCCAGAACATCTTGAACGCATTATCGATAAAACAGGAGTGACACCAGCAACCAACCAAAGTGAACGCCACCCTTACTTTAATAACAAAGAAGTGGTCAAAGCAAATAACGAGCTAGGCATTTTAACTGAAGCTTGGAGTCCATTTGGTCGCGAAATCAATGACGTTTTAGAAAATGAAACGATCAAGAAGATTGCTGAAAAATATGACAAAGAACCGGCGCAAGTCATTATTCGTTGGAACCTGCAAAACAATGTCATGCCGATCGTTAAATCTTCTTCTTTGAACCACCAAAAAGCAAACCTTGATGTGTTTGATTTTGAATTAGCTGCAGATGACCTTCAACAGATCGATAATTTGGACAAAGGAGAAGCTGGCCGCGTAGAAGGACAACACCCAAACGAATATGAAGAGTTCGACTAGGCATTAGCTGAACAGGTTTTAAGATGAAAGAAGGAAAGTGGGGCAAAAATATGGTAGACACTTTTCACATCAAAGAAAATCGACCTTTTCCTAACAATGAACTGCCTGTATTATATTGGCCAAAAGCAGTTGAAGAGTGGACAAATGAGAAAAAGGCAGGGCAAAAAGTATTAGCGCTTTTTGAAAAGAACGGCTATACGAATGGCTGGGTGAACGGTATTTTTCCTTATCACCATTTCCATTCCAACACACATGAAGTCCTAGCTTGTATTGCAGGCGAAGCAAAGGTACAATTAGGCGGACCTGACGCTGAGACGTATACTTTTGCCAAAGGAGATGTGTTGCTACTTCCGGCTGGTGTGGCGCATAAACGCTTAGAAGCAACAGCAGACTTTCAAATTGTAGGTGCTTATCCAAACGGTCAAAAGCCCGACATGCAAAAAGGGGACACTGAATCTTACGAAGACCTGAAGCAGCGAGCTTCGCAGGTCAAAGTGCCCGAGACAGATCCTTTAGATGGAGCTGCAGGTGCAGTTCAGCAGCACTGGAAAAATAAAGCACAATAGATCAAAGAGGAGGGAAAACAAAAGCGCACTTTTGTTTTCCTTCCTTATTTTGTTTTAAAAAAGGGGTGACTTGTTGATAGAGATGGCTTCTGTGACCAAGTTGAGCCGGAAAAAGTCTTCACTTGTTCATAGACCTAGCTTCTGTGACCAAGTTGAGCCGGAAAATGTTTTGACTTGTTCATAGTCCAAGGTTCTGTGATCAAGTTGAGCCGGAAAATGTTTTGACTTGTTCATAGACCAAGATTCTGTGATCAAGTTGAGCCGGAAAGAGCCCTCACTTGTTCATAGACTAGACTCCTGTGAACAAGTTGAGTCAAGAAAAATCCTCACTTGTCCATAGACCTAGCTTCTGTGACCAAGTTGAGCCGGAAAAAGATTTGACTTGTTCATAGACCTGTCTTCTGTGACCAAGTTGAACCGAAAAAAGTCTTCACTTGTTCATAGACTAGGCTTCTGTGATCAAGTTGAGCCGGAAAAAGTCTTCACTTGTTCATAGACCAGGGTTCTGTGATCAAGTTGAACCGAGAAAAGATTTGACTTGTTCACAGACCAGGGTTCTGTGATCAAGTTGAACCGAGAAAAGATTTGACTTGTTCACAGAGATGGCTTCTGTGACCAAGTTGACCTAGGAAAATGGCTTTTCTTGATCATAAGGCAGCTAATTGTAGAGAAATCGCGGGATGTATACCATTTTTCTAATTTTCTCATGAGAGAAATAAAATTTGAAAGCGTTTTTAACGTGGGTTATGTTAAAATAAGGATGAACTTACTTAAAGGGGCAATGTAAAATGAGAATGGTAGATTTAATCCACAAAAAACAGTTAGGAAAAGCTTTATCAACGGAAGAAATTCAATTTATGATCGAAGCCTATACAGAAGGTACCATCCCAGATTATCAAATGAGTGCCATGCTGATGGCGATTTATTTTGAAGATATGACGGATCAAGAGCGCAGTGATTTAACGATGAGTGTGGTTCGTTCAGGAGATCAAATTGATTTGTCAGCGATCGAAGGAGTCAAAGTGGATAAACACTCTACGGGTGGCGTAGGAGATACGACGACCCTTGTGTTGGCACCGTTAGTGGCTAGTTTAGGTGTGCCGATCGCTAAAATGAGCGGACGCGGTTTGGGACATACAGGTGGAACGATTGACAAATTGGAAGCTATTCCTGGATTCCATGTTGAGTTGACACAAGAAGCGTTCATCGAATTGGTCAACAAATATAAAGTTGCGGTGGTAGGGCAGTCTGGAAATTTGACGCCGGCTGACAAGAAATTGTACGCCTTGAGAGACGTGACCAGCACAGTTGAATCGATCCCGTTGATCGCCAGCTCCATCATGGGCAAAAAGATCGCTGCGGGTGCCGATGCCATCGTCTTAGATGTCAAAACAGGTGCAGGTGCTTTTATGAAAACAACAGCGGATGCTGAAAACTTAGCAAAAGCCATGGTCAAAATCGGTAACCATGTCGGTCGAAATACGATGGCGGTTATTTCTGATATGAGCCAACCTTTGGGATTTGCGATCGGAAATGCGCTGGAAGTCCAAGAAGCGATCGATACGTTGAAAGGCAACGGACCGGAAGACTTAGTTGAACTGTGTTTGACACTAGGCAGTCAAATGGCTCATCTAGCGGGTATCGGCAAGGATTTAGAGGAAGCACGTGGTTTGCTGAAAGAAAACTTAGAAAATGGCAAAGCACTGGAAACATTCCGGACATTTGTAGCAGCTCAAGGCGGCGATCCAAATGTGACCGAAGATGAAAGCTTAATGCCGAAAGCACGTTACCAAATCGGTGTAGCTGCGCCAAAAGACGGTTATGTTGCTGAAATCGTAGCAGATGAGATCGGCGTAGCGTCCATGATGCTAGGTGCCGGTCGTGCAACAAAAGAAAGTGAAATTGATTTGGCAGTGGGATTGATGTTGCACAAAAAAGTAGGCGATCGCGTTCAAAAAGGTGAAACACTGGTCACGATCCATAGCAACCAAGAAAACGTAAAAGATGTAGAAGCAAAAATTTTGGAAAACATGGTGATTGCAGATGCTGCAGAGCCTTTGACATTGATCCATGAAGTGATCACAGAAGCTTAAATGAGAAAAGATTGCAGCAAACGAAGAATCCAAAGATGCAACGGATAAAAGGCGTAACCGAATAGTTTTGGTACACGGACCAATTTTGGGTTGAAGTCAGTGATGATAGGAATCAGTGCTAAAATCGCGTAGAATTGGATCGACGGAAAGCTGCTGAATTGTAACAATAAAAAACCTGCTAAACCAATCCACTTGTTTTCTTCGCTGATAAAGTAGATGGTCCAGCCAAGAATGAATCCATATAGGCTGTACTCTACAAAATAGCTTAGGAAAAAGCATGGCAGAATCAGGCGTTTGTCTTTCATTGACAGGGCAAATAACGCCAAGGAGAATAAAATGTTAAAGGTTTGGTCGGTAACGGGCATCGAAACAAAGCCTAATAGCAGCAGCTGGATGATATAGCGGGGGAAATTGCTCGTGCGCTTTGTACCTTGGACAGTTGTGTATAAAAAACAAGGAAAAGAAATGCGTCCGATCAGTCTTAACAATACAGATTCCGGCACTAAGTAAGCGCCAATATGGTCGATCAGCATCGTCACGATCGCCAGCCATTTGATAAAGTTGGTTTTTCGATCAAAGCTTTTTACTTCTAGCAATGCAGCTCACACCTTTCCAGCTTTTTTATAAGACGAGCGAGTATTTCTATTCTAAAGAAATGCTCGCTTTTTTTCATTATACAAAATTATCATCATAAAGCTATCAAAGGCATTTTTGTTGATTTTTCCTATTTTATCGATCATATTTGTATTATAATGAGCAAACAATAGACATGAAAGAAAAAGGGGAATAATATGAAAAAACGATATTGGATCGGACTGGGACTGCTTTTTATGATAGGCTTATTGGTTTTCGCCCATGAGATGAAACAGCCATCGACTCCTGCCCAAGCAGAGCAGCAGACCCTTGTACCTTCTACATCGATCTCAAGCGAAAATAAAATATGGGTCATCACAGATCTGCATTATTTATCGCAGTCATTGTTTGAAAATGGAGAAAGTTTTGCGCATATCAAACAAACTTCAGCTGGAAAAGAAGTGGAACATGCGCCGGAACGGATGGAAGCTCTCGTTTGGCAAGTGGAACAGGAAAAGCCTGATATCTTGCTCGTAAGCGGTGACCTGACTTTGAATGGAGAAAAGCAAAGTGCAGAAGAGTTGGCTGGCTATTTTGAGCAGATCGAAGCATTAGGGACGCAAGTATATGTGATTCCAGGCAATCATGATATTTCAGATGGCTGGGCTAGAAAATTCTCTGGCGACAAACAGGAAAAGACCGCACAAATTTTGCCAAGCGATTTTCAAACGATTTTTGCTGATATGGGTTATACAGAAGCTTTTTCAACCGACTCAGAATCACTCAGTTATGCTGTCCAACCGTATCAAAATTTGATTCTTTTAATGTTAGACACCAATCTTTACTCTGAAAAAGAAGGTGTTGGCGCTCCAACGACAAATGGGGAATTGCGAGAAGAAACGATCGATTGGATGGAGCCGATTTTAGAAAAAGCACAAGCAGAAGGTATCGCTGTGCTGCCTGTCATGCATCATAATGTATTGAGTTTTAATCTTCACATGCAAGACGGATTCTTGTTAGATAATGCAGCAGAGGTACAGGAGCTATTTGCCGAAAAAGGATTGACGATGACATTGACCGGTCATACGCACATTCAAAATGTGACCAGTAAACAGGTAGCAGGAACGACACTGTATGATGCAACAACAGCAGCATTTTCAATCCAACAGCCGGCGATTGGCGAATTGATCTTTACAGCGGATGCGTTGCAGTATGAGAAAAAGACGTTAAAGATGGAAGAATGGGCTGAAGAGACACAACAGACGGATGAAAAGCTGCTTCATTATGATGATTATGCTGAACGCTTATTCGTACAAGACGGAGAAAATATGGGGATCATGAGGATGTTGGATGAGCAGTGGTATGATGAAGCATATGCAGATGAGGTGGGCCAACTTGTAGGCGAGTTGAATCGTGATTTCTTTAGCGGCACATCTTCTGAGTATTCATCAAAAGAACGAGAGGCGTTCAAACAGACGACAGCGTACCAAGAAATCAAGCAGCGTTCTAGAGGTTCTCTTTTGAGATATGTAGAGGGTATCATTCAACAGGATGGCGGATCAAATTTGTCTTTCAGTATTCCATGGAAACAATAAAGCAAAACAGAGGAAACGTTTGATGCGTTCCCTCTGTTTTTTTAATGACTGCCTGTTTTTACTTTGACGAGCGTTCGTCCTTGCATTTGACCATTCAAAATTTTTTCAAAAGCCGTTGGAAGTTCAGCTAAGGTGACTTCGTGGTCGATCATTTCGGTCAAACGGGCGGGTTTCCAGTCTGTAGATAATTGTTCCCAAATTGTTTGCCGCTGATCGTCAGGCACTTCGACTGAATTGATCCCCAGCAGATTGATGCCGCGCAAGATAAAGGGCAGAACAGTGGATTCAAACGACATACCGCCAGCGTTTCCGCTTAATGCAACGGCACCATTATAGGCAACTTGAGCAAATACATGCGGCAAATCTTTTCCGCCAACGGGATCAATGACTGCAGCCCATTTGCGTTCCGCTAAAGGTTTGAACTTTTCTAACCGAATGTCTTCAGGCGTAGAGACGGTGTCAGCCCCTAATGCTGTTAAATAGGCGCTAGCAGAGTCTTTTTTGCGGCTAACGGCTTCAACCGTATAACCCAACTGATGTAAAATGGCGATCGCCATGCTGCCGACACCACCAGTTGCTCCGCGCACAAGAACAGGCCCTTGCTCTGGAGTCAAACCGGATTTTTGCAAAGCATGGATCGATTGTGCAGCAGTAAAACCAGCTGTACCGATGACCATGGCTTCTTTTAAGGACAATCCTTCCGGCAATGGCACGATCCATTCACTCGGCACACGTGCAAATGGGCTGAAGCCGCCATCGTGAGTGACGCCCAGATCATGTCCTGTGACAAGCACTTTATCGCCTGGTTTGAATTGGCCTGAAGAAGAAGAGAGGACGACACCGCTTAAATCGATCCCCAGCACTCTTGGGTAATGGCGAATAACGCCTGTACCGGCTTTTGTAGCGAGCGCATCTTTATAATTGACACAAGAATAATGCACTTCGATCAGCACATCACCGGCTGACAAATCATCTAAAGCCAGCTGCTTAAGCGCTGCGTGGACTTCATTTTGCTGTTTTTCAACAACTAAAGCTTGAAAGGTTTTCAATGGTATTCCTCCTTTCTCTATTAACATTAAAAGATTTTAGATGGATTCAACCGATGATCAGGATCGATAACGGCTTTGATCTTACGCATGATTGCTAAGTTGATATCAGCCGTCATTTTCTCAAAATAAGGTTTCTTGATCAGACCGATGCCATGCTCAGCAGAAGGCAAGCCGCCTAATTCATCGATTTTGTGATAGAGTTTCGTTAAAACATCATCACGTTTGTTTTCCCATTCCGCTTGATCTTGAATGTCACCGCGCGTCACGCAAGTATGCAAGTTTCCATCGCCAGCATGACCGAAGCTGATCATTTCCAAACCGCTTTCCGCCTGCAGCTCTTTCGTGTATTGGTAGAGTGTTGAGACATGATTGATCGGTACTACTTCGTCCATCGTGACTTGCTCCGTGTAGTTGACGACAGCTGTCAGCAATTTGTCGCGCAAGAACCAAGCGGTGTGATCATCTTCTGGGTTCGTCAAAGGCACTAGTTCGATCAAATGGTGCTGCAGCGCGCTTTCTTCCAGCAGTTTCATGCGCCGTTCAACGGAAGCAGTGCTGTCACCGTCTAATGTGATCAATAGATAAGCTTGACCTTTTTGGCTTGGAAAAGCTAGGTGATTATCTTTTTCACTCATTTCAATGGCTTCTTTTTCAAAGAATTCCAAAGCAGTAGGGTCGACGCCATTCTTTAAAATCGTCAGCACAGCATCCGTTGCGTCTTTAAGATTTTCAAATGCAGCGATCGCAGACAAAGACGTTTTTGGCAAAGGAATCACTTTTAATTTGATCAAAGTGGTGATACCTAATGTTCCTTCCGAGCCGATGAACAAATCTTTCAAATCGTAACCCGAGCTGCTCTTAATGTTTAACGAACCTAACTTCATTTCTTCGCCATTTGCTAAAACCACATCAAGTTCTCGTACGTAATCACGTGTCACACCATACTTGACTGCACGCATACCGCCAGCATTCGTCGCCACGTTACCGCCGATCGATGAATGCTTCGAACCTGGATCTGGCGGGTAGAAGAAACCTTTTTTCTCGATAAATTCTTGCACTTCCCCTAGTAATACGCCTGGTTCGACCGTCAATGTCATCGTTTTTTCATCAAAGTCAACGATTTGGTTCATCAAATGAACATCGATGACCAGTTCGCCATTTGTTGGAGCAGTAGCGCCTGATAAACCTGTGCCAGCACCGCGCGTAATGATCGATAAATCTGCTTGATTAGCAAATTTGACCAACTGAACGATTTCTTCTTTCGTTTTCGGCAAAGCCACAGCAAAAAGGCCGCCCGTTTCTTCGACATACTCATCATAAAGGTAGTCCTCTGGAATTTGATCGCCGATAAATAAACGCTCTTCATCGGGAATCATGTTTTTTAATTGTTGCATCTCTGCAGCTGAAACAGAAATAATCGGTTGTTCCTTCACAAAAAAAGTCTCCCTTCACATCAAACAATAGTTTTATTTGTAATCCTTTACAATAACTGTAGCACTTTTAAACCAGATGAGCCAATCTTTTTTTCACTTTGTTAAAGAACATTGATCCTATGCTATTTTCAAATGAAAAGGGTCAAATTAATTCGTTATAAGTTAGTTCGTTCTCGACTACCATCGATAATAACCAACTCAAACGAGAAAGGCTACCTGAGTTTGTCAATAAGTCACGATAATGACCAACTCAAATGA
>NZ_FOQE01000003.1:110113-130167 GCF_900113675.1 Pisciglobus halotolerans
TGAGTTTGTCAATAAGCCCCGCATAATACCTGCTGAAGCATCATATAGCCTCTATTCATTTATGTAGAGGAGCAGTATTGATTGTTTGCAAAAAAAAGAAGCTGAAGGGATTCAGCTTCTTACATCTTTAGTGGTTGTTTTTAGCGGAGCGTTTTGCCAAAGCTTGATAGTCGATCTGACGAGCCTCGCACCAGTCTTTTGTTTGGCCGGTGACCACAACATCCGTTTGCTGCAAATCTGTCGAGACGCGGCAGCCGAGCAAAGTAAAGATACTAACGAGTTGTTCTTTCCAATGTTCGATCGTTTGAATCGTGTCGTCTACGCCTTCTTTCAAAACAAGGTGCAGGATATGCCCGGAAAGTCCAACTGCTTTAGCGCCCAAAGCCAATGACTTAACAACATCCAAAGGAGTGCGGATGCCGCCCGAAGAAAGGATTTCCAGCTCAGACGTATAAGGCTGTGCTTCTAAAAGCGACACCGCTGTTGTTTGGCCCCAATCTTCTAAAAGGTCTAACTTGTAATCTTTGCGACGGTAGTTTTCGATTTGAGCAAAATTCGTTCCACCTTTGCCGCTGATATCGACTGTTTTTACGCCGATCGATCGCAAAAGTTGGAGCGTTTCGCGGCTCATCCCAAAACCGACTTCTTTCACGATGACTGGCACATCCATCTGTTGAACGATTTGCCCGATCTCAGACAACCAGTTGGAAAAGTCGCGGTCTCCTTCAGGCATCACGATTTCTTGAGGGGTGTTCAAATGGATCTGCAAAGCGTCTGCCTGCAAAAGGTCTACGGCACGCTTAGCATTTTCCACCGTTTGGCCAGCGCCTAGATTAGCAAAGACGAGCCCATTTGGATTGGCTTCTCGCACAATGGTAAAACTATCAGAAACAGTCGGATCTTTTAAAGCGGCACTGACTGAACCCGTCGCCATCGCCAAACCCGTTTCTCTGGCAACGGTCGCCAGCTTTTCGTTGACTTGTTTCGTCCATTTGCTGCCGCCGCTCATCGCGTTGATATAGAAGGGAAAAGACATCACCAAGCCGGCAAATGAAGTCGCCAAGTTGGTTTCGTTTGTCTGCATCTCAGAAAAAGAATGATGGACAAATTGCAGATCAGCAAAGCTGGAATCATTGTCCGCTTGATAAAAATGCTCTGCTAAAGAAACATGTTCATTTTTACGATTAGTAGCTGGTTTCATGTCGGATTCCTTTCAAATGTTCTCGTCATCCTTTTTTCGATAGGTCAGTAAGTACGATATAGGATGTTCGTTTTTGGTTAAACGCCGGCCTCATCTTTGCGATAAACGTGAAGAGGGAGGTTGGTAATGTCATTTTTTTCCCATTCCGTGATCAAAGAGAGAATGCCGTCTTTCGTATTAAAGAGGACGATCCCGCAGTCCCCACCGCCAGCACCGGATGATTTTGCAGCACCACAATATTGTTCAGCCAGTTCACATAAGTTGCTCAAAGCAGGTGTCTCGATCACGACGCCTGTTCGTTGGCTCATTTTTTTCAGCAGTTGACGATTTTCGCGGATCTTTTGCTGGATCACAGGAATATCACCTTCTTTAAAAGCTTGGATCATTTCAGAGACACAAGCTTTGCTGGCTTCTAAAAAAACTGCATAAGATTGTTCATCATGACTGCGGTTGCTAGTCACTTCATCAACCAAATGAGAAGTGGAAGCAGGGGAGCCAGTCCAACCGATGACAAGGCGCAAGTCTTCAGGCGGTGTCATCGGTTCGATATTCAAATGAGGCCAATCCATTTTCAAAAGTTCGGTTACAGAAGCCTGTTCTTGTTTTTCCAGTACCCATTCGCGGTCAAATGTAGAAAAAGCCAGCCAGCCGCCATAGACACTCGCTGCGATATCACCGCAAGAACCGTTGCTTTTGACAGACAAATGAGCCAAAGCAGCCAATTTAAAGACTGCGACGGATGAGGTATGTTCCAAACCATAGTAGCGCAGCAAAGCTTTGACTGTCGCCACAGTGACAGCAGCACTGGAGCCTAAACCGTATTTTTTTCCGCTGGAGCTGTCTAATTCACTGTCGACAGACAAATGGTAAAAGGATAACGGTTTGCCAGATTCTTTGACAAATTTTTCCGTTACTTCGATCGCTGCCAAAATATAATGGAAAGGATTTTCGCGTTTATCTAAGACAAGACGGTCATTTTCTCTTTTCCAAGTGATCGGCAAATTGCCATATTGTTTAGATGTGATGCTGCCGACTTTTTCCGTTTTTTCAAGCGAGACGGTGATAAACTGGTCGATCGCGACTAAGATGGCTGGATGACCAGGCTCAACAACCGCATATTCGCCAGCAATATATAATTTTCCGGGAGCAGAAACTTTAATCATGATAAACACCTTCATTTGTTATGTCTTCAATATCTTTTCCAGGACCAGAAATAATCACTTTTTCTGGTGAGAAGTAAGTTGTTAAATAAGATTGGATTTTTTGACTATCTGATAAACGGCAGAGTACTTTGACGTTCGGACCAGCATCCATGGTGAAGTAACAAGGGATCCCTTGCTGTCTGAGTTCTCGTACCATGTGCATGGCGACGATACTGTCTGGTTCCCAATAAGAAAACGGCGGGGTGGCACCCAACACCGTGGCATGCATTTTCATCCCGTTGCTTTCAGTGATCTCGCCTAGTTTTTGGAAATCCTGTTCGCGGATCGCAGACTTGATCTCGGTTAGATCCTTAGCCGTACTTTCGAGCCAGCTAGGATAGAAAGGAGAGGTCAAAACAGTATTTTTCATCCCTGCTCGACTGGAGACGGCTTTTTCTTTACTGTTGACAATCACAGTGACCATTCCAATGTCCCAGTCTGCATCATCGATTTTGACGGCGTAAGAATCATCGTTGTTCGTACCCATTTGCCATTCAACGAAACCACCATAAATACTTCTTGTAGCAGAACCAGATCCGCGACGTGCGTAAGTAGAAAGGGTGCGTTTGTCCAAATGCAACCCGCTTGCCAAATTAGCTGCGCCGGCTAAAGCAGCCAACCCCGAAGCTGAAGAGGCCAATCCAGCAGCTGTTGGGACAAAGTTGGTGCTAGTCACATATGCCGGTTCAGTGATCCCCGCTGTTTCGCGAAAGAGATCCAGCACACGGCTGATTTTTTGGACAGCTTTTTCCTCTTGCTGGACATCATTCAGCCAAAACTCGTCTCGCTCAAGCGAGCCATCGAACCGGACAGCTGTCTCTGTATAAAAGGAATCGAGTGTTAATGAAAGACTGCTGTTCATGGGTAAAAATAGTGTTTCGTCTTTCTTTCCCCAATATTTGATCAACGCAATGTTGGTATAGGCGCGTACTTTTCTTTCTTTACCCAATTTCTTCATCTCCCATTTTATAGATCCATGTGTTTGCAGCCCCAGCTTCGATCAATGCTTGTTCGATTTGCTCAGCTGTTTCTTTTTCTGTAGCCAAAGCAATCATACAACCGCCGCGACCGCCGCCTGTCAGCTTAGCACCTAATGCGCCGGAAGCTAAAGCAGCTGCGACAAAAGTGTCTAGCCGTTCACTGCTGACTGTCAGCTCTTTTAAAAGCTGCTGGGCTTCATTCATTTGCTGACCCAGGTTTTCAGGCTGATCAGCTTCGATGGCTGTTTTAGCTTGTTTGGCCAAATTGCCTAAACGATGAAGCGCATCTTGCGTTTTTTCAGGCTCTTGTTTCAATAGCTGCATCACATCACCCACAGCTTCTTTTGTTTCACCCATCACACCCGTATCCGCTACGATCAAATAAGCGCGGATCTTCAAAGGGAAGGGGATAAATGGCTGGCCTTTGATGTAATAGATCGGCGTACGGCTGCTGGTCATGATGGCATCCAATCCACTAGGGTTGCCGTGCGCGATCTTTTCAGAAACGCCGACCAGTTCCAACAGATCTTCAGTCGTCAAGGCACGGTCAAAATAATCGTGCAAGGCACGGACGATCGCGACAGCCACTGCTGCACTAGAGCCCATCCCTCTTTCAGGCGGAACCGTACTTTGAATCGTTAATTTAAAATTTTTCAGCGGTTGATCCAGTCGTTTTAAAGTGGTTTCGATCGTTGTGATCAAGTTGGCCACAGTGATCGGTGCATCGCTCATCGCACCTTGATGGTAGTAGCAATCTAATTCAGCTGGACCATCAAGCGGGCAAACGACGGCTTCGACGGCTGCTTCAGGAAAAGGGATAGCGATAGAAGGTTCGCCATGCACAACGGCATGCTCTCCCATCAGGATGATTTTCCCAGTAGCTGTGCCTTTTCCTTTTTTACTCATTGTTGTCATAACGTGCTCCTTTTTATTCGCGTGTTCAATCATAAAGGTAGAAAACAGCTACCTTTTTCATCATTTGGCTAGTTATTCAATCAAATGATAGAAAACAACTACCTTCTTTATAGTTTGGCCAGTTGTTCAATCAAAAACGGTGCAGCATACAGAGTCATAAATTGTACGCCGTAGTTGACACCCAACTGGTTTAGTGTACCACAAGTGATCCCAATCAATAAAACGCCAAAGATATTGATGAGGCCGGCATCTTGATAAGCCAGCAGTAAAATAAAAGAGATAAACAAGCTCAAAATAGCTTCATGCGGGACTCTTTCTAAAATGAATTTCGTGAATTTGCTGGCATATCGATTGATGAAGAGATAGCTGATGGCTGCCGCCAATAAACTGCCTAATAGAATGGCCGCTATTTTTTCGCCGGAAGTCAAAATATGAAATAAATTGTGCTCTACTGTAAAAACGGGCGGTGCATTGAATAAAGCACTGCCTGGTCCAATAGCAGTAGGCGATAATGGAATCCCTAAAGCAATCAAAGGAATGATGATCCCTGAAATATATGTTGATTGCGCCAAAGCACTCATGGCTGTAATAGTAGTCGTTGCTTTTTCATCGGGATCTGGAATTCGTTTAGCGATGGTTTCACCAAACAGTAAGATCAGACCAACTGGACTTAAGACGAAAAAGACCGTTGACAACAGTGCCGATAATGAAGCGGCGCGTCTTTCTTTGCGAGACAATAATTTAAATGGGTTCAACGTTTTTGTTTGGTCTAGATTGCTTGGAATCGCAATTTGTTTGTAACGCGTTGTCAGCTGCGCAGCTCTTTTTTCTTTATTTAAAAGAGAAAACAGCGAAACGATCAGCGGGCCGATGGTAATGCCCAAAAAGAAAGAAGTGGTCACATTCGTTCCCTCTGCTACAACGCCTGTTCCCCAATATAAGTAGCGCAATCCTTGAAACAAGACCGCTAACGGCAAAATGCTTAAAAGCGATAAAATTTTATAACGTCCGATCAATGACAGAAAAATAGCGCCGATCACAAATAAATAAGGCGCATAAGGCTGGATCACAGCGGCAAATGGTGTCAACAAGTTTGCCAACAGCAGAGAGACTGGAATCGAGATCAACGTTCCGATCAAAGCACCAGCAGCCATTTTTTTAATTACCAAAGAAGACAAGCCGCGATTTTTCAAATGAATCGCATGGTTGATCATCGGAGCCGACAACACACCGCCAGGCAATCCAACCAATGCAGTCGGCATCAGATTCGTCAAGTTTAACGTGACCATCGCAGCTACAAAAAAGGTTAAAACGATGATTGGCTGTGTTCCTGAAAGAATCAAGGCCAAAGAGATCGGCATCAAAACGGATGTTTCGTCTGTGCCTGGAATAAAACCGATAAAGGTGTATAAAAGTACAGCGGATAAAGCCGCCAAAACCATTTGCATCAATAAGATAAAGTCCATTAGTTTTCTCCTTGGTCGATGTTTTGATCAGTTTCCTGACTGTAAGTAACGTGGCGTTTTGGCTTAGTGATGACCACTGAGATCATAAAGCCCATCAGCGCACCAGCTAGACCAAAAAAAAGCTGCTGCGTCGTACTTTGACCAGGAGCCAAAAAATAAGCGCCCATCGTTGTCGCAGCAGAAATCAGAATGGAGCGAACCAAATCGCTTAATTCCACTACATCTCCCCAAATCTCGATCAATTGCTTTTTCTCCTCCAAAAGAAAGCCTCCTTTTATTTAACGTATCTGTATACCTGCTTTTCCGATCAACCAACAACCTTCGTTGAAAAGCAGATAAAATTTTTCATATTTAGTTTTTTATCCTTTATTAGTTTAGGAATATAATAACTGCATATCCGTTTTTTGCTGATGGTACTCGGGTGATAAAAGTTTGTTATCCTATACTCGAGAGCTTAACTGTCTTTGAGTATGCGATAAAGGCTCGTTTATCCTATACTCGAGAGCTTAACTGTCTTTGAGTGTGCGATAAAGAGTCGTTTATCCTACACTCGAGAGCTTAACTGTCTTTGAGTTTGCGATAAAGGCTCGTTTATCCTATACTCGAGAGCTTAACTGTCTTTGAGAGTGCGATAATGGCTCGTTTATCCAACACTCGAGAGCTCAACCGACTTTGAGTGTGCGATAAAGAGTCGCTTATCCTATACTCGAGAGCTCAACTGTCCTTGAGTGTGCGATAAAGAGTCGCTTATCCTATACTCGAGAGCTCAACTGTCCTTGAGTGTGCGATAAAGCATGATCTAATAAAGTGAAAATGCGCCACTGTAAGCATTTAGATTCATTTGCTAAAAAACTAACTGCGGATTTGCAGTGATTCTGTTCCTTTGCGTGAATGAACCAATCAGACACTATTTAAACAAATGATAAAAAAACGTTCCTCATCTATTGTATTTCATTCTACAATAGAATAAAAGTGGGAAGTAGTAAAGCTTCGTTAAAAGTCTTAAAGATTTTTTAAAGAAAAAAAGCGGAATTTTCTAGAGAGCGGGGAATAGAGCTATAAAAGGCGCGCCTTTTTTGGTACAATAATCCGGAACGTTACAATTGGAGGCTCAAGTGAAGAATGAACATGTCACGGACGCATCACATTTTTAAAAGAGAAGACTGGAATGCACTGAACGATCATACCAATATCAGTATGACGTCAGAAGAATTGCAAACTTTAAGGGGATTGAACGACCCGACTTCGCTGGAAGATGTCAAAGAAGTTTATGTTCCGCTGATCCAGTTACTAGATATTTTTATCAAAGAGTATGAACGGTTGCAAAGCAACAAAGACCTTTACTTGGAAATTCCGAGTATTGAGCGGCCATTTGTCATTGGCGTCGCTGGAAGTGTCGCAGTAGGAAAAAGTACGATCGCGCGGCTGTTGGCCAACATGCTTTCACAAGTTTTTCCTGATCAGGAAGTAGACATGATCACCACAGACGGCTTTTTATATCCTAATAAAGAGTTGAAAAAGAAAGGACTCATGAACCGTAAAGGATTTCCTGAAAGTTATGACATGAAAGAATTGATGTCTTTTTTGGGGAAAATCAAGACAGGCGAAACAGAAGTGCCTTCTCCGGTTTATTCTCATGAAATCTATGACATCGTCGAAGGAGAACAATATATCCTGCATCAGCCAGACATTTTGATCGTAGAAGGGATCAATGTGTTGCAGTCTCCGTTGAATGAACAAATCTATATTAGCGATTATTTTGACTTTTCTATTTACGTGGACGCTGAACCTGAACTGATCAAAAAGTGGTATTTAGAACGCTTTGGCATGCTACTGGATACGGCTTTCACTAAGCCGCAGAATTATTATTATCAGCTGGCACAAGGAGATCGAGAAGATGCCTTTGCTTATGCACACAACATTTGGAAAGAAATCAATTTCAAAAATTTGAAAGAGTACATCATGCCGACACGCAAACGTGCAGACTTGATCATCCATAAAACTCACGGGCACTTGATCGATCAGCTATGTCTGAAGAAATATTGATGGCTTGTTTTTGAAGCGAAAGAGAAAAATTTGCTGAACAAATCATGAAGATGGAAGCGGTAAATGAATGAAAAGCTTCTCATCTTATTAAAATTCTCAGCAGAAAAATGGATTTCATGTTAAGATTGATAAAAAAATAGATGAGGTGGAATGAATTGGCATCAGTAACCGATACTAAACAGTTAGAGAAAATGATCGTACTCGACTTTGGAAGTCAGTACAACCAATTGATCACACGCCGCATAAGAGAATTCGGCGTTTATTCTGAATTGCTTCCGCATACGACGACGGCAGCTGAGTTGAAAGATTTAAATGTCAAAGGCATTATCTTTTCAGGCGGTCCGATGAGTGTGTATGACGAAGGCTCTTTTTCAGTTGATCCTGAGATTTTTGAAATGGGTATTCCGATCTTAGGGATTTGTTATGGTATGCAACTGATGACAAAAATGATGGGCGGAACGGTTAGCCCAAGTAAAAAGCGTGAATATGGTACAGCCTCTATTCACATTGAAGACCGCACTGCACCGATCTTTACGACTTTAGAAGAAGAAGAAACAGTGTTGATGAGTCATGGCGACTTAGTCACAGCAGTTCCTGAAGGATTTGAAGTGAGTGCAACAAGCGCCCATTGTCCAATCGCAGCGATGTTCAATGCACAAAAGAACTTCCATGCTGTGCAATTCCATCCAGAAGTACGTCACTCTGTTCATGGAAACGATATGCTGCGCAACTTTGCCTTTAACGTTTGCGGTTTTGAAGGAAACTGGAGCATCAGCGACTTTATCGAAGCTGAAATTGCTAAAATCCGCGAAACAGTAGGGGATAAAAAAGTCTTGCTTGGTTTATCAGGCGGTGTCGATTCAAGCGTTGTCGGCGTGTTGTTGCAAAAAGCGATCGGCGACCAATTAACTTGTATTTTTGTCGACCATGGCTTGCTGCGTAAAGACGAAGGCGATATGGTGATGGAAAGTCTAGAAGGAAAATTCGGCTTGAACATCATTCGTGTAGACGCTCAAGAACGCTTCATGAGCAAACTAGCTGGCGTAACAGACCCAGAACAAAAACGTAAAATCATCGGTAATGAATTTGTTTATGTCTTTGACGACGAAGCAACCAAATTAAAAGGTATCGACTTCTTAGCTCAAGGAACGCTATACACAGACGTGATCGAAAGTGGAACAGCCACAGCGCAAACCATTAAATCACACCATAACGTGGGCGGACTTCCTGAAGACATGCAATTTAAATTGATCGAACCATTGAATACGTTATTCAAAGATGAAGTTCGTGAATTGGGAACAGCATTGGGTATGCCAGAAAGCTTAGTATGGCGCCAACCATTCCCAGGACCTGGTTTAGGTATCCGCGTCTTAGGCGAAGTGACCGAAGAAAAACTAGAAATCGTTCGCGAAAGTGATGCCATCTTACGTGAAGAAATTAAAAATGCCGGCTTAGACCGCGACATTTGGCAATACTTCACTGTTCTGCCTGGCATCAGAAGCGTTGGTGTAATGGGAGATGGACGCACTTACGACTACACAGTCGGCATCCGCGCCGTTACTTCAATCGACGGCATGACAGCTGACTTTGCCCGCATTCCTTGGGATGTATTGCAAAAAATCTCTGTTCGCATCGTCAACGAAGTCGCTCACGTCAACCGCATCGTGTACGACATTACGAGCAAGCCACCCGCAACTGTGGAATGGGAGTAAGAAAATAACCTCTAAATTCCTTATATATAAAAGGGTTTTAGAGGTTTTCTTGTCTAAAAAGCAATGCTGAAAATTACGGTACAGCTTTGGAATTGCTGCCGCCGCCGAAACATACTATGCCTATTATCATCGATGTAACAAATAACATTTTCGGCATAATCATCTTTTATCAATAAAAGATGATCAAAAATCACGATGACTTTATGCTATACTTTTAGTTGGCAACTTGCCCTGAGAGGGGGTGTTGTTGTGTTGTACCAAATCTTATCACTGATCGTTGCACCTATTCTTGCAGGTCTAGTCATCGAACTATTTTCGCATTGGTTAGATGCGAAAGACAAAGACAACGATTGAAAGCAAGTTGCATTCTAACCCGCACGCTCGAAGTCGCAACGAGTGTATAAAAAAAGCCCATCCTATTCGCAGTAGGTTGGGCTTTTGTGTTGTTGTGCAACACAAATCTTATCACTTCGCAAGACTATTGTAGCATAAAAAATTAAGAAAAACAATTTTTTGTCTTTTCTTTAAATCCTTGTAAAGGCCGTACTGCTTTGAAATAAGCACGTTATAATCAATCTTCATCAATAAGTTACCATCAGGCAGTTAAGTGAATATGAACTTACGAATAGAAGATATTTTATGGAAAATTGCCTTTCTTTCTGCTGAAGAAAAAGAGTATAATAGAAGTGATGTCTAAAAGATAATTGTCTTTTTTAAAGGTATTTTTAGTTGAAAAAAATTAATTTTTGTTGCAATGCCGCTTTTAACTATACAAAGTGATTATTAAAGCGAAAAAAACATTACATAAAAAGAAAGAGGAAAAATAAATGGCTCAAAAAAACTCTAAAACACTTTATCAAGCATTGTGGAATTCGGCAGATATTTTGCGTTCTAAAATGGATGCCAATGAGTATAAAAGTTATTTATTAGGTTTGGTTTTTTATAAATACTTATCCGACAAAATGCTGTACCACGCAGCAGATTTATTAGAAGAAAAGGTTTCTGATCTGAATGAAGCACAAAAAGTGTACAGCGAAGCTTATCAAGACCTAGATATTAAAGATGATTTGTTGGAGAACCTGCAATATGACTTTTCTTATACACTTGAACCTAACCTAACATTCACTGCATTAGTCCAACGCATCTATAAGGGAACTTTCCAGTTAGAAGACTTGGCTCAAGGATTTCGCGATATTGAACAATCTCATGAAATTTTTGAAAATTTATTTGAAGATGTCGACTTATATTCTAAGAAGTTGGGCAGTACACCGCAAAAACAAAACCAAACGATATCCGATGTCATGAAAGAATTGGCTACACTTGAACTTGCGCATGAAGGAGATGCGCTGGGTGATGCTTATGAATATCTGATTGGGCAGTTTGCTTCTGATTCAGGAAAAAAAGCAGGGGAATTCTATACGCCGCAGCCTGTTTCGCAGTTGATGACTAGGATCGTTTTGCATGGTAAAGAAAATCAAAAAGGCTTTTCTGTTTATGACCCGACCATGGGCTCTGGTTCTTTATTGCTGAATGCAAAAAAGTATTCAAATGAACCAGGAACCATTCTTTATTTTGGTCAAGAATTAAATACGTCTACTTATAATTTAGCACGCATGAATATGATTTTGCACGGGGTAGATATGAGCAACCAATTTTTGCACAACAGCGATACTTTGGATCAAGATTGGCCGACAGAAGAACCGACAAACTTTGACGGTGTGCTCATGAACCCTCCATATTCAGCCAAATGGTCAGCAGAAAAAGGCTTCTTAGACGATCCACGCTTTTCAATGTATGGTGTATTAGCGCCAAAATCAAAAGCCGACTTTGCCTTTTTACTGCATGGGTACTATCATTTGAAAGACACGGGTGTAATGGCGATTGTCTTGCCACATGGTGTACTGTTTAGAGGAAATGCGGAAGGGAAAATTCGAAAAATTTTACTGGAAAACGGCGCAATTGACACGGTCATCGGTTTGCCGGCCAATATTTTCTTTAATACCTCCATTCCAACAACCGTTATTATTTTGAAAAAGAATCGTTCATCAAAAGATGTTTTGTTTATTGATGCTTCTTCAGGATTCGAAAAAGCCAAAAACCAGAATTTGCTAAAAGAAGAACATATCGAAAAGATCTTGCAGACTTATATCAAACGGGAAGATGTAGAAAAATATGCTCATGTTGCCGATTTTGAAGAAATCAAAGAAAATGACTTTAATCTAAACATTCCCCGTTATGTCGATACCTTTGAAGAAGAAGAAGAAATTTCTTTAACCGAACTTTCAATGGAAATGGTAGAGACGCAAAAAGAGATCCAAAAAGCCGAAACAGAACTATTCAGCTTATTTAACGAGCTTCATGGAACAAACGAAGAAGCCGATAAAGAACTGCAACAATTCATGAAAGCTCTTGGAATAGGCGGTGAAACCAATGAATAAGACCATACCGGAAGTAAGGTTTAAAGGATTCACTGACGATTGGGAACAGCGTAAGTTGGGAGATATTACCGAATCTTTCTCTGGCGGTACTCCTACAGCAGGAAAATCTGAGTATTATGGTGGCGATATTCCATTTATTCGCTCAGGTGAAATTTCATCTGAATTAACAGAATTGTTTATTACAGAAAATGGATTAAATAATTCATCGGCTAAGATGGTTAAAGTTGGTGATATTCTCTACGCATTATATGGTGCAACAAGCGGTGAAGTGAGTATATCAAGGATTAACGGTGCCATTAACCAAGCTATTTTAGCAATCCGTCCGACAAAAAATGATAATTCATACTTGATTGTTCAATGGCTAAGAAAGCAAAAAGATACAATTATCTCCACCTATCTTCAGGGCGGTCAAGGCAATCTGTCTAGTTCAATAGTAAAAGATTTGGTTATTACACTGCCACAGGATAAAGAAGAACAAAGCAAAATCGGTGCCTTCTTTAAGCAGCTAGATGATACGATCGCCCTTCATCAAAGACAGTTAGAAAACTATCAAAAGCTAAAAAAAGCGATGTTGCAAGAAATATTTCCAGAAAAAGGATCGGAAATTCCAAAAATAAGATTCGGTGGTTTTACTGAAAAATGGGAACAGCGTAAGTTGGGAGAAGAGTTTGTATTTTTCTCTGGATTAACTTATTCACCTAGTAATATCCGTGAGAGTGGAAGCTTAGTACTACGTTCCTCGAACGTACAAAATGGAGAAATTGTTGATGCAGACAATGTATATGTCGAAAATTCTGTTGTAAACTCTAAAAACGTTGAAGTTGGTGACATTGCAGTAGTGGTTCGTAATGGTTCTCGTTCTTTAATTGGTAAGCATGCTCAAATAAAAAAAGAAATGCCCAACACTGTAATTGGAGCATTTATGACAGGAATTACTTATAAAGTTCCTAAGTTTGCAAATGCTCTATTGGGCACTCAGACTTTTGAAAAAGAGATTGCAAAGAACTTAGGAGCTACAATAAATCAGATTACTACAGGTATGTTTAAACAAATGATTTTTGATTTTCCAAACGAAAAAATAGAACAAGTTAAAATCGGGGAATTTTTTAATACTTTAGATAACACTATCGCTCTTCATCAAAAAAAGGCAGAAGAATTGAAAAGAGCAAAAAAATATTTTTTGAAAAAAATGTTCATATAAAAAGGCGAATAAATCGCCTTTTTTTAATACTTTCGCTGTGAATGAGCGAAAAGAGTCAGTATAAAGTAGCTAAATGCCGCATAATTTTGTCATTATCTTGGTTTTCCAACTCGTGAATGACGTGCAAATAAGTCTGCTGTGTCGTTGTCATGTTTGAATGTCCTAGTCGTCTGGCAACACTAGCTATTGAAACACCAGCGAATAAAAGCAGCGATGCGTGAGTATGTCTTAATCCATGGATCGAAATGATAGGAATACTTGCATTTTTGCAATGCTTTGACAGGCAACTATTAACAGTCGAATTAAAAACTCTGCTTTTAATAAAAATGGGTTTGTTAGAAGGAAGTTTTTTGACAAGTTGGGAAAATTGCATGACAGTTTGCCAATCGATTGGGACTTTTCTTTTTGAAGATTGATTTTTAGTTGGTTGAAAACCACCATTAACAGACTTGTAATTCCAAGTTTTGCTTATGGTAAGAAGTTGGCGAGAAAAATCAAAATCTTCCGGTGTAATAGCTAAAGCCTCTGAAAAGCGCAATCCAGTTTTTGCTATAAGCAAAATCAGCCAATCCCAAGTGACTTTTTCTGTTAATTCCAATTGATTTAAGAGAGCGTGAAGTTCAAATTGATTTAAAAATTTTGGCTTTTTATTACCAGGCTGCTTCCCTTTTATCACAACTTTTCTAGTTGGATCACGACTGATCAGCTTTTCATCAAGCGCATCCAGTATTGCTCCTTTTAATTGGTGATGAAAATCCATGGTAGTCTGTTTTTCATGAGTCAGAGCATAGTCATTCAACAACTTTTGGTAACTTCTTCGATTAAGCTCACTTAATGCCAGTTTAGGAGCTAACTCTACAATTTTCTTATGCGTCACATAATACTTTCTCAAGGTAATCGAACGAACTGCACCATATTTGTACATCTCTACCCACTCTATAAAATACTCATGAAAAAGCTCTTCTGATTTCTTAGACATCATAAAACCTCCTACTATTTATTTAGTGATGGCTCACTAAGCTAATAGTAGGAGGTTTAATTGTTTTTTGCTTATGTAAGCAATTTTCAATAGAATTCACTTACTCTATCAAGCTTTTTTCTAGGAAACTTCTATCTTTAAATAAACATTTTTGATAAACAAGCTTGCTTTAACTTTTCCATTTCTTTTATCTTGTTCTGATGAAGAGCGATAGTAGAGTCGAATGTTTTAAGAAATTCACCAATCTTTTCTTGTTCTTTCATAGAAGGATAAGGAATCGGCATTTTGATGAAGATAGAGTCTCTAATAGCAAATCTATCTGCTCGTGCACCAGAATCACCATTTAATTTCATAAATCTATGCCAATGTGTTGTATCAAAATATTTTTCTAAATAATTATTGTCAATATGATTAGTTGAAAAAACATAGTATAGGGGGGACATAACTCCACCTCTACCTAAGTTATTTCTTTTTATAGGACCAACTGGTGCAAAATTTGAAATTCGAGGATTATAGACAAAATTATCTGGTTGTACAATATAATAACCATCAATATTGCTCTTATTAGAAATTTCTTTATCGAAGAAATTACTTTGAGGTACTATTCCCAATTCCGCTGAGTTAGTCAAAGTTTCCTCATATCTTCTATCTTTATTTTTTTTAGTTACTTTAGAAGACACCTCCCCCAACTTTCGCTGTTTCCATTTTTCAGTAAAGTTATTGAATCTTATTTTTGGTATTTCTACTCCATTTTCTGGAAACATCTTTTGCAACATCGCTTTTTTCAGCTTTTGGTAATTCTCTAACTGTCTTTGATGAAGAGCGATCGTGTCGTCGAGTTGTTTGAAGAAGTTACCGATTTTTTGTTGTTCTTCAATATTTTTTGGAAAAAATAACTTCAAATCTCCAAATTCAGAAAAACTTATAGATTTTCCATCTCTAATTCCAAACGTGACTGTTTTTAATGATTCAATAAAAGTAAATGTTTTAAACTTAGTTTTCCAAAATAAATTATCTTGACTATCCATACTTTTAGGAACAAATATAGTATATGCGGGGCTAGTAATACCAAGCTTGTCAGAGAGTTCAAATCCCCCCTGAAAAGATCGTAAGCTGATTACAAAATCGCCTTGGTGAATAACCTTATAATTTTTAAGAGTTGCCTTATCATACTTAATATCAATTCCCACTTGCTCTCGATATACGACTCCATGATCTTGTGTAACTGATAGGACTGGCAGTTCAGGTTGATTTTTCTCGGCTTTAGGAATAAATAGTTCTTTTGCCTTACGCTGTTCCCAATCGTTAAGTTTTAATATTTTCTTATCGTGGTATACTTAAAGTAATGGATTACAAATTATACATAAAACAATGAATAAAAACGAAAGATAGAAACAAATTTTCAGTGAGGTGAGGGAAATGGCAGTCAAAAGTACGCCAGAAGCGACTTTAGAGAATAACTTGATCAAACAGTTGGTTAGCGGAGTATCGCAGTGGACATATCGTAAAGATCTGCGGACAGAAGAAGACTTGTGGGCAAATTTTAGAGAAAAGTTGGAAAATAATAATCAAGATCTATTAGATGGTGTGCCGTTGACGGAACAAGAGTTTCATCAAATCAAAAACCAGCTGAATTTTGTTAACTTTTATGAAGCAGCAAAATGGCTGGCAGGAGAGAATGGTGTTGCGAAAGTTCAAGTGCAGCGGGAAGATGCGTCATTAGGTACAATTCGTTTGCGTGTATTGAATCGACAAGATGTGGCTGGTGGGATATCTTCTTATGAAGTGATCAACCAGTTTGAAAGTTCAAAAAAAACATTTGAGGACTTGAATCGGCGGTTTGATGTCACCCTTTTGATCAATGGTTTACCGATGATCCACATTGAATTGAAGAATCGTAACCATCCCTATATGGACGCTTTCCGTCAAATTAAGAAATACTTAAAAGAAGGAAAATTTACCGGTATTTATTCGTCTTTGCAAATGTTTGTGATAACAAATGGTACCGATACACGGTACATAGCAACAGCATTGGACACAAAGCTGAATGAGCAGTTTTTGACAAGCTGGGTAGATAAAGAAAATAAACCGGTAGATGATTATTTAACTTTTGCACGTGAAGTCTTATCGATTCCGCAAGCACATAAAATGGTGACGCAGTATACAGTTCTTGACAGCGAGAGAAAGTCTTTGATTTTGCTGCGGCCTTATCAGATTCATGCAATCGAAGCGGTCAAAGAAGCTTCTAAACGCCAAGAATCAGGGTATGTTTGGCATACGACCGGTTCAGGAAAGACATTGACGTCTTATAAAGTAGCCAGAAACTTATTGCAGATTTCGTCTATTCAAAAAACGATTTTTATCGTTGACCGGGTAGACTTGGACCAGCAGACAACTTCTTCATTTACGTCTTATGCTGAAAATGATGTCATTGAGATTGACGAAACCGATAACGTAAGAGATTTGATCAAAAAGTTGTTATCGCCTGATCGCACAGTGATCGTGACTACGATTCAAAAGCTGAATTATGTGATGAAACGGTATAGGGGAAAAGAGGAGACAAAGAACTATCAAAAATTGACCCAGTTGAAAGTAGCTTTTGTCGTCGATGAATGTCACCGGGCTGTTTCTTCGCAAAAGAGGCAAGAATTGGAGCAGTTTTTTGTCTTTTCTTTATGGTACGGCTTTACAGGCACACCGATTTTTGCGGAAAACGCGAAACAAGCTATGGGGAATTTGCCGAGAACGACGAATCAGCAATATGGCAGAAGGCTGCATGAATATACCGTTAAAGAAGCGATTCATGACAAAGCCGTTCTTGGTTTTCAAGTCGAATACAATAGCACACTTTCAGAAGAAGAATTAGACCAAACCATTCTTGCCTTAAGCAGGGAAGGACAGTTGGACATAGATGCGATGGAACTGCCGGACAAAGAAGCATGGCTGCCGGAAACCGTTTATGAAGATGAACGGCACATGCTGCAAGTTATTCATTCGATCGTTAATAAATCGCGGAAAAAATTGGGATTCCAAAAAGGCTCTGGTCAAACGTATGAGGCAATTTTAACTACTTCTTCGATTGCAAAAGCACGCCGGTATTATGATTTGTTTAAAAAAGTAAAAGCCGGCGAAACGGAATTGCAGATCAGCGAAGCTACTAAAAGAGTGTTACCGGATTTTCCAAAAGTAGCCATCACCTATTCCATATCTGAAAATGAAGAAACATCGATTGGCGATCAAACAAAAATGAAAGAAGTATTAAGAGACTACAACGAAACATTTGGCACGAGTTATACCATGGAGACGATTCGAGCTTATAATGGGAACGTCAATGAACGACTAGCCAGAAAAAAAGAACGATACGCTTCACGTTCAGAACAGTTGGACATTGTGATTGTTGTCAATCGCTTGTTAACCGGCTTTGATGCGCCTAGTCTTTCAACGTTATTTATTGATCGTCCACCGATGAAACCACATGATTTGATTCAAGCTTTTTCTAGAACCAACCGCTTATTTGATAAAGCAAAGAAATACGGTCAAATCGTTACTTTCCAAAAACCGAAGACATTCGAAGAAAAGGTAAAAGAAGCTTTAGTGCTGTATTCAAATGGCGGTGAAAATGAAGTACTGGCACCAACTTGGAATGAAGCAAAGCAGGCTTTTCTTGAAGCAATAAAAGAGCTGAGAAAAATAACAGCTGATCCAGATGAAGTGGATTTGAATAATATACCGCTGCTTAAAAAATTTGCTAAGGCTTATCAAAAACTAGATAGAACTTTTTCTTCTATACAAGTTTACAGTGAATTTGATGAACAACAACTGGGAAGTGTTTTTCCGATTCATTTTGAAGAAATTGAAAGTTTCCAAGGAAAATATAAGAATGCCCTAGAAGCTATTAAAATTGACGCAAGCGGCATTGATGGGGGAAAAGGAGAAGACCCTGAAATCGATATTGAGTATGAATTAGAGTCGATCAAAACTGAAGAAATCAATTATGAATACATCTTGACACTGATCCAATCTTTCGTTCCATCTGGAAATGATGAATATGAATTAATCCCGAATAGAGATGAAAAGGCAGCCGCAGAAGTTGATCGTTATATTGATGATTTAGGCAAAAGCAATCAAAAGCTGTCTGGCTTGATGAAAGAGTTGTGGCATAACATTCAAGATGACCCAGAAGGATACCGAAACCAAAATATTTCTGTGTTGTTGGAAAATATGAAACAGTCTACGAGTTATGAACTGATTGAAGATTTTGCGCAAAAATGGCATGTTGACGAAGAAAATCTAGAATTCGTTGTGTTTAATTATAATGAAAATAGAGAAAAACAAAACGGCGAAGCTGAGTTGAAAGCAACCAGCGATTACAATAAATACAAAGAAAATACAGATCAACCCGTCAGCAAGCTGAAGTATTGGAAATCAGTCCGGAACGACTTAGATGACCTCGTGAAAACGGAAATTCTTCCCTTGCAAAAGAAATAAGGGTGAGATAAAAACAGTAGAAGACGCAAGCAACAGCTCTTTATGTGGTTTAAATACCAAAATCACATAAAGAGCTGTTGCTTCATTTTTACATAAGAAAATGAAAAAATACTATCATAGACGGCTGAACGAGCATCAAATAGTTGTTTTCATTAATATAACTCTTTCGACAAATAAAGCACGAGGTCATCGTTGTTACGGCAAGGTGTGCCCATGGCTAGGTTTTGGTTTTCAAACCAAATACCTGATCCATCTGGAAGGTAGCCGCTTTTGATGTACAGCCGTTGAGCAGCGCCGTATCCTGGATGGAGTCCGACGCCTAGTGTAACAACAGATGAAAATATTTTGGCTTTTTCTTCGGCTGCTGCAAGTAATTGATGGCCGACTCCTTGTCTTTGGTACTTTTCAAAAACATTAAAGTCTGCGATCTCTGGCAATTCGGCTGCACGGAAAGGGCCTTCTTTTGCTTGAGGCAGAAGAGTTACATAACCTAGGACTTCATTTGTTTCTTCAGCAATGAATACAAATCTTTCGCCATTGGTTTGTTCAAGAAAATAGTTTTGCAAGACGATTTCGCGTCGCTCCCAGCCTTGAGCTGCAAAAGCATTATTGATTTTTTCAATGTCTGTTTGGATCATCAGTCGAATATTCATGATAGTCTGTCGCACCTTTTTCTGTTTGTGATTTGGTGCTATTATACTATATTGGTCGCCGCAATGTCAGACTGCTATTTTGCTAACTCAAGATCAGCAATCAGTTTGGATTGGCATGCAAAACGATTATCGTGCCAACTCGAAAACAAGAATCGATTTAAGACGATACGGAAGCCGGGTATGTTGCTGAGTTAATATCAGCAGCAAGCTTGGATGGGTAACTAACCAGCTGCTTTATTCCGTTCAAGAGAAAATGAGATTAAAAACGGAGGATGAGCAAACGTAATGGGGAAGGATGCAATAAAAAACAGTAAGCCGAAAACGTGTTCAGCTGAAAGGAAAGACTCGCCTCACCCTTAAGTGGTGACTGAACTGCTGTTTGATCAAGGAGGATAAAAATGAAAAAAGCAGTGATATAGAAAAGTGGTTATACTGACCCCCAAATGTTAGACCAAAAATCTAACATTTGGAGGTCATTTTTTATGGCTAAATATAGCTTTGAATTTAAAAGAATGGTCGTGAAGGAGTACATCAAAGGTTTTGGCGGATATGCCTCTCTAGCTGAAAAACATGGCATTAAAAGCTACGGCCAAGTACGTGATTGGGTGAAAGTTTATCAAGAGTTTGGTGAAGAAGGGTTACAGAGACGGACAACGAACAGGGATTATACTGTTCAATTTAAATTAGATGCGGTAGAGTTGTATTCAAGAACAGAGTTGACCTATCGAGAAACAGCCAACCGACTGGGACTGACTACCCCTGCATTGATTAAA
>NZ_FOQE01000042.1 GCF_900113675.1 Pisciglobus halotolerans
TCTTTTTTGAGGCTCTTTTTGTTTGATCACTTTTTTAATGACTCGTTTCATACCATTAAAGCTTCTCGTATAGCCAGCTCTTTTCAATTGGGCATAGACCTCAGCTAAGCCTTCGTGACTGAACCGTTGGTACTTCTTTTTAACGAGCTGAATTTCTTCCTCTGTGTGCTGATTAGGATGTGCTGTCTTTGGTTTTCGTGATTTGAGAGCTAAGCTTTCGACAGTTCCATCGTATTTATCTAATTGGCGATAAATAAATTGACGATAAGTGTTGTATCTTCTAGCAGCTTTCGAAACGCCATACTTAAGCGCATACTCGCACATTTTCTTTCTTACACGCATTTCTTCTGTTATAATAGACAATATAGGGACATCCTCCTGATTTTGTGTGGTAACTTAATTATACAGGATGTCTCTTTTTTTGTGTCTATTTTTGTAACATATCTATTGTACCTCTACAGACGGCGACTTTTAAAATCGATATATGTTGATTAACATAAGCTTATATAATTACAAATTCGCCTATGTTAAAATGGGTGTAGGTAATTCGTGATCACTCCTATATTTCTTTGGTTGGAAATATATATTGAATGTAGTACGAATGACTCTTTTTATTTGTCTAGCTTAATTTTACAAACAGTGATTTAATAAAATAATCTTAAAATATTCCCTAAATTGTATACCAAGATTTTGGTAATATATCTTTATTACCAAAACCAGTGCTTGGTGCTATTACAATTTTATTTTGGTTTTGATTTAACCATGCTCCCCACCAACTAAAAGTACTATTTGCAATGATATTGTTCTCACACTTAGACATAAGATACATTTCTTCTATACCAGAATTTTTTGAATCTGAAGATACAAAAAAACAATTTTTTTGATTTTTAAATTTTTCTTTTGTCCATTCAATATCGTCTGAAAAAAAGAAAAAAATAGGGTTATCTAATTTCTTTTCTAAATAAGTTATAGCTTTCTTTTGGTAATCTACATCTTTAAATAAACCATGTTGTAAAAAATCTCCTCTTCTAATATGAACAGAAACGCTTCTACAGTTTATTATCTTAGTTTCATATTCTTTTAACTTATTTGATAAAACATAATTAGGAGAAAACTGTTGTATTAATTCATCTCTATAGTTTTCAAAATATAAAGGACTTTGCCAAAATCCAGATAAATAAAGTGATTTATTTGTGAGATCAAAGTTTATGTTATATTTTTCTTTATATTTCTCGCATATAAATTGAGTTGATTTCAAGTTATAATTATTTTTTCTTTTCATTTCTTTTTTCCTTAGTTTAATAGAAATCATGTTTAAAACCTCTACCAACCAAAATATTTTTATTTCTAATGGAGCATTTTTAAATGTTATCTTTTTATAATCATTAAGTTTGAATTTATCTAATTGATAGGTTCTCTTTTTTGAAATTTTAAAATTTGTAAGATCAAGAATAAGTGGCATATCATATTTCCTAGAATACGAATACGCAATAGCATACTGAAACATTTGGTTCCCTAAACCGCTCGTTATTCGTGTATATATCATTGTATCCTCTTCCCTAATTATAGAATATTATTTTATTTTAAATATTTGTATAAAACTGTTACGTTCATTCCATAAAGTATTATTTGTGTTAAAACTGCAGCAATACAGTAACCAAATAAACCAAAATTATTCATCATTAATAAAGCACTGGTAATATAAGTTAATAAACCCGTCATTTGGATTGAAATTAACCATCTTGAGGGGCAATATTTCATGATTAAAGGTCTAATTATTGTATTAATCATTTGTAATATAATAACAATATTAGTAACTTTGTAAATTTTCAAAGATTCTATTATCATTTCATCAGAATATAAAAGACTTAAAACAAACGGAGTTGCAACAAGAAGTAGCAAATAAGCAGTTATGCCAAATACTAGAGTAAATACAATAATATTTTTAAAGTATTTTGAAACTTTGTTAACCTCTACATTCGCCAAGTAACTTAAAGTCATATTAGATAGTGGAGTCGCTACAAAACTCCCCATTTTCCCTACAATTGTCGCAATATAATAAATAGATACACTACTTGCTCCTAGAAAAGGGAGTATCAGAATACGATCTAAGTAAGTTAATGAAGAAGCAATTACATTTGTAAATCCTAATTGACTATAATTTTTAATAGTTTGATTCCATAAAGGGGTTCTTTTAAAAGGTTCTTTATGCCATTTTACAGATACGGTCAAATATAAAACTCCTGCTATCTCTCCTAATAGATATGTAAAAACCCATTGACCTAGTAAGCTAGAAAAAAGTATTCCTACTAAGTATCCTAGAATTACTGCTATAGATTCCTTGATAAGTTTATCGAAATGTAAAGTCAAGCGATAGAAAACTTGTATATAGCTTCTTACGATGCTTAATAAAATATATATAACTATCAGTGTATTCTCAAGAGAAATCATCCTAGAATAGTAATAAATTAGACTACTCGATATTATTAAAGAAATAAGCAATCCAATTATGAGTAATAAATTAAAATCTCCTTTAATTTTATTATTTCTGTATTTTTGATCATTTATTAATCGAGTGTTATTAAGTGCTGTACCAAATACAGATGAAAAAATAGTTGCTATACCTGTAATACTTAACATTACTCCAAACTTATTAGTCCCAAAGTTTGCAGCTAAAAAGGGATTGATTATAATTTGAGTAACTCCTATTACCATTAAATTAGATATTATATTTAAACTTATATCTTTTACGAAGTTCTTAGCTCTTTTAATTATATTTTTTTTCATTTAGCTATAAACCTTCTTTGCTACTTTTATAATTAGAACTTTGTGTCAAACAATAAGCTAAACCAAACCAAAAATAGCTATTTGTTAGAATGCTGTAACTCAATTGCATAGCTATTATATTAAAAATAAACATAAAAACTATGAATACATGAGGAAGTGAGTAACTTTCAATCCTTATATTATTTCGAAGCGAGATTAGAATTACAATAATAGATGCTAGAGTAAAGAGTAATCCATAGTTAGACAACAATTCTAAAACAAGATTATGAGGATATGCTAAGTTTGTTATTGAGCTATAACCTAAAACACCTTTCCCAAAAATCGGAGCTCCTTTAAATAATTCTAAAGCTAATGTATATTGTACATCTCTTCCATTTCTACTAGCACTGAGATCAATAAATTCATTTTCTGTTAACAAAATTTTAGTGAAATTTTCAAAACCATTTCTAAAACTTTCATCTATATTTATGCCAATTAAAAAAGTGCAAAAGATTATTATTATAAAAATAAATATTTGTTTTTTTTTAATGTCTTTATTCAAAAAAATATATACAGATAGTGTTCCAATTACTGCGAATAAAGCTCCTCTAGAACCAGAACCCACTATCAGCCAAAATTGTAAAAGGATTAAAAAAAATTTCAAAGTTAAAATAATACTTTTATTTTTTTGTCTTCTGTTTTTTTTATTTAATAAGGATATAATATTAAATATTAAAAAAACACCTGCAGTATAACCTATAAATAGGTGGCTACTCTCTCCAAAATTGTAAAAGTAACCTTTATTATCAAGAGGAGTTTTTAAATAACTGTAAAACAAAATTATTGTAACCATTATATTAAGAGCAAAAGTCATATCATAAAAACTATTTTGTTTATTAAACTTTTTTATATAAAAACCTCCTAAGTAGGATGGAATACAGAGAGAAATAAATTGGATAACCATATTAAAAGTTTTATCATTCAACTGATATTTATTTATAGAAATTAGTATTAATAAAATCATTAACACAGGGACACCGAGAATCCATATATCTCTTAAATTTATTTTATTCCTTTTTAAATAGTCAATAGTAACTAGGGTGACAGCAGATATAGAAATTATAAAAACATAAATAGCATAAATTAAATCTTTGGAAGGAATAATAAACATATTACTTAAGGTTGTAAAAATTAGACTAGAAAATACTGCCATAAATATAATAAATTTTCTCATGTTCTATTTTCCTCTTTTAATTTTTTTATTTTTTTTGCAGCTATATTTATATCATAATCCCACCAATTTGATTTTTTAATTTTTAATCTAAATTCGCTACTAAATCTATATTTTATAATTTTTGCAGGAACTCCTACTACTATTGAAAAATCCGGAACGTTTTTTGTAACTACTGCACCTGCTCCTATAATTGCACCGTTTCCGACATTGACACCTCTTTTTATAACAGCATGTGTTCCAATCCAAACATCGTTTCCTATTGTTATTTTTTTCTCAGTCAGACTTTTCACCTTATTTGAATCCTGATAAGCTTTTACTAGTCGAAATGAAGTACTAATTTCATTTACATCATGTTCGCCTAACCCGATCATTACATTGGGAGCAATAGAGCAATAGTTTCCTATTTTTGCGTCAGTTATCATTGTGTTATCACCTATATACGTATAGTTTCCTACATTAGTTTTTTCATCAAAAAAAACATTCTTTTTGAATATACACTTTTTTCCATATTTTCCATAAATGCCTTTTTTCAAAAAAATAATACAACGTATTCTGTGAAATAATTTTGAAATCTTTTTCAAGTTCCCTTTCTCCTTTAGATAATATAAAATAATTTGAATCGAGTAAATAGCTAGCTAGGATTTCTATTTAATGTTTTTTGTAATCACTTCAAAGTATTTATTCATCATTACCGTAATTTAATTAACATTACTTATGAGTATAGTTTACTTTTTATTAAACCCTCAAAAACTTCAATTAAATTAGAGGCCAACTTTTCATCAGTCATCTTTTTTGCTGTTTCATGAGCATTATAAGAAATTGATAGAATTTCTTTTTTATTCATATTATTAATAGTTGTTATTTTGCTTGCTAATTCTTTGCTATCTTTAGTTGTAGATAAAAAGCCATTAAAACCATCTATTAATACGGAATCAATACCTTCTCCCTTAGAGCCTATTGTAATACACCCTTGAGACATAGCCTCAACATAAGTCATACCAAAGGTTTCTCTATCGCTTACTAAAATAAAACAGTCAGATTTGTTCATTTTTTCAATGATTTTGTCTCTAGGTAACTTATTTATAAAAGCACAATACTCCCAAAGATCTAGCTTTGTTATCAAAGACTTTAAATTGTTCTCTTCAGGACCTTCTCCTATAATCTCTAGAAAAATATTTTCTCCGTTTTTGTTTAGGTGATATAAAGCTTGAATTATAGTATCAATATTTTTCCTCTTTATAAGTCTACTCACTGTAATTATTTTTTTTATTTTTTTCCTTGGATTTATATTTTCTTCTAAATATTTTTTAGGTAAACCAGAAGTTATTAAAAAATTAGTGGCTGGCGTAAAATACTTATTCGAAAATATTTTATATTGCTGTTCAGATCTAAAACCTATTCCATCAATTGCCTTTAAATTCCTTATAAAGTACCCTCTAAGAAAATTATTATTCAGGTATGAGAAGTCTGTTGCATGTAATATAGAGTATAATTTTACATTATTATTTGTTTCTTTATACAGTTTTTTACCAATAATTAATGAAGGATTTAGAAAATCTGTAAGAATTATATCATACTTAAAATCCTTTTCTTTAAGATAATTATTAACCTTATAAAAACAATCTTTTATATCTTTATTAAAGAAAGCACCATGAGGAATATATTTCTTTATAGGAAGTCTAAAAATTTCTACTGATTCATAATTATATTTAGATTCTTTATAAAAAAAAGAATCATTTTGATAAAGATTAAGCTTATTTATAATTTTGTTTTTTTTTAAATTAACAACGTTCTGAAATACTTTTGGGTAAACTGGCATAGTATGTATAACTAATACTTTATTTCCTTCTTTTTGCCAATTTCTGGTGTACTGATGTAAAAAAAAAGTTGATTTATTTTTTTTTATATTATCAAATGTTGGATATTGAGTTGTTAGAACTAAAATATTCATTTCTCTCACTCTTTTCATTAAATATTTATTAATAAACAAAAAAATAATAGTTTTATTAATTTCATAAATTGCAAGCTTAAATTAGTTACCTAAAGCGTCCAATTTTTGATGCTTAATTGTAAATTCAAATGCATAATTTTTTTAAAAAAGCATGTCAGACAGCGGATTTACTAAAAAACCAGTATTATTGAGAAATGGGACAATCTTCTGTCTTTAGTCTTGTGCTCATTCCATTTTTCGGCTTATTGTTGGTGCATCTTTTAGTCTGTCTTGTAATAAGCTGTGTCAAGAGGAAGAGCAGAGCGGCTCTTGACACAGCTTGCGGCAAGACGCTATCCTTTTGGCCCAACAAGAAGCTCGTTAAGCTGCGTCTATTCTATTTATTTCAGATTCCAAACATTCTTTTGGTGTAGCATAATTTAAGATTCGACGTGGACGTTCGTTGATTGCTTCTGTATAAAGCTGGAGCTCTTGATATCTCAAGTTTCTTAGTGAGCAGCCTTTAGGAACAAACTCTCGAAGCATGCCGTTATGCCGTTCATTCGTCCCTTTTTCCCAGGAAGCGAAAGCATAGGCAAAGAAAACATCTACAGAAGAGGTTTGTTCTTCAATCTGTGAAGGCAAGGCGAACTCAGAACCGTTATCAGTAGTCAGAGATTTAAACTGCTCGATCCCTTGATTCTCCATCAACTGCAGAGCAGCCTTTTGGATTAGTTCGGCACTCTTTCCCCATATCTTCTTTGTTAAAAGAAAGCGTGTTTTTCGCTCTACCATCGTCAGAATCACAGGTTATCCTTTTGTCTTTTTGCCTCCTAATACTAAGTCAACTTCCCAATGACCAAATGTTTCACGAGAAAGAACAGATGGATCACGCTCTTTGATACTCCTGCCTAAGCGCTTTGCATTTTTCCCTTTTGGCTCCGACCGTTTCTTTTTGCGTGGGCGCATGCTTGTTTTCATTGGCAAATCAATATTCCGGACAGAAAGGACGCCTTGATCAATCAGCGCATAGACGGTTTTCGTGCAGAGAACCTTCTTTTCGTCTGGATGCTTTTCCCGATAAGTATGGACAAACGTATCAACGCTCTGTGTTCGTGGATTATTTTTAGCAGATCGAATAGTTTTCGGCATCTTTTTGAAAAACACTTCTGAATACTTATGTTGGAAGTCCTTGACATGAGACCGCGTTCTGTTTTCCTTATAAACATGCGAGCCGGCTTCTGCTGAGTAGCATTCGTAGTAAGAGCGGTCATAAGCCATTTGACGGACTTTTCCACGTCTCAATTCGCGGGAGACGGTTGACTGATCCACTCTCAGTTCCAACGCCATTTTCGCCTGACTCAGCTTTCCTTCTTTAGCCATCTCTTCGAGTCTCCCCCCCGTTGGATATCAGATAAGTGTTTAGCCTGTTTGCATTTTGTGTTAGAATAGTTACTGGCCATGTAGATACTCCTTACTTTGGTTTCGTCGCTTTAAAGTATACCGTATCTACATGGCTTTTTTATATTTTTTTCTTTATGCATTTCATTTTACAACTAACCAAAATAAATAATATATGTCGTTTTTACTATTTATTATAATGTTAACTCCTTTGTAAAATACGAATTCTAATTTATTAACGAAACCTAGATAATGTATTTACATGGTAAACTAAATTAGTTCTATTGTGTTTTAAAGCATTTTCAATGTTATTGAACTAAAGTGTTAATTCATTAACAGTAGAATAGACCATTTTAAAACTTTATCCATTCATTGGGAACAATGTCGATTGGTTTATCATCTTTAAACCATTTTTTAGGAGCAATTACTATTTTATTTTCATTTTCGATTAACCATGCTCCCCACCAATAAAAAGTACTATTAACAATAATAGCATGCTTACATGCTGCCATGATAAATAACTCTTCAATATCACTTACCTGTTTATCTTCAGTTCGATATATTACATTAGCATCGAAATTCATATTTTCTTTAACCCACTGTATATCATTAGAAAAAATATAAAACACAGGAGTATCTACCTTTTCTTTAATATATTCAATGGCTTTAGTATAGTAATCTGAATCAAAAATACCATAATGTTTTCTAGTCTTAGTTGACTCTAAATAATCTCCTCGTCTTATACCTATGAACACAGCATTTTCTTTTTTTATTTTATCAATGAAATTTTTTGTTTTTTCATCGAAGTCTTTATTATAACTTATTTCTTTTTTTAATTCTTTTTCAATCTGTTCTAGATATTTCCAAGATTGCCAATATCCATCGAAATAATTATACTCAATGATTTGCTGTACATTACGTTTTTTCCTATCTTTTTCATAATAATATTTATTATTTAACATAAACTCTAACATTACTTTAAATTTATATTTAAAACTTAAAGGATCTCCTAAATGTGAAAAAAGGAAAACGTTATTTAAATCGGTCTCAGTTGCTTTTTTTATTTTAGTATTTAATTGTTCAATTCTTGGTTTGCGGACTTGATCACCTTTCACACCATTATAATATGTAAAATCAGCTTTTACTTCGCTAATACCATAGCCAACTTCTAACAATCTCATAAAAGCATACTGAAACAGCTGGTTACCCAGTCCACCTTTAAACTTTACTATTTTCAATATTTCATCTCCTTACATTATTAATCTGGGAACAATTTTGTTAAAATGTAAGATGCACTTGTTCTCCTTACTATAAATAACTAATTAAATATAACTGTATAATAAAATCAAGAAAAATTTAGTATTCTCGTATGTCTCTTAGAAGTAGCATTACCATGTAATATGCGAGTCTTGATCTTTAGGAACAAAATTCTAAGTTATCTAAACACAAACTTAGAAATAGATTTAAAAATCCAATAAGTACTCAAACTAACGGAATCTTTTAATGAAAGTTTTTCGATTTTTCTATAGATATTCCAATGATATTTCAATAAACTAAATTTATTACTAGAAACAGACCCTTTACGAACTCTATGACTACTAAGTATTTCATTTATTGTGTGTAATGTGTCTGCTTTTTTGATTATTTGTAACCACATCAAGTAATCGTTTCTTTTTTTTATATCCGGTACTTTAAACTTTCCTAATTTTTTTGCATTGTATATTACTGTAGAATTTCCGGGACAATTTTTTAACACTCCAAAATAATCTCGACTTTCTTTTTCAATTACGAGTTTGTTAATATCATTACCATCTTCATCTATTTTATTATAATTAGTACATGTAAAATAATGCTCATTATCTTTCATAAACTTAATTTGCTTACTCAGTTTTTCTGAAAACCATAAATCATCGCTATCTAAAAAAGAAATAAATGTTCCTTTCGCTAAATCAATACCTTTATTTCGAGCAATAGCAGGTCCAGAATTTATTCCTAGTTTTATATATTTAATTCTTATGTCAGTTTTTACATATTTATCAACTATTGACTCAGTATTATCCTTAGAGCAATCATCAACTATTATTAATTCAAAGTTTTTATAGGATTGTGCTAACACTGATTTTATAGCATTTTCAACATACTTTGCACTATTATAAGTGGGCATAATGATGGAAACACAATCTTTATCTTTATCAAAATACATCTTTTCCAATAAATTTAATCTCCCTCTGAAAGTTCTATTGACTCTTCTAAAGTTCTAACATTATAAATACATTTATATTTTGATAACTCTTTCGAATAAACTAAGTTACCAAATACTTTATTGATGATAGTTACCCTTTTTCCGAGTTTTTTTAATAAAAAATTGAATACTCGAGTTGATATTATTTTTTTCCCGTTTCTTTCTGCAATTAATTGGACGATTTCTAAAGTTCTAACATACTCTTCGTTTTGAGGGAAATATAAACCATTTTCTTCATTTTGTATTAAAAGTCTAATAAATTCAGTTAAATTATCAATGTACAGCATACTTCTTTGATTTTCAATATTTAGAAAAAAAGGTGTTACTTTAGCAAATTTTGATAACAAATGGTAATTTCCTTTTGCCCCTTTACCATAAATCATCGGTGGACGAACTATAACAATATTAAAGTTTTTTGACTGTAAAGGTTTAATACCTTTTTCAGCTAAAAGTTTACTATTACCATAAAAGTTAATTGGTTTAGGCACTGTTTCTCTAGTAATTATCTTTTTTTCGCCAATTTTGCCACTTGCTCCATAAACAATAATGCTACTTAAGAAAATAAATTGTTTTACTCCTTGTTTTTTTGCCTTTTTTGCAATGTCAATTGTTAGCTCTGTATTCACTTTATAATAAAATTCTTCTTGATCGGCTTTTGTGTCTTGATGTGCTATTCCAGCCACGTGAACAACTACATCAAAGATAGAAAAATCAATTTCTTTCCATTTATCATCACGAACAGATTCTTTTGTTATAATATATTCTTCAGGAAACTGATTAAGCCAGTTCGCTAATGAGTTTCCAATATAACTGTTTTTTCCTGTTATCAATATTTTTTTAACCATGATTTGACACCTCGTGTTCCTTAAGTGAACCCGTACCGCCTTCAACAACTCCGTCAGATTTCAAAATACTGAATATTGTTCCAAAAAAGCATTTTATATCTAACCATAAGCCCATTTTTTTAACATACTCACCATCTAATTTTGCTTTGACATCTATTTCTAGTTCATCTCTACCATTGATTTGCGCCCAACCTGTAATTCCTGCTGGTACATCATTCGCCCCATATTTATCTCTTTCTTCAATTAAATCGTATTGATTCCAAAGCGCTGGTCTTGGTCCAATAACACTCATTTCTCCTTTAAATATATTAAGGATTTGAGGCAATTCGTCTAAAGATGTTTTTCGTAAAAACTTGCCTACTCGTGTAATCCATTGATCTGGATTGCTCAATAAATGAGTAGGTGTATCTTTTGGCGTGTCGATGCGCATCGTTCTAAATTTTAAAATATAAAAGTGTTTTTTGTGCATGCTAACACGTTTTTGTTTAAATAGTATTGGACCTTCTGAATCAATCTTAATTGCTATAATAATAAGTAGAAAAGCAGGTGATAATAGAATTAATCCTAAAAAGGAAAGGACAATATCTATTAATCGTTTCATTTTTAAGTAAAACATCAGAAATAAAAACCTCCTATTAGTCACGCTTTATCCTTTTGCGAAAGCTATTTTAGTATCTTCTGAATAGCTGGTTTCCTTATCTGCTCTTGCATTGTTTTTCTCATCTAATTGTCCATTTGCAAATCCAATGAGAGCTGCTTTTAGTTTATCTTCTGAATAATGTTCAATTAGATGAACAAAATGCATAACCTCTTCAATAGGTTTATTATTTACTTTGCCAACAAAGATTTTATCATAAACCTTTTTGTCTGTATGTTCGCTAGATGCAAGCAACTCTTCATAAAGTTTTTCCCCTGGACGTATGCCTGATTCTACAATTGGAATTTCTTTCTCAGTGAAACCAGATAATTTAACCATTTTCTTAGCTAAATCTACAATTTTTACTGGTTTTCCCATATCCAGAATAAAAATTTCTCCTCCATTGGCCAATGCGCCAGCTTGCAGCACTAAGCGACTTGCTTCTGGGATGGTCATGAAGTAACGTGTCATTTTAAAGTCGGTTACTGTAATTGGTCCGCCATTTTTGATCTGCTCTTTAAATAAAGGAATGACACTGCCGCGGCTACCTAGAACATTTCCAAAACGAACTGCTGCAAATTTTGTTTTTCCTGGTTCATTTAAACCTGTCACGATCATTTCTGCAATACGCTTGGTAGAGCCCATAACATTTGGCGGATTAACAGCCTTATCCGTTGAAATCATGACAAAACTTTTTACGTTTGCCGCTTTTGCAGCTTCCGCCATATTCTTAGTTCCATAAATATTATTTTTTACTGCTTCGGTAGGATTATATTCCATTAACGGAACATGCTTATGAGCTGCTGCATGATACACTCGGTCTGGCTTATATTGTTCCATAATTTTAAAAATCCGGTCACGATCTTGAATATCTGCAATAATAGGCGTAACTTTTGTTTCTTTATGGATTATCTGTCTTAATTCTTTATTAATTAGACTCAACTTTCGCAGTTCAATTGTGGTAGGTATCCCTTGATATAACTAGGCAAACAAGCTGCCCATTGTTGTACTTGACAGTCGATAAATGTTTTGAGCCTTTTGGTTGCTTTCTGGCTGATTTCTTCCAGCAATGAGAGAAGTGTCTGTAAAGCTGCTGCCCAGTCTAATTCATTCACTTCGTCACACAACTCATAAAACATGCCGCCTAGTGTACGTTGATCGCTGCCACATCGGTTCTGCCAAGATAAAACGATATAACGGACAAAAACAATGGTCGTATGAGCAATCAGTGAATCATAGCTTCTGCCTTGGTGCT
>NZ_FOQE01000066.1 GCF_900113675.1 Pisciglobus halotolerans
TTGGGGAAGGTTCCTTGTTTTGGGAACGTTCTCCAAACAGATAGGCCAGCAAACGGCAGAGCCGTGCGGTAGCTGATGAGTGTACAAAAATAGAAAGCCTAAACTAGCTTAGTAAAAGGATGCCCGAGAAAAACTTGACACATACTCACAAAAGAAAGCGCTTTATTTATAAAATAGTTTCTGTTACTATTAGAGTAGTAATAAAAATGCTTTCCCTACATACTAGTTCTGAAGCAGTTCATCGGACCTTAGTAAAATGCTCAATCTTTCATTAAGCTGGTAAGATATAAAAATTGATGAGTCAGGAGGGGATTCTCTTCAAATTTTAGGCTTTTGTTTCAGTATCTGCTACTTATTAAAGGAGGGTTTTCTATTGGCAACGAAAGAACGTTTTTTAAAATCAGAAATTCGTAAAAATAATCTTATTTTTTCATCACTCCGGTCCGTTATTGAAACTTCAATGTATTCAAATAACAATCGACTTGTCACAAATCTTTCAGAGGCTTACACATTGGCTCATGATGGCTTTCATACTATCGTTACAGATTTGAATGTAAAATATCCAGAAAAATTAGGACTTCCAGAAAGCGCTAAAGTATTAGTTGAAAATGGCGGAAGTGTCGTTGGACGTACGGCTGCAGCTCGCCGAATCGTTGGGCGTGATCCTGAAGAAGATAAAAAACTGGCACTTATTGTGAGAGAAGCTATTTATAATGGGAGTAAAGTTGCCCGTTACAAAACAGAAGCTTATGTGGGATTAGAAGAAGATTTTATGGTAAAAGCTCATTTATCTGTTCCTGTGGGACAAGAAAATAATTTATATTCTTGGTTGCTAAATTTCCAAGTTGTAAATGATGAATATCAAGAAATGTATCAACGCTCGAAGGGTTATCCAGAAGGCGATATATATATTTACCAAGATCCAGATTGGTCTCATCCTGATTATCCGATGGGGTTAGCTTACTTTGATCCAGATCATAATTGCGCCATTATTTTAGGAATGAATTATTTTGGAGAATTAAAAAAAGGTACGTTAACTTTGGCTTGGAATATAGCTCATAAAAATGGGTATACTTCATGTCATGGCGGACAAAAGAAATTCACTTTAGCTGATAACAGCTCTTATGTAGCAGCTTTCTTTGGGTTGTCCGGTTCTGGAAAATCAACATTGACCCATGCGAAACATCAAGATAAGTTTGCTATTGAAGTGCTGCATGACGACGCCTTTATTATTTCATTAACGGATGGCTCATCTATAGCGCTAGAACCTTCCTATTTTGACAAAACACAAGATTATCCTTCTGATGATCCTGAAGTAGATTACTTTGTAACCGTTCAAAATGTAGCCGTTACGCAAGATGAAAATGGAAATAAAGTGCTCTTAACGGAAGACTTGCGAAATGGTAATGGGCGCACGATCAAGTCGCGGTATTCAACGCCTAACCGAGTAGATAAATTTGAAGAACCGATCAATGCCATTTTTTGGATCATGAAAGATGAATGTCTGCCGCCGCTTTTAAAAATCAACGATCCGATTCTTGCGGCTACTTTTGGAGCAACGTTGGCGACAAAACGTTCTTCTGCAGAGCAGCTGAAAAAAGGGGTAGATATGAACAAGTTGGTTATCGAACCTTATGCTAATCCCTTCCGTGTTTATCCTCTCATTGAAGATTATAGCAATTTCAAGTATTTATTCAGCAGAAAAGATATCGATTGCTATATTTTAAATACAGGATTTTTCTTAGACAAAAAGATCCCTAAAGAAGTGACTCTTGGCGCTGTTGAGAAAATCGTAGAAGGAAAAGGAACATTTAAACCTTTTGGCAGTATTAAAGACATTGAATACCTTGAAGTAGAAGGATTCGACCCTGACCTAAACGATTCTTCTTACAAATCTTTAGTTGATGAAAGAATAAAAATGAGGGTTGAATATATACAGGAACAAAATGCACATCAAGAAATGAATGTCTTACCGAATGAAACCTCAAAAGCTTTGTTAAGTATTATTCAGGAAAATTAACCATAGTCTGCTATGAAAGGGTTAAGAAATGCTTTCATAGCAGATTAAAGTAGAAAGCAATTCTTTTAGTAGAATTGCTTTTCGCTATGCTTTGTGCACTAAAAAAGGAGGATATTCATGCCAAAAAAAAGAATTGACTTTACAGAAACTGTTCTGCGGGATGCTCATCAAAGTTTGATGGCTACAAGAATGTCTACAAATGATATGCTCCCAATTGTTGAAACAATGGATAAGGCACGTTATTTTTCTTTAGAATGTTGGGGTGGAGCTACTTTTGATGCCTGTATTCGGTTTTTGGGTGAAGATCCATGGCAGAGACTAAGAGACATACGCAAAAGAACACCCCATACAAAATTACAAATGCTGCTTCGTGGTCAGAACCTTTTAGGCTATCGTCATTATGCGGATGATGTGGTAGAAAAATTTGTTGAAAAAAGCATCGAAAATGGAATCGATATTTTCAGAATTTTTGATGCGTTAAATGATCCGCGCAATCTTGAAGCTTCTTTAAGGGCGGTCAAAAAAAATAAAGGTCATGCCCAGTTAACGATTTGCTATACAATCAGTAAAGTCCATACGATTCAGTATTATCAGGATTTAGCTGAACAATATGAAAAAATGGGTGCAGATTCAATTTGTATTAAAGATATGGCTGGGATTTTGACACCTTATACTGCTGAAAGATTAGTCAAAGCAATAAAAGCTCATATTTCTGTTCCACTCAGTATTCACACCCATGCTACCAGCGGAACGGCACAAATGACTTATTTAAAAGCCGTTGAATCAGGTGCAGATATGATTGATACAGCAATTTCTCCTTTTTCAGAAGGAACGAGTCAGCCACCCACTGAAACAATGGCTCTTTCTATTAGTGAAGGACCGTTTACAACAACATTGGAGATGGACAAGTTAGAAGAAATCGCTGATTATTTTAAACCGATTCGTGATCGATATATCGAAAGTGGTGCTTTAGCACCAAAAATGATGGGCGTTGATCCAAAAGCACTACTTTATCAAGTTCCAGGCGGTATGCTTTCAAATCTTTATTCTCAATTAAAACAAGCTAAGGCGACAGACCGTTATGAAGAAGTTTTAAAAGAAGTGCCAAAAGTGCGTGCAGATCTTGGTTTTCCACCGCTCGTTACACCGATGAGCCAAATGGTCGGAACACAAGCCGTGTTCAATGTACTAGCAGGAGAACGCTATAAAATGGTACCAAAAGAGATAAAAGATTATTTGCGTGGTGCTTATGGTAAAACACCTGTACCAGTTGATGAAGCTTTTCGCCGATCAATTATTGGAGATGAAACGGTTATAACGACCCGTCCGGCTGATCTTATTGCGGCTGAGTTTGATCAGTTGAAAAAAGAGCTGGGCCCTTTAGCAAAAACGGACGAAGATGTCTTAACCTATGCCTTATTTCCTGAAGTTGGCAAATCTTTTTTAGAAAAGAAATATCAGCCGCCGCAAGATGAACAGGACAGCAAGATTCGTATAAAAGCTGTTTTATAAAAGGGAGGACAACCAAATGGGAGCATTTACCTTATTTGATGGCCTTGTGGTCTCGGTCGTCAGTATCATAATGGTTTTTATTGTGTTATTTGGCCTTCAATTACTGATCGGTTTATTTCGGCTTGTCGGCAAAGAGGATACTGCTACTGAACAAGTGTTAACCGAAACAAAGGAACATACGAAACACATGTCCACAGAAGAGTTGGAAGAAGATGAAGAAAGCCGAATGGTAGCAACTTTAATGGCGTTGGTTATGGCGAATGAAGACAAGCAGGATCACCAGTATAGGATTACGGAAATCAAACGAATCCACTAGGAGGGAGCATCAATGAAAAAATACGAAATTGAAGTCAATGGGAAAGTTTATCAAGTCTCCGTAAAAGAATTGACTGAAAATGAAAGGATAGAAGAAAATAAACAAGTAAAAGAAAACACGGATCAGAATATCAGGACATCACAACGTACTGAAGATACTCCACAAAAAACAGCTTCAAATAACGCTGAAATGGTTACGGCACCGATGCCGGGAAATATTCTGCGTGTTCTCGTCAATGAAAATGAAAACGTTTCTGCCGGAACGACATTATGTGTTTTAGAGGCAATGAAAATGGAAAATGAAATTGTTGTACCTAAAGATGGAGTGGTCACGAAAATTGCAGTTGAAAACAATCAAGCAGTAGAAGCGGGAGAAGCACTTGTTTGGATCAGCTGATGAGGGAAGGAGGACGTACAAATGTTAGAAGCACTATCGGAACTAGCAGCTACTACGGGGGTAGCCAATTTATCTTATAAACAAGTTATCATGATCGCCATTTCTTGCTTTTTTTTATATTTAGCGATCAAAAAGCAGTATGATATACTGACCCCCAAATGTTAGACCAAAAATCTAACATTTGGAGGTCATTTTTTATGGCTAAATATAGCTTTGAATTTAAAAGAATGGTCGTGAAGGAGTACATCAAAGGTTTTGGCGGATATGCCTCTCTAGCTGAAAAACATGGCATTAAAAGCTACGGCCAAGTACGTGATTGGGTGAAAGTTTATCAAGAGTTTGGTGAAGAAGGGTTACAGAGACGGACAACGAACAGGGATTATACTGTTCAATTTAAATTAGATGCGGTAGAGTTGTATTCAAGAACAGAGTTGACCTATCGAGAAACAGCCAACCGACTGGGACTGACTACCCCTGCATTGATTA
>NZ_FOQE01000015.1 GCF_900113675.1 Pisciglobus halotolerans
CGCCGCAAAGTTTACAGCAGGAAGGTCGATAGGTCAATTTTCCGTGTACTACCAGATATTCTTGATCCTTTTTCTTTTCCTTTGTAACGGGAACTTCAGCTAATTGAACATTTGGGTCTTTAATATTGAGCAATTTTTTTATAGAATGAGTGTAGGCCATGTGAATTCTCCTATTCTTTTGTGTGGTAACTTAATTATAGGAGTTCACTGGTCTTTTTTCATTTAAAAACAAAAAATAGTGCCAGTGAACCGATTGGTCCACCAACACTATATATTATAGAGCCCACAAATCAAAGAGGTCTGCCATTCTTTAACGGCAGACCTCTTTGATCAGATAAACTGTTTATACTGTTGCTTTTTCTCCTGCAGCCAACTTTCTTTCTTGTTCCACAGCTGCTTGTGCTAGAATATTCAAGTAGTTCCATGGACGGTCAAAATGTGGTTGGAAGAAGAAATCAACATAAGCCAAATCTTCAATCGTCATTTTGTTTTGGATCGCTAATGATAAAGTGTTTGCTGATTGAGTGACATCGTATTTAGACATCAATTGTCCGCCGACAATACGTTTTGTCCCAACTTCATAAACGAGTTTCATCATTACTTTTTCATTGGTTGGCATAAATTCTGGGCGGTAGTTGTCTTCTACCATCACAGAACGTGTTTCAAGACCAAAAACAGATGAACTATTGTCTGTCACACCAGTCGAACCAATGTTAAAACCAAATAGATGTAATCCTGAAGTAGATTGAGTTCCTCTGTATCTAACTGCAGGTTCCATAATGTTTTTACCTACTAATGTTCCCATACGAACAGCGTTTGTAGCCAATGGAATGTAAGCTGAACCACCATTTGGATTGTAGTGAACTGCACAGCTATCTCCAGCTGCATAAATGTCAGGATTGCTGGTTCTCATATATTCATCTACAAGAATCGCACCATTTGGCATCATGTCTACTTTGTCTTTCAGCAGTTCATTGTTTGGACGGAAGCCCACACACATGATGACCATATCAACATCAAAAGAATTTTCAGAAGTGGTTACTTTTACAACTTCGCCAGCTTCATTTGCTTCAAAGCCATTAACTGTTTGATTTAATGCAAGTGTGATGCCGCGTTTTTGCAAGTCGCTTTCTAAAACGTCTGTGAATTCTTTGTCTAAATATTTATTTAAAATGCGGTCTAAACCGTCAATCAACGTCACATTCTTACCAGATTCAGCAAAGGCTTCTACTAATTCGATTCCAATATAGCCTCCACCAACGATCGTGATGTTTTGTTTGTCTTTTGCTTGTGCAATGATTTCATTTGCTTGGTTGTAATTTTTACACAACAAAATGTTTTTATAGTCGATCCCTTTGATAGGTGGAACAATTGGCCAAGAACCTGTAGTGTTCACTAATTTGTCGTAACTTTCTTCAAAAGTTTCGCCTGTTTTCAAGTTTTCTACTGTTACTTTTTTAGCTTCTGTATCAATCTCTGTTACATTGTGTTCCATATGAACGCTTGCTCCCATTTGAGCTAACTCGTCAGGATTTGAATAAAATAGACCTGCTGGATCTTTCACAACGCCGCCTACATAAAGCGCAATACCGCAAGACAGAAATGAAATATTGTCATTTCGCTCGTAAACAGAAACTTCAACTTCTGGATTATCATTTAAGATTGTTTTTACTGCTGAAGTACCTGCATGTGTACAGCCGATTACTACTACTTTCAAAATAATTCCTCCTAAAGATCAACGATATTGATCTAAAAATTAAGGCATATGGAACATTTAACTATTCCTTTCTGCTACATTTAACAATATAACATACTTCACAAACTTTTTAAAACAATTTAATCAACTTTTTTATTAAAATGTGCATTTTTTTACAAAAAACATAAAAAAATTGTTTAAACGCATAAAATCCTATAAAGAAACTCACTTTTCATGAGATGTCTTTACAGGATCCTCTTGTTCTTATTTTATATTGTATTCAGGCTAAAATGGCATTCTTATTCTGAATAGACACCATCAGATGATCACCCATTCAACTCATTTTATACATGCGATATTTGTTTCTTAGCGTCCACATATCATGAAGATAGATCACGATTGTCTTGACAACAGCATAAGAAGGTACACCTAAAATCAGCCCTAGCATCCCGGCTATGTTGCCTGCTACAAGCAATATAACAATGATGGTCAATGGATGAATCGATAATGTTTTCCCAATGATATTTGGCGAAAGAAAATTACCATCTATCTGCTGAACAGTAAGCACGACAAGCGTTGTCAGAATAGCCTGCCCCGGTGAAACCGTCAAAGCCACGATGACAGCAGGCGCTGCACCAATAAACGGGCCGATATAAGGAATGATATTCGTTACACCCGCGATCAGGCCAAATAACATCGCATAATCTTGCCCTACGAGAAGATAGCCCAAATAAGTGAATGTACCGACAAACAAGCAAACTAAACCTTGTCCACTAATATAGGATGAAATAGTTTTATTCATCTCCCCTAATAAGCCAATCATCTCTGTGCGGTAATCCTTTGGAATAAAACGTGCAATCGCACGTGGCAATTTTTCTCCATCAAGCAGCATGTAAAAAAGCATGATCGGTACAGTCACGACAAAAATAGCTGTATTCGTTATAATCCCTATCAAGGAAGATAAACTAGAAGAAACAGAAGTCAACACGATATTTGACATTCTTTCAAAAGTCAAACCAACATTATCTAAAATGCTTTCTACCTTTAACCCTTGCATCCAGGACTGATCATTTAAACTAGTAAAAAATGTTTCTAGCTCTGAAGCGAACACTGGAACATTACGGATCAACTGAGCAATCTGGTCAACAATTTTGGGTAAAAAGCTGATGAGGGTAACGATCACTAAACTAATAAATAATATCATGACTAAAGCAATACCATAAGTACGTTTTACTTTCACTTTTCCCAATACATTGACTAAAGGATTCAACAGGTAGTACAAAAAACCTGCTGTTAATATTGGTGTGAACAAGGTCGCTATAAAAGTGGTCACTGGATAAAAAACAAAATTAATCTTCGTTAAAACGAAGATCAAACAAGCCATCACTAGTAACCACACTGACCAATACATCAGTTTTGATTCATTCAACTGTTTCACTCATCATTTCTCCTTCATGATAAGATTTTTTAAGCATGATTTCCGTCTTTTTAATGCATTGCTGACATCAAGTAAGCTTGTACAAGTTCTTCAGTTGCTTTGATTGATTCCTCATGTGTTCGCTCATAAGCATGGCTTGCATCAATACCAGCTCCAACTAAGGCGTGTCTAACATCGGCACCGGCCTTCATTGCTGCCGAAGCATCACTGCCATAATAAGGATAGATGTCAAGCTGATAGGGGATATGATTTTTCTGGCATAATTCAGTCAGTCGTTGACGGAATAAGTAATGATACGGACCACTAGCATCTTTCACACATATAGACACAGAGTATTCATCTGTTTGTTGGTCGTCTCCCATTGCGCCCATATCTACGGCTAGATATTCCTCCACTTTTTCAGATATATTGGAATTTCCACCATAGCCGATTTCTTCATTGTTGGAAATAAAGAAATGAGTCGTATAAGGCAATTCCCAACCTTCCTCTGAATACTTTTCTAGAAAAGATAATAAAATAGCTACGCTGACTTTATCATCCAAATGACGGCTCTTAATAAAGCCATTATCCATAATCTCCGTTCTTGGATCGAAACTGATAAAGTCTCCTACTGCGATACCCAGTGAACTTGTTTCATCTGCAGAAGAAACTTTTTCATCAATTTTGACTTCCATATTTTCTTGGTTTCTTTCAGCCGTTCCAGCGTCTTTATAGACATGAACACTGGTTTGATGCATGAGGATCGTTCCGCTAAACGTTTTGCCTCCTGCTGTATGAATAGTGCAATATTCTCCTTCCACTGCATTGAAACGAAAACCGCCAATCAAATCGATTTTCAGTCGTCCATCTGGTTTAATTGCGCGTACCATTGCCCCCAATGTATCAACATGAGCAGTGATAAATCGCTGTCTTTCCTCGTCTTTGCCTTTTACTGTCAGCATCAAGCTGCCTTTACGATTCAAAACAGGTTGGTAGCCATAGCTTTCTAACTGTTCTTTGATCTTCTTGATGATCATAAAAGTATTTCCTGTTGGAGATGGGATCATGGTTAACTCCCCAACTTTTTCAATTGTTTTTTCTTTCAATACTTCCACCATTCTTTCTTTATTGATACCTTCAGTATAATCGAAACATTTCGACAAAGAAACCCTTCCAACAGAACTGACTTGATTCATAGAACTTTTTTTGATCAAAAACAGCAATTTATTTTAGTAGGCTTTTCACTTTTCTTGTGCTAACCTTACCTTATCTCTTAACGAAGTGAGGAATAAAAGATGAACTATCATTGGACAGAAGACTTGCAATCAAAAACATATCAGGATTCCTTAAAAATCAGAAAAATAGTTTTCATGGAAGAACAACATGTGCCACTTGAGCTAGAGATAGATGAATTAGAAGATCAAACGATCCATGTGGTCGGTTACTTGAAAGACGAACCCGTAACAACTGCCCGCATTTATGAAACCTCTTCTGACATTTACAAAGTACAGCGCGTTGCTGTGCTAAAAGAACAGCGCGGTAAACAATATGGAGCCGACTTAATGAAAGAGATCAAACGGTTTGTTCTAGAGCGACATGGAAAATCTTTAGTTTTAGATGCACAAGATCATGCACTTCATTTCTATGAAAAATTAGGCTATACTATCACAAGCGAAGGCTTTATGGATGCAGGCATTCCTCATCACACAATGACACTTGAACTCTAAAAAAAAGCTTCTCTTTAAGCTGAAACGCTTTAAAGGGATGCTTTTTTGACAAGTTCTGTCTATTTTTTGCTCATTCTTCAATTGCTCAAAAGAACGACAAAAAGTATGAAGCAATCGTAAAATAGATAAAGACGCTGGTCAAATCACTGAGCGTTGTAATAAAAGGTCCACTTGCGACTGCAGGATCAAAGCCTAGTCTATCCATTAGCAATGGTATAAAACTTCCAGCAAGACTGGCTACTGTTATGGCACAAAGCATAGCCATTCCAATCACAAATCCTAAGATAAAATTGTGCTGCCAAATTCCGACTACGAGAAAAATCACTAACCCTGTAACCAGTCCACTGACCAAACCAGTTGCTAACTCTTTAAAGATCAGTTTCAGGTTATTCTTCTTTTCATTATCTTTATCTGCTAATTTTCGGACGGCTACGGCTAATGATTGAGTTCCCGCATTTCCGGCCGTACCAGTGATCAAAGAAATAAAAACAGCTAAGATGCTTGCCGTGCTGACCATGCTTTCATAGCGGCTGATCAGCGTTGAAGTACCCATCCCTAAAAAGAGTAGAGTAATCAACCAAGGAAGACGCTTTGATGCGGCAACAAAAGGATTTTCCGTTCTTTCTTCTACGTCAACGGCAGCCAATCCAGAATAGTCGCTTGCTGCTTCTTCATCAATAACATCAATAATATCATCAACCGTGATAATCCCGACAAGCCTGTTTTCCTCATCGATGACTGGAACGGCTAGTAAATCATAGTCTCGAATGGTATGAGCGACATCTTCCTGATCTTCGTTGATATGGACAGAAATCACGCGTTCCCCCATGATATCCCGAATCAATTCATCATCGCTGCGCAAAATCAAGTCTCTTAATGAAAGAACGCCCACTAATTTCCTTTCCGCATCCACTACATAAATGTAATAGATCGTTTCAGCTTCTTGTGCTTGTCTCTTGATATCCGCCATGGCTTCTTTGATCGTCTGACCAGCAAATATAAAAGCAAATTCTGTTGTCATGATCGAACCAGCTGTACTTTGCTTGTAATCCAGCAAGTCGATCAATTCGCCCGCCTCTTCTTTAGGCATCAAAGCTAAATATTTTTGCTGATCAGCGACTTCTAATTGTTTCAAAATATCGACTGCATTATCTGTATACATTTTGCTCAACATATCCGCAGCATATTGTTTGTTCATTTCTTTTAGATATTGTTCAGTTTCCTCATTTTCTTCTTCGATTTCTTCGAATAAATCCGCCATCTCTGCAGGAGAGAGAAAATGATATAGTTTTTTCCTTTCTTCTTCTGATAAAGACAAGTAAAATTGCGCTTGATCATAATTGTGAAGAGAAAGAAATTCTTTTCGAAAAGGTTTAATTTTCCCTTTATTTAAAAAATATTGTAAATAATCCGCTTTTGCTTCTGGATATGAAGATACGTTTCTCACATTAACCTTCCTTTCTGCGTATATGAAACTATTTTCTGATGGCGCAGCCATTCTCTTAAATCGCTTGGAACATCTGTTTTAAAGTTCACCGGCTGTTTGGTTAAAGGATGAGTAAAAGTCAATTCACGACAATGCAGCGCCTGCCTGGAGATCCACTGATCTTCAGGTGCTCCATACAGCGTATCACTAATCAATGGATGGCCAATATAGCTAAAGTGAACCCGAATTTGATGCGTTCTTCCTGTATGCAACTGAATTTCCGCTAAGGTTCCTTTTTCAAACGTTTCTCGTACCCAGTACTCTGTCAATGCTGGTTTCCCGCTGTCATGAACTCTTCGCGTTACAATGGAATGATCCGTTCTTGCAATAGGTGCGTTGATCATACCGTGATTTTGCTGTAAATGTCCATTAATGGCTGCTACATACTTCTTTTGGATCTGTTTTAAACGCAGTTGTTGATCCATTAAAGCATGCGCATACCGATGTTTAGCAAAGATCATCAACCCTGATGTATCTTTATCTAAACGTGTGACGATATGAATCACAGTACTCGCATACTTTTGTCTGATAAAGTAACCTTTTACTCGATTAGCCATCGTATCCTTCACATAAATATTAGAAGGCAGAGAAGCTACGCCGGCAGGTTTGTCAATAATCAGAATATGTTCGTCTTCAAATACGATCGAAATAGGCTCATGCGAAACCGAAATGGCCTCTGTTCCTTGTTCATCAGGGATCGTTAAAGCTAACGTCTCCCCTTTGTGTAGATAGTACAAGACATTCTTTTCTTCCTGATTGACTTCAATTTTGCCTCCATGAAACTTAACCCTAGCAAGAAGACCTTTCGACACGCCTTGCTGTTTTAAAAATGTTTTGATTTGAAGTGATTCATTTTTTTCGTATATCCAATTAAACCTCATACTTCTGTTGTGCTCCTATAAATCCTGCTTCGACACGGTTCCAAAAATGGGTATGTCGGTATTTAGCAAAGTGTATTCTTTCATTTGCTACGCGGTACTTTAATTCTGTAACATTCTTTTCCGATGAGGTGAGATGATCGATCGTTAAAATAAATCCTTCTGTTGTTAGTGGTTTTAAAACGATCCATTCATCTGTGGGGATGATCATAGGAGAACTCAATGTTCGAAAAACACGATTATTGATGGAAGCGATCTCCGCCAACTGTATGGCATCTAAACGAGGATGAATAACAGCTCCTCCAACAGACTTATTATAACCGGTCGATCCAGTAGGTGTAGAAACACACATTCCATCTCCTCGAAACCGCTCAAACAATTCTTCTTTAACATAAACGTCACAGACCATTGTGCCGTTCACGCGCTTGATAGTAGACTCATTCAAGGCCAAAAAATGAGCTGCCTCTTTCTTTCCTTGATAACGAGCAATGACATCAAGCAAAGGATAACTCACACTTTCTCCTTCATCTTTGACTAAACTTTCTACAAGTGCTTCGATTTCGTAATCACGCCAGTCAGTATAAAAACCTAAATGTCCTGTATGCACCCCAACAAAACGTACTTTGTCCAACATATGAGCGTAACGATGGAATGCAGATAAGAGCGTCCCATCTCCGCCAATCGTCACCACGATCTCTGGATTTTTTGTATCAATGGTCAGTTGGTGATGTGACAATAGGGCTTGCAGCTTTTTTACTACAGGCAATGTTTTTTCACTATTATTGTGTACGATCCCAATTTTCACGGTTTGCCTCCTTCTGTTTTTTTATTCCTATGAAAGTCGATCTTGGCCGCTTTCTTTCTTTTTCCTGCCCTTACTATAAGAAAACAAGTGCTGTGCCTCTTGAATTTCTTCTCTGATTTGAGACATCTCTTCATCCAATTGGAAAGCAGCTTCTGCAGCTCTTTCTAACCGTTCACTGATTTCTTGCGGCAGTTCATCTTGGTATTTGTAATTTAAAGAATGTTCTATCGTGGCCCAAAAATTCATCGCCAGTGTGCGGATTTGAATTTCTGCTAAAATCTTTTTTTCTCCATTGATCAATTGCACAGGATATTCGATCACCACATGGTAAGAACGATAACCACTTTCTTTTTTGTGCATCACATAATCTTTTTCATCAATAATTGTAAAATCTTTTCTTTTTTTCAGCATTTTTACAACATCTTGGATATCTTCTACAAATTGACACATAATTCGCAAACCGGCGATATCTTGCATTTCTGATTCTAAGTTTTCCAATGCGATATGTCGCAAATCAGCCTTTGCTAAAATACTGTCGGCTGGTTTAACACGTCCTGTCACAAATTCAATGGGAACGTGAGTATTGCCTTGCCGGTATTGTTTTCTGATCCCTCTCAGCTTGACTTTTAATTCCTCAACGGCTTGCGCATAAGGGGCTAGAAATGCATCCCAATTTATTTCCATCGTTTCTAACCTTCTTTTCTGTTAAATGTATTCAATACTTTTATTTTAACATAGTTTGCATTAAAGAAGAATTACACTGGTCTCAAAATATGGTAGGATGAAAATAAACTCAGCAACTTTTAAACATTTATCTAAAAAGAAGTGTATCATTAAATGTGATAAGGAGAGAAGAAAATGAGCAAAACGCCAGAGATCGAATTTAAAAACCTATTAACTGAAAAGGAATATCAAACCCTATTAAACCTGTACCAAGTAAAAGAAAGTGATTTTTTTGTACAAGAAAATATTTACTTTGATACTGTTGATAAAACATTAGAGAACAGCCATGCCGCTCTTCGTATTCGCTTATTTGCTGATAAAGCTGAACAAACATTAAAGACACCTTTTAAAACCTATTTGATGGAAACAACGGATGCGCTGCAGTTAGAAGAAGCCCGGCAACTGATAAAAAAAGAACAGATCAAAAAAGAAGGCGCTGTTAATGAAACTTTATCAAAGATGGCCATTTCCCTTTCTGATCTAAGAATAATCGGTTCGTTAAAAACAACACGGTTTGAAAAAGAACTATCCCATGGATTGCTCGTATTAGATAAAAGCGAGTATTTTGGAACAGTTGATTACGAATTAGAATATGAAGCTCAAGAAGAATTAGCAGGTAGTCATTTCTTTGCTCACTTTTTGAATCAGCATCATATTCCGAGACGTGAAACCAAAAATAAGATCCTTCGCATGAAAGAAGCTCACCTAAATGAATAGCCTTTTTGCAGAGTTGTTCATAATTGTGGCAACATTGTTACAACAGGACAAACTTTTTTTAAAAATCAGGTATTCAAGTTACAAAAAATAATTTATTTTTGATAAAGTATATTTACTGCAAGGGACAAACTCCTGTAGACAGTAAATATACGATAATAAGGTGAAGATAAAAATGCAATCTAAAAACCAAGTGCTTGAGGTTTATTTGTTTATTAACCCTTTTGAACAAGCATCTTATCAAGACGAAAAAAACGTATTAGCTTTTGCTGAAAATCAAACAAAAAAAAATAAAATCCATTTTATGCCTTTCCTTAACTTTAATACCTTGTCTCAATATATGTCAGCTCATCACATTCCTGAAAAAGACTTAGACAAAAGAAACGCACTTTATTCACAAATGTATGACGCTTGTTTAGCCTATGCAGCTGCAACAATGCAAGGTAAAAAGAAAGCACGGAATTTTCTTTTAGCCTTGCAAAAAGGATTATTTGAAGAACAAAAAATCTATTCACAAGACTTAGTCGTTGAGAAAGCACGTGAAGCAAAATTAGACGTTCCGATGTTTTTAGAAGACAAAGCATCTGATTATGCTAGAACTGTTTTTCTAGCTGATCAAAAAGTAGCAACTGAAATGCACATCTCTTCTACAACGTCATGTGTGATTTATAATGAGGCACTGTTTGATTTTGGTGTCCTGATTGAAGAAAGCGTAACTGCTGAATTGTTGACTCGTTTATGTGCTGATAAAGCCATGATTACAGAACATCTTGCTTCAAAAGAAAAACCAGCTTTAAGAGTTTTGAATTAATGATTTGTTTCATTCGGTTTTGCTCTTATTCTTCAAATAAAACATGTTTTATTTGAAACAAAAAAAGGCCTGTTCAAGGTCTTTTTATTTTGTACGCCTCTAAATCCAAAAAACAAGAGGAGCTGAGGATAAAAGACCTCAACTTCTCTTGTTTTTGCTCTCTTTTATTTCTTTAGTTCTTGTACAAGTTTTTCCAGTTCATTCAAGCGCATTTCAAAGACACGCATCGCTTGTTCAATATAACCTTTCTGCGTCATATCCACGCCTGCTTTTTTCATCACTTCGATTGGATAATCGCTGCTTCCAGCTTTCAAATACGCTAAGTAATGATCTAAAGCTCCTTCTTCTCCTTTAGTAATCTTATCTGCTAAAGCAGTAGCTGCTGAAAAACCAGTAGCATATTGATAAACATAATAGTTATAGTAAAAATGAGGTATTCGTGACCATTCTAAAGCAATCTCTGGGTCCTTTTCTACAGAAGGTCCATAATAACGAGCATTCAATTCACCGTAGTATGTTGTAAGGTAATCGCTCGTTAACGGCGTCCCTTTTGCCGCCTCTTCATGGATCGTATGTTCAAACTCAGCAAATTGAGTTTGACGGAAAATCGTTCCTTTAAATCCATCTAAATAGTGGTTTAAAACATAAGCCCGTATATGCGGATCTTTTTGTGTATGCAGTAAATAATCTGTTAAGATGTTTTCGTTCGTAGTCGAAGCGATCTCTGCAAGGAAAATAGAATAATCTCCATACACATATGGCTGGTTACTTCTAGTAAAGTAACTGTGAACACTATGCCCCAATTCATGTACGAGCGTATATAGATGATTCAAAGAATCATGCCAATTCAATAAGATGTAAGGATTGGTTTCATAAGCACCTGAAGAATAAGCACCGCTTCTCTTACCTTTATTTTCAACAACATCGATCCAGCGATCATGGAAAGCTGTTTCGAGTACTTTTCGATACTCTTCCCCAAGAGGCTGCAAAGCTTTTAATGTTGCTTCTTTTGCTTCTTCGTAAGCATACTTGATTCCTGCTTCGCCTGTTAAAGGTGTATACATATCATACATGTGCAATTCTTCTACATTTAATAACTCTTTTCTTAAGGCTACATAACGATGCAGCAAAGGCAAATGGTCACTGACGACTTCCAACAAGTTTTCATGAACGGATTCAGGGATATGATTTGCAGATAACGCTTTTTCTCGAGCAGAATGATAGTGATGTACTTTTGCATCATAGTTATGGTACTTCACATTAGATGAAAGCGTGCTTGCGAAAGTGTTGATCAATCCTTCGTAAACTTTATATAAGTTTTTAAAAGCTGCTTCTCTTACAGAACGATCTGTGCTTTCCATCAATTGACCGTATACACCATGAGACAATTGAATATCATTCCCATCCTCGTCTTTGATAACTGGAAATTGCAAATCTGCATTGTTCAGTACATTGAACGTTTTACTAGAAGCAGAGAATAACTCGCTGGCTCCTGCCAACAAGGCTTCTTCATTTGCTGACAAAGTATGTGCTCGGTTTTCTGTCATTTGTTCGATAAAGTGTCGATAAATAGTCAAATTGCTATTTTCTTCAAAGTAGCTATTAAGTTGTGCTTCTGGGATTTTTAAAACTTCTGGTTCAAACCAAGACATCGCTTCACCTGTTTTAGCCGCCAAAGCTGAAACACGTTCGTACATTCCTTGATAAGTTGCATTCGCAGTATCTTGATCATTTTTCATATGGGCGTATACATACACTGTTTCCAATTGGTTCGATACGGTCAACAACTTTTCAATCGCTTGTTGAAACACCTCTGCTCCTTCATTTAGTCTTCCTTTAAAGCTTGTCATGTCACTCAATTGATTATCCACTGCTTGGTAAGCTGCTTCAAAATCTTGATCCGTTTTAAAAATGACACTTAAATCCCATGTCAGTTTTTCTGGAACTTCTTTTCTATTTGGTAAACCTTTAGATTCGTTCATCTTTTAGCCTCCTCTTTTCATCATCACTTTTTAATCTTAACATAACTCAGCATCATGAGGGGTCTAAAATACCTTTTTTAGCTTATTTTTTATTTCAAATTCAATGAATGCTGTTTCGTCATAGTCCGTTCATCTTGTTTCTTAAAAATAGCTAATTTCTCTGACTCTGATTGAAAAAGATATGGTTTCTTCCTAATCAACCAAGCATCAGAAGAAACTGGCAACAAGATTTGTTGCGCAATCAAAACTGAAACAAACTGCTTCCACGTTTGGTGTGTAATGTCTTTTGATAAACACGGCAATGTATAAAAAGCTATTTTCTTTTCTATGATCATTTGTTTGATTTTTTGTTCGAATTGAAAACGATCGATCACTTGACCGATGCCTTGACTAATGACCCAGTCCAACAAAATAAATTTCCAATAATGCGAAATAGATTGAATATAGATATCATTTTTTATCGGTATATAAACTTCTAACGGCAAAGAAATGAGTGAATAGCCTTTGCAATAGATATATTTTTGGAATTGAACCATTTTAGCATCTTGAAATAACCGGCCTTTGTTTAAATAGTCATGACTTTTCAGCAATGAAAAATGTTCTTTATTTTTTGCCTTTCCATGTTGTACGATCCACTTTAATTCATCGAGTGTAATCGGTTTATCATGGAGACAAAATGTAAAGGTATCATAGAAAATAGACGTTGAAGATGGATAGACTCCTAAGTTAGTCAGTATTTTCAATTCAGTCGTCTCGCTGTTAAATTGCAGATAGACATTACGAGCAACTTCTCCATTCTTTAAAAACAGCCGTTGAAACGAAGAAATTTTATGGTGTAAATGAAACTTCTTTCCCATGATCCAGAAAACCTCATAGCCATTCATTTGATATCCTTTTGTTCTTTCGATCATTCGCTTGGTTGACAAAGAACTGCATTGGAATTCAATTGCTGTAGGTTTCCCTCCAGGAGGCCAAATCAATAAATCAGGACGCTGACTCAACTCTGGCAAATACGCCTCCATCTGGCAAGGAATGTGTTGTTTCTCAAACCATTCATATAAACATTTTTTTCCTAATAAGTGTTCTTCTGATTCACCTTCTGAAAAAGCTTGGCATTCACTATGTTGATAATGAGCAAAATGAGGTTGTTTAAATGTACCTTTTTTTAAAAACACTGTTTCATGACAACTTGGACAATAAAAATGTTCTTTTTCTTTAGCAATTTCTGCGTTGATCAATCTATGTTGAGTATCTAAAGCTTTTAACATGTGCATTCCTCCTCTTTTCTAATAATGTACGAAGAATATGCTTTGTTCCATTTTTTTGGACAAAAAGTTTCTTCATCTTCTAACATTGCTAAAAAAGTGGGATACTAACCGGTTTAACATGAATTAAAAAATGTTTTTTTATTGATCAACGTTAAATATGTAGGACCGACAAAAAAAGATTGAAGCAGAACAGTTTCCTGTCTACTTCAATCCTTTTCTCTTCTATACTCAAACTTTTTTGAACAAATCATCAAACTCATGAGCTAACACTGATGACTTCTTTTTCTCATGTCAACACTTCTGCTGAAAATGCGCCACTTATGATTTGAAATAGTATCTTGTCAACTCCAATGCACTCTTTTCCATTAATTGTTTCCCATGTTCTTCTAAAACAGAACCTGTTACAGTCGTATGGTGGGCAAATTCCAGTGCAATAGCTTCTTCTTTTTCTGTGTTTCCTTCAATCATTTCGTCCATAAAGAAAACCAGTTGAATATAATAATGGTCTCGGTAATAGTATAAATTAGAGATCGCATTTTCTAAATGTAATCTCTTAGAGAGACCGATCATGTCTTCAAATTGTGCTAGTTCATATACTTTTTCTTTCACTTCTTTTTGTGGATCATTTAAATAAGAGTCAATTTCATCATCCTGATTTTCAGTGAGTTGTTTGCGGATGTATTGCGAAAGATGTTCTGAGTCAAAGTCCTCAGACGTAGAAGAAAAGTCTAACTGTTCGTTGAGTGGACCATCCTTGCTGATAAACAATTCCAGACCATTTCCTTTAGGTAATACTTGGAAAGTAATTGCATCAGATTCATGGAAGTTATCATCAACGTCTACTTCTTCTAAGATACTATAGAAAAAATTTTCAATTTGGTTACGGTTCCCTAAAAGGTCTAGAAAAGTGATTCCTCTTTCTTCTAAATCTTCATTATCGATCACTACACGAATAGTATCTTCATTGATACGTTCCATCTCCATAGTCCAACACCTCTTTTCATCATCTAATTAGCACGCTGGAGAATAGGCGTTATTATATTTCTCTATCTAAATCCATTGTAAAGGAAATCTATCAAATGTAAAGCTAAAAATACCCGGAAACCTTGAAATCACTAGGAAAAGACCCTTAAGAAAAAGTAAAGTCAAAGATCTTTTTTGCCTCTATTCTCTTTTATGACTCACAAATCGAACTCAGCTATCCTATAGACGTCCTGCTTCTCAAAAAATAAGCATGATTGAATTGGATAAGAGTTTCAAATGAGAAGCAAAGAGCTGGAACAATTGTTGTCCCAGCTCTCATTTTTTCTTTGATTTTAAATACCTGCAATCAATTGTGCTCTTTGTAGCTCGATGGCTCTGACTTCTCTTGGAAGGAAACGACGTATTTCATCTTCGTTGTAGCCAACTTGCAATCTTTTTTCATCTAACATGATTGGTCTGCGTAGCAATCCAGGATTTTCTTGAATGAGATCAAATAATTCATTTAATCCTAAATCGTCTAAATCAACATTCAGTTCCTGAAAAGCTTTTGAACGCGTAGAGATCACTTCTTCCGTGCCGTCTTCTGTCATTCTTAAAATCGATTTGATTTCAGTGATCGATAAAGGTTCTGAAAAAACATTTCTTTCTTGGTAAGGAATGTGATTTTCTTCGAGCCATGCTCTTGCTTTCCGACATGAAGTGCAGCTAGGTGATGTAAATAAAGTTACCATATGTATCTCTCCTTTTGTGTTTGGAACGTGTCTATTTCATTAGACCAGTCAGTTAACTTACTAGCTCATGTTCATTATTATAGCGTATACAATATTTTAAGTCTACCCCTTTTTGACATTTTTTGTACAAATTTCGTCATTTTTTTGTTTATTTTTCGTAGAGGTAATACAAAAAAATGTGTAATATTGCTAAACATTGCATTTATACAGGCTTTTTTAACGCTTTTTGTATAATTATAATTATTACAAATAAACAATAATTTTAAACGTACGAATGCTGTTAAAATTTAATCTTCCTTCCAATTCACAAGGATTTCTTTCCTAGACCACCTTTTTTTATAGTCGTTATTTTATAATGGAAAAGCTAAAGCATCTACTCCTCTTCTTCAAGCTTTCAGTTTGTCTGCAGGGTTTTCATATTCTATGATTCTGTCTTACCATAAATGTATTTTTTAAAAAGAAGAGCTGAATCCATTTTCAGCTCTTCTTTCAGTTTCTGCAACCCCGGTCTCCTTTTGTGCCTATCTCACAAGAAATAGAAGCACATACCGTTCATTAATAAATCAATTTGACTAGATCATCAACAGAAATGTCACCAAAGTATTTCTTTATATCGATTTGGCTCATCACGTCTTTAATCGCTGCAGCTTCATATTTAGTTCCTTTTAATCGTGCTTCAACATCAGCGATTTCTCCCATACCAAAGAAATCTCCATAAATACGGATGTCTTGTATCACACCATTATTGACATCCATTTTTACATCGATCGTACCAATTGGAAAACGTTGTCCACGTTCAACATCAAATTTCGGTGATTTTCCATAGTTCCATTCCCAATTTCCGAAATAATTCTGCGTGTATTCATCGATTTTTTTCCAGTCTTCATCTGTCAATACATATTGCTTAGCTTCTTCCGCTATATCAACATCAAAAATACTGAGCAGTAGACGCTCACGGAATTGTTTTGTGTTCATATTTTGATATTCATCTGACATATACGGTTTAATATTGGTTACACGACTTCTGATCGACTTGATGCCTTTTGATTCTAATTTCTCTTTTTTAGGTTTCAGTGCCTTTACAACTTCATTGATTTCACTATCGAACATAATGGTTCCATGAGCAGTCATACGTCCATTTTTAGCATACATCGCATTACCGGAAAACTTTTGGCCGTTGATCAATAAGTCATTTCTGCCTTTCAATTCTGCCCCTTCAACACCGATTTTATGCAGTGCTTGGATAACCGGTTCTGTAAATTTACTGAAATTTCGGAAAGAGTTGCCATCGTCTTTTGTAATAAAACAAAAGGATAGGTTGCCATAATCATGATAAACAGCTCCTCCACCTGAAAAACGACGTACAACATAGATACCATTTTCTTCTACATAATCACGATTGATTTCTTCATAAGCATTTTGGTTTCGACCAATAATGATTGAAGGTTGATTGATATAAAATAAAAGAATCGATTCATCTAGTTGAACTTCATTTAATAAATAATATTCGATCGCTAAGTTTACTCGTGGATCAAAAATTTCTTTTCCATTGCGTTCATTTTTTACATAATACATACTATTTTCTCCTTTATCCGTCTACATCGTTAAATAGATCCTATAATATTTTTTGTCCTTTTTAAATATCAACGATCAGATGTTTTTTAGCAATAAGAATTTCGCCGTCTTTATAAAGCGCTGCTGCTTGGTGTTTTAATTCTTCCACGTTTCCTTCTTGCGGCAAGTGAGTCAAAATGAGCTTTTTCACTTTTGCTTCTGCAGCAATTTTTCCTACTTCGTCTGCAGACATATGCACTTGACGATTACCTGTTCCTTCATAGAAATTCGTATCCGCTAAAAGTACATCTGCATCTTCAGCAAATGGAATAAAACCTTCCAGGTAACCTGAGTCCGCAGTGAACACCAGTATTTTTCCCGTTTTCTTTTCTTTTATACGAAAAGCGAAACAAGGAACAGGGTGCAGCGTTCTCATGAAGGTTACTTCAAATGGACCAATTTCCAAATGGTCTTCTTCGTGGTAAGCCTTGCCTAAAGAAACATTTTCCATTGTTAAACGCGCAAAATTTTCCTGGTCTTCTTGATGTCCATAAATGGACAGCAGTGAAGAGCGTTGTTTTTCGCTTTTCTTTAACTGATGGGTAAATTGCAGTACACCTAAATCAGCAATATGATCATAGTGATAGTGAGAAATTAAGACAGCATCTAAATCTAAAGGATCTAATACTTCTTCTAACGAAATCAAAGAAGCACTGCCGGCATCGATCAAAAGGTGATCATCTTCTGATTCTAACAAATAGGAACTTGTGCCACCATTTCGGGTCGGATAACCTCCCCAAAAACCTAAAACTGTTAAGCGCATCTCTCTTCTCCTCTCTCATTGGTCTCTTTTACTACTTTACAGCACAAAACCCCAAATGAAAATAAAAAAAGCCATTCTTCTATCAGAAGAACAAGCTTTTTTTAATTCAATCCGTCTTTCTTTCATTATTGATACAATTTTGTTTTTTAATGTACGATACCATTTCTTCTCCAACTCGATTTCCTTGTCGGATGCATTGACTGATACCAAAACCTTCTAAGCCCGTTCCAGCGATATAAACACCTTGGTAGTATTGATGGAGTTTCTCAGTGATTTTTTTCATTTCTTCTTCCTGTTTTACCGTATATTGCGGGATAGCATTTAGCCAACGCTTGATAACACAATATTTTGGCGGACGAGTGATCCCAAGAATCGTTTCTAAATCTTTTAGAATCGATTCTTCTATTTCTCGATTGCTTAAAGACACCAGCATATCTTCGCCTTTGCGACCAAAGCTGACGTTGATCAATAGATCATCTGAAGATTGCATAGACGGCCATTTTTTATTTAAGAAAACAATGGAAGTAACAAATGAGTCATTTCTTCTCGGCGTAACCACTCCAAAGCCTTTTGGCTCTATTGGCACATCATCTTTAGAAAAGCTGAACAAAACGGAACCTATCGAAGAAGTGTGGATCTGACTGAATAATGGGTTCAATTCATCCTCTTCTGTCAATAGATTTTGATACTCAGTTGGAGGAACAGCCACACACAATGCTCCTACACGAACTTCTTCCTTGTTATTGATACTAAGGATATAAGTGTTTTGAGTACCTTTACGGATTTCCATTACTTTTTTCCCGTATTGAATATGCGGTTCCAAAATACTAGCCAATGTCTCCGTTAGTTTAGAGAGCCCTTGTTTAAAGGTCACATAATTTCCTGACTGATCCATCAATTCAGGGTGATGCGCCAGCCCTTTAGAAATGCTGCCGTATTCCTGCTCCAAAAAATAAATGATTTCACGAGAAGCTTTTATTCCCATATCATCTAAATCACTAGCATAAACTTTCGAAAAGAAAGGCTCTACAATATGTTCTACCATTTCTTCTCCGAGTCTTCTTTTTAAAAACTGACTCATTTCAAGATCTTCTTCAATTTGTTCTGCAGGTAAAATACTGTCTTTAAAACTTGATAACTTCCCATTGAAAGTCAATAACTTGTTTTTCCAAATATCACTTTTGTTAACTGGAATTCCTTTATATGTAGGATAAGGCAGTTGATGGAGCTGATTATAAAAGAAGATATCTTGCTTGTCTCCTTCACTGTATATCAAGTCATTTTCTAATCCTAGTTCCTTGACCAAGGCTAATCCTTCTGGGTATCTCGTATCGATCGATTCGGCCCCAAGATCAACAAATTGTCCTTCAATGTTAGCTGTATAAATTTTTCCGCCAGCTCTTAATCCCGCCTCTAAAATCATGAGTTCGAAAGGTAAATTTTCTGCTTCGATTTTTTTCTTTATGCGATAGGCTGTCGTTAACCCCGTGATTCCTGCCCCAATGACAGCAATCCTTTTCTTCGAACGTTTCAATTCCTTCACCTGCCTGCTCATCAGAAGTTTAAAAATGCAATGACTGACAAATCACTTTAAAATAGGTAGTCATTTGCCAGTCATTTTGTTTCTTGCTTACTGAAGGATAATCTTTTTAGCTGTCTCGGAGTCAAGACGTTTAACGACTTCTGTCATCAGTTTTACCGTATTCAAATAATCATCTTCATGGATGATCGAAGTATGTGAATGTAAATAACGGGTAGCTACTGTAACAGCTAAAGCAGGTAAGCCATTTCTTGTTACATGTTGGCTTCCAGCATCAGTTCCGCCGCCAGGGATAACAGTCAGTTGATAAGGAATATTCATTTCTTCCGCTACTTGGATGACAAAATCACGCAATCCTTTATGTGCAACCATTGAAGCATCATAAATAATGATTTGTGGACCTTTGCCAAGTTTTGAATCTGCCTCTTTCTCTGTCATTCCTGGTGTATCACCAGCCGTTCCAGTATCTAATGCAAATGCAATATCAGGATCCGCTAGATGAGTCGCTGTTTTTGCTCCTCTTAGTCCAACTTCTTCCTGAACATTTCCAACTGCAAAAATTTTATTTGGATGTCCTTCGTTGACCAACTGTTCTAATACTTTTAATGTTACAGCTGTACCAATACGGTTATCCCATGCTTTAGCCAGTAGGAACTTTGAACCGTTTAGACGTCTGAATTCCGTATAAGGTGTTACCATATCTCCTGGTTTCACGCCCCAAGAACTTGCTTCTTCTTTGCTTGATGCTCCGATATCAATGAACATCTCTTGAATATCATAAGCCTTTTCTCGCACTTCTTTTGTCAATACATGCGGTGGCTTGCAGCCGATCACACCGTGTATGATAGTATTGTCAGCAGTTGTGATTTCGACCTGTTGTGCCAGCATAACATTTGCCCACCAGCCGCCAAGCGGTGTAAATTTAAGAAAGCCTTCTTCTGAAATTTTCGTAACCATGAAGCCAACTTCATCTAAGTGACTTGCAAAGAGTACTTTAGGACCTTCCTGAGCGCCTACATGTTTTGCGATCACACTTCCAAGTCCATCATATGAAATGTTTTCTGTTGATTGACGGGCATACTTTTCAAAGACGTTTCTCACTTGCCCTTCGTTTCCGGGCACGCCTTTTGCATCTGTCAATTCTTTTAAAAAGTTCAATTCTTTTTCATCCATCAGATTGCCTCCCATTTCGTTTCCTTGCTATTATATCATGATTTTCCTTTATATGACTATCGAAACTTTTTTCAGCTGCTTGCTGATAGCGAGGATAGAAAAGAGGAAGCCGTTTACCTCATACTGCACAAAAACGCCTTCCTCTTTCTTATTTTTTGATTGTTGTCCATTTATACGTGTATTCAGGACCTACTGTAGACGTAATAACATCTTGAACATAATCTTTCTTTAATATTGCTTTATATTGTTGATAAACAGGTGCAATAGCTGCCTCTTCCATTAACCTCTTTTCCGCTTCTAGAAGGGTTTGCCAGCGTTTATTCAAATCAAGCGTAGACGTTTCTGCTTCAGCGATCAAATGATCATAAACATTGTCTGAAAAACTTGTATGGTTATTGCCGTTGTCTGTTGTAAACAACTCTAGAAAGTTAAGTGGATCAGCGTAATCAGCAGACCAACCCGCTAATTGAATGTCATAGTCTTGATTCTCGTCAGTCGATAAGCGTGTATAAAAAGGAACATTTGTGATTGTAATGTCTAAACCCTTTAGATTTTCTGTTAGTTGTTTTTGTAAGTATTCTAAAGATTCTCGTGCAATTGCGGTATCATCCGCGATAATTTCAAGTTGAAGAGACGTTTTTCCTATTTCTTTCAATCCTTTAGCAAAATATTGCTGAGCTTTTAGTTTTTGATAAGACAACAGCGAGCCATTTTGATTTCTAAAGTCTTCTCCTGTTTCTGGATCATAAGCAAACTTTTGAGGAACGAGAGCATCAGTAGGAATCGAACCATTTTGTAAAACAGTAGAAACAAAACCTTTTTTGTCGAATGCCATGGCTATCCCTTTACGAATATGCTGATTAGCTAGAGGCGTCGGTTTTCCGTCTCGTTCTTGGTTAAATTTTAAATAATAAACAGAAGAGGTAGGAATAAAGGTTAATTCTTTTTTATCTTGTAAAGAAGCAACTGCTTCTCCTGAGAGCGTGATTTGATCGACCATGTCATCATAATACAAGTTTAATCCAGTATAATTTTCTTTGACCACATCAACATTGATCTCATCTAAGTTGACGTTTTTTGCATCCCAATAGGTGTCATTTTTTTTATATACCCAACTTAATCCAACGCCATCCCATTCTGATAACACAAAGGGACCATTATAGACCAAGTCATCGCTAGACGTGCCATAAGTTTCTCCTTTTTCTTCAAAAAATGCTTCATTTTGAGGATAAAATGCCGGCAACGTCAGTAAACTTTTGAAATAAGGCAAGGCATGAGTCAATTGAGCTTCCAAGTGTTTAGCATCTATAGCTTTAACACCTAATGTTTTCGGATCCTCTTCTCCTGCTAAAATGTTATCTGCGTTTTTGATCAAGTCTTCTATTAAGTAGCTATAAGCAGCTTCTGTGTCAGGATCTGCTAACCTGCGCCAAGCGAAAACAAAATCTTCTGCTGTTACGGGTGATCCATCCGACCAGAAAGCATCGTCGCGTATCGTAAAGACATAGGTCATTCCATCCTCGCTTACTTCAGGTTCATCTTCTGCCATTCCTGGAACAATTTCCCCTTCTTCCCCTTGTCGATAGAGCCCTTCAAAAACATTATTCATTACATTTCCGCTGACACTATCTCTCTGGAGTACGCTATCCATAGTTGGGATTTCAGAAGTTTCAGTCAGGTTCAGGACCTTTTCTTCTTCCTGTTGAGAGGCTGATGTTTGACTGACTGCAGGATTCTCCTTTTCTGATTGACACGAAGCCATTAAGGGCAAGAATAAAAGAGAAATGCTAAACCATTTTTTAAAATTCTTTTTCTTCATCTGTTGCCTCCCATCTGAGCCTGCTTTACTGAAACACGACCTTTACTCCGCCATATCGTAACATCAAAATCTTGAACTGGCAATCTTTACGGGAAACCTATGAAAAGAATATGAAAAAACAAAGGAAATTTTTAATCAATCTTTATTCATTTTCTCTTCAACAAAAATAAGTCGATCTGTTGCTGAACAATATTTTTTATCGATTAAACAAGTTCCCCTAAACCATTCTCAAACATTGATTTGAATATGGAGTTATCCTTTTTTGTTTTCTTGATTGCATAATTCTTCTGAAAAATTGAAGATATCAAAAAAAATTCGGGTCTATAGTATTTAACCTTGGTCAAAAATTCATAAAGATAAAAAAAGACAAGACGAAGGCATATGCCTCACATCTTGTCTTTTTATCATTATGTTATTTGTTTAATGCTGTTTTTGCTTGTTCAGTCAAAGCAGTGAATGCTGCTGGGTCGCTAATGGCAACGTCAGCTAACATTTTACGGTTGATATCGATACCCGCTACTTTCAATCCATGCATCAAAGTGCTGTAGCTCATGTTGTTCATACGAGCAGCTGCATTGATACGAGCGATCCATAATTTACGGAAATCGCGTTTCTTTTGACGACGATCTCTGTAAGCGTATTGGTAAGATTTCATTACTTGTTGGTTTGCAACTTTAAATAAAGTATTTTTTGAACCGTAGTAACCTTTAGCTAATTTCAAAACTTTTTTACGACGTTGGCGCGTCACTGATCCACCTTTTACACGTGGCATAATGTTCTCCTCCTTTAAACATTCCATTTTCGGAAATGTTTAACTTCATTCTAGTTTATTTTCTATTTCTATCTAAGTGTTAGCTTATTTCATTTGAGATAATTGTTGGCGAATACGTTTGTAGTCATCTTTAGAAACCATTGCTGCTTTACGTAATTTACGTTTTTGTTTTTGTGATTTGTTAGCAAACATATGGCTTGTTTTAGCATGGTGACGTTTTAGTCCGCCATTACCTGTTCTTTTGAACCGTTTTGCTGAACCACGGTGTGTTTTTTGTTTTGGCATTTGATATTCCTCCTAAAATCCTCTTACTTTTCACTTTTTGGTGCTAACATAATAAACATGCTGCGTCCATCCATTTTAGCTTTCGTTTCTAAAACAGCAATGTCTTCTGTTTCTTTAGCTACACGTTCAAGGACTTCTCTACCGATTTCTTTGTGCGTGATCGCGCGTCCTTTAAAGCGGATAGATGCTTTGACTTTATCTCCTTTTTCAAGGAACTTCCGTGCATTGCGAAGTTTGGTATTAAAGTCGTTTACGTCAATTGAAGGACTCAAACGAACTTCTTTAACACTGAAGGTTTTTTGATTTTTACGAGCTTCTTTTTCTTTCTTTTGAATCTCGTAACGGTATTTACCGTAATCCATTATACGTGCAACTGGCGGTTTTGCATTTGGTGCAACTAATACTAAGTCTAGGTTTGCTGCTTCTGCAAGTTTTAAGGCTTCACTCTTTGATTTCAAACCAATTTGTTCCCCATCACTACCAATAACGCGTAATTCACGAGCACGAATGCCGTCATTTACCATCATATCTTTTGCTATGGTCATTCACCTCCACATTATTTGAGAGAAAGAACAGCAGAAAAATAGACGGATCCACATGAACCCGCCTATAAAAAGTTCCGTACTTATGCCGTGCATAAGACTTCATCGTTTATATCTAGCCCAGAGACAATCGTCAACTAAGGCGAGAAGCGGGTGCTTCTGCTTTGTTTTCTCAACTTTTATAGTATAGCATCATTTGAAAATGTCGTCAACTATTTTCTTTTAGTCTTTCGTCGTTTCTTTTCCAAATGTTTTGATTTCATCATCGATCATTTGTAAAAAGGCTGCTAAGCTTTGCGTATGGGTAGCTTTTTCATTGTATTTACGGACAGTCACGGTATTTTCAGCTACTTCGTTATCACCAACAACTAATTGATATGGAATCTTTTGCAATTGAGAAGCACGGATCTTATAGCCCATTTTTTCGTTGCGGCTATCCAACTCAACGCGCATACCTAAACGTTGCATTTTTTCTTTGATCTCATTTGCATAATCCATGTGTAGTTCAAGGTTGACTGGAATGATCGTAGCTTGAACAGGAGCAAGCCAGGTTGGGAAGGCCCCTTTATATTCTTCGATTAAGTAGGCAACGAAACGTTCCATTGTTGAAACAATGCCGCGGTGGATAACAACCGGACGATGCGTGTTTTCTCCATCTTCACCTACATAAGTCAAATCAAAGCGTTCTGGAAGTAAAAAGTCTAGTTGAATAGTTGATAAGGTTTCTTCAATTCCGATAGCAGTTTTCACTAGCACATCTAGTTTTGGACCATAAAAGGCTGCTTCTCCTTCTGCTTCAAAATAATCCAATTCCATTTCATCCATTGCTGCTTTCAACATTGTTTGAGCTTTTGTCCACATTTCATCATCATCGTAATACTTTTCCGTGTTGTTCGGATCACGGTAACTTAAACGAAAACGGTAATCGGTAATATTAAAGTCATCATAAACGGCCAGCATCAATTCTAACGTGCGCTTGAATTCATCTTGGATTTGATCTGGACGTACAAATGTGTGCCCATCATTCAATGTCATTTCACGTACGCGTTGTAATCCAGATAAGGCTCCACTCTTTTCATAACGGTGCATCATGCCAAGCTCGGCAATACGAATCGGCAGTTCTCTGTAGCTGTGAATGTCATTTTTATAAACCATCATGTGATGCGGACAGTTCATTGGACGTAAAACAAGCATTTCACCGTCTCCCATATCCATTGGTGGGAACATGTCTTCATGGTAATGATCCCAATGTCCGGAAGTTTTATACAATTCAACGTCTGCCATGATCGGAGTGTATACATGTTGATATCCCAAACTGATTTCGCGGTCAGTAATGTAGCGTTCAACTGTGCGACGAATGGTAGCCCCTTTTGGAAGCCAGAACGGCAAACCAGAACCCACTTCTTGAGAAATCATGAATAAGTCTAGCTCTTTGCCTAATTTACGGTGATCACGTTCTTTGGCTTCTTCACGCATTTTCAAAAATTCCTTGAGCTCTTTTTTATCAAAAAAGGCTGTTCCGTAAATGCGTTGCATCATTTTATTGTCTGATTTGCCTCGCCAATAAGCGCCTGCAAGCGAAAGAAGCTTGAAGACCTGGATGCGACCTGTTGTTGGAACATGCACTCCGCGACACAAGTCAACAAAATCGCCTTGGTCATAAATTGAAATGACTTCATCTTCAGGAAGTTCATTGATCAATTCAACTTTGTAAGGATCATGTTTAAACATTTCTAATGCTTCTTCACGCGATACTTCTTTGCGGATGATCGGTTTATTTTCCTTCACGATTTTCATCATTTCAGCTTCGATTTTTGGAAGGTCTTCTTCTGTAATGGTTTGTTCTGAATCTGTATCGTAGTAAAAACCATTCTCGATCGCTGGACCAACACCAAAGTGAATTCCAGGATATAAATGAACCAACGCATTCGCCATCAAGTGGGCAGCCGAATGCCGTAAAATCCCTAATGCATCTTCGTGATTGGGTGTAACGATTTCGATCGTACCGTCTTCTTCTAAAGAACGTTTGTAATCCACTAATTCTCCATTAAATTTTCCGGCAATTGCTTTTTTGCTTAAACTTTTGCTGATACTTTGTGCGATTTCTTCTGTTGTTGTTCCAAACGGAAAAGGTTTCACTGCTCCATCAGGAAAAGTAATCATGATTTCTGACATTTTATTTCCTCCATATCTTTTTAAATCCTCTTTACATGTTCGTTAGCAAAGATGCTGCAGCTCTAAAGACTGCCAATCCTTTTTTGAACACGTAAAATAGATTTCCTATTTTGTTAACATTTGGTAACTTCAAGATAAACCCTAAAAAACAACACGTTCATGGCTGAAAAGTGATTTCTAAAATAAGGCTGATGAAGGGAGTTGCCCCTCATTAAAAATTTAAACTTTTCGTCAAAAAAACGTCCCATTTACAATCCATATTGGATTGCAAATGGGACGTTTAACACGCGGTTCCACCCAAGTTCAACAGACCTTTAGACGATCTGTCCTCTTGGCTTATTAACGTTAGCTAAACGACAAAGACTACTTTATTCATCTTTGCACTCGAAAGTGGTAAACATAAGGTTCATTTAGGAAACTTCCACCAATTATTTCCTTCTCTTGAAATGAATGGTCTTATCTTCATATCTTTCTCACAGATTTATCTTTTCATTATTATTAAAGCACGTTTATGTTTTTGAAGCAAGCCTTTTTTTTCTTGAATAGGTCAGTCGATCACAGATAAAGATTCCCTTTTGTATTAAGCGAATCGACGATTGTGTCCCTCCATTTTGACTTCTTTTGCCAAATAACGAATTCGTTCCATCAATCTTTTAGCTTTTAGCGGTTCTTCTTCTCCTCGTTGCGAAACGGTAAGATGTTCTTCAAGTTGTTCCATATCTAAATTAGAAGAGAAAAAAGTTGCCAGCTGTTCCTGCATACGATACTGCAAGATCACACCTAATACATCATCCCTGATCCAACTTGACATACTATCGGCGCCAATATCATCCAACATTAAAATAGGCGCTTGTTTTACCCATTCAATTTTTTCTCCTGATGTATTGTTACCGATTGATTGTTTCATCTCAACTGCAAAAGAAGGAAAATGAACGAGAGTTGTATTAAATCCTTCTTCTGCTAATTCATGAGCGATAGCGCCTAGCAAATAGGATTTACCAACACCAAAAGATCCTTGTAAATACAATCCTTTTTGGAATCGTTGAGGATGGTCAGTATAATTGTCAATAAATTCCATTGCCTCATTTGTAGCTTGCATTCGGTCTTCCGATGCTTCATACCGGTCAAAAGAAGCTTCACGAACGTCTTTAGGCATATCCATGGCGTGAATACGATTTTTGATTTCTTGTCTTTTTTGTTTGTCTATCAACTCAGCCGTCGGTACATATGTCACATCAATAAAATGATGGTTCATGATCAGTGTTGGTCGATAGCCTGGTGCCAAAGGATTGTTGTTTTGTCTGAATTTATTTTTTTCTTGCACGAATTCATACAGTTTAGCATAAGACTTAACAATTTTCTCTTCATTCAACTGTTCGGAATGCTCCTGAATAAATTGAATAACTTCCGGATCTTTCAACACTTCTTTCATCAACTGTTCAAAGGTTTCATCCCAATTCCTTGTTTTAAAGATCCGGCTCAATCCTTTTCCTACGTTATCCATGCTTATTCACCTTCTTTTTTCTTATTCCGAATCCGATTCAAACGATCACGAAAAGCTTGTTGATCCTCTTCCGTTGCGACTTTTTCTTTTGGTGCCACATAATCATCTTTTGCCCAATCCGGCAAACGTTCTTTTCTGACCGTTTTATTACGGTAAGCAGAACCAGCTGATCGATTCGCCGTTGAAGAAGAGGCATTTTTCCTTCCAATATTTCGTTTATATTTTTCAGTTTTTTCTTTATGGAATTTTTTCACTTTCAACATAGCTTCTTCAGGTGTTGTCACACCACTTTGCGCCCAATCGTTAGCAATTTTTTCAGAAAAATTCCGTTCAAACATAACATTTTGTTGGACGATCAAAACATAATGAATCAGAATGTTAATGACAGGAGTTGGTAAACTCGATCTTTTTACCAAATCTGTAATGACATTTTCTTCTCCTCTAGAAACATATCCTTTCATCTGTTCTTTGATGTTGGTGATAAACTCTATTGGTGAGAATTGCGAACTGATTTGAATCATATTGATATCAGAATCTGAAAACCCTTCTTGTTTTAACCGTTCGATATACTGTGTTTGCTGTTGATGTTGCTCTTCTGTCGCTTCTTCTGGTTTTGTTATTTCTAGCTTAGCTGGATGCTGACGATGAAAATCGTCATAGACTACTTTTTTTAGTCGGCGTGTATCGATTTTCCCTGTTTCAAGATTGCTGGCATCGGCCAAGTAGTGTTGAGCTGCCATTTCATCCATACCATATAAATGGTGCAGTGTGATAACAATTTCTTTTACTTCTTCTGTAATCGCTGAGCGGTCCACATATTGACTATGCAACCCAGCATAGAAAAAGTCCCAGTCAAATGTCGTTGCATCTAGTTTAGGGCTGTTTTGCGGTTCTTTAGAAATCAAAGGTACCGGTTCTTTTAAAACTGATTGAGCTGATGTTAGCTTAGCCGGGTCGAATTGATACACATCAAGAAAAGATTTCGTGATGTCTTCAAAAGAAGACGATATTTGCTGGACAGAAAAATGTTTTCTCAGCTTTTTAAACTTTCTTTCACCTACTTGTTCTAATAATAATAAACTCAACAAGTCATCTTTAAAAAAAGCTTCACTTTCTTGAGGCCGCTGTAATTCGTAAATATACTTTTTTTCAGGACTGGTTTGGAGATAAGTCTTTAAAAGACCAATAGCTTCCAGTTTGACTCTTGCTTGATAAAACTCCGGTATGCCGATACTCAAAAGAGATAATAATTCGGAATGAAGATTTCCTTCACTCCAATAGGTCTCTTTCTCCACTTCTGTCCACAAGGTCATATATAGACTGTAAGCCGCTACTCCTATTAAAGGTTGATACAAAAACGTCAGCATTTGATGATCGATATCTGAAAGCAGCGCTTGTTGTCTAACCAAGAAGCCATCTTTTGGACTGAGGGATTTCCATGGGTAACTCATCTTACTGACCCCTTTTTGCTTAAACTAATCCTCATATTGTTTCTTCTTTCTTTCTTCTAACTCCTTCATTTCTTGCATAAATACTTCAATGTCTTTAAATTGACGATATACGCTGGCAAAACGAATATAAGCCACTTCATCTGTTTTTGCTAATTTCTGCATCACATGTTCGCCGATCACGGTTGAAGTAACTTCACTTTCACCTAGATTGCGAATCTCATTTTCTACTTCATCTACGATTTTTTCAACTTGTTCCATAGCTACTGGTCTTTTTTCGCATGAACGAACGACACCACGTAAAATCTTCTCGCGATTGAATTCTTCTCGGTTGCCGTTTTTCTTTACTACTAAAAGCGGCAGCTGTTCTAACCGTTCAAACGTTGTAAAACGGTAACCGCAGGATTCACATTCTCTTCTTCTCCGGATAGCACGACCATCATCGGCTGGGCGACTATCCACAACTCTCGTTCCATTATGTTGACAGCGAGGGCATTGCACTGCTCATCATCCTTTTTATACATGATTGGTTTCTGATTTTATTATAACACATGCGCAACTAACGAAGAAACAGCTTCTTTTTCGTTTTATTTTCGTTAACACTCCACTAACGCTCACTTTGCAAATCCTTCTTTTGTTAACCAATGTAAAACTTGCTTTTCCGTATTCTCTTTGGTGCCATTGTTGTCGATCACGTAATCAGCTCGCATAACTTTTTCAGCAATGGATAATTGTGCAACTATTTTTGCTTGTGCAACCTCTGCTTTGATCTGTTCTCTTTTCATCAACCGCTCCAGTTGCGTTTCCTCTGTAACCGTTACGACCATCACTTTGTCCACTTCTTTATCATAACCCGCTTCAAATAGCAATGGAATATCCAAGACCACGAGATCTGCTCCTGCCGCAATGTACTGATCTTTTTCCTTTTGGATCCACTGATAGATCAAATCCGCTAACAAACGATCAAGATGCTGTCGTTTGTCTGCATCACTAAAAACGATGCCGCCCAATGCTTTTCGATCGAGCGTACCATCTTTAGCAATCACGCTGCTGCCAAAAGTCTTTTCAATCCGTTTTAAGCCGATGGTTCCGGGTTCCACTACTGCTCTAGCGCCGACATCCGCATCAACAACCGGGATCCTTTGTTGTTTAAAAATCGTACTGACGGTTGATTTTCCAGTTCCTATGCTGCCTGTTAACCCTAATATACATTTTTTCATAGTACCCCTCGCTTCTTCTAAACGTCTGTCCTTAACAAAGTCGTTTATTCAGGCTGACAATAGGCACAGAAATGAGTTCCTCGCTGTGCAACTGTCATTTTTTTGATGGGTCTTCCACAAGTTGGACAAGGTTCTCCAGTCTGACCATAGACTTTGAGAGCGAGTTGAAATTTCCCTGCTTCTCCCAAAGCATTTTTGTAGGTACGAATCGTTGTCCCGCCAGCTTCTACTGCCCGCCCTAAAACAGAAATAATGGCTTGATGCAATGAGCGGATCTCCTCATCACTTAATTGATTTGCTGCTCTTAAAGGATGGATCTTTGCTTCAAACAGTGCTTCATCAACATAAATGTTTCCTAGTCCTGTAACCAGCGTTTGATCCAGCAGCAAAGGTTTGATCGCTTTTTTGTGTTTTTTTAAATTTGTCTTGAATAGATTTAAATCAAACTTTTCTTTCGTCGGTTCAGGTCCGAGCTTTTGTATCCCTGGATAGTCATTCTCTTTGTTTAAAGGAACCAAAGCCATTCTGCCGAATTTGCGAACATCTAAGTATCGCAAATCTCTTCCATCTTCTAAATGAAAAACAACATGAGAATGTACTTTTAAAGGTTCCTCACTAGAAACAACTTCATATTTCCCTTCCATCCGCAAGTGAGAAATCAATGTCCAATGATCCAAGTAAAAAAGCAGAAATTTTCCTCTTCGACCGATTTGATGAATGGTTTCATTTTCTAAAGCAATCGAAAAATCGTCTTCTGTTTTTTCGCCTGCAATGATCCTAGGCCAATAAACATCGACACTTTTTATCTTTGCGCCTTGAACAAGCTGCATTAATCCTTTTCTTGTTGTTTCTACTTCTGGTAATTCTGGCAAACACTTGGCCTCCTATTATTTTTTATTTTGCATCGTACCAACTTTTCCCGTTGTCGCTTTCAACTAGCAAAGGTACGCTTAACGCAACGGCGTGTTCCATCACGTCAGTTACTAACTTTTCTAATGTTTCGATTTCTTCTTCCGGGGCTTCAAAAATCAATTCATCATGCACTTGCAACAGCATTGTTGCACGTAAATCTGATGCTTTCAGCGCTTTCTCCATTTGAATCATCGCAACTTTGATAATATCCGCCGCACTGCCTTGGATAGGTGTGTTGATGGCTGTTCGCTCTGCAAATGAACGCAAATTATAGTTTCTAGAATTAATGTCACTGAGATAGCGGCGGCGATGGAATAATGTTTCCACATACCCTTTATCTTTTGCTTCTCGCACGACATCTTCCATATATTGTTTAACGCCTGGATACTTTTCAAAGTACGTATCAATAAACTGTTGCGCTTCTTTACGCGAAATTCCTAGATTTTGGGATAAACCGTAATCACTAATACCATAAACGATACCGAAATTAACAGCTTTAGCTTGTCGTCTAATATTAGGAGTGACATCTTCTGCTTTTTCTAAGCCAAAGACACGCATAGCTGTACTCGCATGAATATCCTGCCCTTCAATAAACGCTTCTTTCAAATGCTGATCATCTGAAACATGAGCCAATACGCGCAACTCGATTTGTGAATAATCTGAAGCAAAAATGCGCCAATTTTCTTCACGCGGTACAAAGGCCTGTCTGATCTTTCGCCCTTCTTCCAATCGGATCGGAATGTTTTGTAAGTTAGGATCGACTGAGCTGAGGCGTCCTGTACGTGCCGTTGTTTGGCTGAAACGTGTATGGACTTTTCCAGTCTTTTTATCGATCACTTTCAATAAACCCTCGATATAAGTGGACTGGATTTTTGCGATCTGACGGTATTGAAGGATGTATGCAACGATCGGTGCCTGGTCTTGCAACTGTTCCAAAACATCGACTGCTGTTGAATAACCTGTTTTCGTTTTTTTGATCACGGGATAACCCATTTTTTCAAACAAAATGACTCCTAGCTGTTTAGGTGAATTGATGTTGAATGTTTCACCTGCTTCTGCATAAATCTTTTGCTCCAATTCTTGCAGCTTTTCTGCAAACTCGCCTTTCATTTCTTCTAGGCGTTTGCTATTGACTGTTATTCCAGCCATTTCCATGTCTGCTAAGACGTTAGCTAGCGGCAGCTCTATATCTGTAAACAATTCCGTTTGCTGGTTTTCCTCTAATTTTTCCATCAGCTGGTCACAAAGAATAGCGATGGCTTTGATTTTTCGCGCCAAATGAGCATACAATTGTTCTTTGTCTTCCGGCACTTTTCGTTTGGCACCTTTTCCATAAACACTTTCATCTGTTGCCACATCAAAATAATCATATTCTTCAGCGATCGCTGCTAAGTCACTGCTATTGTCCTTCACGTCTAACAAATAAGCTTCTAACGAAAGATCTGCTACTACCCCTTTCAATTCGATCCCATGATGTTTCAGTGCTACATAAGTTCGTTTGGAATCAAAGGTCTTTTTCTTTGAGTGACCATCTTCTGCCCATTTTTTAAAAATGTCAGAATGAAACGCAACTTCAGGTTCGCAAGCATAGATTTTCTCTTCGTTTCCCCAACTGATACCGACTACTTGAGCTGTATGATAGTTATCGGTCAACATTTCAACATAAATGGATTGGTTGTCTTTGAACATTTCGTCTGTAAGAATGGTTACCTTTTGGAATTGAATATCCGAACGATTGGCTTCAAGTGTTTCTTCTAACTCGCTTGTATCCAATCGATTCAAGTGAGACTTGAAATCCATTTCTTTATAAAAATCTATCAGTTTTTTCGTGTCTGGACCATTATAAACTAAGTCATTTAGTGTGATGGCTAAAGGAGCATCTTTTATGATCGTCGCTAGTTTTTTACTGAGAAGTGCTGTTTCTTTTTCATTGATCAAATTTTCTTTGCGTTTGCTTTTTTTCATATCGTCAATATGCTCGTATAGCCCTTCAACTGTGCCATACTCTTGCAGCAACGTGAGCGCTGTTTTTTCACCGATTTTGGTTACTCCTGGGATGTTATCTGATTTATCGCCAGCTAGTCCTTTCATGTCGATGATCTGTAATGGCGCAATGCCATATTCTTCCTTGATCGATTCAACTGTATACGTTTTGGTTTCACTAACACCTTTGACCGTGATGTCAACTTTTACATTATCTTTAGCCAACTGCGTCAAGTCGCGATCACCTGAAACAACGACAACATCAAATGCTTTTTCATCTGCTTGAGCAGAGAGCGTCCCAATAATGTCGTCTGCTTCGTAGTTTTCCAGTTCATAGTAATAGATTCCAAACCCTTTCAAAAGCTCACGCAAATAAGGCATTTGCTCAGTAAACTCTCTTGGTGTCTTCGCTCTGCCTGCTTTATACTCTGGATAAAATTCAGTTCGAAAAGTGGTTTTTCCTGCATCAAAAGCGACAAGTGCATGCGTTGGGTTTTCTTCCTTTAAGATCTTTTCGATCATGTTATGGAATCCATACAAAGCGTTCGTATGCAGACCGTTTCTGTTTTTGAAGCTTTCCAGTTGATTATGGAGTGCAAAAAAAGCTCTGAACGCTACACTGCTTCCATCAATGAGTAACAATTTATTTTTTTTAGCCATCATTTTTCTCCTTTGATCTACTGCTTATTTCTTTTTTTCATATCAGTCCAATTTGTTCTTATATCCCTACCATTTTAACAAAAAAGAGATAAAAAGTCAGAAGAATCCGGTTTGACTTTTTATCTCAACTTTTTTATTTAGTTAACGCAGTATGGCTTAACAAGGTTTCATAAGCTTGTTCAAATTTTTGAACATCGCCTGCTCCCATAAAAATGACGACAGCATCATGGTAATCCAGCAAAGGAGACATATTGTCGACTTTTAAAATAGACGCATTACCTTCGATTTTTTCAGCCAAATCTTCAATCTTCACTTCTCCTACATTTTCTCTAGCAGAACCAAAAATATCGCATAAGAAAGTGACATCGGCTAAGTTTAAAGCTCCTGCAAATTCTTCCATTAAAGCGATCGTACGTGTAAAAGTATGGGGTTGGAAAACAGCAATGATTTCTTTATCTGGATACTTTTGACGAGCAGCATCGATCGTAGCTCTGATCTCTGACGGATGATGAGCGTAATCATCAATAATGATGATGTCTTGAACGATTTTTTCAGTAAATCTTCTTTTTACGCCTTCGAAAGTCAAAAGGTTTTCTTGTACCTTTTCTTTGGAGATCTTTTCAAGATGAGCTGTCGCAATAACTGCTAACGCATTTAGCACATTATGCTTTCCAAATGTCGGTATCTCAAAATGTCCATAAAATTGGTCTTGCACATAAACATCAAATTGTGAACCAGTTGTGGAACGAGTAAGGTTCCTTGCTTGATAATCATTGTCTTCATTAAAGCCATAATAAAAAATCGGCACGTTTGATTTTAATTTTCTTAAATAAATGTCGTCGCCACATGCGATCACAGCTTCTTTTACTTGATCAGCCATTGATTGAAAAGCATCGAAAACATCATTGATGTCTCTAAAGTAATCTGGGTGATCAAAGTCGATATTGGTCATAATAGCATAATCTGGTCGATAAGCTAAAAAGTGCCGTTGATATTCACAAGCTTCTAACACAAAGAAATCAGCATCTGGATCACCGTGGCCTGTTCCATCGCCAATCAGATAACTGGTACTTTCAATATTGCTCATCACATGTGACAATAGACCGGTTGTACTCGTTTTGCCATGTGATCCGGTTATCGCTATGCTCGTGTAGCTATGCAATAACTCACCAAGAAAATCGTGATAACGAATCACTTCAAGGCCTAATTTTTTTGCTTCAACAATTTCTTCGTGTGTGTCTGGGAAAGCATTTCCCGCTATAATCGTTAGTCCTTCATGGATGTTATCTTTACTAAAAGTAAACATCGGAACATGTGCTTCTTCTAAGTTTTTTTGAGTAAAGAAATATTTTTCTACATCAGAGCCTTGTACTTTAAATCCTTTATCATGTAACACTAATGCAAGTGCGCTCATACCTGAGCCTTTGATCCCTACAAAGTGGTATACTGTATCTTTATTCATTTTTTATTTCCTCCATACAAATGGTTTAACATGATTTTGTTGCGGAATCATTACCGAATAAAAAACAGCATTTTAATTAAAAACGTGTTCTGCTTTATCTAAGTATTCTTGCATTGAAAAAAATGTATTTACTATTTTACAATTGCATGATCGCTGTTTTTGCTCAGAACGAGTCCAGTATATCATGATTTTCAAAGTTACGGTACTTAAAATAGTCAAATTGCATGAGATTGTAAAATGTTTGAAATTGACAGCGAATACAACTACAAAGAAAAAAGAAAAAGAAACAGATCTATTCCCTCTGCTTCTTTCTCTTTATTATTTTCAGGTCGCATGGATCAAATAAACTTATCTTCATACTCTTGTTGGGTTAAGTAGACTTCTCTTGGTTTTGATCCTTTATTTTCTGAAATGATGTTTTCCTGTTCTAATGCTTCAATTAAATTGGAAGCACGGTTAAAGCCAATTTTAAACTTGCGCTGTAAAGAAGAAGCAGATACATGACCAGCCTCAACGATATAAGGCAGCACTTCTTCAAATAATTCATCTCTCTCTTCAATGGTTTCAGCTTTCTTCATCAAAGATTCCGGTTGAAAGGCATAAACTGGTTTTCGTTGTTCTTTGACAAAGTCCACTACGCTGTCGATTTCTTCATCGACAAATGTCCCTTGAAGGCGAACAGGACGATTCGTACCGTTTCCTAAAAACAGCATATCTCCTTTTCCTAACAATTTTTCAGCTCCGCTTGCATCAAGAATCGTACGGGAATCGACTTGACTAGAAACCATAAATGCAATACGCGATGGGATATTGTTTTTGATCGTTCCTGTGATTACATCCACGCTTGGTCTTTGTGTCGCAACAATCAAATGAATCCCAGCAGCACGCGCTTTTTGAGTGATTCGTGCTATTGAATCTTGCACTTCATTACTTGCAACCATCATCAAATCAGCCAATTCATCGATCACGATAACGATATAAGGAATTTTAAGTCCGTAATCCCCAGCTTTTTCGGCTTTTTGGTTAAATTGTTCTATGTTTCGGGCACCAGCTGCAGCCAATTTTTGATAACGTTCTTCCATTTCATTAACGGCCCATTTTAAAGCCTCATTGGCAGCCTTTGGTTCTGAAATTACCGGCGACAACAAATGCGGAATACCGTTATAAGGTGCAAGCTCCACAGCTTTTGGATCGATCAAAATCAATTTTACTTCACTTGGTTTTGCTTTGTATAATAGACTGACCAAAAGGGAGTTGATAAAGACACTCTTTCCTGAGCCAGTAGCTCCGGCGATCAGTCCATGCGGCATTTTATTTAAAGTCGTTACAATAGATTCACCTGAAAGATTGATGCCGATCGCAATCGTCAGCGGAGAAGGACTTTGAACAAAGGCTTCGCTTTTCATGACCTCTGCCAACATGACCGGACGTGAATATTCATTAGGAATCTCTACTCCAACAGTGTTTTTACCTGGGATCGGTGCTTCGATCCTGATATCTTTAGCTGCTAGAGAAAGCTTCAAATCATCAGACAAATTTGTGATTTTATTTACTTTGACACCGCGTGCTAACTGTAGTTCAAATTGAGTAACTGCTGGTCCGATCGTCCAACTGACGACTTGTGCATCTACATTAAAAGCATCCAGTGTTTCATTTAACCGTTCTGCTTGTTCCAATACCCAATCATCGATCGCAGATGTCTCAAACGCTACAGGCTCTTTTAACAGCGAAACAGATGGAAAAGTATACCTTTTCTCGCTTTCTGTTGATGTTAATAGTGTCTCTTCGTCTGCTTGTTCTTTCGTTCTATCCAATTCTTCTATTCTATCCGATTCTTCTAATGAAGAGAGAATCTCTTGAATACTTTCTTGTTCTTCCATGACTTTGTGATGTTTTTTGATGCCATCAATTGTTTCATCTTTAACAGTTTGTTCTTGGACAGATCCCTCATTGTTAGTATTTTCATCGTCTTCTGCTGTTTTGCTTGCTTCTCCAACAGCTTTTTGTCGCCGTTCTTTTATCCACTCTATAGAAGATCTTGACTGTAAAGATCGCGTCTCTTTTTGTTCAGTTGACTGGATTTCAGACAAGATGTCATTGATTTCTGAAGAACTAGTAGGTGTAGCTACGGACGGTAAACCAGCTGGAAACTCATCAAAATAACGGCCGATTTTCCCGCCTCTGCTCTCTCTTAAACTAAATTCTTCCGCAATCATTCCAGCTAATGAACGCGACAAACTTTTTCGTTTGGGTTTAACCAACGGCTCTGGATCTAATTTTCCTGAAAAGACGGTTTTGAAAGAAGTTGTCTCTTTGAGGTCTTCTTCAGGCAAGATATGTTCTTCTGATCGCGCAACACCATTTTCTTGTTTGTGTTGCTCGTCTGTAGCTGCCACGACAGGCAGACTCCCTTCTTGTACAAGCAATCGATGTTTTTCTGCCTCTGCGCCTTCAGTTACTTCTTGCTGAAGATCTGCATCTGTTTCATTATCTATTGCTTCTTGTGTTTCTTCATCTACTTCTACAAGTGCGGCTTCTTTGATTTCTTGCTGTGCTTCTTCCTCGGTCTCTTCCTCTATTTCAACTATGTTTTCATCTATTTCTTCATTCGTTACGATGTAAAGCGACTCACCAAGCGAAGACAAATAACAATCGAGTAGAAGAAAGTCATCTTCACGTTTCGTTAAGCTTTCTTTCAATTTCGAAAAGTCAATATCATCTTTTTTCTTTAAAACTTTGCGATGATGTTTTCCAAAGTAAGAAGGAGGAACTTCATGCACTTTAAAGGGGGTAGAACTTCTCTCTTCATGAAAAAGATTGATTTGTTTCCTATTGCTATGTTCAGAAGTTCGCTGCGGGACTATTGTTTTCTTATAAGGGTGTTGGTCATGCTGCTGAAAAAAAGGAATCTGAGTTTGTTTCTGCTCTGCTGCAGAATGTCTTTTTTTTCGGTTAGGTGAATACAGCTGTTCGCTCTGCTTCAATTCGCGCCTCTTTTGATAAATAGGCCCATTATATTTAGCCATCTCAGGTACTCCTTTCTCCATAAGTACGGTGTATAGTTTACCACAAAAAAATAAGGGTTTATACCCAAAATAAAGAGGCTGTTATCCGAACCAGCCTCTTTCTATCATGCTTCAAGTTCTATGAAAAACGCTCTGTTTAAAAAAGCATCGGTTTCACTTCTGCATAAGTGTTGCCTTTTTTAAGATGCATTTTTAGATCCTATGATTTTGCTTATCGTTTGTTTACTTTCAACCTCTACTTTAAAAATCAACTTGAAATGCTTCTCCTGTTGGTGTTGCTTCTGGCAGTACTAAGATCCCTTTTTTTGCAGGTTCTTGTTCAAGATTCAGTTCTCTGGCAGAGCAGATCATTCCATGGCTTGGTTCTCCTCTTAGCTCGCCATCCCAAATGACCATTCCGCTTGGCATGATGGCTCCAACTTTTGCTACAACCACTTTTTGTCCTTGCGCAATATTTGGAGCACCACAGACGATTTGAAGAACTTTACCTCCATCAATCTCTGTTTGGGTGATCGATAAATGATCTGAATCTGGATGAGGGACACATTCTTTAACATGCCCAACCACAAATTTGGGTGACAAATCCGCTGTTAAAAGGTCTGAAAACCCAGCCTCTTCTAAAGCTTTATTCATGACGGCTACTTGTTGTTCCGTTAATGTAACAGGCCCTTTTTCATTGATCGAGAATAAATCTGAAACAGAAAAGAAATTATATCCCTTTGTTTCGCCTGAAGTCTCGTCAAAGACACGCGCAATATTTTGTCGTCTTTCTGTTTTTAATTGCGTTTGTTCACTATTATTCAGCATCACGATCAATGTATCACCGATGCCTTCTCTATTGTAACTACTGATTAACATTTATTCTTCATTCTCCTCTTCATTTCTAACAATCAACACGTCACAAGGTGCTGCACGAATAATTTGCTCGCTCACACTTCCTACCATCCAACGTTCGATCGCATTGAGACCAGTTTGTCCTACTACGATCAAGTCTGCATGATACTTTCTTGGCAGTTCTTTTGAAAGTACAGTTTTAGGATTGCCTTTTGTTAGATCTATCGTTACTTTTTCTACACCCGCTGATGCAGCTCTATGTTTATATTCTGCAAGCTTTTTTTCTATTTCAGATGTATCAAAATCAATGTCATCAAAATACAAAGCAGGTTCTCCCATAGTATAGACATGTGTATCGATGGCATGAGTAATGATCAGTTCGCTGTGATTGCGCAAAGCGATTTCGATCGCTTTCATCAAAGCGTATTCGGCTGATTCACTGCCATCTACCGCTGACAGAATGCGTTTGTATTCCTGTTTGTCGTTTTGCATCTAAATCTCCTCCATAGAAATATTTTTTATAAAGTTGCGATAAATGCTTCGATCTCTTCCTTTGTTTTTCGATCTTTATTGACAAAGCGTCCTATTTCTTTGCCGTCGTTATAAGCGACAAAACTTGGAATACCAAAAATAGAAAGCTCTTCGCATAAATCAATAAACTCATCTCTATCCACTTCTATGAAACGGATATCAGTATGAGAAGCCGTGATTTCTGGCATCACAGGCTGGATAAATCGACAGTCGGGACACCAGTCTGCTGTGAAAAAGAAAAGCACTTTTCCTTGGGTCATCAGTGTTTGGTATGCTTCAACTGAAGTCAGTTTTTCCATTCTTTTTCCTCCACTAGTTATTTTTCAATATAGTTTCCAATGTACTGCGGTCTAGCGTTTGTACTACCTGTTTCAACATTTCTTTAGCTGCTGCATAATCATCAATATGAAAAACAGTTTGATGAGTGTGGATATAGCGCGCACAAACACCGATTACTGCGCTTGGTACTCCATTATTGATCACTTGAGCCGCTCCTGCATCTGTTCCGCCTTTTGAAACAAAATATTGATAAGGAATATCATTGGTCTCTGCTGTGTCTAAAAGAAATTCTCTCATTCCTTTCAACGTGATCATGCCTGGGTCTTGAATTCTTAGTAAGAACCCTTCTCCTAAATGACCAAAGGATGATTTATCGCCCGTCAAGTCGTCAGCTGCAGAACAGTCAACTGCAAAAAACAAATCTGGTTTGAATTGATGTACCGCACCTTTTGTTCCTCTTAAGCCAACTTCTTCTTGTACATTCGCACCAGCGATCAACGTGTTTGGTAAAGATTCATTTGCCAATTCTTTCAGCATTTCGATCACAACGGTTGTTCCATAGCGATTGTCCCAAGCTTTAGACAAAATTCTTTTGCCATTCGCCATTTTGACTGTTTCGACATCTGGCACGATCGCATCTCCCGGTCTCACACCAAAAGACATTGCTTCTTCTTTTGATTCAAAACCAGCATCAAATAGAACATCCGCAATTTCAAGCTTGCCGCTATTTCCATCTTTTCCTCTTAGCAAATGAGGCGGAACAGAAGAAGACACACACGGATAATCGCCTTTTGCAGTTTGTAATGTAAAGCGTTGTGCAGAAACGACATAAGGATTCCAGCCACCGAGCGGAACCACTCTGAATAAACCTTGTTCCGTTATATTCGCAATCATAAAACCAACTTCATCCATATGCGCTGCAACCATCACTCTTGGCGCCTGTTCAATATTGCTTTTTTTAATCCCAAATATTCCTCCGAGCCCATCTTGTCGAACTTCATCGACGTAAGGAGTGATTTGCTTGCGCATCTCTTCTCGGACACGGTGTTCAAACCCGCTTGTACCTTGTAGCTCAGTCATTTTTTTTATCAAATCAAAAGTGTCTTTTTCCATTTTTTGTATACACAAACTACTGAATCTTCAGCATTTGTGTTTCTCCTTCCTTATGAAAAATACTTCTCCTCTTTCATTATAACTGATTTTCACTATGTTTTTAAATAAGACTATCTAAATTTCTTTTTTTATCAAAATAAGCTATACTGAAATTAGTATCATGCAATCTAAAGTCAGGAGGTTTTTTAAATGATTAGAAAAAAAGAATTATGTCCTTGGCTGATATTCGCAGGCGGTGTATTAGTGGGAACAGGAGTTGCAGCTGGTTTTGGATTAAGCCGTTATATGCAAAAACACAAACCAATGAACGGAGACAAAATTCTTGAACGCGTCAAAAAGGCCTTTTTGGAAGAAGGTCCAATCGAAGGTTCATGGATCGAATTAACAAAAGTTCCTTTAAATAAGTTTGCATTAAAAACGAAAGCCTATTACGGTGGCATTTCGCGTATGGAAGAAGATCAGCTGATCCAATACGAATTTATTGCAGATGCCTATACTGGGAGTGTGTTAGACATTTACCGTCTCTGATGAAAAGGTTTCTTCTTTTCATCAGTTTTCTTTTTTAATAAGCAAGTTTTAAGCATTTATCACTAACTTTCAGGTTTCAATTGCTCTAGCAGAACAATTGAAATTACTTTTGAAATAGCACGTTCCCACTTCACTACGAAGAACAGCTAAAAGGTCATATCCTCAACTTTTGCTGATTCTAATCGATAGAAAACAAAAAAGCGGCTGAGAGAAAATAATTTTCTCTCAGCCGCTTTCTTATACTTATTTTTTTGCATTAAACTGTGCTTCAACACGATAAATGCGATTCCCTCTCGAAGAAAATTTTTCTTCATATTCTGTCATTATATTGCCTTCGTAATCACTCTGGTGCAAGTCTAACCACACTTGTTTCAACAACATGCCATATTTTGAAAAACTAACCAACGAATATTCAAACAGGCCTTGGTTATCTGTTTTGAAATGAATTTCGCCATTTGGTATCAATATATTTTCGTAGACTGCGAGAAATGTTTGGTACGTCAAACGTCTCTTTTCGTGACGTGTTTTTGGCCATGGATCTGAAAAGTTCAAATAAACCCGATCTACTTCATTTTCTGCAAAATATTGCGTTAGTTCTCCCCCATTTACATGAAGCAGTTGGAGATTAGGTTGAGGATCCTCCACCTGTTTATCTAGCGCACTTACGATTACACTTGTTTGAAGTTCGATTCCAATGTAATTGATTTCAGGATGCTGTTTAGCCATTTGGTAGACAAATTGTCCTTTTCCCATTCCGATTTCGATATGGAGCGGTTGTTTATTTTCAAATCTTTCACTCCATCTGCCTTTCCATTCTTCAGGTTGATCGGGGATATATTGAGGATAAGAAGCAATTTTTTGTGGTGCTTCCGGCTTATTTCTTAAACGCATAAGGTTTCTCCTATCTCAGTCTAATGATGATGTCACATACTTTTTGTGCGATCCACTCTGTAAAAGAATCACATCAGTTGCTGCATGGTTCAGCAGATTCTTATAAGATCGTATTCTTTTTTACAGAAGAAGAGAGACTGGAAATTTATTCCGGTCTCTTTTGTCTTTATTGGGTTCTTCCTCTTTTAACGTTGGTAAAGAAATTTCCTACGGTCGATGGGCTACTGATGGAAAGCCATGAGAACACATTGAGCCGAAAATCGCGTCTCAATGCTTGCAAGCTTCAAACTTAGTGTAACGGCTAAAGCCTAACACTAAGTGATTCACATTGCATCTTTTTTCATGACTATCAGTAGCCCTATGCGCCTCCTGAAATTTCTAGAAATAGGATTCTAACGAGTTTAGCATTAAAAAACTGATTTTTTTGCAGACCAACGTTAAATATTGTAGAACCCTTTATTGTTTAGTTTTGTTGCAAAATCAACTGTTGTAAACGAATAATGGCTTGATTCATTTTATGAAATTTTGTTTCTTTATGATATTTCTTGATTTGTAATAAATCGTTCATTGCAGCATACCAAACCATTCGGTGAATCAGATCTTTCGACAATTCTTCTCCATAGCCTTCAAGCCAATTCTGCCAGTTTTCTTTTTTTACATATTGACACAATAACATCCCGAGATCCATTGCTGGGTCACACAGCATAGCGGACTCCCAATCTACAAGATATAAGCGGTCTTCATCTGACAAAAGCCAATTTTTACGATCGATATCTCCGTGACAAACGGTCATTTTTTCTGTTTCAAGTGAAGGAAGAGTATTTTCCAATTGATACACGACCTCTTGCAGAAAAGGATGATTTCTCAGATCTAAAGAAAGACCATCTAAGTAGCTATCGACTAAGTCAACTGGATTGATGGTTTTTCCACCCACTCTTGTCAACATTCTTTTCAGTGTTTGCGAATGATGGATTCTACTCAGCAGTCCGGCAACTTCTTGAGAAGACATTTCATCGCTATGCAAAGTTCGTCCATTAAGCCACTCTTGAGCAGTCAAGACATCGCCATTTCCGATTCGTTTTGTCCATACTAATTTTGGCGTGATGCCTTCAACAGAAAGCGCAGCTAAAAAAGGAGACGAATTTCGTTTCAGAAAAACTTTTTCTTCCTCTTTCGTTCCCATATAAGCTTGTCCGGTGTCACCACCTATTGGATGCAGCTTCCATCCAGAATCGATTTGCAAATCCATATATTATCATTCCCTATTCAGTAATCAAGCTGTTACCTTTAGACTAAAAAAAGACAGATATCAATTCTGACACCTCTCCTATTCTCGATATCTATTTTAGTTTCTATTTTCTTTCTCGTCAAGCGCATATGTGTTCTTTTTTTGTCCTTCTCATTTACCAGCGAAAAAGGAGCCGGCCTTTAGACCTTTGCTCCCTTTCACTTTTGATATTTTAGGTTTAGTTTCTCATACATCACAAGCAAATGCCTTACACATTCTGTCTGAGGCTTCCGCATTGTTCTTCTACTTCATTTAAATAATATTGTTGAAGTTTTTCAACGATAGGGCCTTTTTTACCGCTTCCCACTGGGCAGCCATCTATTTCAATAATCGGCATCGCTTCGATCGTTGTACTAGATGAAAAAGCTTCATCTGCATTCTTTAGCTGTTCTACGGTAAAAGTTTCTTCTTTTACTGGGATTCCAGCTTTTTCAGCAGCTCTTAATAAAACGATTTTCGTTACACCTGGTAAAATCAAATTGCCATCTGGATGGGTATAAATCGTGCCATCTTTGACCATCCACATATTAGAGGAAGAACATTCTGTAACGGCACCATCACGGTGTAAAACAGCTTCATCAGCTCCATTTTTGTGTGCTTCATGTTTAGCCATGATGTTTCCCAATAAACTGATCGACTTGATGTCACAATGAAGCCACCGTGTATCTGGAATAATGCTAGCAGTTATTCCTCTATTCATTTTTTCCTGGTCTCGAGGAACAACTGTCGCTGAAGCTGTAAACACTGGAGCAACCACCTCAGGATCTGGATAAGTATGATTTCTTGGAGAAGCAATTCCTCTCGTGATTTGGAAATAAACATTTCCTGTATCGATTTGATTGATTTTGATCAAAGTTGTTAATCTTTCTTTCAATTCCTCTTTTGAAAAAGGAAGTTCTAAGTCAGTTTGACAAGCTCCTCTAAAAAAGCGATCGACATGTTCATCTAATGTAAAAAACTTTCCATTATAAGCACGAACAACATCATAAATACCGTCTGCGAACTGATACCCTCTATCTTCCATATCTATCTTGACTTCATTACGATCAACGATCTTGTCATTCCAAATGACTTTCATCCTTGTTCCTTCTCTCTTTATTCTGTTCATTTTTCTCTATCCTACCATGCTTTGGAGGATGATGCATCTATTTTTAGGTGATCTGCTTCATTTACTTTCTTTACTTCGCCTTCACTCTTTTTGGTACATAAAAGTAGCAGAAAAAAACAGCAAAAAGGAGACTGATCACAAAGAGCAAGCTTCCTTCTGCTAATCCAGACACAATCAATGAACTAACTGAAAATACTAACAACTGAACCATTAATAGCAAAAAAAGGATGTGTTGAATCGCTTGTTCTTTGTTTTTATGAGTGATTGGATATAAAGCTGTTAACAGTTGATGATCATAGTGATAATAAAGCGGAATCAATTGAAAACCAGTCAAGTATAAAAATAATATGGCTATCACCACTTGTAGAATACCTGAAGTCAGGAAAAGCATGATCACACCGATCAAGGACAAACGGATGAACAAGCCACTGTATTCTGTTCCTCTAATAAAAGCACGCGCATATAAATACAAAAAGGTTTGTTTATTTTCTATTTTGATCCATTTAACAAAGCCATCAAGGTATTTTCTGCGTTTCACAGAACTTTTTACAGAAGGAATATCTGTAAATAAGTTAAAGAACTGCAGCAAATGTTTCATCCGACTTGTTTCTTCTGTGATAAGGTAGTTCCACTGGTAAAAGGTCTGTTGTCTTTTCTTTTTAGCTTTCGCTTGTTCAAATAGTAAAAGCAGTACAGCTGCTGCAATCCCTATTAAAGGATGAAGAAAAACACCTAATAGATTTGTCAGAAAAACAGCAGCCATCAGCGCTCCTCGCCACGCCTTCTTCTTTCGATGATCTTTGGTTTTCAGTAATACATGTTGAATATCTAACATCATCACTTTTAAAAGAAGCAAATAGCCAAAGAAAAAGAACCATTCTTTAAAAGACGCGACCCCAATCGCAACCAGCAACGGCATTACGATCGCTGAAGCAACACCTAAGAAAAATCCTGGCAACAGTAAGCTATGTGATTTTGCTTTGGCTAGATAATCATCCAACTCGTTTTCTTTTTGAAGAAGAAAAATCGCATCAGCCGGCACGGTCAATGTAGCCAACTTACCTACAAACACACTAGCTGTTAAAAGAAAGACCGCCAACCACTTTGCAAAAATAACATTTTCTTCTGGAATCACTTTTAAATATTCTGCATAAGCATACCCTACAGCACCAATCAGAAAAATGCAGATGATAACAAAATGATCATTCAGCACGTACTTTAAGTATTTCATCATTTTCTTCTGATGCTGCTTCGTTCTCTTATGCCACAGATCAGTCAAATTCATCTTGCACCTTCCTCTTTTGTCAATTGCAGATAAATTTCATCCAAAGACGCATCCGGCATCTCGAATACCTTTCTCAGCTCTTCTAGAGTCCCTACAGCCTTTACTTGCCCTTCATGCAAAACGACAAAGCGATCACAATATTGTTCAGCTGTTGCTAGAATATGCGTTGACATGATGATCGAGGCACCTGCTTTTTTCTTTTCTTCCATTAATGTCAGTAAAGCATGAATCGCAAGCGGATCTAAACCAAGAAAAGGTTCATCAATAATGTATAAGCTAGGTTCCACTAAAAAAGCACACACGATCATTACTTTCTGCTTCATCCCTTTGGAAAAGTCTGCAGGAAACCAATCCAGTTTTTGATTTAAACGAAATGTTTTTAATAGTGATTCTGCTCTTTCAAAAGCTTTTTCTTTTGGGATCGCATAAGCCATGGCAGTGATTTCAATATGCTCTCTTAACGTCAGTTCCTCGTACAATACCGGTGTTTCAGGAATAAAAGCAAACTTTTTTCGGTATTGGATCAAATCACTAGATAGCGTTAAACCGTCAATATCGATTTTTCCTTTAAAAGGTTGCAACAAGCCAATAATATGCTTGAGAGTGGTGCTTTTTCCAGCGCCGTTCAAACCGATCAATCCGACCATTTCTCCATCTTCAATGCTAAATGAGACGTCTTTTAATACAGGAATCTGCTGGTAACCGCCTGTCACATTCGCAATATGTAAACTCATCCTATTACCCCTTTACTTTGCTTTATTTTTCTTATTGTAACACATAGAAAAGAGGACAAGGAGAAAAGATCGCTTCATTGTTACCAGCTAATAAAAAAGCAATGTACATTTATCAAAAGCTTCCTGTTATTATTCCCTATGCATATTTCTATCGTTTATTAGAGAAAAAATAGAGGAGGAAAAACACAATAGATAAAAAACAAAACAGTACCAACGTGCAAATATTAATTTTGCTCTTAAGAAAGATGTAAAGAAAAATAGACACGCAGCCCTATAACACCTTTCATCATAATGGGATAGCTTGCTGTCGTCTTTCTTATTTCACATTAAAACCCTTTTATGATACATTAAACATAACAAAAGGAACCTTTTTTTTGGGTTATATCCAATACGTTTCATGAAGGAAGGAAAAACTATGTCTGATTGTATTTTTTGCAAAATTGTTAACCATGAGATTCCTAGTCGAAAGGTGTACGAAGATGATGTTGTTGTCGCCTTTTTAGATCTCACCCAAGTAACACCAGGGCATACCTTGGTTGTTCCTAAAAAACATATCCAAGATATTTTTGAATACGATGAAGCTTTAGCGCAAGCTGTGTTCTCTCGCATCCCTAAAATTGCTAAAGCCATCAAAGATTCAAATCCTGATATCAAAGGAATGAATGTCATGATGAATAACGGACCATTAGCTTATCAATCCGTTTTTCATAGCCACATCCATCTTTTGCCGCGTTATAGTGAAGAAGATACTTTTTCAATTCAGTTTGGTGATAATTCTGAGAAGCATTCACCAGAAGAGTTAGATCAAATTGCATTATCTATAAAAAATGAACTGGAGGAATCAAAATGAAATTAACATTTCTAAAAGGCCTTTTCGTAGGCAGCCTTGTTGGCGGAACGATTGGCTTGCTGAAGACGCCTCGCTCAGGAAAGCAGAATAGAGAAGCTTTTAAAGACTATATTGATGAAACGACTATACTCGTAGAAGATGTGTCGAATAAAGTCAATGATCTAAAAGGTGCTATAACGCAACTATCAAATGAAAGCCAATCTTTTGCTACTACTTTTACAAAAGAGATGAACGAAACAGCACAGGCGTTTACTTATGAAGCTGAACCAAGATTACGTCGCATTCAAGAACAAACAGAAAAATTAACAACGGACATCAATGACTTGAATCAAGCTGTCAGCTCTGATGCTTAAGCTTTTTTCTTGCTCAAAATTTGATCATCCAATCCTTTAAAAGGCCTTATCTTTAATGAGATAAGGCTTTTTTTCATCCTCAACACTTCAGATAAAAACGGCTCCTTCCTTAATAGACGAAAGCGCATCCTCGTATAATATAGTTAGTTAATAAATATACGTATTTGTTAACTTTTTAAATCATTATGTCTCTCATTTGAGATATAATTTATTTGTAC
>NZ_FOQE01000036.1 GCF_900113675.1 Pisciglobus halotolerans
AAGTTGGAAAAAATTTTTTCCTTCAAAAACAAGATTGAAAATAAAAGTGAAAAGAAAGCCGGCAGAGTAACCTTTTGCCTTTGTTATACCTGCTTTACGCAAGTAATGCAGAATATGCAGCTCTTTAAAAATAGAATAAATGGCTTTTGGCAGTTGATTATTTAGATTGTTATCGGTTATCATAAAGACAAGCACCTCGCTGTATTAGTTTTTTTGTGGTAATTAAACTATACCAAAGCTGAGGTGTTTTTTCTGCATCTAAATACACGTCAAGCCATATAAATTAAGCTGAGGAAGCTCAAAGGTACCAAGGTTTAGACACTAATTTTCAACTGCGAAAGTTGAGTTAAGAGTAAAATAGTAAAAGAAAACATCACAATTACATTTGTGTAATTGTGGTGTTTTAGAGTACATACATTTATCTAAATACGTAGTCAATCGTATGATTAATCAACCTGATTAATATAGAATTTGCTACATTCAATTATAATGGTTGTTTGTGAAAATAAAAATATTTCATGTCTTAAATGATTATCTTCCAATAATAATAATTCATCATGAGACCATTCATCTAAGCCTCTATCAAATAAAATTTGGTTACTTTCTGCTATTTTATTTCTAGATATATCGAAATCTAGTAAGTACACTCTCACATTTTCCCATACTAATTCATATTCTTGTTCGTTCCAATGTTTTAAATGAGCAGATACTGATACAATACTATCTTTTCCAGTATTATATTTATTTTCGCCATAATTATTTACTATGGTTATTTTGTTGATTACACTATCATGAAAAGACTCGTTTAACATAAAATTAAAAGTTTTAGGTTCCAATATCTTTTTTAAAGACAATAAACTATCATGATACCCTTCTATATCATTTTTTTCTTCAGAAATAAATTTCATAAAGAGTCTCCTTTTAAATTACTAATAAAAATGCACCCCATGCTGCGACTGCTCCAAATGAAAAAATCATTAAGCCAACTACACTAATAAAATTACCAATTGTTATCACAATATCAGCATTTTTACGTAAATTCAATTTTTTGCTGTAATTTGTTGTTTAGCTTTTCTCATATTAGCTAAGTTCTTTTGACCTTTTTTATAATCTGCTAGTCCTCTTGCTTTTTTTTGGGATATCGTTTGGAACTCCAGCGCTATTTAAATTTTTTCCATGAGATTTTGTTCCATCCACGTTTTGTACGCCCTTTTTATCACATTTCTCTACATGCACGTGTGGTTTAGAAGCTCCACCATGAGTAGGTTTATCTACCCTAGATTTCCAGCCTTTACCTAAGTCATGCTATTGTCCATAACCAAATGTCGTAAAAGATCCTTCTTCAGCAACATTTGGAGTCCAGTATGATTCCGACGTCACTTCTATTTTATTTAATTCTGCCTTAAGCAATAATAAATCTTCATTATCGTCACTAATAAATCCTTGAGTTTCTCTTTTTGTTTCAAGTTTTTTAGTTAATTCACTAATAGTAGCTAAAGTGACTGAAGTTTCTATAGCTGCTAAAGCTTGCAAAGGGGTCAATACCATTGTGACTAACGCAATTAAAAATATAGCTGTTTTTTCCATTTTTCCCTCCTAGTAGGTGCTAATAAAAAATGTATTTAATTATTCCTATCCTTCTTAACTTAATATATAGATTCTCTCAATTTTCGTTTAAAAAGTAACGCACCTATTAGTTTACAATTAGCAACCATTGGGTTACATATACTAAAAAACTAAGTTTAAAAGAGTACTTATTTTAAATGATTCAATAAAAAGAGACTAATTACTGAGTAAAAGTAGTTAATCTCTTGCTGCACTCTTTAAATGAAACTGTTTTTATCGATACATGATTTTATCTAAATTCATTTATCGAACATCCAATCGTATCAAAATTAATTTTTATTATTTTTATTTTTCAAAGACCAACCAAAGCTAATTACAAAAAGTAAAAATGCGCCAATTCCTAGATACAAAAGGATCCCTCCTTTTTTATAGTTTTATTGATAGTAATATACACCTAAGTTGTGACTTTTCATACATGAAATTTCATAATTTCATGTATTGGATAGATAAAAAAACTACCTTGTAAAAATAGGGTAAAAGCAACGCATTAGAAAGAATCTTTGTACATCCCCATGATTGAAAGACACCGTGCTGCTTCTTTTTCAGTATGCCTATCGCTTGTTCTAATAGCAAAGAAAACTCAACGTAAATTAAGTAATTTAGCCAATCATGTTATATGCTCGTGCTAACTCAACGGCACGAACTTCCTTTGGCAAGAAACAACGGATTTCATCATCATTATACCCAATTTGTAATGTTTTTTCGTCTATTATGAGTGGACGACGTAATAACCCTGGGTTTTCTTGAATCGAAACAATTATGATAGAACGCCTTCTTTCTTTTATCAGTAAAATTATTAACTCTCGAGAACTATTTTACACATACTAAAATTCTGCGGATAGATAGCTATATCTGAACCTACCTTTTTTGAGATCATCCATTCGTACGGTGTGAACAACGTTTGTATTTGTGATTTGTAATCATGTTATCGCACAATCATCGCACAAAAATATAAACATGAATAAAACATAAAAATACATAATATTGATATATAGCCATTTTTGGATTATAACAAAACACAAAAACAAGCATTAAAAGTTCTCTCAGATCATCTTTGAAGACACCTTCTTTTAAGAAGCGTGTCTTTTTTTTGAGTCAAAAAAAGCTCTTGTTTGCAGTAAATAAAAAAGGTGAAGAAAAAATAAAAAAATCTGCTTGGAATCGTTGCACTTCGCTGCGATTTGTTATACAGTAATACAGATGAGACTGTGAAACAAGTTGTGTTTCACGGCATCGAAAAGGAGTTGAAAAAAGTGAATCCCGAAGAGTTTAAAGCAGCCCTTCAAGAGAAAGGGATCCCATTGACTGAAAAGAAGATGGAACAGTTTGATCAATACCTTACATTACTTCAGGAATGGAATGAAAAAATCAATTTAACAGCCATTACTGAACGTGAAGAAGTCTATTTGAAACATTTTTATGATTCGATCACAGCCGGGTTGTTTGTAGATTTTACTAAAGGGGTCCATAGCCTATGCGATGTAGGTGCAGGTGCCGGGTTTCCGAGTATCCCCCTAAAAATCGTCTTTCCCGAATTAGAAGTCACCATCGTTGATTCATTGAACAAGCGAATCCAATTTTTACAACGATTGGTAGATACTTTAGGGCTAGATGGTGTCCATCTTTACCATGACCGTGCTGAAACTTTTGGACAAAACAAACAATTTCGTGAATCCTTTGATGTGGTAACAGCTAGAGCTGTTGCACGGATGAGCGTCTTAGCTGAGCTGTGTATGCCTTTGGTGAAAAAAGGCGGCTTGTTTATCGCCTTGAAAGCTAGCAGCAGCCAAGATGAGTTGCAAGACAGCAAACAAGCGATCACGAAACTGGGCGGAAAATTCCGAGAAGATTTTTCCTTTGAACTGCCGAAGCAGGCTGGAGAAAGACATATTGTTTTAATCGATAAGAAAAAAGAGACACCAAATAAGTATCCAAGAAAACCAGGTATGCCGAATAAAAAACCGTTATAACGTTTGATCCTATCAATATAAACAGCACAATGATAAAAGAGGCTGTCTATTCAGAGATAGACGGATTTGTTATAATAGAAGCGCATATAGAACAGATTTAAAAGCATGAGAGATGGAACTGACGGAAGACCGTATACATTGATGTGAGTTGAATCTGGAAAACCAAAAAGATAATGTAGAAACAATGTTGATAAAAACTAAAGACAGAGCGACGAATGAGAAGATCATTTGGAACAGATGCGTACAAAGGAAGATGCGTATCGTGTCTTCCTTTTCTCATTTGTTAAAGAAACAGGGATGAAGTCAAAGAGGAATAATTGAAGACACAGATAGATGGAGGAAGAGAAATGGCACGAGTAATATCAGTAGCAAATCAAAAGGGCGGTGTGGGGAAAACAACCACAACTGTTAATCTCGGAGCATCTTTAGCTTACTTAGGAAAGAAAATTCTTTTGATCGACAGTGACGCTCAGGGGAATGCGACTAGTGGGTTAGGTGTAAGAAAAGCAGATGTTGAAAAAGATATTTATGACGTTTTAGTCAATGAGACACCGATTGATGAAGTGATCATGCCTTCCTCTCGGGAAAATCTGTGGGTCGTGCCGGCAACGATTCAATTAGCTGGAGCAGAGATCGAGCTGACGACGCAAATGGCGCGTGAATCACGTTTGAAGAGTGCTCTTAAGGATCTGCACGATACGTATGATTATATTTTGATCGATTGTCCACCTTCACTGGGGCACTTAACGATCAATGCTTTTACAGCAAGCGATTCGATTTTGATACCGGTCCAATGTGAATATTATGCTTTGGAAGGCTTGAGTCAGCTGTTGAATACAGTCCGCCTGGTACAAAAGCATTTCAATCCTGAGCTGCGTATCGAAGGGGTTTTATTAACCATGTTGGATGCGCGTACGAATTTAGGCTATGAAGTAGTAGACGAAGTGAAGAAATACTTCCGTGAAAAAGTCTATCGGAATATCGTCCCTCGTAATATTCGTTTATCAGAAGCACCAAGCCACGGCTTGTCGATCATTGATTACGACATTCGTTCTCGCGGCGCAGAAGTTTATCTTGAACTAGCAAAGGAAGTGTTAGCAAATGACGAATAAGAACAGTAAAGGACTTGGACGTGGAATTGATGCTTTGTTTACCGAATTTGCTGAGTTTGACAACGTTGATACTTCTGATGAACGGGTTCAGGAGATCAAATTAAGCGAGATCCGTCCGAATCCTTACCAACCTAGGCGCACATTTGATGAAGAAGCGCTAAAGGAATTGGCTAGCTCGATCAAACAATCAGGTGTTTTCCAGCCAATTATCTTGCGTTCTTCGACTGCAAAAGGTTTTGAGATCATTGCCGGAGAACGTCGCTTCAGAGCTTCTAAACTGGCAGGAAAAGAAACGATCCCCGCTATCGTTCGCGAGTTCAATGAAGAAGAAATGATGCAAGTCGCAGTGCTGGAAAATCTGCAGCGTGAAGATTTATCTGCACTGGAAGAAGCAGAAGCTTACAGTATGCTGATGAAAAATTTGAAATTGACTCAGGAAGAAGTGGCGCAACGTTTAGGCAAAAGCCGTCCCTATATCGCTAATTATTTGCGATTGCTGGGTCTTCCAGAAGAAGTCAAAAAGATGTTGCAGCAAAATGAGATCTCCATGGGACAAGCACGGACACTGTTGGGGTTGAAAGACAAGAAACAAATTTTAAAAGTGGCTAAAAAAGTGGTAAAAGACAATTTGACTGTTCGCCAAATTGAACAACTGGTTGCACAAATCAATGAACCACAGAAAAAGAAAAAAGAAAAGACGATAAAGAAACCTTATTATATTCGTGAAAGCGAAGAACGCTTGATGGATAAGTTCGGAACCAATGTGGTCATCAATGAAAAGAATGAAAAAGGAAAAATCGAGATCGAATATTTGTCGAGCGATGACCTTACGCGCATTCTGGACATATTGGAGATCGAATTTGATTAAGGCCGCTATGTCATTAGCCGAGTCGAATAAACACCTTTTAGGATAAACAAGGCCTTACAGATAGTTCTGTCTTCTACAACCTGATGATCAAGTGGAAGCACTCCTTTGAAATAAAATGAATAAGGTCAAAATAGTAAGAATAAGGGAGAAGAATATGGCAAATACCTATGACTTGAATGATATTGTTGAAATGAAAAAACCGCATCCATGCGGAGAAAATCGCTGGCAGATCATCCGAATGGGGATGGATATCCGGATCAAATGTCTTGGCTGCGGTCACTTGGTGATGATGCCGCGCAGAGAATTTGAACGGAAATTAAAAAAAGTTTTAGTATCGGCTAACGAAGAAAACTAAAACACTAAAAAAGACAAAGGAAAGTGAGTAGATAAAATGGCATTGACAGCAGGAATCGTTGGTTTACCGAACGTGGGCAAATCGACTCTATTTAATGCAATCACAAAAGCAGGAGCAGAAGCAGCAAACTATCCATTTGCAACGATCGATCCAAACGTAGGGATCGTTGAAGTTCCGGATTACCGTCTGGATCGCTTGGCAGAATTGGTGGAACCAAAGAAAATCGTTCCAACAACATTCGAGTTTACGGATATTGCCGGAATCGTGAAAGGTGCCAGCAAAGGAGAAGGACTGGGAAATAAATTCCTTGCTAATATTCGCGAAGTAGATGCGATCTGTCATGTGGTCCGCTGTTTTGATGATGATAATATCACTCACGTCAGCGGTAAAGTAGATCCATTGGATGACATTGAAACCATCAATTTAGAATTGGTTTTAGCTGACTTAGAATCAATCAACAAGCGTTATGCACGTGTTGCAAAAATAGCCAAAACCAAAGACCAAGAAGCAATGACAGAATTGGCTGTGTTGGATAAAATCAAACCAACTTTAGAAGAAGGCCGTCCAGTCCGTGCGATCGCGTTTGACGAAGAAGAACAAAAAATTGTTAAAGGTTTATTTTTACTGACTTCTAAGCCTGTTTTGTATGTAGCGAATGTGTCAGAAGACAACGTTGCAGATGCAGAAGACGTTGAGTATGTAAAACAAGTCCGCGAATTGGCTGCAAGCGAACAAGCAGAAGTGATCGTGATCTGTGCTGAGATCGAAGAAGAAATCGCAGAACTGGAAGAAGACGAAAAAGAAATGTTCTTAGAAGACTTGGGGATTACAGAACCTGGACTAGACAAACTGATTCGTTCATCGTATAACTTGCTTGGACTTGGTACTTACTTCACAGCGGGGCCTCAAGAAGTGCGCGCTTGGACCTTTAAAAAAGGCATCAAAGCACCTGAAGCAGCGGGCATCATCCATTCCGACTTTGAACGCGGCTTTATCCGAGCAGAAACCATCTCATTCAAAGACTTTGACCAATACGGCAGCGAAAAAGCCGCCAAAGAAGCTGGAAAAATGCGCTCAGAAGGAAAAGACTACATCGTCCAAGACGGCGACGTCATGCTATTCAGATTCAACGTTTAAACTGAAAGATGTGGAATGAGACTGATAGGGGCGACAGGAAAATGAGAAAGCAAAACCGTTATCAGAAGCACTGTTGCCGTTCCGGCAAAGTGTATCATGTCTCTAAGCGATTAAAATCGCAAGAGCCATGACAACACAGAGCATACTGTGCATGTGAGCGACTTTTGAATTTTACCTGAGACTCTGCCTCATGCAACTCAATTACCAGGATGCGGAGAAACACGATCAGAAAGCGAAGACTATCGCAATCCTGACGCAAACAGCCCAGCGAAGCGGGTGTGCGGACAGGATAAGATAGACACAGCTTTCTGTGTTTCGCAGCTCAACTACCAGGATGTGAAACGACCCCGAAAGAATAATTAAGTCGCAAAGTCTCGCTATGCTCGCTTTGTACTATCTCGCTAAGATTTGTTTTACAAATCAAGCTCGGTAGCAAGCACTAACGAAGGAACAACGCAAGCAACCCAGTGGAACGGTTGTGCGTATGTTACAAGCTAGGCGGAGATCTCTGGGGAGTGTAACTCAACTAAAACCAAGATGCGGAATGAGACTCTGCCTCGGGGAGCAACCTAAAAGAAAACAGTAAACAATATAAAGGAGAATCAAGCCTTTGAAAAAAGATAAAAAGAATGACGCACAAGAAGAAGTTGCAGATTTAACTGCGCTGCAAGATGAAAACAGAGGGTTATTCGAACAACTAACACATAAAAATGAAGACTACATGGTAAAATTGAACAAGAGATTGGAAGATGCTGACTTTTCCAATGACCGCCGTACAGTTCTTTTTAATGACATGTTAAAAACATTGGTCAGTGAACAATCAGCTGGACGCACGGCTCGTCAAATCTACGGAACAGTGACGGAGCGCTACTTAGAAATGGTGGATGGCCCTAGACTGGATACCAAAGAGACGACTGGAGAACGTTCAGAAGACTGGAAATTATACGTAGACGGTGGATTGATGCTAGGCGGAATGTTTGCGCTGGTTACTGGGCTGTCTGCTTTGTTCAGCAAATCAGGAACAGCTTCTGGTATGGGGATTTTGACACTGATCTTGAACTTTATTATCGGCGGTTTTGTCGTACTGGCGATTACAAAAAATGCGCCTATCAAGGGACAAAAAGGCAGTACTTTACGATACTTCCTTGTTTCCGTTGTGGGGATGCTGATTTGGGTAGCAGTGATGACGCTCTCTATGCTCTTTATTCCTCCAGTGATCAATCCAATTCTTCCGCCTATTGCAAACGTCGTTATTGGTATACTGGCTTTTGCCGGCAAATGGTACTTCAAACGGAAATTCAATGTCAAAGGGACTTTATTTTAAACCGTTAATCATAGAAGAAACGTTTCTTTTCAAATGAAGAGAGACGTTTTTTTTATGGCTGCAATGTACCTGTCGTTTTGAAAAGCCTTTACATAGAGTGCCTGCAAACCTTTAATGAGGAACAGATTAAAATACCGACCATTTATCTATTCTCTACTCATTTTACCTTGACGAAAAGAGATAACTTTGTTAAGTTTGACAGTAAAAAAATCTGAAGAAATTCGGTTAGATAAAGATGAAGGAGTGTTTCGTGAAGATGTCGAACTGGGATACAAAGTTTGCCAAAAAAGGATTTACGTTTGATGATGTTTTATTAATACCTGCAGAAAGCCACGTCTTGCCAAATGAAGTAGATTTAAGTGTGCAATTAACAGAAAAAATCAAGTTGAATATTCCTATTATGAGCGCAAGTATGGATACGGTAACTGATGCAAAAATGGCAATTGCAATGGCACGTCAAGGTGGATTAGGTGTCGTTCACAAAAACATGTCTATTCAAGAACAAGCAGATGAAGTGCGCAAAGTAAAACGCTCAGAAAATGGCGTCATCATTGACCCTTTCTTTTTAACACCGGAACATCTTGTCAAAGAAGCAGAGGCATTGATGGCTCGCTATCGCATCAGCGGTGTCCCGATCGTTCATACATTAGAAGACCGTCAGTTAGTCGGTATTTTGACTAATCGTGATTTACGCTTTGTGGCAGATCACACCGTTGCGATCGATGATGTGATGACCAAAGAAAATCTAGTGACGGCTCCAGAAGGAACTTCTTTAAAAGAGGCTGAAGAGATTTTACAACATCACAAAATTGAAAAATTGCCGCTTGTTGATGATAAAGGCCGTTTGAGCGGATTGATCACGATCAAAGATATTGAAAAAGTGATCCAATACCCGGATGCCGCAAAAGACGAACATGGCCGTTTGTTGGCAGCTGCTGCTGTTGGCGTGACAAGTGATACATTTGAACGTTCTCAAGCGCTAGTAGATGCTGGAGTAGATGCGATCATTATTGATACAGCTCATGGACATAGTGCAGGCGTTATCCGTAAAATCAAAGAAATCCGTGAAACATTCCCTGATGTTGCTTTGATTGCCGGAAACGTTGCTACAGGCGAAGCAACACGTGATTTATTTGACGTCGGTGTAGATGTCGTTAAAGTTGGGATCGGACCTGGTTCTATCTGTACAACACGTGTGGTTGCTGGTGTAGGTGTTCCGCAAATCACAGCGATTTACGATGCTGCTTCTGTTGCGCGTGAATACGGTAAAGCAATTATTGCAGATGGCGGGATCAAATATTCAGGCGACATCGTCAAAGCTTTGGCAGCAGGCGGAAACGTGGTTATGCTCGGCAGTATGCTGGCTGGAACGGATGAATCTCCAGGCGAATTTGAAATTTATGAAGGTCGCCGCTTTAAAACTTACCGTGGTATGGGAAGCTTAGGCGCTATGCAAAAAGGTTCTAGTGATCGCTACTTCCAAGGCAGCATCAACGAAGCAAACAAACTAGTTCCAGAAGGGATCGAAGGACGTGTTGCTTACAAAGGAAGCGTTCAAGATATCATCTTCCAAATGCTTGGCGGAATCCGTTCAGGAATGGGGTATGTTGGTGCACCTAACTTAGAAGCCTTGCGCAACGATGCCCAATTTATTCAAATGAGCGGCGCAGGCCTTCGCGAATCACACCCACATGACGTACAAATCACCAAAGAATCACCAAATTACTCAAGATAGGATACGAAGCGAGGTCGACAGAGACGACAGGAAAATGAAAAAGCGCGGCGCAGAGCATCCCGCGCATGCGAGCGACTTTTGAATTTTACCCGAGACTCTGCCTCGCGCAGCTCAACTAAAAAAGGATGCAAAGCGACCCCGCAAGAGATCGAGTACTAACGAAGGAACAACGCAAGCAACCCAGCGAAGCGGTTGTGCGGTCGTTACAAGTTAGGCGGAGAACTCTGGGGAGCGCAGCTCAACTAAAACACAAGGATACGGAGAAAGCCTGAAAGAGTCACAGCAAAAAAAGGAAGTTGTTGAAGAGAGCAGCGCAGCGCGCATCAAAACAACTTATCTTTTTTTGCAAAGGCTCTGACTTTCGCAGATCAAAAACAAGGATGCGAAGCAAGGCCGAAAGAGGCGACAGGAAAATGAAACATAAAACCATTATCGGAAGCACTGTTGCCGTTCCAGCAAAGTGTATCTTGTCTCTAAGCGATTAAATCGCAAGAGCCATGACAATGCGGAGCGTTCCCGAAAAGCGGCTCTGGTTGAGGTTGAGCACTGGGTCACTTGCAGTAGAGAAAGAAATGCTTATTTTAAGATGGAAAATAATGAAGAAAACGTTCAAAGTCATGGAAACAGATTTGAACGTTTTTTCTAATACAAAAAAACAAATGGGCAGCTTAATGAAAGATAAACAAGTCAGCCGCTTATTGGTATCAAGTAAATGCAACAACTCGTCCAAAGCATAAAATTGCAATCATTAATGGAATGAAACGGTGTTTGAACATAAGCGCAAATAAGATTTAAATGTTTCTTTAGGCTTTTTCTACGCTTTTTTTGGTATGATAAAAGCAAGAAAAAATCTTCGTTAGAGGTGAAGGTGGAAAAATGAAAATTCTGGTAGTGGATGACGATAAAGAAATCGTTGAACTGTTAGGGATCTATATTCAAAATGAAGGTTATGAACTTGAAAAAGCCTATAATGGAAAAGAGGCTTTAACAAAATTGCACACACAGGACATCGACCTCGTCGTTTTAGATGTGATGATGCCCGAAATGGATGGGATTGAAACCATCAAAGAAATTCGCAAAGATTCTAACTTGCCCATTTTGATGCTCAGTGCCAAGACAACAGATGTCGATAAAATTAAAGGGCTAGTGACAGGAGCAGATGACTACGTAGTCAAGCCATTTAATCCACTGGAAGTGATGGCACGCGTAAAATCGTTGCTGCGCCGTAGTTACTATACAGCTGATGTAGAAGAACCAGATCAATTAGAGATCGGACCACTGATCATCAAAAAGGAATCGCATGAAGTGGAAACACTTGAAGGAAAGCAGATTCAGTTGACAGCGCTGGAGTTTGGGATCTTATACTTATTAGCCAGCCATCCGAATCGTGTATTCGGTGCAAATGAAATCTTTGAAAAGGTTTGGCAGCAAGAAAGTTTAGTATCTTCTAAAACAGTGATGGTTCACGTCAGTCATTTGCGCGACAAGATTGAAGAAGCGACAGACGGCGAAAAAGTAATTCAGACTGTTTGGGGTGTTGGGTACAAAATAGAAGATAAATAAAGAGAGAGGCAGCAAATCCGTTAGCGGTTAAAGAAAAATCAAAGGATAGCCGAAGATGGAAGGTTTAAACAGAACTTGCTGCAAAGGAGAGATGAACAGGGAAAATGAAGTTAACTAAAAGAGAAAAAAGTAAGCTGGTTTTGGAAGGATTTGTCACGGTAGGACTGATTTTTCTTCTTTACTATGCTGTTTATGTTATTTTTACTCGCATGGTATTAGCCTTTCCACAATTCTTTCGTTCAATCTGGATCCTTGGCGATGTGATCATCAGCGTTCAAGGTGACAACGTTATTTCGCTGACACCCTTTCTCGTTGTTTTATTATCCCTTATCGCCGTTATTGTAATTTATTGGCGGTTAAAAAGGCGCTATCGGCAAATGCAGTTGAGTCATATTATCAGCGAATTGCATTATATCGCTGAAGGACACTACGACCATCGCATCTCCCATGACTATGGAGGAGATATGAGCCGCGTTGTTGAAAGTATCCATGTGCTGGTTGATAGCACTGTAGCAGCCATGGAGGAAGAAAGGCGGATCGAACAATCGAAAGATGAGTTGATCACGAACGTCAGTCACGATATTCGTACACCGCTGACCTCGATCATTGGTTATTTAGGGTTGATTGAAGAAGGGCGCTACCAAAGCAAAGAAGAGTTGCAGAAGTATACCCACGTTGCTTATGAAAAAGCTAAGCAAATGAAAGCCTTAGTTGATGATCTATTTGAATATACAAAAGTACGGCAGACGACAACGCCTTTAAATCTTTCGCAATTCGATATGATCCAACTATTGGAACAACTGGTAGTCGATTTTGAACTGGAAGCAGCTAAAAAACAAATGGAGATTGAAATTGTTTCTCCATTAACTGAATTGCATATGGAAGCTGACACAGAAAAAATTGTGCGGGTTTTTAATAACTTGATTGCTAACGCACTCAAATATGGAAAAGGCGGCAAACAAATTTTGATCGAGGTCGAAGCAAATGAAAAGGAGGCCTTGATTATGATCAGCAATGATGGACCGCCGATTCCACAGAAAGCTTTGTCTCATCTGTTTGACCGATTCTATCGAGTGGACATTTCCCGTTCGCAAGAAAATGGTGGAACGGGACTAGGATTGGCTATTGCAGAAAATATCGTATCACTTCACCATGGTCAAATTGAAGCGAAGACTGAAGGAAAGTGGACACGTTTTTGCTTAGTTTTGCCACTTCAACAAGAACAAAAAGGATAAAATGTTTCACGTGAAGCAATTTCTAGCGTTCTATGTGATATTGCTTAGACGATTCAGGAAACATTGTAACCTTCTGCAAGAAAAAGAAGCTGTTTAATGCCCGATGAAAAACTCAGTGACGGACGATACCTTAGAAGCTAATTCCTAAAATCCAGGGGCTTTCCAAAAGTAAACGGGTCTTCATTGCTCATTCAAATGAATGTCAGCTCCTAAGTACGCACTAAATGCATGAGCAACAGAACAGCTTTTGAGCAGGTATAAAGCAACGCCTTAAAATAACCTTCATCGTTGAACTTTCAACAATTGAGGGTTGTTTTTTACATGGTGGTACTTTAATATAGAAAAAGTGAGAAATATGGCTCGCACATACATAGCTATAGAAGATAAAGACATAGATTAGGAGATTTTTTCAAAGATGAATAAATTAAAAAAATTCGGCATTGCATTGGTTGCCACTGTCACTTTGGGAACAGCAGCACCAAGTATTTCGTTTGGTCCATTTACAGTCCAAACAGCAACAGAAGTTTCGGCTGCAACAGCAGCACCAAAGATTGAAGCAAAGGCAGCATTTGCGATCGAACCCACAACGGGGAAAGTATTATTAAACCAAAATGGCGATGAACAGCTTGGGATTGCTTCAATGACAAAAATGATCGTGGAGTATATCTTGTTTGATGCGATTGAAAAAGGAGATATCTCTTGGGATCAACAAGTTCCGGTCAGTGAATACGCACATGAGATCAGCCACAATACCTCTCTTTCGAATGTAATGTTGCGACAAGATGAGACTTATTCTGTGAAAGAACTTTATCAAGCATTAGCGATCTACTCGGCAAATGGTGCTACTATTGCGCTTGCAGAAGCAATGGCAGGCAGCGAGCCGGAATTCGTAGACCGGATGAAAGCGCAGCTTGATGAATGGGACATCAAAGACTATGCCCTTTATAATGCAACAGGCTTGAACAATTCAGATTTAAAAGGAAACATTTATCCAGGAAGTGCTGATAAAGATGAAAACTCTATGACTGCTCGCGGTGTCGCCGAAGTAGCACAACATTTGATCAATGACTATCCTGAAGCATTGAAGACGACGAGCGTTCCTAAAATGACGTTTAGAAAAGGAACGAGTGATGCGATCGATATGTCCAACTGGAACTGGATGTTGGAAGGCTTATTATTTGAACGCGACAATGTAGACGGTTTGAAAACAGGAACAACAAATTTTGCAGGAGCTTGTATCGCCGGTACAGCTGAAGAAAATGGCATGCGGATCGTTACCGTTGTGATGAATGCAAAAGACGGCCAAAAAGATAAGGGCTCTCGTTTTAAAGAAACAGACAAATTGATGGACTGGACGTTTGCCAACTGGGAAAAAGTTGATCTTTACGAAAAAGGAGATACTCTAAAAGACGTGGATGCCTTATCCGTCACTAAAGGAAAGCAAAGATCTGTTGAGCTGGCAGCCGGAACAGAAACAGCTGTAGTTTTACCAGATGGCACAGACAAAAAAGATATTTCTGTTTCTTTTGAACCAAATAACAAAATAATCAATAACGATGGAGAGCTGACAGCACCTGCTAAGAAAGGTACAGAAGTTGGGAAAGCTCAAATCAATATTAAAGGAGACGACCTGGGCTACCTTGAAAAAACAACAGGCGAAGAATTACCAGCTGTAACCAAAACAGCTGTCGAAAAAGCGAATGTTTTCGTTTTGGCCGGCCGTTCTGTTGGCGACTTTTTCAGTGATTTATACCACAAAGTAGTAAAGTAAAAGTGTTCTGTGTCGAATAATGTATGCTCGGTAGGATCTTGTTGACTTGCTGAAAGGCATTGGGTAAAATAAAGGCACAAACAAATAGAATGAACGTCGGTAGTGTGAGCTAGTAGAGAGATGAAATACGCCAGAGAGTCAGCGGTTGGTGAAAGCTGATGGTTTGATTTCTTGAATCCGTCACACGAAGTAAACTATGAAACCTGAGCAAAAAGTTAGGCACCAAATAGTTTCGGCTCCAGACCGTTATCTGAAGTAGAGTGCAGCTTTTTTTAGAAAAGCTGAATCTGGGTGGCACCACGACAAAAACAATGTCCAATTCGTCCCGGTCAATTGACTGGGAGAGTTGGGCTTTTTTTATATTTAGGAGGGAAAAAAGATGTTAGATAATAAGAAAATCCGTACAGCGTTTGAAACTGTTTCGCAAAAACTAGCGACAAGAGGCGTAGCGAAAGAGACGCTTGATCATTATATGGCATTAGATGAAAAGAGACGAGCTTTGATCGTTGAATCAGAAAAAATGAAAAGCTACCGTAATGAAGTGTCGGATGCCATTGCACAATTGAAACGCAGCAAAGAAGATGCAAACGAAAAAATCGCTGAAATGCGAGAAGTGGGTCAACAAATCAAGTCATTAGATGAACAGTTGGAACAAGTCGATGAAGAAATCTATGACATTAGCACTGGCTTGCCAAACTTGCCGCACGACTCTGTACCAGTAGGAGAAGACGAAAACGATAATGTTGAGATCCGAAGCTGGGGGACACCAGAAAAAGCAGCTTATGAACAAAAGCCACACTGGGAAATCGGCGAAGAGCTTGGAATCTTGGACTTTGAACGAGGCGCTAAAGTAGCTGGCAGCCGCTTCTTGTACTATAGAGGACTAGGCGCCAGACTAGAACGCGCAGTCTACAACTTCATGCTAGATCTGCATGTAGAAGAACAAGGCTATACAGAAATGATCACCCCTTACTTGGTGAACAGCCGTGCGATGTTTGGAACAGGTCAATTCCCTAAATTCAAAGAAGACGTTTTTCAAATGGAAGACAGCGACTTAACGTTGATTCCAACCGCTGAAGTTCCGTTAACAAATTACTACCAAAATGAAATTTTAGATGAAAAAGACTTGCCAACTTACTTTACTGCTCTGAGCCCATCTTTCCGTTCAGAAGCTGGTAGTGCCGGACGTGATACACGTGGTTTGATTCGGCTTCACCAATTCAACAAAGTCGAAATGGTCAAGTTCAGCAAACCAGAAGATTCTTATGAAGAACTGGAAAAAATGACTGCTGATGCGGAAGAAGTTTTACAAAAATTAGAACTTCCTTATCGCGTGCTGGCATTATGTACAGGAGACATGGGTTTTTCTGCTGCGAAAACTTATGACTTAGAAGTTTGGATTCCAGCTCAAGAAACGTACCGAGAAATTTCTTCTTGTTCAAACACAGAAGACTTCCAGGCGCGTCGTGCTAAAATCCGCTACCGTAATGAAGCTACAGGAAAATTGGAATACGTTCATACCTTAAACGGTTCTGGTTTGGCAGTAGGGCGGACAGTCGCAGCCATCTTAGAAAACTACCAGCAAGAAGACGGTTCTGTTAAGGTTCCTGAAATTCTTGTTCCTTACATGGGTGGCATAACAGAAATTCGCAAATAAAAATGCTTTCTTTATAGAAGAAACTATCCTCTTTAACAAAGAGGGTAGTTTTTTTAGCTAAACAGAAACGGTTTAGTGAAACAAGAAAGAGAAGGGGAAGTCAGAAACAGATTAGTTTATGCACCTTAATACGAATGCTATAATAAATCTATTCATGAAGTCCTAACGACAGAAAATCTATGGCAAAGGAAGGGAATAGAATGAGCAAAGATAACCTGAAAAAAGCAACATTTGCAGGCGGATGCTTTTGGTGTATGGTCAAACCATTTGACACACTCCCTGGGATTGCATCCGTTGTGTCCGGCTATACGGGCGGAGATACTGTAAATCCAACCTATCAACAAGTTGGCTCAGGAAGGACAGGACATACTGAAGCTGTTCAGATCACTTATGATCCTGACATCATGTCATTTGCAGAATTAGTGGAGATTTATTGGATACAAACAGACCCAACAGACGCAAGCGGACAATTCGCAGACAGAGGAAGTTCTTACCGTCCTGTTATTTTTTATCATGACGAAGAACAAAAAGAGGTTGCGGAAGCTTCAAAGAAAGCCTTGCAAGATAGTGGGCGATTCAAACAAGACATCGTAACGACCATCGAACCAGCAAATCCCTTCTATCCTGCTGAAGAATATCATCAAGATTTCTATAAAAAGAATAGTGCTCACTACAATCGATACAGCAAAGGATCAGGAAGAGTAGATTTTATTAATCATCATTGGTAAATAGAAGAAAGCAAACGAACTTTTTTTGATAGTTGAATCTTTTTTGTTATTTTTATTCATTTTTCAGAAGATAAATGAATATCTATTTACAAAAGAATAGAAAGAAATGATTGGAAAAGATTCGCTTTTTAAAAGAAGTAATCGTTTGCTTTTTAACTTTGATTTTAGAAACGTTCAGGTTTTTAAAATCAAAAAAACTTTTTTCAGAAAAACATTGACGCAAGGCTGAAATCAAGGTATAGTAATACATGTCGTCAGCGAGACATAGACGAAAAAAAATAAAAAATCAAAAAGTTGTTGACAAAGAGTTACACCTTTGATATGATTAAATAGTTGTCGCTGAGACAACAAGTGCAAGAAATTAGACCTTTGAAAACTAAACAAAGTAAGACGAACCAATGTGTAGGGCGTTTTGACAAGTGTCAAAACAAACAACATTAGTGAATATTTATTCGCTAGCAATTCAATTAATGAGCTACAAGCTTCATTAAAAACGTTGAGTGAGACTCAACACTTTTATGAGAGTTTGATCCTGGCTCAGGACGAACGCTGGCGGCGTGCCTAATACATGCAAGTCGAACGCTTTTATCTC
>NZ_FOQE01000037.1 GCF_900113675.1 Pisciglobus halotolerans
TGAAGTTTCTGAAAGTTGCTGGGAAATTAGTCCAAACGGGTAGACGAGTCTATCTCAAATTATCTAGTTATCATGTGTATCAGAATGAATTCTACAGGGTCTTTGCTCGCCTGAGGCGAGCCAGTCAATGGATCTAATCCAACAATCTAACGATTTTTTTACTGGGAAGTTATCCAGGGAGAAGTATGCTCAAAATGCCTTACACCCAAAATTTATTCCTCAATATTTTTGAACAGTGAATGTTTGAAGTAACTTTTTAGTCAAAATCAGTTGATAGGGATATTAGTGATACATATTTCAATAAAATGTGCCAAAGAATTAAAGCTATGAATTATTCAGGATTAAAAGGTGCGATTTTACTTCATCCGATGACACCATTCAAAAACAAAAAGCCTCAATATTTACACCACATGCCAGTATTTATGAGTGCTGGTGAAAATGATCTCTTATGCTCTCCAACAGAAAGTCAACGTTTGCAGCAATTGCTTACTCAAGCAGATGGAGATGTGTCGATTGAATGGGGAAAAAACGGACATGCGTTAACACAAAAGGAAATGCAAGCAGCTAAAAAGTGGTACCATGATCGTTTTTAAACAATGAACCTTTAGAAGCTGAAAAACCTAAAATAAGGATGTACAATCTTGTTTCTTTAATTTTATTTTTAACTAAAAATGTGATATAATATAAGTTGAAGCGAAAATGAAGAGGGGAATAGCTTTTTCACTTAAAAAATGAAGTGAAAAAGTTTATTCTTTTCTAATACTTTTATATTCAATGTTATCAATTGATCGTTCAACGCCATTTTTGGATGATACTCTTTTACCATCAAAGAAATGAGGGGATTTAATGGAGAACAAGATCACTAAAGAAGTTCAATCTTTAGTAGAGGTAGAGCTTAGAAAAGGTGCCAGCAATTCGAGAATCGCGACACTGTTAGGGGTGCCATACAGTGAAGCAGTTGAAATGATAGACGAGATCAAAGATTCGTTTAAACCCGACGTTGGCGACAAAATCATATTTTCATTTCGAGATGAAAAAATGACCGGCGTGATTACAAAATTATTGAAAAATAGTGCAGTGGTCGAAATTTCTTGGAACGATTCATCTAAAAAGATGAAAGACTTGATGGAAGAAAAAACAATCGTTAACTTTAAAGATATCGAAGAATTTGTGCATTAAAGAAAAACTCCTGTGTATTGCAGGGGTTTTTTTATTATTTACGGTACGGTCATGAAAAATAAATCGAACGTGTTCGAGAGGGAATAAATATAACATGCAACAATGAGTCGTATTCATTTTTCTTGAGTAGCTTTCCTGTTAGAATGAGAGGTGAAAAAAGAAGAAAGGGGAAAAACAATGGAACATAAAAAAGAGATGCTTCAAGCTCAAGAACCAAAAAAAGATTACCGTCAAGAAGATGAAAGTCGTGCAATGTCTCCCGAGCCTAAAATAGAATATTCAGAGTATAAAGCGGCTGATAAGCTGAAAGGTAAAACAGCGATCGTTACAGGTGCAGATAGCGGTATCGGAGCAGCAGTGGCGATTGCTTTCGCCAAAGAAGGTGCTAATGTTGCCCTCGTAGATTGCGATGATAAAGAAGATGCTGAAAAAGTAAAAAATAGAATCAAAGAAATAAGCGGTCAAGTGTTATGGTTCACCGGCGACGTTGGAGATGAAGATTTTGTAAAAAATGTTGTTTCACAGACAGTGGCAGAATATGGATCGATTGATATCTTGGTCAATAATGCTGCTGAACAACATACACGTAAATCCATTAGTGAAGTGACCTCTGAACAATTAACGAGGACATTTCAAACAAACATTTTTTCCATGTTTTACTTTGTAAAAGCTGTTCTGCCTCACTTTAATCCATATGCAAAAATCATCAACACAACTTCTGTCACAGCATATAAAGGTTCTGCTAATTTATTAGATTATGCTTCTACTAAAGGCGCAATCGTAGCATTTACGCGTTCTCTTTCGCAAAATCAGGAAATGATCGATAAAAAGATCCGTGTGAACGCAGTGGCACCAGGACCAATCTGGACGCCTCTGATCCCAGCCACAACACCAAACGACGATAAAGAAACGTTTGGCGAATCCGTTCCAATGAAACGTGCTGGCGAAGCCTATGAATTAGCACCGGCTTATGTTTATCTGGCAAGTGATGATTCTAGCTACGTTACTGGACAAGTGATCCATGTTAATGGAGGATCGATTGTTAACGGTTGATCCTTTATAACAGGTCTTTAATTTCTTGAACCTCGAAAAAAATTCGTGGTTCTTTTTTTGTCAAAAAATGCATCAGATCAGTTTTAACAAGCTGAACATCAAAATAGATAAAGAAAAAAATCATAAAAGAGGATTGACACATGAAATAAAATAGCTTATTATTTTGAATGTCAAATGATTTGAGTATCAAAGTATTTGAACATCAAACTAATTTGAAAGGATTGAAGCAGGTAAGAATGGAGGGAGCAATGTGGATGAAGGTTTAGTGAAAGAAGTTAATCCTTATTTGGTAACCATCTTTAATCAAGTTCTCAACATTGAGGAAAAGGCTCTAAAAGGAAGCGAATTTAAAGACTTATCTATCAAAGAAATGCATACGATCGAAGCCATTGGCATGTATCGTGAACACACCACTTCAGAGGTAGCAAAAAAAACTTCCGTTACAGTCGGAACCTTGACTGTTACAATCAATAATCTTGTTAAAAAAGGTTATGTGGAACGTATTCGGATGGATAATGATCGCCGAGTCGTCAAATTAGGATTGACCAATAAAGGTCGTTTGCTTTATCGTTTGCATGATAAATTTCACCGAGATATGGTCAAAGAAACACTAGGTGGAATGAGTCAGGAAGAGGGCGAAGCTTTGATTAAAGGATTACGTAATTTGCATGACTTCTTGGCTAGAACGCAACAAACTTTAAATGAATAGAGTTGAATCACATGGGAACTAAAATCATTGGTACAGGAAGCTATGTACCGAAAAAAGTCGTTTCCAATACTCAACTAGAAAGTATTATGGACACGTCGGATGAATGGATAAAAACGAGGACAGGCATCACGCAGCGCTACATCAGCGAAGAAGAAGATACATCTGTCTTATGCGGCAAAGCAGCTATGAATGCCCTTGAAAAAACAGGAATCGATCCTAAAGAACTTGGATTTATCATTGTGGCAACGATGACACCTGATTACTCAAGTCCATCAACTGCTTGTTTGGTTCAAGAGTATATCGGAGCAGGTTCAGTAATGGCATTTGACATTAATGCAGCTTGTTCAGGGTTTGTGTATGCTTTATCTGTGGCAGACAAACTATTAGCAACCGGAGATTTTCGCTATGGTTTGGTTCTAGGTGGAGAAACGATGTCTAAGATCATTGATTGGAGTGATCGTTCAACAGCTGTCCTATTTGGAGATGGCGCTGGCAGTATATTGCTAGAAAAGTCCTCTGATCATGCAATGCTTTTGCAAGAAGATATCCATGCAGATGGGAGCCGAAACAAAGCCCTTACAGCAAGTAAACAGACATTGAAAAATCCTTTTTCTTCCAATGCTAAAAAGGTGTGTACAACTGATTTGCAAATGGAGGGACGCGCCATTTTTGATTTTGCTTTACGAAATGTTTCGCATAGCATCAAAAAAGTGACTGAAATGGCGTCTATCGATTTTAGTGAAGTAACGACGATTATTTGCCATCAAGCAAATGTGCGGATTCTTCAAGGAATAGCAAAAAAGTTAAAACTGCCGATTGAACAATTTGCTACAAATATCTCGCAGTATGGCAATACTTCAGCTGCCAGTATTCCAATTCTGTTGAATGAATGGATTGAGAAAGAACAATTAACACTGGGCAGTGGTGAAAGAATCATCTTAACTGGATTTGGCGGAGGCCTAACTTGGGGCTCATTACTGATTGAATTATAAAACATCATCAAACAAACAATTAAAACAATTATATGGAGGAATTACAATGACTTTTGAAAAAATTCAAGAAATTATCGTGGACCAATTAGACAAAGAGGAAGAAGAAGTACAATTATCAACAAACTTCCGTGAAGACTTGGATGCTGACAGTTTAGATTTATTCCAAATCATCAATGATATCGAAGATGAATTCGATATTAAAATCGAATCAGAAGAAGGATTGAACACAGTAGAAGATATTGTGAAATTTGTAGATGCAGAATTAGCTAAAAAATAAACGGTTGCTGTAAAAAGAAAGAAGGAATGACCTGTATGCAAGCTGAATTATTAGCAAAACTTGAAATAAAGTACCCCATTATTCAAGGTGCGATGTCTTGGGTAGCAAATCCTAGTCTAGTCAGTGCGGTTTCAAATGCTGGAGGATTAGGAATCTTAGCTTGTGGTCATGCTACAGGTGAAACGGTTCGTGAGTTGATTCAAGAAACAAAAGCTCTAACAAGCCAACCATTTGGCATCAATGTTTTACTCACATCGCCTCATGTTGAAGAAGTAGTAAAGGTTGTTTGTGAAGAACGATTAAAAGTCGTGACAACAGGAGCCGGGTCGCCTGGAAAATACATGGAAGACTTTAAAGCAAGCGGGACAGTCGTGATACCTGTGGTAGCTTCAGTTGCTTTGGCGAAAAGGATGGAAAGTGTAGGGGCAGATGCGATCATTTGCGAAGGAATGGAAGCTGGTGGACACATCGGTAAGACAACGACTATGAACTTAGTGCCACAAGTAGTTGATGCGGTCTCTGTTCCAGTCATTGCTGCCGGCGGAATCGCTGATGGACGCGGTATGGCAGCAGCCTTCATGCTAGGAGCGTCTGCTGTTCAATTGGGGACACGTTTTGTTGTTTCTTATGAAAGCACTACTCACCAAAACTTTAAAGACGCGATCATTAAAGCCAAAGACATTGACACCGTTGTAACTGGACAAATCACAGGACATCCAGTACGTGTATTACGAAACAAATTAACACGTCATTACTTAAAAATTGAAAAAGAGATCACGAGTGATGAACAACCTGATTTTGATCGTTTAGAAGCACTTGGAAAAGGCGCCTTAAGACGTGCTGTAATAGATGGAGACAAAGAAAACGGTTCATTTATGTCTGGGCAAAGTGCTGGATTAGTCAAAAAAGAACAAAGCTGTCAGGACATTATTCAAGAATTGATGCAAGAATATCAAGATGTTATAAAAAAACAGGTTAACTTGCTCTCAGTTTAAAGGCAATTCAATTTTGAGGAAATAGCTAGAAAGCTAAAGAAGTCTTCTTGCTTCATTTGCCTTTCTAGCTATTTTTTGTTTAATGCCTGTTGACGACGATGAGGAGTGATGGTTGATTACCTCTCTTCTGTGTCTTTTTATCAAAGGAATCAGCTGTATTTATGATTTGAAACGAGTTGCCATAAAGAATAGATACAACGCGTTAACCTGACAGTTAAGTGAATAAGGCAAGAGAAAGATGTTTCAGGAAAAGGAGTCAATCATGAAAATAGGTTTTGTCTATAGTGGGCAAGGTGCCCAATATATAGGAATGGGACAGGATTTGGCAGAAACCTTTCCTGCTGCCCGAAAAGTTTTTGATTTGGCTAGCAACGCATTGAATATGGATCTCACTGAATTGTGTTTCAAAGAAAATGACTTGCTGAACGAAACAACCTATACACAGCCTGCGATCTTAACGGTCAGCATGGCTATTGATGCCGTACTAGCAGAAGCAGGGATTTTTCCGGAAGCAGTTGGAGGACTGAGTTTAGGAGAATACACTGCCTTTGTAAAAGCAAATGTTTTAGATTTCTACGACGCTGTTTCGTTAGTGAAGCAAAGAGGGAAGTTTATGACAGAGGCTGTTCCTTCAGGCGAAGGTGCGATGTCAGCAGTACTTGGACTAGAAAGAGAAACGGTTGAACAGGTCTGCTTAGAAACAAGTGAATATGGCATTGTAGCACCGGCTAATTATAATATGCCAGGACAAATTGCGATTGCCGGAAAAAAGGAAGCAGTTGAAGCAGCTGGAGAAAAAATGTTGGAAAAAGGTGCTAAACGTGTTGTTCCTTTAAAAGTAAGCGGACCATTCCATACTTCATTGTTAAAACCGGCTGCCGATCAATTAGAACAAGTACTAAAATCTGTTCAGATAAATGATCCAACGATCCCAGTGGTCAGCAATACGACAGCAGAGTGGTTTAAGAATAAAGAAGACGTTAGAAAATTAATGGTGCAACAAGTTCAATCACCTGTTTACTGGGAAGATGCTGTAAAAACAATGATTCAATCTGGTGTGGATACCTTTATTGAAGTTGGACCTGGGAAAACACTTTCAGCTTTTATCAAAAAGATAGATCGCTCAGTAACAACTTTGAATGTTGAACATCAAAAATCCTTAGATAAAACATTGAAAAAATTAAATGAAAAAAAGTTGCCGATTCATTAGGCTAGAGAAAAAAGGAGAGAAAGATGACTTTAAAAGATAAAGTAGTCGTCGTAACGGGGAGTTCAAGAGGGATTGGAAAAGCAGTTGCTGTAGCTTTTGCACAAAGAGGCGCAACGATTGTGCTGAATGGACGTAAGCCAATTCCAGAGCCAGTGTTGGAAGAAATTCGTCAATACGGTGTGAAAGTGCATACCATTTTAGGCGATGTCAGTGACTTTGATTTTGCAGAACAATTGATCAAGGAAACAAAAGAAAAGTATGGCCGTTTAGATATATTAGTGAACAATGCTGGCGTGACAAATGATATGCTGCTAATGAGAATGTCTGAAGAAGATTTTGATAAGACCCTTTCCATTAATTTAAAAGGAACATTCAATACGATCAGACATGCAGCTAAAGTATTGTTGAAACAAAAAAGCGGCACGATCATCAACATGGCTAGTGTTGTTGGGCTTGTAGGAAACGTTGGACAAGCGAATTACGCCGCAAGTAAAGCAGGCGTGATCGGTTTGACAAAAACAGCAGCTAAAGAACTAGCCTCAAGAGGCATTACAGTCAACGCACTTGCACCAGGGTTTATTGAGACAGAAATGACCGAACGCTTATCAGAAAAAATGAAAGAACAGGCAAGTGAACAAATTCCGTTAAAAAAATTTGGTACTGTAGAAGATGTTGCACGTGCAGCTGTTTTTTTGAGTGAAAATTCTTATATTACCGGTCAAGTAATCAATATCGATGGCGGCATGGTGATGAACGGATAACGAGGAGGAAGAAAATTGAATCGTGTAGTTATTACGGGAATGGGTGCTATCACACCTTTAGGAAACACAGTGGATGAATTTTGGAGCGGACTTAAAGCAGGGAAAAATGGCATTGGTCCAATCACAAAATTCGATGCTTCTGAAACAGGTATCAGTGTAGCAGGAGAAACGAAAGATTTCGATCCAACATTGTATATGAAACGCAAGATAGCAAAACGGATGGATGAATTTTCTCAGTATGGTGTAGCTGCAGCAGTTCAAGCTGTAGAGACAAGTGGAATCGATCTTGAAAAAACCGATATGGATCGCTTTGGTGTGATCGTAGGCTCAGGAATCGGCGGCTTGAATGCGATGCAAGAACAAATCATAAAAATGCATGATAAAGGACCACAACGTGTAGCGCCATTTTTTGTACCGATGGCGATCGGAAATATGGTAGCAGGCAATATCTCAATTGCAATTGGTACAAAAGGGATCAATACGTCTATCGTAACTGCTTGTGCATCTGGAAATAATGCGATCGGTGAAGCTTACCGCAACATCAAACATGGTTATTCAGATATCATTTTAGCTGGCGGAGCAGAAGGAACCATTAATGAAATTGGCATTTCTGGTTTTGCTGCCCTTACTGCATTATCGACAAGTACAAATCCTGACCGTGCTTCAATCCCATTCGATAAAGAACGTAATGGTTTCGTGATGGGAGAAGGGGCAGCGGTTCTGATGCTGGAAGACTTAGATCATGCACTTGAAAGAGGGGCTAGTATCTTAGGAGAAATTGTCGGATACGGTGCTACTGGAGATGGTTACCATATGACAGCACCCACTCCAGATGGAAGCGGCGCAGGGAAAGCGATGATCCAAGCGATGGAAGAAGCTCAGATCAAACCAGAAGACGTCGGCTATATCAATGCTCATGGCACTAGCACACCAGCAAATGATGCTGCTGAAACAATGGCTATCAAATATGCGCTCGGTGATGAAGCAGCCAAAAAGACAGCTGTTTCCAGTACTAAAAGCATGACAGGCCACTTATTAGGAGCTGCTGGAGCGATTGAAGCGGTTGCTTGTATAAAGGCATTAGAAGAAGGTTTTATCCCTCCAACAATCGGACTAAGCGTCGAAGATGAAGCTTGCGACTTAGACTATGTACCAAATACTGGAAGAGAAGCTGCAATGATGTATGCTTTAAATAATTCCTTAGGTTTCGGCGGACATAACGCTGTGACCTGCTTTAAAAAATGGGAGGGAAAATAGATGGACTTCGCTCAGATTAAAGAACTGCTTGCGCTCGTTGACCAATCAACATTAAGAGAGTTTCATTTGCAAATGGACCATGTTGTGGTTCAAATGAGCAAAAATAGTCACGAGATGAGAAAAGATGAAGCGGAACCTTTAACAGCTGAAAGAAAGGCGCCTCTCCCTGAATCAACTCAATCAGCAAAAGCATCAAATACCTTCTCGAATGAAGAGATAAAAGGACTTGTGCCAACATCAAATCCAGAAGGAGAAGCAGAAGGAGAATATGTGCGTTCCCCGATCGTTGGTGTTGCCTACTTATCTCCTTCGCCAGATGAACCGGCATTTAAAAAAGTTGGAGATCAAGTAGCAGTAGGAGAAACGCTTTGTATCATAGAAGCCATGAAAGTGATGAATGAGATCAAAAGCGAGGTTAGCGGAACAATCACTGAAGTATTTGTGACAGATGAACAAGTGGTTGAGTATCATCAACCGCTATTTAGAATCAGCTAATGAATGAAACAATAAAAAGATGAATTAAATGGAGGAAAAAAATGACTACTTTAGATATTCAAGCTATTCAGGAATTGATCCCAAATCGCTACCCGATTTATTTTATTGATCGAGTAGATGAAATGACTCCAGGAGAACATGTACGGGCAGTAAAAAATGTAACCATCAATGAAGAAATTTTTCAAGGCCATTTTCCTGGCGAACCTGTTTTTCCTGGTGTGCTGACGTTAGAGTGTCTTGCACAAGCAGGATCTATCCCCCTATTAAAATTGGATAAGTTCAAAGGGCAGACTGCTTACTTAGGCGGAATGAACAAAGTAAAATTCAGAAGAAAAGTTGTTCCAGGAGATCAATTGATCTTGGAAGTAGATATTGTAAAATTAAAAGACTATGCTGGCATTGGCAAAGGCGTTGCTTATGTAGACGGCAAAAAAGTGGCAGAAGCAGAGCTAACTTTTATTATAGGAAAGTAATGCATGTTTAAAAAAATTCTGATAGCGAACCGCGGAGAAATTGCGGTTCGCATTATACGAGCTTGTCGTGAAATGGGCATAAAAACAGTTGCTGTCTATTCTCAAGCAGATCAAGACGCCTTGCATATGCAATTAGCTGATGAAGCCATATGTATCGGACCTGCAAAAGCAACTGATTCTTATCTTAATATGCAAAGTATTTTGAGTGCAGCAGTCGTAACCAAAGCACAAGCTATACATCCAGGATTTGGATTTCTTTCAGAAAATGCTACATTTGCTACGATGTGTGAAGAATTAAATATAACGTTTATTGGTCCATCTCCTAAGACGATCGATCAGATGGGAAATAAAGCGCACGCACGCGAGTTGATGATTGAAGCAGGGGTTCCAGTAATACCTGGAAGTGAGAGCTATATCACAGATACGCAAGAAGCAAAAACAGTTGCTGACCAATTAGGTTATCCAGTCATGCTAAAAGCTGCAGCTGGAGGCGGAGGAAAAGGTATGCGTAAAGTTTTTCATGCCGATGAATTAGCTGCTGCATTTAATAGCGCAAAAAACGAAGCAAAAGCTGCTTTTGGAAATGATGAGATGTATCTGGAAAAAATTATTGAGCATGCAAGACATATTGAAGTACAGATTTTAGGCGACAGCTACGGGAACGTTATTCATTTAGGCGAACGGGACTGTTCTCTTCAAAGAAACAATCAAAAAGTTCTTGAAGAGTCTCCTTCTGTAGCAATTGATGAAGAGACGCGTAAAAAACTAGGAGCCACAGCTGTACGTGCTGCAAAATACGTTCAATATCAGAATGCCGGAACAATCGAGTTTTTACTGGATCCTGAAGGGCATTTTTATTTTATGGAAATGAATACACGGATCCAAGTTGAACATCCTGTAACAGAAATGGCAACTGAAATCGATATTGTGAAAGAGCAGTTGCTGATTGCGAATAATGAAATGATGACCTTGAGACAAAAAGATGTTCAGTTGACAGGACATACAATAGAATGCCGAATCAATGCTGAAAATCCAGCATTTCATTTTGCTCCTTCGCCTGGAAAGATCGATTACTTATTGATGCCATCAGGAGGATTAGGTTTACGTGTGGATAGTGCCATGTTTGCCGGTTCAGAAATCCCTCCCTATTACGATGCTATGATCGCTAAAGTCATCACAAAAGGTGCAGATCGTCAAGAGGCAATTGCTAAAATGAAACGTGCTTTAGGAGAATTAGTGATCGAAGGCATTATCACTAATCAAGCTTTCCAAGAAGATTTGTTAAATGATGAATGTTTCATTAAAGGTGAATATGATACAAGCTTTTTACAAGATACATTTCTTAAAGAATGGACCGCACGTATCGAATAAAAGCAGGTTTTTAAAGAGGTGAGAGAGTGAAACTGTTTAACAGAAAAAGAAACTATATTCCAATCCATATCGAACATCAGATTTCTGAAGAATCAGATTCACCAAAAGTACCCAGCGGGATGTTCACAAAGTGTCCAAGTTGTAAGAGATCTATTTATACAAAAGATCTGGGACAAGATAAAATTTGTCCTGAATGCGGTTATGCTTTTCGAATGCCCGCAAAAGAGCGTGTGTCGTTAATGGTTGATGAAGGAAGTTTCGAAGAGTGGGATAAAAGTTTAACTCCTGAAAATCCTTTGAACTTTCCTGGGTATGAAGAAAAAATCAAAGCAGCTCAAGAAAAGACAGGGTTAAACGAAGGTGTCCTAACTGGAAAAGCTGCGATCCAAATGCAGCCTGTTGTCACTTGTGTCATGGATGCCAACTTTATTATGGGGAGTATGGGGCATGTAGTAGGTGAAAAGCTAGCGCGTGCTTTTGAAAAAGCAACGGAAGAACAACTTCCCGTCGTTGTCTTTACAGCTTCAGGCGGGGCACGCATGCAAGAAGGTATGATCTCTTTGATGCAGATGGCCAAGGTGAGCAGCGCGATCGCCAAGCATAGCGCAGCAGGATTGTTATACATCACTGTACTAACAGATCCCACTACAGGCGGCGTTACAGCCAGCTTTGCTATGCAGGGAGATATTATTCTATCTGAGCCGCAAGCTTTAGTAGGTTTTGCAGGCAGACGTGTGATCGAAGGTACGATTAAAGAAGCCTTGCCGGAAGGATTTCAATTGGCTGAATCAGTGTTAGAAAACGGATTCATTGATCGGATCGTCTCTAGAAGAGCTTTAGCCGAGACATTAGGCTTACTTTTAAAGATGCATAGCTAATAAAGCCTGCTAATATGAACAAGGATCAGAAAAGAAGGTGTATAGATGTCAAAAGCAATGGAAATTGTTGAACAGGCTAGAAAGACGAGTCGTTTGACGTCATTAGAAATCATGACAACGATTTTTGATCACTTTACAGAATTTCATGGGGACCGGGCCTTCCGAGACGATAAAGCCATCGTAGGCGGAATCGCAATGTTAAACGGTCAACCTGTGACGGTTATTGGAAACCAAAAAGGTCATGAATTGAAGGAAAATGTAGAAAGAAATTTTGGTTCTCCCCATCCAGAAGGTTATCGAAAAGCACTAAGGTTAATGAAGCAGGCCGAGAAATTTCATCGTCCAGTCATTACATTCGTTAATACATCAGGTGCATATTGCGGCGTAGAAGCTGAAAACAGGGGACAGGGAGAAGCTATCGCTCGCAATCTATTGGAGATGAGTCAATTGAAGGTGCCGATTTTATCAGTCATTATCGGCGAAGGTGGTAGTGGCGGAGCATTAGCTTTAGCAATGGCAGACCGTGTATGGATGATGGAACGGTCAATGTATTCTGTCCTGTCTCCTGAAGGTTTTTCTTCCATTTTATGGAAATCTCCTGCGAAAGCAAAGGAAGCTGCTGAAATCATGAAATTGACCCCTGAAGATTTGATGGAACTTACAGTTATTGATAAAATCATCCCAGAAAGCACGGCGGAAGGGGAACGCTCAACAGAAGAAATTCTATCGTCTTTAAAAGATGAACTTGTTAACGAAATTAAACAACTTTCTGCAAAAAGTGTAGGACAATTGACGGATGAGCGCTACCAACGATTTCGATCATATTAATAAAAAGAGCTGGAGCTGGGCAAGTCCCAGCTCTTTTATCATTTATTAGAGAAGTAAATGGCGGTAAAAAAACAACCCAAAAATCTGTTAAAAGAAAGTATCTTTTCAATATAAATTCTTTTGTTGTATGATAGAGAGAGTAAAGAAGATGCTTAGTCAAAGCGCACAGATTTGAACTGAAAACAGCGTATTTCATTGGAAAACATTAATGGAATTGGTTATCAGCACACTTTTCTTTTAGCTATTGAGTGATTGATTGTATGGCTAGATTGAGCTTTGAAAACGAAAGAATGGGTGAAACAATGGGCGAGCGAGTCGACTTTCCAAAAAATTATGAGATCTATGTAAAAAAAGCTGTTCGAAAAATGCAAGAAGGAAATACGAAAGAAGCTTGTCGTTGGTTTGAAGAAGCGTATAAGATAAGGCAAGAAACCAGCTTAAATGCTATGTATACAGCTGCCATGTATGAAATTGGAAAGTTTGAAGAAGCGAAAGAAATTGCAGATGATAAGAAAGAGGCATATGAAAGTCATGATTACTTATCTTCACTTTATATTCAGATTCTAACCAAAACGCATAGATTTCTTGAAGCTGAACATCTGATTCAGAAAAAACGGAATCAAAGTGACGACTCATTAAAAGAGCAATGGGAAATGCTTGATGTATCGCTTGATCAAGAAAGAATAAGATTTGAAAAACAGCAAAAGCTGCAAGACCAGAAGTTGATGAAAGAAGTAGCTTCACTGGAAAACCAATCTTTTGCGCATCAAACAGCGGTATTGAAAAAAATGCAGGATTTGTCTAAATCTTCCTATTCGGCAGCGGCGAAAGAAATCCTTTCAAATCCTTCGATCAATGAAATCGTAAAAACCACTATACTAGAAGAATTGATCCAAAAAAATGATAAAGATAGGTTTGAGCTCAGCTGGTTTGATAAAAAAAGAAGCATAGTACCTTCTGAATTGCGTTCATTAGAGGAACATTTGGCGGTAAAGACCATCAGAAAAGAATTAGATGAAAAAATAAGTCAGCAAGATCCGATTCTTTTTCAAACCATGGAGCAGGAAACAAATCTGCAGTTTTTATTGATTTTTCCTTATATAGAAGAGGTGATCACAGATCCAGAAAGTTGGCTCAAGTTGTGTCTTGATCAGTATGAAGGTCGTGATATCAGTCAACAAGAAGATCCAAAAATGAAAAAAATGAGCTGTTGGCTAGAAAGAATAAATAGAGAAATCAATCAGCTCATGAATTAACACTGCTGCTTCCGCCAACCTAAATGCTGATCAAGTTAGGATAGGGAGCGCATTGAAACGCTTTGCTTTTTTTATTTACAAAATAAATTTAGTAGTGTAAGATAAACAAGTATGCAAGTCTATAAGATTGTGAAAATAGAACATTTCGGAGGTTAGTTAATATGACTGCAAATTGGGAAAAGAAAGGCACCAACGATGGTGTTTTGACATTTGAAATTTCAGAAGAAACGATTAAAAAAGGTTTAGATAAAACATTTAACCGCGTTAAAGGAAGTTTGAACGTACCGGGATTCCGTAAAGGAAAAGTTCCACGCAATGTATTTAACAGAATGTATGGAGAAGCTGCTCTATACGAAGATACATTAAATGACCTTTTACCAACTGCTTATGAACAAGCGATTAAAGAAGCTGGAATCGAACCAGTTGCTCAACCTGAAATCGATGTAAAAAGCATGGAAAAAGGACAAGCTTGGGAAATCGAAGCTAAAGTTACAGTAAAACCTGAAGTTCAATTAGGTGAATACAAAGGTTTAGAAGTTGAAAAACAAGAGCGTGAAGTAACAGATGCAGATGTTGAAGAAAACTTAGAAAACAAACGTCAACAACATGCTGAACTAGTTTTAAAAGAAGAACCTGCTAAAGAAGGCGATACAGTAGTTATCGACTTTGAAGGATTTAAAGACGGTGAAGCATTTGAAGGTGGAAAAGGAGAAAACTATTCATTAGAATTGGGTTCTAACTCCTTCATCCCTGGCTTTGAAGAACAATTAGTAGGCGTAAAAGCTGATGACGAAGTTGAAGTAAACGTCACTTTCCCTGAAGACTATCAAGCAGAAGACTTAAAAGGACAAGAAGCTGTCTTTAAAGTGAAAGTCTACGAAGTAAAAGAAAAAGAATTACCAGAATTAGATGATGAGTTTGCTAAAGATGTTGACGATGAAGTAGAAACACTTGATGAATTGAAAGAAAAACTTAAAAAACAAATGACAGAAGCTAAAAATGCATCTGCAGACGAAGCGATCGAAGAAATGGCTATCCGCAAAGCTGTAGATAACGCAACAATTGAAGATCTTCCATGGGTGATGGTTCATGATGAAGTGCACCGTCAAATGGATGCATTCTTGAATAATATGCAACAACAAGGCATTTCTCCTGAAATGTATTACCAAATTACTGGTACAACAGAAGAAGATTTGCATAAACAAATGGAAAAAGATGCTGATTTCAGAACACGTACAAACTTAGTTCTAGAAGCTATCGTGGAAAAAGAAGCATTTGAACCTACAGAAGAAGAAGTAGAAAATGAAGTAAAAACTTTAGCTGAAGACTATGGTATGGAAGAAAGTGTTGTTCGCAATGCTTTAACACCTGATATGCTAAAACATGACATTTCATTGAAGAAAGCAATCGATTTGATTACTTCTACAGCTGTAGAAAAATAATCGTTCTGAAGAAAAATGAAATATTAAAGGTGGAAGATGTTGGAATAACTCCAATCTCTTTCACCTTTTTTGACAGCATCTAAAAGCATTAGAGAAACAACTTTTACGTTGGGGAGAGATAAGCTGGCGGAGGACACGAAGATTCCTATTGGAGCAGCGAATCAGGATAGACTAAGTGAGACTGTTGGAAACAAGAAGGAGCTGCAGTTTCATATAGAATAAGAATAAAAAAAAGAAAACATTACCAGTTCCAGTACGAAAACCTTTTTCCAATAGTTAATGGATACTATCCAAGAAAGCTGTTGCTGGAAAAGCAAAACGTCATGAACTCATTCATCCTTATCGTTTTACGGGATTGTATCCAGATAACGAAGAGCTATGGTTTGAGGTGCTGGACTACTTAGATGCCGCTTATGATTTGGATCACGTAGAAAAAATCTACCTTTCGGGAGCCGGAGCCAATTGGATCAAGGCTGGTGAGAAGTACTTGCCGAAATGCCGGTTTGTTTTAGACAGTTTTCATTTAGCCAAGTATGTCCGCAAAGCAGCCGGTTTTGTACCGAATATAATGCCTATTCTCTGGGACTGGATCAGAAATGATTTTCCAAGCGGTGTAGAGGATTACTTTACGTTACTTTTGGAGGAAGAACATCCAGCTTCTGAACGGAAATCTTTACTCGATACGCGGCGATATCTCTTGAACAATTGGGAAGCCATCCAAAGACAACAAGAACCTGAGTACGTTTCCTGCAGTGCAGAAAGTCATGTCAGTCACATTCTAGCAGACCGTTTGAGTTCACGCCCGTTAGGTTGGTCGCTAGTCGGAGCAGAACATATCGCTAAGACACGCATTTTTTGTTTGAATGGCGGAAATCTATTGTCAGCTATGACGAAGAAAAGAGACGGAGAAACGAAACAAAAACAGGTCGAAAGATTGGATAGGCGTGTGACGAAAGCTAAAGCAAATCGTCATTATTTGGAAACTTCTACTGTTCCCGTTATCGAAGCCGGTAGAAAAACACAACTATTCTTTGCATTGCGTGGTTTAGGCCGCTGATTTTCATTTCACTAACTAAACAGCCTCTCTAACCCAGCAGGTGCAGGACACGCAGACTCCTGCGGGAACAGCGGACCAAGTGAGACCCCACAGAACAAAATGCAATGCCGTTCGAGGAGGCTCGCGGTTCGCCCGCGGAAAGCGAAATGTCAGCCCTGCATGTATCAATGCTTGCTTAAAAAAATAAAAAAGAATCAAAAATAGAGAACATTGTCGGCATAAGTGCGAAAACCTTTTTCCAATAGTTAATGGATACTATCCAAAAAATAGTATGTGTAAAATAGTTCTCGAGATGTTTTTCATTTTTTACTAGCAAAAAGAAAGAAGGCGTTCTATCATAAATGTATGCTTGACTGGCAAATACATAAATGAAAGAGGCCTTCTTATGAATAAGATTATATCAAAGGTTTACCAAATAATAAAGGATTCAAGTAACTTAATAGAGACAGAAGAAGCGATCCAACTTTACATGTACGATGTGTTCGCTCAGTTGATGGGACAGGTTTTCACCAACATCAATCAGGTGATCAAAGAGCAAAAACAAGATGAAGGTTGGAAAGTGAAACGAGAAGACT
>NZ_FOQE01000084.1 GCF_900113675.1 Pisciglobus halotolerans
TGAGGAAGCTCAAAGGTACCAAGGTTTAGACACTAATTTTCAACTGCGAAAGTTGAGTTTATTTAAAGTCTTTTTAGGTATCAAAAAAAGCCACTGTTTAGGGTGGCTTTTGAACTGGATCGATTAATTTTAAAAAGAATAATAAACTGGAAAATACCGGTAATCAGCTAAAAAAGGGCAATTTAACTAGTGATAATTTATTTTTATGTAAAGTTGCTATTTAGAATTGACAGCGTTATACTTAAAATAACTTAATATTCGTACATAAAAAGATACAAAAAAAAGTTATCAGGAATTGGCGTTCCCGATAACTCAAGACAGCGTAAGCCACACTTACGAAGTCCATTTTTTGATAATATATGTTAAAAAAAGAAACGAAATAAACCTTCGTTCACTTATTAGTATATAATATTCAGAAAAAAAGTCAACGTTTGAGGACGATTGACGAGGCTTCTTAGGCAGGCTTCGTTGATCGTCTTTTTGCGTACAAAAATACAGAGGACAAACTGTATGCGTGACAGCAATTAAAGGGACAGGTTAAGCATTCGCCGATTCTATAAAGGAATGCTAGGAACATCTAAATAGGGTAATTGTATCCCCTGTTGTTCTGAATGGTGACTGCGACCGATTTAACGGCAGGGGTGGTAATCTTAGTGAAAGCATGGTAGCCTAAAACAAAGCTCTTAGGGAAGATTTTAAGAGGGTTTTAGGCGTATTGAGACAACAATACCGACTGATACAATATGTGATAGTGGCTCCGCTTCGTCTCCTGACGTCAAAACGAGAAATACATAATACGCATAGTTGTACTCTAGAAAGCTGATATTGATCAAAACCTGATATTAGCTAAACTAGGGTACAACTATGCTCAACACCACAAACATCAGCCCTCTGTCAGCATTCCGAGTGCCTTTTGTCAACGATTAAACCGACAATTAGGCGGAATAACTTAGTTAGATTGCTTAATCAGGAGGATTAGGAAAATTTGCTAGAAATTGCGAAGGTGGAGCGCAGCGGTTACCGAGTGATTTCTTGCAACCAATTGGCTTTAGCCAATCAAAAAATAAATTGCTTAACTTTGCTTACATGAGATAATTAACATATGTATTTAAGTACTACATAAACATTAGTTTTAGTTAAGTATTAAAGTTTAGTTTAGGAGGTTACTCAATGAAAGATATTACTGAGAAAACGACAGAACTTTGTAAGCCATTTATCGTTGCTAAAAGATTACAGATTGCAGAACCTACTTTAAGAAAATATTGTC
>NZ_FOQE01000064.1 GCF_900113675.1 Pisciglobus halotolerans
TTTCCTTTAAAATGATTCATCGTCATTCCTCCTGCTATCTTTTTCTATTATTCTACCTTATTTGATAGTAGATTTAAAACTTTGCAACAGAACCCTTTTTAGCATCTAAGTGTGTGTGTGATGAAATCACGCTCAAAACACGCCAAAAATCGCCCCTTAGCGTCTTGTTTTAAACTGCCAGGCTTTCGGCCTAACGATTACCTCCCCCACCTGTTAATGGCCGTGGTCGCCCTTCGGGCACCTATACACTTAGCAATAGGTGGTATCCCTAGCCCGATTTTTTCGAAATCGCTCAGGCAGAACGTGTCCCCTTGGTCCCAATTTAATGGCAGCAGCTTGTCCCCTACAATTTTAGTTAAAATTTCTAACCTATATAATATTTAGGACTAGCATAGATATCTTATTAAACGTTGTAAACCCCATTTTAAAAACAGTATGCACGCATACAAGAATGCACACATGCATGCATACATGAATACAAGTATGCTTATATATTGACATTTTAAGATACTTTACTGTTTGGATTTTTATTGCTAAAATTCATATGCATGCATATATACAAATATGCTAATATGCGCGAATGCACGCATGCTGTTTTTTTAGGAAGGGAGAATTTAGTATATGAAGAGTATTACATTTGGAAATATGAAAGGTGGTACGGGAAAAACCACTAGTTCGTCAATGGTATCTTTCTGTTTAAGTAAATTAGGATACAAAACATTATTAGTCGATATGGATCCACAAGGAAATGCAACTAGTTTAATGATGAAAACACAAACCTTAAATAACAATACTATAATAGCTTTTGAGAAAACATTAATGTCTGCAATTGCAGATAACGATCTACAATCTATAGTCACTAATATTATGCCTAATCTATATTTATTACCTTCTTATGCTGATTTTACCTCTTATCCTAGATTCGCAGAGGAATTATATAAAGATAACTATCAAAAACGCGTTTATCATTTTAAGAATTTATTAGAAAATGTTGTATCGGATTTTGATTTCGTTATTTTTGATGTGCCTCCCACTGTTAGTCTTTATCTAGAATCTGCTTTAATATCCTCATCATACGCAATAATTGTTATGCAAACCCAAGAATGGAGCCTAGATGGAGCAAAAACTTTTGATTTATACTTAGATGAGCTATCTGAAGCATATAAACATCATATAGAAGCCATAGGTGTAATGCCCGTTTTAATTAAAAATCGTTCTCAAGTTGAAAAAAAAGTTTTAAATGAAGCTCACGATACTTTTGGAAAAGAAAATGTATTTAACACTATTATACGTAATATGGAGCGAATAAAAAGATACAGTTTAGCAGGGATATCCGATCCTGAAAATGAAACAATTATAACTGACATTCATGATAGACGGGCTCATAAAGAGTATATGGATCTAACAAAAGAAATATTAAAAAGAGTGGAGGAATACTAGGATGGCCTTACAAAAGAAAAGAAAACCTGAACGTATAGAATCTTTCTATCCCAAAAACACTTTTAGTTATATGAATATAGAACAATCTCAAAAACCGAGCCTCGATAATAATGAAAATCCTATTACTCTACCAGAAACCGATTATAGACGTATAAATGGAACAAAATCTAGTTCAGCTAGATTATGGATTGACACTTTGAACAGACTAAACGCTTTAGTAACTATGCAATATGCAGAATCAATTAACGAGTTAATTATAATTATGTTAGATAACTTTGAAGATCGATTAGATGACCATGACAAAACATATCAAGAGTTGCTTTTAAAAATGTACAATACTAAGCGAAAATAAAGAATATAATTATACGTTATAACGTAAATATCATTTCTAACTTTTAACTTTTGGATAAAAATTAATAAACAAAGACTGTATTGTAAAAAAATATATGAGAATTAAAAATAGTACTTACTAATTATAAAAGGAATTAAAAATCCTGAATTGTAAAATTAAGCTAGAAAATTAAATAGGCCATTTGTGGTACACTCAAATCAAATTTCCTAGCATGAAAATAAGGAGAGTGACCACAAATGGCTTACACACATATTACCATGAAAGAACTTGGCTGGATAGAAGTTTATCATCAATTGGGACTCAACCCATCTAAAATCGCTAAAAAGCTTGGACGTTCTAACCAACCCATCTATAACGTTGTTAACTTCCTAAAGGATGGCGGAACAATTGTCGAGTACTTAAATCGTTACAAACGGAATAAATCCAAGTGTGGTGCAAAGAAAAAGACGTTTACAAAAAAACAGGTTGAGTATATTGAAGATCGAGTAGCTGAAGGCTGGTCACCAGATGTTATCATTGGTCGAAATGAAAGAAATCTTGGTTGCTCGGTCAAAACTTTATATCGACGATTTAAAGACAGCTCTTTCTTTGATGTGAAGACCTTACCTATGAAGGGCAAACGCAATCCAAACGGTCATCAGGAAAAACGCGGAAAACAAGGTGATAAAAGGAGTCTAGAAGACCGCAGTAGAGCTTATCCGTCCTTCGAAAATGAATTTGGACATTTAGAAGGCGATACAATCATTGGTAAAAACCACAAGAGCGCTGTGATCACTTTAGCTGAGAGATTTTCTAAGTTGATTATTGCATTAGAAACTCCCGGTCGTAAGGCTAAAGATATTGAAGTAACTTTAAACCGATGGTTTGAAAATCTTCCAAAGAATCTCTTTAAATCGATTACCTTTGATTGTGGCAAGGAATTCTCTAACTGGAAAAACTTAAGCTATCAGCAAGATGTTTCCATTTTCTTTGCAGATCCAGGTTGTCCATCTCAACGTGGCTTAAATGAAAACTCGAATGGATTACTGCGAAGAGATGGATTACATAAACAAATGGATTTCAATGAAGTGGATCAAGAGTTTATAGCCTCAGTAGCTATTCGAAGGAATAAAATCCCTAGGAAATCATTGAACTATAAAACTCCATTGGAAGTTTTTCTTGAGAATGTATCGGGGTTAAATAATTTCTAGCTTAAATTGACAATCGAGGAATTAAAGATTAAAATTTAATTTAAGAAACTAATATGATAAACTAAAATAGAAATTAAGGAGGAATATCATGGATATTGCAAATTTTGGTGTTGAAGAATGGTTAAATGAATGGGAAACAAAAGCCACATATGACTTAGCGCAGAGTACAGTTTCCTCAATGACACTAAGTGAGGCGATTAGTATTGATGGAACGAACCCAGATGATTTTTTTAGGAGTTTATATGATACTAAAATGAACTACGGATACATAGAAGGTTCTCCCGCCTTTAAAGAAGAAGTAGCAAAAATGTACCAAAATGTTGAAAGTAACAATATTCTTCAAACAAATGGTGCAACAGGAGCAAATTTATTAGCACTGTATGCTTTGATTAAACCAGGTGATCATGTAGTCAGCATGTTCCCTACTTATCAACAACTGTATGATATTCCGCGTTCATTTGGAGCGGAAGTTGATTTTGTTTATTTAAATGAAGAAGATGGATGGCGTTTCCCTATCGAAGATTTAGAAAAAGTTATTCGTTCTAATACTAAAATGATAACTTTAAATTCTGCGAATAATCCAACGGGTACGCTAATCAAAGAAGAAGATTTACGTCAAATAGTAAAATTAGCAGAAAAAGTAGGCGCATATATCTTAGTCGATGAAGTATATGCGCCATTTTCAAATCCAAATTCTGTTTCAGTAGTTGACTTGTATGATAAAGGAATTTCTACAAATTCATTGTCAAAAACTTTTTCCATCCCAGGAATAAGAATCGGTTGGACGGCCACATCTAAAGAATTAGCTGATTTATTTCGAAAGTATCGCGATTATACAATGATTTGTAGTGGAATTATCGACGATGCATTGGCTGTCCATGTCTTGAAAAATAGAGACAAAATTTTAAAGAGAAATTATAATTTACTATCTGGAAATCTTAAAAAATTGCAAGAATGGGTTGAGTCAGAGGAATTGGTTTCTTTAGTATATCCTGAATATGTATCAACTTCATTTGTTAAATTTAATGTTCCAGTTCCAATCAAAGAATTTTGTATTGAACTATTAAAAAAAGAAGGGGTGTTACTTGTCCCTGGTTCTTCTTATGAAATTGAAGGACATGTTCGATTAGGATATTGTTGTTCTTCTGAAGTACTGGAAGAAGGATTAAAAAGAATTAGTCGTTTTCTAAATCAATACCGTTAACAATAAAAAAGGGGGAATTTATATGGAAAATACGCAAAAGAAATTAGGTATTTTTGCTTTAACGGCATTAGTTATTTCTTCGTCAATCGGTAGTGGAGTTTTTGGAATATCTACAGACATGGCTGCCTCCACTGCTCCTGGAGCAGCTCTCATAGCTTGGTTTATTGTTGGAGTAGGTGTTTTAATGCTCTGCTTAAGTTTGTTGAATTTATTAAATAAAAAACCAGAGTTAAGTGGTATCTTTTCTTATGCAACTGAAGGGTTTGGACCTTTTTGGGGATTCTTATCTGGTTGGGGTTATTGGTTATCAGCATGGTTGGGTAACGTCGCTTTTGCAACCATGCTGATGAGTGCGGTTGGTTATTTTATTCCTATTTTTAAAAGTGGAAATAATTTACCTTCAATTTTTGTAGCATCTTTAGTTTTATGGTTAATGTTTTTTCTAGTTAACCAAGGAATTGAAAGTGCAGCTATTTTAAATTCAATTATTACTGTATGTAAATTAGTACCACTATTTACCTTTATAGTTATTGCTATCTTTAATTTTGATTTTAATATTTTTGTGAATAATTTTTGGGGAACAAAATCTGGTGGATTTGAAATTTTCAGTATTTGGTCGCAAATAAAAGCAACAATGATGGTTCTAATGTGGGTTTTTGTTGGGATTGAAGGGGCTGCTATGATGGCAGATCGGGCTGAAACAAAAAAAGCAGCAGGTAAATCGACTATTTTAGGCTTGATTGGATTGCTTGTTGTGTATATTACTGCTTCAATTTTACCTTATGGTTTAATGCCTCGAGAACAAATTGTTGCTCTTGGTCAACCAGCTATGGGATATTTATTAGCTTCTATTGTAGGTCCTTGGGGAGCTGCTTTTGTCAATATCGCCTTAATCATCTCTATTATTGGTTGTTGGTTATCATGGACAATGTTACCTGCTGAAACAACGCTATTAATGGCTAAAGATAATTTATTGCCTAAGAAATTTGGTGAAGTGAATAAAAAAGGCGTTCCAACATTTTCTTTATTCTTCATGACTGCTTTAACGCAAGCTTTTGTATTTACCTTGTTATTTACAGATAAAGCATATAATTTTGCTTATTCATTGTGTACAGCGGCAATTTTTGTATCATGGTTATTTGTGACCTTGTATCAAACGAAACTTTCTTATGAGCATAAAGATAAAACTGGCGAAAAAATGCAATTAATCATCGGAATTATAGGTTCTATTTTTTATATTTGGGCTATTTGGGCTTCAGGTATCGGGTACTTGTTACTATGCTTTACTGTTTATATTTTAGGCATATTCTTATATGCTCAAGCACGTAAGGAAATAGGAGAAACAAAAGTATTTTCTAAAGTTGAAATTGTCTTTGTAGGATTGATTATTTTAGGGGCTATTGCGTCAATTATGATGTTAATGAATGGTCAGATTGCTGTTTAAAAGCTTACTATTTTGCTATTCCAATTCAAAAAACATAAAAAATTAGGAGTAATTTTATGAAAAAAATAAATATATATATATTATTATCTTGTGTTTTAATTAATATTTTAGGTTCTGTTGCAAAGTTTTAAATAAAGAATAAAATCCCTTACGGTATCTATGATTTAAGCTGGGATTCCCAATAATACCTTGATTTCAGTACAGA
>NZ_FOQE01000038.1 GCF_900113675.1 Pisciglobus halotolerans
CATGTAGATACTCCTTACTTTGGTTTCGTCGCTTTAAAGTATACCGTATCTACATGGCTTTTTTATATTTTTTTCTTTATGCATTTCATTTTACAACTAACCAAAAATGGCGGACATCAGCCAATGTTAACAGACGTTTCCTCTTTTACATTGCGTAAAGAAAAAGAGCAGATTCAATTGTAGGTGGTATTTTTAAATGGCTATAAGCAGTGGGGACAATGGGAGATTCAGACAACAGCATAGGCATAGAGGAGGGATTTTTCTTTCCGTACTCTTGTTTTTTAGCCTGACGAGCTGTTTACTTCTTCTTGTCCTAGAGGATGAACGTTTGACAAGCGACTTTACGATAAGAACAACGAATCTTTATCAGGCAAAGATTATGAAGGAACTATTTTTGATGGACTATTATTCAAAAGACAGTGAGCTTGCCTCAACGGGAAAACGCACGTACAACAAAGGGATATTGAGCTATGAAGAGTCAAATGAAAAAGTCATCATTATTGTGAAGATGAAAAATGGATATTATCGTTTTGAAGAAACAGTGATGGACAAAAAAGAATGAGCTTTGGAAATAGTCGAAATAGGCTAATCAACTTATAATTTCTGCTCTTTTTTGTAAAAAGATGTTATTGATCTTAGTAAGAGTACCCGATTTTCATAAAAGAGTTTCTCAATCATTTTTACTAGTTAAAGGGAATGATTTTTCCCACAGAACCTTCGTAAAATCTAGTATTTTTTGCTAGAATGATATATAGTAATGGTCATGTAGTCGTTACAGAAAACGGGGGAGAGAACATGGGTTTCTTTGGAAATATTGATTTTAATTCATTATCTGATACGGATCAGGCAATCTATCACTATATGAGTAGTAATGTAGAGAAAGTTCCTTATATGCGATTGAGGGATATTGCAAAAGAATCCCACACGTCCACTTCTTCAGTGATGCGATTAATCCGTAAATTAGGTTATGAAAGCTATACTGAATTTCGCAGTCAGTTTAGTGTAGAATCTGTTGAAAGTGACCGATTTGATGATGCGTTAAATATATTAAGCAGAAATCATTTTCCTAGAAACATTGAAAGTAAGCTAAATCAGATTATTGAGAAGATTCAATATTGTGAGAATATCGTCTTTTTTGGGATTGGTGCCTCAGGTTCTATTTGTGAATATGCTGCTCGAAGGTTTGCATCGATTGGCTATAATAGTTCTGCTCTGATTGATCCTACGTATCCAATTCTGTCAAAATTAAAAAATACAAGCGATAATATTTTGGTAACTTTATCTGTTTCTGGAATGACAAATGAGGTTGTTGAGATTGTGAATGGTTTTCGGAATAAGGATGATTTCACGACAGTTGCTATTACGGCTGATATTAATTCTACGCTTGCTAAAATGTCCGATTTTGTTTTAGATTATCACGTAGATATAAAGCGTGTAAAAAAACATGAAGACTTGACGAGTCAGATTCCATGCATCTTTTTAATTGAGCAGTTAGCGAATAGACTACAAGAGTGAAAACCTAAAAGAAAAAATATTTTAGCACCATGTTGGTACGACATGTACCAACGTGGTGTTTTTTTCTATTTGCTCACTGTTTAACCAGAGTGGCTGTAGAATATTGAAACCCAAAAAATCAGCCCCTATACTGTGAGTAACAACTAAACGAGGTGAACATGTAATGACTAAACAATTTCCAAAAGAGTTTTTATGGGGCGGTGCAGTGGCAGCTCATCAAGTCGAAGGAGCATGGAATGAAGACGGAAAGGGCGTAAGCATTGCTGATGTGATGACTGCGGGAGCCAATGGTGTTGCTCGCAAAATTACAGAAGGGGTTCTTGAAGGAGAAAATTATCCGAATCATCAGGCGATAGATTTTTATCATCACTATAAAGAGGATATTCAACTATTTAAAGAACTAGGATTGAAAGCGTTTCGAACATCGATTAACTGGACAAGAATTTTTCCGTTGGGCGATGAGAGTGAGCCAAATGAAGCAGGTCTTCAATTTTACGATGATTTGTTTGATGAATTATTAGCTAATGGAATCCAACCTGTTATTACGTTATCTCATTTTGAAGTTCCTTATCATTTGTATGAAACATATGGAGGATTTAGAAATAAGCAAGTGATTGATTTCTTTGTTCATTATGCCCAAACGGTGATGATGAGATATAAAGACAAAGTGAAGTATTGGATGACCTTTAATGAAATAAATAATCAAGCGGACGGTCAGCATAACCTACACACATGGACAAATTCAGCTATTCGTTTTGAAGAAGGAGAGAATAAGGAAGAAATTACTTTCCAAGCAGGACTAAACGAATTAATTGCTAGTGCAAAAGTCGTGAAGCTAGGACATGAAATAAATCCAGATTTCCAAATCGGCTGTATGATGGCATACGTTCCTGTTTATCCGTATTCTTGCCGTCCTGAGGATTTAATGGCTTCTGTAAAAGTAATGAATCGTCGCTTCTTTTACTCTGATATTCATGTTCGTGGGAAAATTCCTTCTTATGCACGCAAGTATTGGCAGCAAAAAGGTTATACCATCGAAATATCTGAGAAAGAAGAGAGCGCATTACTAGAAGGAAAGGTTGATTACGTTGGGTTTAGTTACTACATGTCAGGTGCAGTGACTACATTAGAGGATGTTCAGGGAGAGCCTGTTCAAGAATATCCTGGTGCGAAAATGGTAAATAATCCATATGTAACCGCAAGTGATTGGGGCTGGCAGATTGATCCTGTGGGCTTACGCTATACCTTAAATATCATTTATGAACGCTACAATTTACCTATGTTTATCGTTGAAAATGGATTTGGTGCCTATGATAAGTTAGAGGATGGAAAAATTCATGATCCGTATCGAGTAGAGTATCTACAAAAACATATTGATCAGATGGCTTTAGCAGTGAATGTTGATGGTGTTGAATTATTAGGGTATACACCATGGGGAATTATTGATATTGTCAGTTTTGGAACAGGCGAAATGGAAAAACGTTACGGATTTATCTATGTGGATAAAGATAATCAAGGAAACGGGACATTAGCACGTAGAAAGAAAGATTCTTTTGAGTGGTATAAACAACTGATTAAGAATCAAACTGAGGAATAAAGATGAAAACTGAAGAACTGAAAAAATTATTATCAAGTTTAACCTTGAAAGAAAAAGTCGGCCAATTGGTGCAAGTGACTCCAGATTTTTTTGGGAATCAAGGCGAAGTGACCGGTCCTATGACTCAGTGGTCAATGGACGAAGAACAATTATATCAAGTAGGCTCTGTCTTAGGAACGCATCGAGCAACAGAGGTGAGAAAGATTCAAGAGAACTATCTTGCTCACAGCAGGCATAAAATTCCGCTGTTGTTTATGGCAGATGTAATTCATGGGTATGAAACGATTTTCCCTATTCCTCTAGCTTTAGCCTCTTCTTTTGATTCAGAATTAATAGAAAGTGTTGCACGGCATGCCGCAAAAGAAGCAGCAAAAGAAGGGATTCATGTAACTTTTTCTCCAATGGCAGACTATGTAAAAGATCCACGCTGGGGGAGAGTCTTGGAAAGTAACGGTGAAGATACGCGCCTATCAACTGCGTTAACAAAAGCGTATGTTCGTGGCTATCAAGGCGAGAACTTAAAAAATGAGTCACACGTAGCTGCATGTGTAAAACATTTTATTGGTTATGGTGCAGCAGAGGGTGGTAGAGATTATAATACAGTCGATGTTTCAGATGTTGAACTCTATCAAAATTACTTACCAGCTTTTGAAGGCGCAATTTCAGAAGGCGTAAAAATGGTGATGACTTCCTTTAATAGTGTACATGGGGTGCCTGTTACCGCAAATACTTCTTTAGTGCAAAATGTTTTGAGAGGTAAATTGGGCTTTCAAGGGCTTTTAATTTCTGACTGGGCGGCAATTGCGGAATTGAAGGCGCATCGAATAGCTGAAACATCAAAACAAGCAGCACAAAAAGCGTTTGAAACGTCGGTAGATATGGATATGATGACGGATTGCTATCTGAAAGAACTGGCAGCGATTGTAGAAGAAACGCAAGCAACAGAGGCGTTAGATGAGGCTGTTTGGCGTGTTTTATCCTTAAAAAATGAGTTAGGTTTGTTTGAAAATTCTTATCGCGGATTGGATACGACTGTTGATTTGGAAGAGTTGACGAAAGCGTCTTATGAAGCGGCAGTTCGTTGCGCGGTTCTTTTGAAAAACGAAGGAGTTCTTCCCTTAAAAAAAGAAGAAAAAATTCTATTGGTAGGAACAAAAGCGGTGACAAGGGATGTATTAGGTGCTTGGTCATGGATTGGTGAGATGGAGGCTGCGAGTTCTTTATCAGAAGGTATGAAAAAAATCGTTTCAACACTTGAAATCCTTCCGATTACCGATGAAGAGCCAGACTGGCAGGCAATCGAAGAAGCAGCCAGCCGTGTAGATAAAGTGGTGATTGCTGTAGGAGAAACAAGTGAAGAAGCTGGAGAGGCAGCTAGCCGAACTGACTTGACGCTTCGTGAAATAGAACGAACAGTTATTCAAACCATTTATAAAAAGAATACAGAGAGTATTTTAGTGACGTTTAGCGGCAGACCGCTTGTTTTAACAGAGGTAGAACCAAAAGTAAAAGCAATTGTCTCTGCTTGGTTTTTAGGAAGTCAAACAGGAACAGCGTTAGCCTCATTATTGAGTGGTGCGAGAAATTTCAGCGGGCATTTACCAATAAGTTATCCAAGAAGTGTCGGTCAGCTTCCTTATTCTTATCAAGAAATGTCTACCGGACGTCCAAAGACTGCAGAAAATGCAGATCAAAAGTATATTTCTCGCTATTTAGATGAAGAAAATGGTCCGCTCTATCCATTTGGTCATGGACTTAGCTATAGTGAATTTGTTTATTCTGATTTAAGGCTTTCAAATAAGCAATTAACTAGAAATGAACAACTTACTTTATCGTTTACTGTCTCAAATCTATCTAATCAAGCAGGCTATACGTTGCCGCAAATTTATTTCCAAGATGCATTTACGCAAATCATTCGTCCGAAAAAAGAATTGCTTGCATGGCAGCCAGTATCTCTAGAGCCAGGTGAAACAAGGCAAGTCCAGTTTGTTGTTGAGGCAAAAGATTTTGCTTATGTGCATAGCGATTTGACTCGAATAACGGATAAAGGAACATTTCATTTGTTTTTAGGTACTAGTGCGGAAAAAGAACTTTCAACAGCTACCTTTGAGTACGTAGGATAGGTGTATCGGTGGTACAGGCTGTACCACCGTGACTGTTTTTTCAAAACGAAGAGTTGAGCAACCAGACTTGCTGTTAGATATTGTTTTTGAAAACGTTTTTATCTATACTTTGTCTATAAATTAAAAAGAATTCTTTTTTATTAACTGAAAATAAAAACGTTTTTATTTGGAGGGATTTCATGAAAGAGCGAGTAACGATCCGAGAGGTTGCACGAGAAGCCAATGTTTCCATTGCGACTGTCTCTAAAGCACTCAACGGGCTGGATGTAGTAACACCGAAAACCATAGAACGAGTGACGGAAGCCGCGAAAAAACTTCATTACACCCCAAATTTAATGGGAAAACAATTGAAAACAAAAACAACAAAGATGATTGGGCTTTATACTCATACCATAACGGGTCCGTACTTCAATACGTTGATTGAAGCAATTGTTGAGGAAGCTGGTAACTATCAATATGGGGTGAACGTACTTATTTCCTCGGATAAACAGATTCTTAGCTCTCACTTATTAGGAAATATGGTAGATGGATTTATCGGATTTGAAGAATTAATCGATGAAGAGTCATTGAGTACGATTCGTGCAGAGGGTGTGAAGGCTGTATTTGTTGATCGGAAAATCAATGACGGAAGCATTAGCAGTGTGGTCTTTGATTCTCAGAAAGCAGGTCGAATTGCTGCACAACATCTAATTGAAAATGGTCACACAAAAATTGGCTTTTTACCTGGACACCCTAATGTTTATGACAGTGATGAACGTTATCTAGGTTTTCAGGAAGTGATGGCTGAGCATCAACTGCCAATAAATCTCGACTGGACGATTACAGGCTTGTTTGAAGAAAAAGAGAGCTATGAAAATATCAAGAATTACTTATTGACGACCCCACGAGATAAATGGCCAACTGCATGGATTGCAGGAAATGATTTATCTGCTATTGGCGTCATAAAGGCAATTGATGAGCTAGGACTGAGCGTGCCAGAGGATTTCAGTGCAATAGGATTTGATGATATTGAACTGCTAGGTTATTTTAAGCCAAGTGTGACAACGATTCAAAATCCGATACAAGAACAAGGAAAACAAGCAGTAATTGAGTTGATGAAATTAATTAACAATCAAAAAAAAGGAGAAAGTAAGACTTTGGATTGTCAATTAGTGGTACGAGAAACAACTAAACGATTGAGTCGTTAGATATAAGTAAAGAATGAAGCGAAAAGAAGGAGGAAAAAGGGTGGAAGCAAAGAACGCAAAAGCAGCCTCAACCAGTCATTTTTCAAAATGGTGGAAAGACTTTGGTCATCAATGGCAGCTGCAAACCATGGCCATTCCCGGCATTATTTACATGATTATTTTTAGTTTTATCCCCATTTATGGCTTAGTGATTGCCTTTAAAAATTACACAGTCATAGACACAATAGATGGTGCACAGTGGGTTGGTTTAGAGAATTTTCGGATTATCATGGAGGATAAATATTTTTGGGAGTCCGTAATTAACACATTAGGCATTAGTGGATTGAAACTAGCCTTTGGATTTGTTCTGCCAATTATTATTGCGGTTATGATTTATGAACTAAGAGACAGCGTATTTAAACGAGTAATACAAACTATCTCTTATCTGCCCCATTTTTTATCTTGGATTATCTTAGGCGGAATGATCATTACCTGGTTTTCTTCTAATGGAATGATTAATGAATTATTGAATTTTATTGGAATTCAAACAAAACAAAACCATATGTTAGATGTTAGCAAGTACTGGTGGATTGCTTCATTGTCAGATGTGTGGAAAGAAGCAGGATGGGGAACAATTTTGTATCTGGCAACGATGTCTAAAATTGATCCTACCTATTATGAAGCAGCAAAAATGGATGGAGCCAGCAGACTTCGTCAAATCTGGAGTATCACTATTCCAATGATTCGAAACATTATTTCATTAAATCTGATTCTAAGTGTCAGCGGGTTGTTTAACTCAAATCTGGATCAAACATTAGTCTTAATGAATTCACAAAATCAGCCAAAAGCAGAAGTCATCAACTCTTATGTTTATCGAGTAGGGTTAATGCAAGGTAATTTTTCTTATGCAACAGCTGTAGGATTGGGAATCTCGATTATCTCGGTGATTTTATTGGTCTTAACAAATATTATCACGAAAAAACTGAATGATAATCAATCAGTACTTTAAGGAGGGACACGATGAAAAAGAGCAGCTTATCATTAGCAAAACCAAAGAGTAATGTCGTTCAAGATAAAGACAGCAAGATTTTTAACTTTGTCAATATTTTGTTATTGTTAGTATTTACCATTGTTATCATCGTCCCTGTTTGGAATATTGTTGCTTCTTCTTTTGCATCCAGTGATGCGCTAGCAAAAGGAGACTTCGTATTTTGGCCTTCAGAGATTGCAACAGATAATTATAGAAAAGTATTAGGTGATGCATCAATGTGGCAAGCATTACTTATCTCGATAGGAAAAACAGCAATTGGCGTTTTCGCACATACAGCCTTTTGTGCGATTATGGCTTACGCTTTATCTAAACGGAATTTGAAAGGTCGTGGACTGTATTCCACCATGGGAATTATTACAATGTTCTTTTCTGGGGGAATGATTCCTACTTATCTATTGATTAAATCATTAAATTTGTTAAATACGTTTTGGGTATATATTATCCCAGCTTTATTAAGTTACTATGATGTCATTATTTTGATGAATTTCTTCAGAGATGTTCCTACGTCTTTAGAGGAATCTGCCAAGATTGATGGTGCAAGTGATTGGGGCGTTTTTCTAAAAATATTTATGCCGTTATCTAAACCTGCTTTAGCGACGATAGCCCTATTTCATGGAGTGTGGCAATGGAATGATTTTATGACAACCAAGCTATATGTGACAGAAAGAGCGCTTTATCCATTGCAGATGAAACTCTACGAAATTATCACGCAATCTCAGGCAGCATCTCAACAAGGCTTAAATGCAGCGGTCGAAATCAGCACAACATCTAAGGGGGTACAACTGGCAACAATTGTTGTCACGACCGTTCCAATTTTAATTATCTATCCATTGCTACAAAGACATTTTATCTCAGGTATGATGCTTGGGGCAGTAAAAGAATAGGAGGAGAAGGAAATGTTTAAGTTATCAAAAAAGAAAATTGTAGGGACACTCGCTTTGGCAAGTGTGATGTTATTAGGTGCTTGTGGAAATAACAAAGAGGCGTCAAAAAATAAAGAGGTAAGTTTACCATCTATTGAAGATCGCTATACACCAGATGCAAAAACGCCAGCTTGGCAATTAGATACAAAAAAGGAAACGACTAAATTAAAATGGTATGTTAATGCAGACTGGTGGAACACCGAATATGGAAAAGATATGGTAACAAAGAAAATCAAAGAAGATCTGAACATCGATATTGAATTTATTACAGGAGATGACACCAAGTTAAATACCTATTTTGCAGGAGGAGATATGCCGGACATCGTAACGATTTTTGATTCAAATTCTCAAGTTGCCCGTAAAGCAGACTCTTGGGCATTGCCACTACAAGATTTAGCAAAAACTTACGATCCTTATTTCAATGAAGTAACTCGTGAAGAAACGTTGAACTGGTATAAATTATCAGATGGAAAATCTTATGGCTATCCTAATTATTCAAATACACAAAGTGATTTTGATAGTGGGGACATCTTTGCACGAGATGCCTTCGTAATCAGAAAAGATGTGTATGAAGCAATTGGAAAACCAGATTTCACTACACCAGAAGGCTTTGCAGATGGCATGAGTAAAATTAAAGAGAAATATCCGGATTTAATTCCGTTTGGCTTCAATGATTTTGCAAAAGATGGCTCATCTAATGGCTCTATGGATGGTGTCGTACAAGATATGTTAGGTGTTCCTTATACAAAAGATGGAAAATATTATGATCGTAATTTAGACGAAGACTATATCAACTGGGTGAAGGCATTCCGCCAAGTACATGAAGATAGCAATATCTCTGATGACACGTTTACAGATGATGGGGATAAATTTAAAGAAAAACTTCAAACAGGTAAATATGCAACGGTCATGCTGGGTTCTTTTGTTAACCAGGGAATTCCATTGCAAACATTTAAAGCAAGCAACCCAGATGCTGAATACATTGCTATAGATGGAATTCAAAGTACTGTAGGAAACAAGCCAACATTAACACAAGCAGGAATTTCAGGATGGATGATTAACTATATCGGTAAAGACTGTGCGGACCCTGCAAAAGCGATTCAACTATTCACGTATCTATTGAGTGATGAAGGAGAAATGCTGACAAACTTTGGTATTGAAGGGGAAACATATACTGTTGAAGCTGACAATAAGGTACAATGGACAGACGAAGCAAGAAAAATTCAACAAGATGATCCTGAAAAATGGCAATTAGAGTATCGTATGGGTGAATTCATCCAGTTTGGTCATGACCGTTTCAAAGCGATGAATGACGCTTCTTATGTAGATGCTGTGAAACAAATGCAAGAATGGGGAGATGGTAAACTTGCATCACAATTCCCAACAGAAAATATTGGTCCGGATGCTGGAACACAAGAAGCGCGTGCATTGAGCGCCATTCAAACGAATTGGAGTACAACCTTAGTGGGCATGCTTAGAGCAAAGGATGAAAAAGAATTAGATAGCTTGCTGGAAGACTACAAGAATTTCCAAAAAGATAATAAAATTGATGATGTAAACAAGGTTCGTAATGAAAAAATTGAAGAAAATAAGAAAAAATTAGGTTTGTAAGACGCTTGAGTAGATAATAAAGGACAACAAATGAGGAGGCAGGAGCATGTCGAAAATTTTTAGTACAGAAGGAAAAATTTATAGTGGAATGGAACGAATTTATCAAATTTTACTTTTGAATAGTATTTTTATCATCTCCTGCTTGCCTGTGGTGACGATTGGTGTGGCTTTGGCGAGCGCATATGGAACCGCCTATAAGATGATAGATCATAGTGAAGGTGTGCTGTATAAAGAATATTTACGGCAGCTAAAGCTAAATATGCTTCCGGCAACAAAACTGTGGGTGTTGATACTGGCTGTTATCGGAGCAGGTTTTTGGACTTTTCCATACGTACAAAGCTTTATGGTGGGAAATAAAATTGCCTACTACCTTACAATGGTATTTATCACTTTTTTGGTACTGATGAGTCTCTATCTATTTCCATTGATTGCTCGATTTGATAATTCGTTGTCTGGAACGGTTGTAAATGCAATGATTTTGTCGTTTAAACATTTACCACAAAGCATTATTGTGTTTTTTATTACTATCGGAGGAGTCGTTATTGTACCAATCTATTTACCTAAATTATTGTTTGTTTGGCTATTCACTGGTATCGGAACCGTTATTTTTATTAATGCTAACATTTTAATGAACGTTTTTAAGAAGTATGATATTATCGAAGAGAGAAGTTGAGAATATGTACGTAGGGTTTGATATAGGTGGAACAAATGTAAAATATGGGGTATTAGATGAAACGGGGACGATTTTAGAAAAAAAATCAATGCCCACAAATTATGACTTCCCTACGTTTGTCAGTGAATTACACGAGATTGTAGAGGGCTTCAAACAAACCTATTCAACAATTAAGGGAATTGGCATTAGCGCACCAGGAATTATTCAAAAAGATGGATTTATGTTAACGGCAGGAGCCATCAAACCATTTTATGGAATGAATATGAAGGTGGAGCTGGAAAGACTTACCGGTTTACCTGTAAGTATAGAAAATGATGCAAATGCAGCCGCGATTGCTGAACGCTGGATTGGCAACGCTAAAGGCATGGATAATTACCTTTGCATTGTTTTAGGAACGGGAATAGGTGGGGGAATAATCATTAATGGCGAGGTATTTCGTGGAAGTCATGGAATGGCAGGCGAATTTGGCTGGTGCCTTATTGATGAGATTCCTGTGACAGGAGATATTGAAGAAGTCTCTTTGAACAAAAAAGCCGCAACAGTAGGTGGTTTATGCTATCAATACAATTTGGCACAGAAAAAAAGAAATTCAGCGTCTGAAGATGTCTGGGATGCCAGAGAAATTATAAAAAGAGAAGCATCAGGTGAAGCGTTAGCCACCGAGATACTCTCTCGTTTTTTTACTGATTTATCTGTGGGGCTGCTAAATTTAATTAGCTGCTTTGATCCTGAGGTTGTATTAATCGGAGGCGGAATTAGTTCTAATGAAACCTTCAACAAGCGACTTCAGGAACGTCTTTTTGAGTTGATTCAGCGACATGAATCCATTAATTATTTAAAAGAACAAACCATTGCGAAAGTGAGACCTGCGAAGCTTCAAAATGATGCAGGAATGATTGGGGCAGTCTACCAAATTCATCAACAGCTATTAAAGGAAAACTGACGCAAAATTATGACAAGCTAGTAAAAGAAAAGTTTCAACACATATTGGTATGTTTCAACATCAATTTCTTTCAGTAATAGTGTTTCAATGCAATTTCAACTTATTTACCTAGCTTTCACTTTTAATATATTTCATGCGTAGCAGTTGTTGAGAGCAAAACGAAGTGGAGATGAGTTTCTTCTGTGCTGTTTAATAAGATTATACGAGAGTGTGATATAACTTGAATAATTATGTCCCGCTCTTTTCTTTTCTTAGAACTTTAAAACTAACTTATTTGTTCTTTAATTCACAAACAAAAGCGCTGAAAACATCTAAATAGACTAACATCTCCTGAAATATTCGTTAGAATTAAATAGGTATAAAAATTGTTATAGTTTGTTTTCTGAAATGAGGTGCGGGATATTTCCTGAAAAAATTGAACAAGTCTTTACATTAAACGTGGAAGCTATCCGACTGCTTTAAAATGCACTGGATATTTTTTTAGACGCGTATATTGAAAACGCTGAGAATTTGATTGATAATCATCAAGTGCGAGTAATTGATGGTAGCCAGATAAATAGACGATCCAAAGAGTGATGGAGATTTATCAGCAAATAAAAAACGCATCTAGAATCAGAAGAATGGCAAAAATTAAGTCAGCTTTTACTTCTAAAAGGAAGTAAAAAAGAGAATTTACGGCCGAATCATCAGTTAACAGCCGATATCATTAGTTATCTGTTTTTCTATCTGATTGAATAGTTATTTACCGACAAAAAAACTGTTGCATTATTAGATATTGCTTCTGATATTGGGAATTTATTACTGACGGGTGTCTTGAACTTACAGTTTACCGATTATGAAGAGTCAGGTATAGGCGGTAGATATTGATCAGACATTACTATCTATTGCAGCTTCAACAAGTGAATTGGCTTAGTCAAAAGTTCAGTTCTTTAAGATGGTTTTCAGAATTTATTGATTGAGCTAGTAGATGTATCTATGAGCGACTTTCCTATTGAGTATTATCCAAATGATCAAAAAGCTGCTGAGTTTTTAACTGGTGTAAAAGAAGGACACAGCTACGCTCATCATTTATTAATGGAGTAAGCACGGAAAAGAAAGAGAACGTGCTCTTAAGAAAGCAATGAATTCTAAAAAAGCGGAAATAATAGTGGAGGTAATGCTAATGCTGATTTATGAAGATGCAACAATAGACGAAGCTGTCCAACTAGGTCTGGCTGATTCGGGCTTGTCCAAAGACCAAGTTGAAATCGAAATACTGGAAGAAGAAAAAAAAGTTTCCTAGGAATGGGTCGAAAAATGCACGGCTTTCGATCCAGCCAAGTATCAGCGAACAAGTTTCTGAAACAGTAGAGCAAACTGTAGAAAAAATTTTGGAAGAAGAACTAACAGCTGAGATCGAGGTAGTCAACGAAACGATTCTTGAAGAAAGTGAGCTAGGAGATGAAGCAGCTTTAACGGAATTGGCAGTTTACCTTACTGAAGTTTCAAAACAGCTTGATGTTCCAGTTCTTGTCAAAATGGAAAGAAAATCAAATAATATGGTAGCTTTCCATTTAGAAACATAAAAGCAAGGCATCAATGGATTAGCAAAAGAAGCAAAACAAAAATTGCAGAAAATCCAACTAGAAATAATTGCCAAAACTAGCCGGATCAGCGGAGTAAATCCTGCAGATCTAAGTATCCTAATGGTCTTTATCAAACAAGGGGATAAATCCAATAAAAAAAGATTTAGAATATCAAAATACCAAAAAGAGGACTACCTATATTAGCCCTCTTTTTCTGATCAGTCTATTTTACATTCTAATGTACTTATATGAGTTAATTTTTTGAGTAAATGGTAAGTTTTTCATTGTTTGTTTTAGCTTAAACTAGTGTGTAATTCGAGAATCTATATCGATAGTTCAAATTATCAATATAATTGATCCTTTCGTAGACCAATGACACAAAAATCGATTTTCGATGAACTTTTGAGTTATTACTAGCCATTAACAAGGGCTTACGAGATCTGTCAACTCCTCATCTATCACTTCAAACACAAGGATAACCAAATCTTTTTTCGATACGATGAACAGTTTAGATTAACGCCTCCCACAATGGTTTTGTAAGAAGCTGACCTACAAATTAGGGATTCAATATGCTTTAAAAACCAGCTATAGGAATGGTGCATTAGAAGGAACAAACAACAAGATAAAAGTGATAAGACGCGTAGCCTACGGCTATTGAAATTTCTAAAACTTTCGAGCAAGAATTTACCTCATTCAAGACATGATCTTCTAAATGAAACAAAAACCAGTTAAGCACTCTGCCTAACAGTTTAAGATTAAATTTCCATTTGTATCTCTCTACCAACACCAAATGTCGAAGAGCCAAAAAAGAGTGCTCTCTAAAGAGAAGACACTCTTTAAAACACTCTTTTTATGAACAGTTGTATTAAATACAAACTAGACAAGAACTCGCATATAAAATTATGACGCTCAAGCAATTTTTTTGCTGCTAAAGAACATACAAAAATTTTATTGGCTAGGAAACTCAACTAGTTAAATTATACAGTTCAGTTAAAAATAAAAATTTAGCCAAAAATTAAATTGTAAGATTAAACACTTAAGTTTCCATTCAATATGCTACATTGGTATTTTTTATATGAGAATTAAGTTTCTTTAAAAATACTGGATTTTTAATCTGAATAAATTCTTCCATAATATTTTCTATTTCTATCTCAGAACAATCCAATTGATTCTTTAAAAAATTTGTCATAATCTGCCATCTTTTTTTCACTATCTCTAACTCTCGGTTTCCCTTATCAGTTAAAACTATTCCTTTATACGCAACACAATTAACCATACCATTAGCCGATAACCGCTCAACCATTTCCGTCACAGACGATGGCTTCACGTTCAAAAAACTAGCAATTTGACTATTTTTTACAATCTCATTTTGAAAACTAATCTGTTCAATAGCCAATAAGTATTTCTCTTGAATTGGCGTCACCCCTTATCATTACTCCTCTCATATTATACATCATAGTGTCAAGTATTATTTGTACATAAAGATTTGCGGCTCTTTAAAAAAAATATAAACTAATAAGCTAAACCATCATGTATTTTATCGAGGTTCCATTTCATCATGGTGTAATAAGTATCACCTTCCTCTCCTTTTTTCGCCAAAGAATCGGTAAAAATTTTGGAATAGATTTCTAAACCAGTTTCTGCTGCGACCTTTTCCATTGATTTTGGCGAGACAGAGGTTTCAACAAATAGATGTTTAACATCAGAAGCTTCGATCTTTGCTAACACTGTTTTCATTTGCTCAGGAGTGCCCTGTGCTTCTGTGTTGATCTCCCAAATATAAGCTGGAGTAACATGGTATGCCTTAGCAAAATATTTAAATGCCCCTTCTGATGTCACAAGCAAGCGTTGTTTTTCAGGTATATCAAGAAACTTTGATTGTGCCTCTTCATGTAAATGTTGCAATTTTTCTATATAAAAATCCGCATTCTTTTCATCTTTTTCTTTTAATACTCTCGTTATTGTCTTAACATACTGAATACCATTAGCTAAATCTAACCAAGCATGAGGATCTTCTTCTGCTTCATTAGTCGTCAGATGTAGTGGAGTAACTCCTTCACTAGCAGCAAAAACATCCTTCTCAAATTCCTTATGTGCAGTTTCTACAAGTTTTTTGAACCATCCGCTTCCCCCTGTCTCCAAGTTCAATCCGTTATGAAATATAATTGTAGCATCGGTCGCTTTAGAGATGTCTTCTGGGCGAGGCTCATATTCATGAGGGTCAACCCCTCTTTGAACAATACTATATAAATTAACGCGATCTTTAGCCACATTTTTTACCATATCTTCCAAAATAGAATTAGTAGTCACCACACTAATTTTACTGTTCTCTCCTGATTGCCTAGATTCTTCACTTCGACTATTAACGAAGAAAATTACTCCCCCTACCACTAATATCATAGTTGCTACGGTTAAAAATATTTTTTTCATATTATCGCCTCATTTATATTTTTTAAAGTATATTAGTTTTTGTTTTGAAGAAAATATAAAAGAGATTAAGAATATTCCCGCTGCTACAATTACAATAGCAGGACCAGAAGCCCAATTAAACGTATAGCTAAGATAAAGACCACAAATCGACGCAATGACTCCAAAGATTGCAGAGAAAACTAACATTATATTTAAACGATCGGTCCAAAAATACGCTGTGGCTGCAGGAGTAATCAACATAGCAACTACCAAAATAATACCAACTGTCTGTAAGGCAGATCGTATGTGTAAAATAGTTCTCGAGATGATTTTTATTTTTTACTAGCAAAAAGAAAGAAGGCGTTCTATCATAAATGTATGCTGAGCGGCAAATACATAAACGAAAGAAGCCTTCTTATGGATAAAATTATAACAAAATTATATGAAATAATAAAGGAATCAAGCGATTTAATTAGGACAGAGGAGTTGATACAGCTCTATATGTACGATTTATTCGCTGAATTAGTAGGAGATATCTTTTCTCATATCAATCAAGTGATCAAAGAACAAAAACAAAGTGATGGGTGGAAAGTGAAAAGAGAAGACTGGAAAACCGTTCAGTTTGTTTTTGGTCCTGTTCGTTACCGTCGTACCCTAATGGTAGATCAAGAGAATCAAAATCATTACCCATTAGACGAATGGTTAGGCATTCGAAATTATCAACGCCATAGTCCGCTCGTAGAAGTCAAAGTGGCAGAACTAGCTAGTAAGTGTACGTACCGCGACACCGCTGAATTACTAAAAGAATGGACGGCCATCACGATTAGTCATCAAACTGT
>NZ_FOQE01000025.1 GCF_900113675.1 Pisciglobus halotolerans
CTTGCGGATAAAAGTAGAAAAAAAGAAGTGGATTTCTCCACTTCAAAAAAGTCTAATATTTGGGGGTCACTACACAAGTGCTGTTTTTCCTATTAAATCATGCTTACTGAGCAATAGACCATGCAGTTAGTTGTGCTTTTTCATTTTCCAGTCGCCTCTATCAACCTCGCTCCGCATCCTCGTAGTTGAGCTGCGAAACACAGAAAGCTGTGTCTATCTTATCCTGTCCGCACACCCGCTCCGCTGGGCTGTTTGCGTCAGGATTGCGATAGTCTTCGCTTTCTAATCGTGTTTCTCCACATCCTACTTTTAGTTGAGCTGCGAAAGCCAGAGTCTTTGCAAAAAAGATAAGTTGTTTTGATGCGCGCTTCGCTGCTCTCTTCAACAACTTCCTGTTTTTGCTGTGACTCTATCGGGCTTTCTCCGCATCCTTAAATAAATTGTCCATCTTGTTCCATTTCTTGTCCAATGGCCAGCAGCCAGTCTTCCTTGCCTTTTGGGGCAGTAAATTGGATGCCTAAAGGCAAACCGTTCGCTGCTAAGTAAGTCGGCAGACTGATAGATGGCTGACCAGTCAAGTTTGCTTGCATGCCAAACGGTGTGATCGGCAGACTTTTTTCAAACATTTCCCAGACGATCTGCTGCTGTTCTGCTGAAGAAAAGGAGTCGATCTGACGCATACGTTCCAGTGTTGCCGCACTTTGCCATTGTGTTCCAACTTTTGGTGCCGTTTCTGCTGTAGCAGGTGTCAAATACAAGTCATATGTTTCATTAAATGTCGCCATTGTTTCAGCTGCTTGGTCCCAAGTGTTCAAACTTTGTGAATAGCTGGCAGCTGAAATAGATTTGCCTGCTTGAAACAACACCCATGTTACTAGTTCCATATCCTCTATCGTCAATTTTCGCTGCAGAGATTGCTCGATTCCTTCCAGCATTGCTGTCGTTTCGCCTGAATTCATGAGGTAGTAAGACTTCATTAAATGGATCCCGTCAATATCAGGAGCAGCTTCTGTTACTTGGTGCCCATTTGCCTCCAACCATTTAACTGTGTCAAGGACAGCTTGTTTAGCTTCTTCACTGACTGCTGAGCCGACCGGAGATGCCAGCGAGAAGGCGACGCGGAATTTTTTAGCAGATTTTTCTTTGAGCAAGTTTATATACCCACTTTCAAATAGGGGCGTTTGAAAAGCAGCGGCTGGCTGAACAACCTGCAAGGCATCTAACATAGCGGCCGTATCGCGTATCGACTTGGTCAAAGCAAAGCTGATCGAAGCACCTTGCCAATTTCTGCCGACGCCAGGCCCAATCGGCGTGCGCCCGCGTGTTGGTTTGAGTCCGACTAACCCGGTGAAAGAAGCCGGAATACGAATCGAGCCGCCACCGTCGCTTGCACCGGCAACAGGTGACATCCCTGAAGCTACAGCTGCCGCAGCCCCACCGCTTGAACCGCCTGGAGAATGATTCGTATTCCAAGGATTGCGTGCTGGGCCGTATAGTTCTGGTTCCGTAATATTTTTAAAGCCAAATTCAGGGGTGTTTGTCTGCCCAATCACAATAAAACCGGCCTTTTGCAGCATGGCGGCAAAGTGGCTGGTTTGTTTAGCTCTATTGTTTTTTAATAACTTTGCTCCTGAAGTACTTGGTTCTCCTGCTAGATCTTGTCCTAAACCCTTTACAAGTATAGGAATTCCGCCATAGACTTTTCCAGAAAAGTCTTGTTTTTTCGCCTCTTGCAAAGCTTTTTCTTTTCTTGTGTGTGTGACAGCGTTTAAAATAGGATTTTCCTTTTCGATTTTACAGAAAGCTTTCTCTACTAGTTCTTTTGGTGAAACCAATTTTTTTTGGACTTGCTCGACATAATAAAGACCATCTTTTGTTCTATCAAATGGATACATATTTTCCCTCTTTCCTACTGTATTCCTTTCAAGTGTAGCATTGCAGATAGAAAAAAGGAAGGGGATCAGAAAAAGGGATTCATTTTAATGCTGCTCTAATGACTTTTCCAAAAGAATACAAGGAACGTTGTTTTCATAAAATTCTTCAGAGGCTGTTTTATAGCCTAATTCACGATAAAAAGAAGCGGCTGTTTGCTCAGAATGGATCAGCGCTTTGGTACAGCCTTTCTTTTGGCCGATTTCTTCTAATGCTTGGATGATCGTTCTGCCGAGTGCTCTTCCGCGATAAGCTTTTAGTGTTGCAATTCTTCCAATACGAATGGTTTCCTTATCCAAAATCTCATATCTTCCAGTAGATATCGGGTGCTCGTTGTCATAGATAACGGCATACTCAATTGCAGCCGTGTCTTGTTGATCAAATTCTTCTGCTAATTCCATATTTCGTTCAAGCACAAAAACGGACATTCGCACATAAAAAGCGCCGGCCTTATTCCATATTTCATTGCCAATGTGGAGTTTCATTTGTTTTTCCCCTCCTATAATGTGGGTGGTTCTTCCTTAGTTTGGCAAAATAATGTTAAAATTTCAATCAATATGAAGGAAGCAGCTAGGCGCTGAATAAGCAGGAGTTAAGACGATTGATATGAGTTGAAGAAGAAGAAGAAAAGAGTGTAAGATAAAGATAAAGAAAAGAACTAGCTTTTTAAAAAGGAGAATAAATATGAAGATGCTTTTTAGCGACTGGAATACGATTTTTAGAATTTTGCTTGTTGGGACTTTAGCTTATTTGTTGCTGATTCTAGTTTTGCGAATCTTTGGAAAACGTACATTATCAAAGCTGAATGCTTTTGATTTTGTTGTAACGATTGCTTTAGGATCTATTTTAGCTACGATTTTAACAAGTCGTGATTTAACATTGGTCGATGGAACGATTGCGTTCACGATTTTGATTTTTCTGCAATTTATCATCACCAAATTGACGATTTATTTCCAAATAGCCGACAAAGCGGTAAAGGCGAGTCCTACATTATTGTTTTACAAAGGGCAGTACGACTTTGAAGCAATCAAAAAAGAACGGCTCTCTGAAGAAGAGATTCTTCAAGCCGTGCGTTCAAAAGGCTCGGCCTCAATGGAAGACATTTTAGCCGTTGTTTTAGAAACAAGCGGAGACCTTTCGATTATTCAAAAAAGATCAAAAAGTAGCCCTGAAAGCAGTACGCTAAAGAATATCAATAAAGATCATTTTCAATAAGCAAAAAAAGGGAAAAAGCCATAGCTGGTCAATCAGCTATGGCTTTTTTGTAACATCTTAAACAAGTTTCACTAAGAAGTATTTTTTCTTGCCGCGGCGGACTAAGATAAATTTGCCTTCAAAAGAGTTTTCTGGTGTGATGACAGCTTCCACATCTGTTTCTTTTTCTCCATTGATGGAGATGGCGCCATTTTTAAGGTCTTCACGGGCTTGTCTTCTGGAAGGTTCAATACCCACCACATCGACTAACCACTCTACAATATTACGCGCTTCTTTGGGAGATTCAAAAGTTGGCATGTGCTTAAAGCCTTCTTCGATCTGATCAGCCGTCAAATCCTTGACATCACCAGAGAAAAGAGCGGCACTTATTTTTTCAGCGTCTTCAAGAGCCGCTTTACCATGCACGAATTGGGTCATTTCACGAGCCAATGTTTTTTGTGCTTCACGTTTATGCGGTTCAGCTGCTACTTTTTCAGCCAATGCATTGATGTCTTCTTCTGACAAGAAAGTAAAGTATTTCAAGTATTTGATCACATCTCGGTCATCTTGGTTTAGCCAAAACTGGTAAAATTCGTAAGGTGTTGTTTTTTCGGGATCCAGCCAAACTGCTCCACCTGCTGTTTTGCCAAATTTTGTGCCATCAGCTTTCAGCATCAATGGAATCGTTAAACCGAAAGCTTTTGCGTCAGCACCTTCTTGCTTGCGAATGTATTCAAGCCCGGCTGTAATGTTTCCCCATTGATCAGCTCCGCCAATTTGCAATTGGACATCTTCTTCTTTGTATAAATGCAAGAAGTCGATGGACTGAAGAATTTGGTAAGTAAATTCAGTAAAGGAAATACCTGTTTCTAATCGACTGGAAACAATTTCCTTAGCAAGCATCGTGTTGACATTAAAACTTTTACCAATATTTCTTAAAAAATCAAGCAGTGTCAAATCCTTTGTCCAATCAAGGTTGTTGACGAGACGAATGGCTTTTTCGTCTTTGCCAGCGTCAAATAGCTGCTCCATTTGTTCTGTTAGTTTTGCAGCATTTTGCTCAACTTGTTCTTTAGACTGCAGCACCCGTTCTTGAGATTTGCCGCTCGGATCGCCAATCGATCCAGTTGCACCGCCAATCACAATCACTGGACGATGCCCAGCTAGCTGGAACCTTTTTAAGATCATAAAAGGAATCAAATGACCAATGTGCATACTGCCAGTCGGATCGATTCCGCAGTAAACCCCGATTTTCTTTTCTTGTAATAATTCACGCAAACCTTCTTCATCCGTTTGTTGATTGATGGCGCCGCGCCATGTTAACTCTTCTAAAATGTCCATTTTTTTCTCTCCTTTTTTAAGCTGATCTATGTAAAAAATAAAAAAGCCCCGATGCGTAAAGAATATTCTTTACCCATCGGGACGAAAAAATTTCCGTGTTACCACCCAATTTGCATGCAGTTGCTGCATACCACTCGTTTACTATTATCGCCAGTATCGCGCTTGAAATGAATCAAGTTACTCCTGAGTGTAATTCGGATCGATGATATGTATCGGATTCCAGCAACCTCCGACTCTCTATAAACAGGGATCATATCCTACTGCGCTCATTCACAGTAAAAAAGCTATTCGAATGCTTACAGTATAGAAGACCATGACCCAAAAGTCAAGAATACAAAGGACGCGGAGCGAGTCTCTGCCTCGTGCAGCTCAACTAAAAAAGCAGGATATGGGGCGACCCCGAAAGAACAATTAAGTCGCAAAGATCTTTGGTTTTTCTCCCTATCACGTTGGAACGATTTGCTGTCAAATTGCATAACAGTCGATCCTGTGAACAAGTTAAAGTTTTTATACTCTAAACTTGTTCACAGAGGACTGGTCTATGAACAAGTTAAAGCATTTATACTCTGAACTTGTTCACAGAGGACTGGTCTATGAACAAGTTGCAGCTTTTACGTTCTGAACTTGTCCACAGAGGTCTGATCTATGAACAAGTTAAAGCTTTTATACTCTGAACTTGTTCACAGAAGCCTGTTCTATGAACAAGTTGCAGCACCATAACATTCAACATGTGCTGCTAAACATAATCTGTTAATATCTTTCTAAAATCCATCACTTCTATTTGGATATTTTCAATATTTTGTCATTTAAAAAAGTCAATATTTTTTTTGTTTATTCATATCATGCATGAACTATTCCGCCTTGGAACCTGATAAATTTAAAGTGAAGTAGTTCAAGTTCCTTTCAATTTCTTTCTTTTATTCATTTTGACTGAAACTGGGAATCATATCTAGCTTAATTAAGGCAATGTCTCAAATGAACATTTAAAACATGATCATAGGTGAACGGCAATAATTAAAAAACTTCAAAAAAGTATTGACTTTTTGCTGTACTAAATACATAATACAGATGTCGTTGTATTAAGAGCACGGTACACATTTTTTTAAACGAGGTGTACTAATGTGGTGATACACTAAAAGTACTTAATAAAGGAAGGTGAGACTTCAAGATGAATCAGACTTTTAATAAGCGAGAGCCGGTATATGTGCAAGTTGTTCGGCAATTCAAGGAGCAAGTGGCTTCGGGAGAACTTTTGCCGGGACAAGAAATGCCATCGAGACGAGAACTCGCGCAAAAATTAAAAATCAATCCAAATACGGTACAGCGTGCCTATAAAGAAATGGAGCATGAAGGTTTGATTTACACAGAAGGAAATATGCCTAGCAAAATCACAGAAGATCAAAAAATACTGATAAAAGTGAAGCAAGAACTGGTCACAGAAGCAGTGGACGCGCTAGTTAAAGCGATCAAGCCAATCAAGGTTTCGTTTGAAGAGATTGAGCCGCTTTTAAAAGAACGTTTTATGAGTGAAAAGTAGAGGAGATGAACGAAGATGATCGAAGTCAAAAATGTTGTGAAGAAATATGGACGCAAAAGTGTATTAAAAGATGTTTCTTTTACTGCACAAAAAGGTGAAGTCACTTGCTTGATCGGGATCAATGGAACAGGAAAAACAACGATTTTAAATGCGATCATGAATCTCGTGCCTATCAACAGCGGAGAGATCCTCATCGACAACCAAAAGCTGTCAAAAGAAAGTTATGAAACAGTTGCTTTTATCCCAGATACGATTATTACAATGCCCTCGATGACGATTGGACAAGCAATGACATTTATGCGCGACTTTTATGATTCATGGAACCAAGAACGAGCAGATGAGCTGCTGGGATTTTTCCGCTTAAAAGCTGAAGATAAGATTTCTTCGTTGTCTAAAGGAAACACAGCTAAAGTCAATATTTTGTTAGGTTTAGCATTAGATGTCGATTATTTATTGATGGACGAACCGTTTTCTGGAATTGACGTGTTCAGCCGTGAAGAAATCGCGAATGCTTTTACAGACTATCTTGTTGAAGACAAAGGGGTCATTATTACCACACATGAGATCGGAGATGTTGAGCATTTGATCGATCACGTGGTTTTAATAGACGAAGGCACGATCGTTAAATCTTTTGCGGCAGAAGAAGCGCGAGAAGAAGGCAAGTCGATCGTTGACATCATGAGGGAGGTTTTAGTGCGATGAAGAATTATATCAAGCTGGTCCGTTTTGAAGTCGATCGCTTTTCTAAAATATACGGCGCATTGATTGGACTGACGATTCTTTTGCAAATAGCCGCTGTCGTAAGTGCAGAAATGGGTTATATGAAAGAAGCAAATAGTTTGATGCTAGAACAAAGATACACATCAGTACAAGTCATAGAGCATTTAGGGAAAATCAGTATGCATACGGTCTCCTATACCACTTTATTTGTTTTCTCTATAGGAATCGCTGTAGTATCTTTGCTGATTTATTGCTTATTTATTTGGTATCGTGATTGGTTTGGCAAAAATATGTTTATTTACCGTTTATTGATGCTGCCGCTTAATCGTATTCAACTATTTTTTGCAAAACTGACTACGATCCTCTTATTTGTTTTTGGTTTGGTGGCTGTGCAGCTTTTATTGTTTCCTTTGGAAGAATTTTTACTGAGAAAAATCACTTCGGCCCCTTATTTTGAGCTGGTCTCACTTGAAACGCTTAGCCAAAGCCATCCATTTCTCAGTCTGATCTTACCCCATTCTTTTAGTGGCTTTTTAATCGCTTATGGCATTGGAACGTTGGCAGTCATTGTGCTGTTCACTGTCATCTTATTTGAACGCAGCTACCGATGGAAAGGGATCTTTATTGGTGCAGCGTATGTTTTGATCATAGCAGCCATCCTGATTGGTCCGCTTTATGCACCGTTAAACTTCTTATTTTATCAAGAGATTTTTTGGTTGTATCTTTTCTTAAGTTTCTTGATCGGCGGCGTTTCTATTTGGCTTAGTTATTGGCTGCTTCAGCACAAGGTCACGGTGTAGAAATGAACAAAGATATACTTTAAAGATCTGACCTATTTGTTGAGCAAAGCCTTTTTGCTCAATCAGTTATTTAAAAGGAGTGAAAGAAATGAAGCGGTACTGGAAAGTTGGACTATTAAGTTTAATAGCATTTCTTACGATCGGCTGGTTTTACGTGGAAAAAGCAGTTGCGCGAATGAAAGCACCGGAATATAACATCGAAACGCTCTCCGGAGATGATAAAGCGATTGAAGGTCTGGATTTAAAAGCAGGGATCGTCAGAAATGATGAGGTGTTGAGCAATGTTGGAATAAGCAAAGAGGGCTCATTATTTGATCACGATTTGCCTTATTTTGAACAAAGAGAAGGGCTATTTAATGTAGATTCTAGCCTTCAAAAGTTGTACAAAGAGCATAAAAGTTTTTTGCGCGGGAAAACTTTTTCTCCTAATCAGTATTTTGAAAATGACAATATGTATGTGTATGTCGACAAAAACAGACAAGAAAAAAACAAAGAATCTACTCAATTGGATATTTCTGTGTTAGAAAAAGCTTCTGGAAAGGAACTAGAATATAAAGTCTCTTTGCCTTTAAAGGATACTTCTTTCTTCTGGATCGCGAATGTTCAAGTAGTTGGCAAGCAATTGGCAGTCTCAGCAAGCAGCAGTACAAGTAACAGTAAGACCGAAGAATGGAATATCTTTTACTTGGATTTAACTAAACAAGAAACGGATTCAAATGATAAAGCAGCACTGAAGGACTTAGGCATAGATGTGCCGGCACAAGCTGCTGTATACTTTTCTCCTGTAACAAACTTTGAAATCAAGCAGTCAAATGATCTGGAAGTTTTGGAAGTGCATATCACTCAGCAGGGAGAAGAGAATGAAGAAGGATCCGTTACGGAAGAGGAGTTAACGCAAACGCATTACATCGTTTATGATTATGGCGCAAAAGCCTTTTCTGTCTTGTCTCTGCCTAAAGAATTGAAAGAACGCGGAGCTGAACACTTATCAGTAGCAGAAAAAAGTCTTTATCTTCCAATGTTGACTGGTCAACAACTAACGCTTTATCATACTGTATCGGCTTCTTCTGGTTGGACAAGTAAAACGATTCAGTTGCCAAAAGAAGTGACTATTGATATGAAAAAAGCAGGCTATGATACAACTATAAAAGAGGATAAGCTGTATCTTATCAGTACAGTTGAAGACCAAGATACCGATATTTTTGTTGCGGTGATTGATTTGCACACAGATAAAGTGATTTACACAGGTAAAGTAAATACAACGAGCGAAAAAACAAGCAAACAAGAAGAAACTGCCTTACACCTTTATGACATTAACGTCGAATAGAAAGCAGCAGAAAAGGAGCCTAAATTTAGGCTCCTTTTTGATGTTGTTGTTTGATGTTTTCCTTCACTAGGATCGTTTCATGTCGCGCCACAAGTTCCAAGGATATTGGTTTGGCGGCAAAGATTGAACGTCCATCGGTTCTTTTCTGACAGGATGTTCTAAAGAAAGAGCGTGAGCCCAAAGTGCGATTTGTTCTCCTGGAACAGTAAGGTGTTGACCATATTTTTGGTCTCCAAAAAGAGGGTGACCAGTTTCAGATAATTGCACGCGAATTTGATGGGGTCTGCCAGTATGCAAGTTAACTGATAAAAGACTCATTCCCTTTTTTGAGGCCAGCACTTCATAATCTAGAACGGCTTTTTTCGCATTTGAATGGTTCGGTGAAACAGAAAAAACTTGATTCTTTCGCTTACCTTTATAGAGATAATGCACTAATTCTGCTTTTTTTAGTTTAGGTGTACCATGGACAACTGCGAGATAGCGGCGCTCGATGGTTTGCCGGCGAATCATATCTGATAAACGAGATGCCGCTTTGGACGTTTTGGCAAACACCATGGCACCTCCAACAGGGCGATCCAATCGGTGTACTAGACCAAGATATACATTTCCTGGTTTTTGATGGCGGACCTTTAAATCTTCTTTTAACATCGTAAGCAAATCTTTATCTCGGCTGCTATCTGCTTGAACAGGAATATTGACAGGTTTTTCTACCATAAGTAGATGGTTATCTTCATACAATATAGAAATATCTAACAATTCTTAACTCCTTATGCACATATGTTTCAATGTTGAATCTCTTTAACCCCTTCAAGTTTAATTTCAGAAAACCACTTTTCAAAAAAATAGCCTTCAATTTTCTAAGGGGGTTTCATACTTTCTTTTTTAATGAGGAAAAGTCGGTGAAGCGGCAACTTTCAAAGAACGATTGGAACGCATCTGTTTTTCATCACCATCAGTGACTTGTTTGTCCATCAATTTCATTTCCCGAGTGTGGTTACTAAACCATTATGTCAAAAAAGAAACTACAATCCATAGCTTGCAGCGTGTTTTCCGCCGTCCTTTTCCCGACCGAATGCTCTGTCTGCCGAAAAAAGCATAAACGTTTGTGTACATGCATGATTACTGCCTCGTTGACGATAAGAAGACAGCTAATGACCAATTTTAATTTTTAATAGATAATGCCATCGTGTTGCTTGAAAAAAAGTTTTTTCTGCGTTAAGGTAAAGGTATCAAATAAAATAAAAAACATTCAGATAGAGGCGCGATTTTTATTAGTAATTTTTTGGAGGATGACACCTATGAAAAAAGAAGAAAGGAAAAATCGCCGAAGTGACAGGGACTGTCAAAAACCTGTTGCTGGGATTGGATAAAAGATATCCAATACTGTCATAGCTTTAGCTATGGAGGACTATCGAGCAATGGCGTGCAGCATATGTAATATTCCAGCACCTTGAGCCGATAACGACTCCGGGTGTTTTTTCTTTTTTCAAAAAAAAGGAGCGAAAAAGGAATGTTGAAAAAAATAGGTTTGTTGGTCGGTGCCTTGTTTTTACTGACACCGCAGACAGTTTTTGCTGCTGAAGCGCAGAGTAGTCTAGCCAACGAAGCGGGGTGGCTGACGTTGCTTCCGCCGCTCGTTGCGATTATATTAGCTTTTATAACCAAAAATGTCTTGTTGTCCTTATTCTTAGGGATTTTTTCCGGCACGATCATGATTGAGATGTTTGGCGGTGCCAATATAATCAGTGCTTTGACAGGCGGTTTCTTAGATCTCGTGCAGCTGATTTTGGACTCTTTGGCCGATCCATGGAATGCAGGGATCATACTGCAAGTCTTAACCATTGGCGGTTTGATCGGCTTGATCACCAAAATGGGGGGAGCGCGTGCTGTAGCAGAAGCTTTAGCTAAAAAGGCGAAGGGTCCTGTCAGTACTCAAGTGATCACTTGGGTCTTAGGCTTATTAGTCTTTTTCGACGATTATGCAAACTCATTGATCGTAGGCCCGATCATGCGCCCTGTTTCAGATAAAATGAAGATCTCTAGAGAACGGCTGGCATTTGTTGTTGATGCGACAGCCGCTCCGATCGCCGGTATTGCAGTGGTGTCCACTTGGGTCGGTTACGAAATAGGGTTGATCAATGATGCTTACGCTTCAATAGGACACGACGTCAATGCTTATGGGATCTTTTTAGATACGATCCCTTACCGATTTTATAACATTTTGATGCTGCTGTTTGTTTTGGTCACTTCTTTGACCTTGCGTGAATTTGGATCGATGCGAACGGCTCAAATGCGTGCACGTAATGAAGGTAAGTTGATTGCGGAAGGTTCTGAAGTTCAAGCAGAAGAGGAAGAGGATGAAGAGCTGCCGGCTGCAAAAGAAAAAGCCACGATTTGGAATGCGTTGATTCCGATTGGTGCCCTTATTGTCTTTTCATTTGTTGGCTTTTATACAAACGGTCGCGATATTATTCTCAACGGCGATAATCAGCAGTTGATCCAACTGATGAAGGATCAGCCTTTCTCCTTTACAACTTTCAGAGAAACGTTTGGAGCTTCTGATGCCAGTATCGTTCTGTTCCAAGCTGCTTTGATTGCCAGCATCATCGCCATCATCATGGGCGTTGCGCAAAAACTGTTTAGAATCGGCGAAGCGCTTGATATTTGGATCGATGGGATGAAATCATTGGTGATCACAGGTGCGATTTTGCTGATGGCGTGGTCTTTAAGCGGCGTGATGACCCAATTAGGAACGGCAGACTTTATGGTTTCACTATTAGGAGAAACGATGCCGGCATTCTTGTTGCCAACTGTTATTTTTGTGTTTGGCGCGATTATTTCATTTGCGACTGGAACCTCATATGGAACCATGGGGATTTTGATGCCCTTAGCGATCCCGCTAGCGGCTGCTCTGCAACCGGAAAATCCTGAATTTGCGATCATGTCAGCCGGGGCAGTGTTGACTGGGGCAATCTTTGGTGACCATGCTTCGCCAATTTCAGACACGACGATTCTATCTTCTATGGGCGCTGGTTCAAATCATATTGATCATGTTAAAACGCAATTGCCTTATGCAGTAGCCGTTGCGCTAGTAGCAATTTTGTTTGGTTATATCCCAGCAGCATGTGGCGTGCCGATTATGATTATTTTACCAGTATCTGCTATTGCGACGATCGCCATGATCTTTATTTTAGGTAAAAAAGTAGATACAAGTGAAAAGCTCAAAGGAAAAGCAAAGTAAATGATGAGATGCTATCCTTTTTCGCGGCAACAAGTTGCTCGCAATAAACTTGTCCTTTTAAACAATGATTTCATGAAGATGTAACTTGAAACAAACGAAACTTAAACATCATAAAAAGCAGCCTTTACAGAAAATATTTTCTGTGAGCGGCTGCTTTTTTTGGTAGCCCAGTTTGCGGTATGGTACAGTAAAAGAAATGAGACAACAAGAAAGGAAGGAACAAGAATGGATAAGTGGGAAAGCCAAGATAAAGAAAGTGTGGCGCTTCATTTGCAAGACAAAGCTGTAACATTACCGGATGGAAAAACTGTGCCGCCGATCGGTCAAGGAACGTGGTATATGGGCGAAGATCCTCAAAAAGAACAAGCAGAGATCGAAGCATTGCGTTTTGGGCTGGATTTGGGACTGAACGTGATCGATACAGCTGAGATGTATGGAGAAGGAACAGCGGAAGAACTAGTTGGAAAAGCATTAGCGGGCAGAAGAGAAGAAGCCTTTCTAGTCTCAAAAGTTTATCCTCATCATGCCGGACTTGAAGAAATTGAAAAAGCTTGCGAAAACTCATTGAAACGTTTGAGAACAGATCATTTAGACTTATACTTATTGCATTGGAAGGGCTCTGTTCCGCTTGAAGAAACGATCAAAGGAATGGAGAAGCTGAAGAAAGACGGAAAGATTTTGCGTTGGGGTGTTTCTAATTTTGATACATCAGATATGAAACAGCTCACTCAGTTGGAAAACGGTGGGAATTGTGCGACGAATCAAGTGTTGTATCATTTGGGCTCTAGAGGGATTGAATATGACTTGCTTCCTTGGCAAGAAAAGCAGCAGGTGCCGATCATGGCTTATGCACCATTAGGGCACGGAAAGCAACAACTAGAGACGTTTACACAACACACAGAGCTGAAGCATATCGCTGCCAAACAGGGCGTCAAGCCGCTTCAAGTCGTTTTAGCATGGGCGATTCGTTCTGGAAAAGTTTTCGCGATCCCTAAAGCTTCTTCTAAAGAGCATGTGTATGAAAATGCAATCGCAGGGACGATAGACTTGGATGAAGAAGACCTGCGTTTGTTAGATCAAGCTTTCCCACCGCCAACAGCTAAGCAAACATTAGATATTATTTGAAGATATTATTTGAGTTTTAAAGAGGGGGAAAAGATTATGGGCATACGCAATCATCCAGTTTATCAAATTGAAACCGCTCCAGTTACCGATCCGGAATCGGTGATCACCCGTGATTCCGTTCGTTTCAGTGTGCTGACGGAACAAATGATTCGTTTGGAATACAGTCCAGACGGTGTTTTTGAAGATCAGGCCACACAAACGGTTTTGAACCGCCGATTTGAACCAGTTTCTTTTAAGTTGTTAGAAAGCGAAGATGAACTGCAGATCATCACTAGTGCTTTTCATCTTGTGTATGTTAAAGGTGAAGAAGGATTTACAGCGAATAATCTCTATATTGAAATGTTAGGTGACTACAGCAAGCATGACAATGTGTGGCATTTTGGCGAAGAAACGCAAGATCTGCGCGGTACAGCTCGTACGCTGGATAAAGTAAACGGCGCAACGCCTTTAGATCATGGTTTGATGTCTATGCTAGGTTATACCTTGATCGATGATAGTCTCACGCCCATTTTAAGGGAAGACGGCTGGATCGAAAAAAGAAAACAGGATGTTGTTGATCTCTACTTTTTAGGGTACGGACGTGACTATTTAGGCTGCCTCAAAGACTTTTATCACCTCAGCGGACCAGTGCCTTTGCTGCCGCGCTATGTGCTCGGCAATTGGTGGAGTCGCTACTATCCATATACAGAAGAAGCTTATAAAAAACTCATGAATCGTTTTGGAAAGGAAGAGGTCCCTTTTTCGATCGCTGTAATTGATACGGATTGGCATTTGACAGATGTAGATCCTCAATATGGCAGCGGTTGGACGGGCTATACGTGGAACAGTGAATTGTTTCCAGATCCTGCGGCATTTTTAGAGTGGCTGCACCAGCGCGGTCTGCATGTGACGCTAAATGTTCATCCTGCGAATGGGGTTAAGCCATATGAAGAAGCCTATGAAGAGATGGGGAAAGCACTAGGCGTAGATATCGAAAATGAAGATGATATCAATTTTGATATTACAGATGAACATTTTCTGGCCGCTTATTTTACTTATTTGCACCACCCGCATGAAGACATCGGAGTGGATTTTTGGTGGGTGGATTGGCAATCCGGCAACATTTCCAAAATCAAAGGCCTTGATCCGCTATGGATGCTGAATCATTACCATTATTTAGATAGCGCTCGAAACGGCAAACGTGGATTGACCTTTTCGAGATATGCCGGCTTGGGCAGTCATCGTTATCCAATCGGTTTTTCTGGTGATACGTACATTACATGGGATTCGTTAGCTTTCCAGCCTTATTTTACAGCTAACGCTTCAAACGTCGGTTATACTTGGTGGAGTCATGATATCGGCGGTCACATGGAAGGGTATCGTGATGATGAATTGTTCGTGCGCTGGGTTCAATTCGGAGTCTTTTCTCCGATCAATCGGCTGCATAGTTCCCACGGTATTTTTAACGGCAAAGAGCCTTGGCGTTACAATCAAGCAGCGGAAGCCGTGATCAAAGATTACTTGCGTTTGCGACACAAATTGGTTCCGTATTTGTATACCATGAATTATTTGAACCACTTGGATGGATTGCCGTTGATTCAGCCGATGTACTATCATCATCCTTGGGAAAGCAGCGCTTATGAAGTACCCAATCAATATTACTTCGGCACGCAGCTGATCGTTGCGCCAATCACATCTCCGTTGGATCCAATAGCTGGACGTGGAAAGGTATCCGCATGGCTGCCAAAAGGGCTGTGGTTCGATTTCTTTACTGGAAAACCTTATGAAGGCGACCGCAACATTGATTTGTATCGAACACTCGATGAAATTCCAGTTTTAGCTAAGTCAGGCGGAATTGTTCCACTCAACTTAGAAACAGTCAATGCAGTTGATGCTCCAGAAAAAATAGAAATCAGAATTTTTGCAGGTTCAAACGGCCGCTTTAGTTTATATGAAGATGACGGCAACCATATTGAGAGCTGTGTGATGACCAAGATGCAGCTGAACTGGCAATCTGCTAAAAATAGAGCTTCTTTTAGAATTGGTAAACCAGAAGGCGACGCAACTGTTTTGCCGCAAGAACGAACGTATCAGCTAAAATTTATTGGCTTTGGTACAAACGAAAGACCGGAAGTTCAAGTAGATGGAGAAAGAATCTCACCAGTTATGGTCGAAGAAACAGATGGCTTATTGATTGAAATTTCGTCCATTTCAACCACATCCGAATTGGTGGTCTTCTTTAAAGACGTTTACTTGAAACAACCCAACTTGCTTGCTGAGACATTTGCTTTTCTTGATGCAGCTCAAATCAACATCTCTGATAAAGATAAAGCGATGCGAGCCGTTAAAAAAGGTGGCAACCAAGCCAGAGTGATCAATGACATTCAGTCTATTGGACTGCCAAAAGCTGTAGAAGGTACGCTAAGCGAGATTTTGTGGGCATACTGATCAATGAAAAAACGAGACGATTAGGCAAGTCGCTGGATTGCCTAATCGTTCTTTTTAATCTTTCGTTAAATGGTATTCATCTAATTTTTAACGGTAAGCATTAAAAATTATTGTTATTTATAAACTGTTCAGGTATGCTAAATACAAAAAAAGGAGGTATTCTTATGTATACAGCGTTGAGAAGAAAAAGTGGGTTTCTCAGTTTAGTCCTTCAAATAACAGCAATTTTTGATATTCTTTTGACTTTATTGTTATTAGGCTCGTTTATTACCGGTTTTATGGAAGTGACTGATCGCAATGAACCAAGAGCGATGTTTGCACTTTTTGATATTGGCTTCAGTACTCATTCAAACAACACAATAGATTATTATATTTTGTTGGGTAACAGTTTGTTAGCCAACGCTCTGTTTATTGCGATGCTGTTTAAAGGCAGCTTCATTTTCAAAGATATCTCAAACGGACTTTCTCCTTTTGACGCTATTCAAGTAAAGCGGCTAAAGAATATTTTCTGGCTTATGTCAGTTCAGCTGTTCTTCCGCTCATTTTAGATAATGTTTTACACTGGCTGATAACATTCAGCGGCTACTATCGCCTTAGGGTAGACCTTGGTGAAATACTAATTGCGCTTCTTCTTTACACAGTGGCCGAGATTTTTTCGTACGGTTCTTCCCTGCAGCAAGAAATTGATGAAACACTATAGATGGAGGAATAAGGATGGCTATCATATTGAGATTAGATAGAGTTATGGCAGATAGGAAGATATCGCTCAAAGATCTTTCTGAACAAGTAGGTATCGCCAATGTAAATCTTTCAAAGATCAAAACGGGAAAAGTGAGTGCCATTCGTTTTTCTACACTGAATGCTTTGTGTCAAGTATTAGAATGTCAACCTGGCGATATTTTAGAATATACGCCCGATGAGTAAAGAATAAAAAGATAAGACAAAAACTAAGGAAAGATAGGGGTCATCTCAGTGTATAAAATCGTCTTTTTTGATATTGATGGAACTTTGGTCACCGAGCAAAAGATCATTCCGAAATCAACGAAAAAAGCTGTCATGCAGTTGAAAGAAAAGGGCATTATTCCAGTGATTGCAACTGGCAGAGCACCTTCTTTGATCAAAGAAGTGGCAGCTGAGTTGGGCATCCATTCTGCGATTACCATGAATGGCCAATATGTAGTGGTGGAAGAACAAGTGATTTTTCAAAACCCGCTTCCTGCTGAGAGTGTCGCTCGTTTAAGCACCGTTGCGCAAGTAAATGGACATAGCATTGCTTTTTGCGGCAGTGAAGGCATCACGGGCAATTCTATTATTCTGCTGGCCAATAGAGGATGGCTGAAAAAGCTTTATCCTTTTGCAAAGAGATGGGTACCAAAAAGATTGATCACGCGTTTAAATCGATTGGTTTCTAAAAAAAAGATACCAGAAGAACAATTTGCAAATCGTACGATCTATCAATGTGTAGTTGCAGCAGATGAGCAGACCCGTTACTTGTATCAAGAACAGTTTCCAGAACTGCATATGACCAGTTCAAATGCTTATGCTGTCGATATCGTGAGTGGTGGCATGTCAAAAGCAATCGGGATCCAAAAAGTGTTGGATCATTTAGAACTGGATATAGAAGAAACGATGGCTTTCGGTGACAGTTTAAATGATTTAGAAATGCTGCAGGCAGTCGGTTTAGGGATCGCGATGGGAAATAGCAAGCCAGAACTGAAGAAAGTAGCAGATCAAACGACCGGTGATGTTGGGGAAGATGGAATTTATCAAGCGTTAGCAGCGTTGGGACTAGTTGCAAGCAAATGATACCTGTTAAATAAAGGGAAATTAGAAACCCTTGCATGGCCTATTATTCAGTTGGCATCAACACTGCAACGAACTTCATAAACGATCTATGAATATCTACTGAATGTATTGGCCATATGATGGTTATTTCCACTTCTTCTGTCCCTTTGCATAAAGAGCCTTTTGATCCTTAAACTTTAGCACTGACAAATGTATACCAACCCCCTTATAACCTCTGAGTTGGTAAGATACTCAGTTTGTTGCGCATCAACTTGAGCTGGTTTCGAACGCTGACGCTCATTGACCAACTCAAATAAGTTGCAGTCCCTGAGTTCGTCATTAACGCCTCTTATTGACCAACTCAAATAAGTTGTAGCCCCTGAGTTCGTCATTAAAGCAACTTATTGACCAACTCAAATAAGTTACAGCCCCTGAGTTCGTCATTAAAGCTACTTATTGACCAACTCAAATAAGTTGTGGCCCTCGAGTTCGTCATTAACGCTACTTATTGACCAACTCAAACAAGTTGCAGTACTTGAGTTTGTTATTAATGCCTCTTATTGACCAACTCAAACAAGTTGCAGTACTTGAGTTTGTTATTAATGCCTCTTAATTGACCAACTCAAACTGATTGCAGTCTTCGAATACAAAAATTTAAAAAGAAATATCCTCTATTGAGCGCAGCTTACATCATAAATAATGTCTCCATACCTATACCTATCAAAAAATCATCCATTTAGAAAGAGAAGACTGCTTTCTAAAGTGTGATCATTGTAGTGATAAATAGAAGAGAGCAAATTCTTTCAAAAGGTCGCGTCTTTACTGATTTTTATGGTATACTAACCGAGATAAGTTTATCCAGTGAACGCAAAAATCGAGAAAAACGAGACTTTCTCGGACGCTCATATACGATAGAAACCAATGAAAAACTTGCGACAAATGAGGAGGATATTTGACGTGGCAGAAAAAGAAACTTTTTATATCACCACACCGATTTACTATCCAAGTGGAAAATTGCATATTGGCAATGCCTATACAACGATTGCATGCGATGTGCTGGCACGCTATAAAAGAATGACCGGCTATGATGTTTTCTATTTGACCGGAACAGATGAACATGGGCAAAAAATTGAACAGAAAGCTGAAGAATTAGGGGTTTCTCCACAAAAATATGTGGATGAAATGGCAGAAGGAATCCAACAATTATGGCAGCTGCTAGATATCAGCAACGATAAATTTATTCGCACTACCGATCTGGAACATGAAAAAGCAGTGGGCGCGATCTTTGAACGTTTCCTAGAACAAGGAGATATCTATCTAGGAGAATACGAAGGTTGGTACTCTGTGCCTGATGAAACCTTCTATACGGAAACGCAATTAACAGACATCGAGCGTGATGAAAATGGCAAAGTTATTGGTGGGAAATCACCAGATAGCGGACATCCGGTAGAATTGATCAAAGAGGAATCTTACTTCTTTAAGATGAGCAAGTATGCAGATCGTTTGCTGCAGTACTACCAAGAACATCCTGATTTCATTCAACCAGAATCACGCAAAAATGAAATGATCAATAACTTTATCAAGCCTGGCTTGGAAGACTTGGCAGTATCGAGAACGACTTTCAAATGGGGTGTTAAAGTTCCAAGCAATCCAAAACACGTTATCTATGTTTGGATCGATGCCTTAGTCAACTATATCACAGCATTAGGCTATGATTCAGAAGATGACAGCTTATTTAAAAAATATTGGCCGGCAAATGTGCAAATGGTCGGAAAAGAAATCGTGCGTTTCCATACGATCTATTGGCCGATTATGCTGATGGCTTTAGACTTGCCGCTGCCGAAAAAAGTTTTCGGGCATGGTTGGCTGCTGATGAAAGACGGTAAAATGTCGAAATCAAAAGGAAATGTTGTTTATCCTGAAATGCTAGTCGAACGCTATGGCTTAGATTCATTGCGTTATTACTTGATGCGGGAAGTTCCATTTGGCAGTGACGGTGTGTTTACGCCGGAAGACTATGTTTCTCGGATCAATTACGACTTGGCTAATGATCTGGGAAATCTTTTGAACCGGACCATTGCGATGATCAACAAATACTTTGACGGCAAGGTGCCAGCTTATGCTGAAGGCGCATCTGTATATGACAAAGAATTGAAAGCAGCAGCAGATGAAACAGTTCGTTCGGTGCAAAAAGAAATGGATGAGATGCAGTTCAGCAATGCATTGAGCAGCATTTGGTCATTGATTTCGCGTGCCAACAAGTATATTGATGAAACAGAACCTTGGAAATTGGCAAAAGACGACAGTCAACAAGAAGCGCTGGCTATGGTAATGGCTCACTTAGCAGAAAGTCTTCGCGTTGCAGCTACACTGTTGCAGCCTTTCTTGACGCAAACGCCGAAGAAAATGTTCGAACAGTTAGGGATCCAAGGAACAGCTGCCGGTGACTGGTCTGCTGTGCAGTTCGGTTCTGCAGAGTATACCGCACAAGTAGCGGCCAAAGGAGAACCTATCTTCCCACGGTTAGACGTAGAAGAAGAAGTAAACTATATTCAAGACCAAATGGCTAACACAGCTCATCAAGCAGAAGAAGAAACGGCTTGGGATCCAGCTGAAACAGAATTGGTCTCTGTAAAAGAAAAACAAATCAAATATGATGCTTTTGACAAAGTAGAACTGAAAGTGGCAGAAGTGATCGACTGTACCAAAGTTGAAGGAGCAGACAAACTGCTGAAATTCCGCTTAGATGCTGGAGATGAAGGACATCGCCAAATTCTATCGGGTATTGCGCAATGGTACCCTGATCCAGAGATGCTGATCGGTAAAAAAGTTGTGATCGTAGCAAACTTGAAACCACGCAAGATGCGCGGCGAAATCAGTCAAGGTATGATTTTATCAGCGGAAAAAGACGGCAAACTTCAAATCATTGAAGCGCCAAAAGACGCAGAGAATGGCTCTGAAGTAGCCTAATCAATAGAAAACTGCCCATCCATAAGGCATTGTCCTGAAGATGGGCTGCTTTTTTAATGAGAAAAATATTTACTTTAGATGAATCAATTCATGACAGAAATAAATAAAAGAAAAGGGATGAAAGGATGTTATTTGATACCCATACACATTTGAATGCGGATCAATTTGAAGGGGAAGAAGCAGAAGCGGTTGAACGGGCAAAAGCTCATGATGTCACTAGAATGGCTGTTGTGGGTTTTGATCAAAAAACCATCAAGAAATCACTCGCTTTGAGCAGAGACTATGACGGAATCTACAGCATCATTGGCTGGCATCCGACCGAGAGTTATGCCTATACAGATCAAGTAGAAGAAAAACTGATGGAGTTGTTGCAGCAGCCCAAAATCGTTGCGATGGGGGAAATGGGTCTTGATTACCACTGGCCTGATTCGACAAAAGAAGAACAATTTACCGCTTTTCGCAGACAGATCCGAGTAGCGAAGGAACTGAAGCTGCCCATTACGATCCATAATAGAGAAGCAACAGAAGATGTTTATCAGATTTTAAAAGAAGAGCATATCGAAGACATTGGCGGTATTATGCACAGTTTTGGCGAGGATACGTATTGGATGGAACGCTTCCTTGACTTGGGAATGCACATTTCATTAAGCGGAGTCGTGACGTTCAAAAATGCACCAGAAGTCCGCGAAGTAGCCAAAGCCGTTCCGTTTGATAAGCTGCTCATCGAAACAGATGCGCCTTATTTGGCACCTGTTCCGTATCGCGGCAAGCGCAATGAGCCTGCGTATGTTAAATATGTAGCAGAAGAAGTAGCAAAACAACGCGGCATCAGTTATGAAGAAGTGGGACAACAAACAACAGCGAATGCCTTGCGTTTATTTGGTATCCACCAATGAAAAAAATAAAAGAAGTCATCGTGGTCGAAGGACGAGATGATACGCGGCGTATACAGGAGTCGGTCGAAGCAGATACGATCGAGACAAATGGTTCTGCGATCAACGCGACCACCTTGCAACTGATCGCTAAAGCACAACAAGAACGCGGTGTGATCGTTTTTACAGATCCTGATTTTCCCGGTGAGAAGATCCGCAAAACGATTTCACAAGCAGTGCCTGGCGTCAAGCACGCTTTTTTAACACGGGATGAATCGCGTCCTAAACATAAAGGCAGTTTAGGCATTGAGCATGCGGACCCAGAAACCATTCGAACAGCTTTAAGTCGTGTTTATACGGAAATGACTGTGCAAGAAGAATGGATTCCGCGCTCACTTTTGGCTGAATTGGGACTCGTGATCGGACCTTTTGCACGCCTGCGAAGAGAACAACTTGGTGAAAAACTGCATATCGGTTATACGAATGGCAAACAGCTGCAAAAGCGTTTGCGTCTATTCCAAATTAAACCAGAGCAGCTGATCGAAGCAGTCAAAGAGATAGAGGAGGAAAAAGATGGCAGCCTATAAAGACATCGCCACACCGAGCAGAACGAAAGAAATTTTGAAAAAACATGGTTTTTCGCTAAAGAAGAGTTTGGGGCAGAATTTTATCGTTGAGCCGAATATCTTGGCCAATATCGTAGATGCTGCTGCATTAGATAAGGAGACGAATGTCATTGAAGTGGGACCTGGAATCGGTGCTTTAACAGAGGTGCTGGCCAGAGCGAGTAAAAAAGTCGTAGCTTTTGAAATTGATGACCGCCTCATTCCTGTATTGGCGGATACATTGAGTCCTTATGAGAATGTCGAGATCGTTCATCAAGATATTTTACAAGCTAATTTGGCAAAAACATTGGAAGCAAGCGGTGTCGACGTAGATGAGCGGCTGATGGTCGTTGCCAACTTGCCTTATTATATTACGACGCCGATCCTCCTGCACCTTCTAGAAGCTCCTTTGCTGATCGACGGCTTGGTCGTGATGATGCAGAAAGAAGTAGCGGAACGTATCACCGCTGCACCAGGAAGCAAAGCATATGGTTCGCTATCGATCGCAGTGCAATATAGAATGCAGGCAGAAGTGGCTTTTATTGTGCCGAAAACGGTCTTTGTCCCTCAGCCAAATGTTGACTCGGCGATCATTAAACTCACCCGCCGTGAAAAGCCGGCTGTCAGTGTGAAAAACGAAGCCTTTTTCTTTGAAGTGGTGCGTTCAGCATTCGTTCAACGCCGCAAAACATTATGGAACAACCTCTTGATCCACTTTGGAAAAGATGATCAGACACGAGAACGTCTAACAGCCGCTTTAGCAGAAGCAAATATCGATCCAAAACGAAGAGGGGAAACACTGTCTCTCGAAGAATTTGCACGCTTAGCAGATTGCTTAAATGACAAAAAACTGAAATAGGTAGAAACGAAACCAGGCTAAGGAGACCGCTTCTTAGCCTGGTTTCGTTTCTATCTTTAGCTTTCCTATTATGAGGGGACCGATTCACTGCAAAACGGCAAGATAGCCAAGTCTGTGAACGAGTTGAAAATTTTATTTACTGAACTTGATCACAGAAGCCTAGTCTATGAACGAGTTGAAGGATTTATTTACTGAACTTGATCACAGAAGCCTAGTCTGTGAACGAGTTGAAGATTTTATTTACTGAACTTGATCACAGAAGCTTGGTCTGTGAACAAGTTGAAGGATTTATTCACTGAACTTGATCACAGAAGCCTAGTCTGTGAACAAGTTGAAGATTTTATTTACTGAACTTGATCACAGAAGCCTGGTCTGTGAACAAGTTGAAGGCTTTATTCACTGAACTTGATCACAGAAGCCTAGTCTGTGAACGAGTTGCAGGCTTTTTTACTGAACTTGATCACAGAAGCCTGGGCTATGAACGAGTTGCAGCTTTTACACTTTGAACTTGATCACAGAAGCCTGGTTTGTGAACAAGTTGAAGATTTTATTTACTGAACTTGATCATAGAAGCCTAGTCTGTGAACAAGTTGAAGATTTTATTTACTGAACTTGATCACAGAAGCTTGGTCTGTGAACAAGTTGAAGGATTTATTCACTGAACTTGATTACAGAAGCTTGGTCTGTGAACAAGTTGCAGCGCAATAGCGTTCATCTTACGCTATTGAATATCGTCTGCTAGCATCTTTCTAAAATTCATCAATCTTATACCGAGTGCAAATTGAAATATTTAAATAATAAAACTTCTTAGACCATAGACCATACAGTTATTGCCGCTTCTTCTGTCCCATTACGTGAAGGAAACCAGCAAACTTAAGGAGCCGACAAAGCAAGTCCATTTTCTAAAAGAAATTTTCGAATCATAAAAGATAGCGCTATTTCTAAATTTTCCACATGAGTATAAGATGAGAGACCGGATTGCAAATAAAATGTAAAGGCTTTGATATCGTTGCTTTCAGCCCTTTTAAATGAGAGATTTATTATTTGAAGTCAATTTTCTAATATGGTATACTTGTAAAATTTTGAACACTATGTTATAATGAGAGCAACGTTAGTGAGGTGAATCTGAATGCCAATTACATTAGAAAGCATTAAAGAAAGCTTAGATTGTCAGTTAGGTAAGAAGATTATGTTGACCGCGCAAACTGGTCGAAAAAGAAAGACTGAAAGAAGAGGCGTTTTAACAGATACATATCATTCAGTGTTTGTCGTAGAATTAGACCAAGAAGAAAATGCATTTGAGCGTGTATCTTATAGTTATACAGATGTATTGACACACGCTGTAGAAATCAAATTTGTCGAAGAAAATGTACCTCAATATGCTTAACCGAAATAGAACATAAAGTAGCGAGCTGTCTGTTGACTAGGTAGTTTGCTTTTTTTTTTGCATTTTTTAAGAACTAAGACGATTGAAGAATTCTATAAGCGGATCTAACGTAATGATGATTCAAGTCTATCTTCGTTCGTGAACGATCAATGTAAGTTATTGTACTGCCATCTAAAATTAATTTGGTTTATCAATTGATTCAACAAGGCTATCATTCTTAACGTCTTTTTTGGCAGAGGAACGAAAAAATTCATGAGAAATAACAGTAAAAGAGAACAAAAACTTTTCAAAAGATCGTTTTTCGGCTAATATGTTTTACAGACTGTTAAAAAATAAACGAGGAAGGAGGAAAAAGTAGTGGAAGTGATCGAAAAGGCACCGGCTAAGATCAACTTGAGCCTAGATGTCTTGCATAAAAGAGAAGATGGCTATCATGAAATGGAAATGATCATGACATCGATCGACTTAGCTGACCGACTGACATTGAAAGAATTGGAAAAAGATCAGATCCGCATTGAATCCAATAATGGTTTTCTACCTTTAGATCAACGCAATATTGCTTACAGAGCAGCACAATTGTTGAAAGAAACTTTTCAGATCGACAAAGGCGTTGAAATAAAGATTGAAAAAAAGATCCCCATCGCTGCAGGTTTAGGCGGCGGGAGCAGTGATGCAGCTGCAACTTTGAGGGGACTGAATCGTTTATGGGATTTGAATTTGTCAGTTGAGGCTTTAGCTGAACTGGGCGCGCAAATCGGATCGGATATTCCTTTTTGTGTTCATGGAGGGACAGCCTTTGCAACAGGGCGAGGAGATCAGTTGGAAACGCTGAAGGAGATTCCGCAGTGTTGGGTCGTACTGGTGAAACCTAAAAAGGGCATCTCTTCATGGACGATTTTTGAAAAACTCGCGGTAGAAGAATTGGAACATCCGGAAACGGAAAAAGTATTGGCGGCGATCGAAGCGGATGACTATGAACTCATGGCTAGACATATGGCAAATGCGCTCGAAGAAGTTTCGATTGCAAAGCAGCCGAAAATCAAAACCATCAAAGAGAAAATGCTGCAGTTTGGAGCAGATGCAGCTTTAATGAGTGGTACTGGACCGACGATTTATAGTGTTTGTAAAAATTATTCGCGTGCACAACGGGTGTACAATGGTTTAAAAGGCTTTTGCAATGAAGTTTATCTTGTTCGTACGTTAAAATAGGTAATGAGAAAGAAGCTGTCTGAGGGATAGCGATAAGGGCAGTTTCAGAAAGAACTGAGAGAGCAAGCAGGTATTCAAGAGAAAGGTGTTGAAGATCACTGCGAGTCTCCTCGGTTCTTTTTTTATTCTTCTGCTTGACGTTTTCTGGAGAGGGTGCTATTCTTTTAAAGTGTTTCTAAACTGGAATAGTTACGATTTAGATAAATGAGCTGAGCACATTTGCTCAGTATCAAGAAAATGAACACGTCACAAAAAGGAGGCGCAGCATGCATTACATCGAAGTAGAAGATTTGTCCTTTCATTATGAAGATGAACCTGTTTTGCAAAACATCACGTTTACGGTCGATCCTGGAGAATTTGTGATTTTGACTGGTGAGAATGGTGCAGCAAAATCGACTTTGCTCAGAAACGTATTAGGACTTTTAAAACCAGCAACGGGCACGGCTAAGATCTCTCCTATCAATATTGATCAGGAAAAGTTGGCGTTGGGATATATCCCGCAGCAAGTAGCTTCTTTTAATGCTGGTTTTCCAAGTACCGTTTTAGAACTGGTGCGTTCGGGACGTTATCAACGCGGAAAATGGTTTAAGCGACTTTCTAAAGAAGACCATGAACACGTTGAACGGTCATTAAAAGCTGTAGGAATGTGGGACATGCGCCATAAAAAAGTGGGCGACTTGTCTGGTGGACAAAAACAGCGGATCTCGCTAGCACGCATTTTTGCTACTGATCCTGATTTGTTTATTTTAGACGAACCCACAACTGGAATGGACTCCAGCTCACGCAGAGCATTTTATGAATTGCTGAAACACAACAGTGAAGTGCATAAAAAGGGGATTTTAATGGTTACTCATGACCATGAAGATATCAAAGCTTATGCGGATCGTCATATTCAACTGATCAGAAAGGAGAATTCGCCGTGGAGATGTTTTTCTATGGATTCATGCAAAGAGCCTTCCAAGCATCCTTCATTATCGCATTGATTGCTCCTGTTCTGGGATTATTCTTGATTTTAAGAAGACAATCTTTGATGGCTGATACGCTTTCGCATGTTTCACTTGCCGGAGTAGCGTTGGGGCTTTTAATCAATGTAAATCCAACTGTCACTACTTTGTTAGTGGTCGTTGCGGCTGCGATCTTACTAGAATATTTGCGCAGCTTGTATAAATCTTATTCAGAAATCTCGATCGCCATGTTGATGTCTGGAGGGATGGCGCTTGCCTTGGTGTTGATGGGGCTGGGAGCTGGGTCATCGACGGTTAGTATTCAGCAGTACTTATTTGGTTCGATCGTTACCATCAGTTCACAGCAAGTGGCCTTATTAGCTGTTTTGGGCGTTATGATCTTGGCCTTGTATGTGCTGTTTCGCAAGCCATTATATGTATTGACTTTTGATGAAGAAACGGCTTTTACAGCCGGGTTGCCGATCAAATGGATGTCGATCGCCTTTAACGTTGTAACTGGGGTCGCTATTGCAGTGATCATGCCGATCGCCGGCGCTTTGCTGGTTTCTTCGATCCTAGTGTTACCAGCAGCGATTGCTATGCGCTTGAGCAAAAGATTTGATTTGGTGATCATCGTTGGCATGGTCATTGGTTTGATCGGGATGTTTTCAGGTCTAGCCGTTTCTTACGAGGTAGGAACGCCGCCTGGGGCAACGATCGCGTTGATCTTTATCTTGATCTTTATGTTGATCACGGCTTGGAAAAAAGCTAGAATGCTGATGAAAAGAAAGAAAAATGCATCACTAGCTGATCATTAAAGAGTTAAAAAAGCTGTTTTATTCTGGAATGCAGAATAAAACGGCTTTTTTATTCGGAAAAGCAAGAAGATAGGAGTAAAAAGGAATGTTTTAAAAGGAAAGCGAACGTTTTCTTATCAATATCCGAAGTATTTGAGAGAAATCACAATGAAAAATTGAATAAAAACGAACATTTTTCATTATTTACGATAAAAAACTATCCTAATTTGGTTTTTGTGCGTATAATACAATAGCACCCTGATAAGGGATCAATAATGAAATTGAGGCGAACAAGGATGAAAGTAAAAAGAAGTGAACGATTGATCGACATGACACGTTATCTATTAGAACGTCCGCATACACTAGTGCCTTTGACTTTTTTTGCTAACCGGTATGATTCTGCAAAATCTTCTATCAGTGAAGATCTAACCATTGTAAAAAAGACTTTCCAAGAAAGAGGAACGGGTATATTAGAGACGATTGCTGGCGCAGCGGGCGGTGTCCGTTATATTCCGAGCATTTCAAATGAAGAAGCAAGAGCTTTTATTGAAGATATGTGTGCGCGCTTATCAGAAGTTGACCGGCTATTGCCAGGAGGCTATGTGTATTTATCTGACTTGTTAGGTCAACCAGCTGTATTGCAAAAAATCGGCAGGATCATAGCTGCTCAATATTTAGACAAAGAAATCGATGCGGTCATGACTGTTGCTACAAAAGGTGTGCCGATCGCCCAAGCTGTATCGAATTGCTTGAACGTTCCTTTTGTGATCGTTCGTCGCGACTCTAAAATCACGGAAGGTTCAACGGTCAGTATCAATTATGTTTCAGGCTCTTCTAATCGCGTAGAGAAAATGGAGTTGTCTAAGCGTAGTCTAAAGAGAGGCTCGCGCGTGTTGGTCGTTGATGACTTTATGAAAGGCGGCGGAACAGTTGACGGAATGAAGAGTTTGATCGAAGAATTCGAAGCTAAGCTGGTTGGTGTCACGGTTCTTGCAGAATCTACTTTCCCTGGCAAGAGAATGGTCGACGATTACTCTTCATTGTTATGTGTTGATGAAGTTGATGTTCGTAACAAATCCATTCACGTCAAGCCAGGTAATTATTTTGATGACATTCAATAATCGTTTTAATGAAATAAAGAAAAGGACCAAGACAAAGCCTTAGATCCTTTTAGTGTAAGATGGAGGCGTTTGTTTGCAAAAGACATTTGAGTTAACAAAATCATTTACTTTGCTGCTGGCGATCTCAACAGGAATCGCAGTAGCTAATTTATATTATATCCAGCCGTTAGAATCGATAATCGCGGCTGAATTCGGTGTAAGTCATAGTCTGATCGGGGTTTGCATCTATGTTATCGCAAGCTGGTTATGCGATTGGCTTGTTCTTTTTGGTCCCGCTGGGTGATTTATTAGAAAGAAGAAAATTGATTACGCAGATGTTGGGACTTGTATTGGCAGCATTTTGGCTGGGCAGGTGTTTGCAGCGTAGGACTTATTTTTCTAACATGCGCATTGATCGCAAACTTTATTTTGTTCAAGAAAAAATAAATAATGTCTAGCTGATGAAGTAAACCAGAAAGCTGATTTCTTTCAAACGGCAACAATTTTCAATGAACTGTGTTGGAATGAAAGGAAGCTGCTTTTTAGCATTTGTGAGAAGAAGGTTGTAAACATGAGGACGACATATACGCTACATCTACCCTTTTATCAATGGTTATTGACTAAGCTAAGTGTGTTTATAACGCGTTGGAATAGAGTCAAATCATGGCAGAAAAATCTCCATGGATGTTCTTTTCAATTGGCTTTCAATATTTCTAAAAAAAATAGAAAAAAGTAGTTGCCATTTAGACTGAATAAGCGTATATTACATTGTAGACATTTTGAGTCCATAATGGATAGCTGATGTAGACGATGTGAAAAGGAGGAATTAAAGTGATTTTATCAAAAGGATTAGAACAAGCTGTTTGTATCATGACCTTGTTAGCAACGCAGAACAAAGAAGTTCCTCTTGCTTCTCATGTGATTAATCGGCGTTTGAAAGGCTCTTCTCATTCTTATATCCGCAAAATCATTCGCAAATTGGTCGTGAGCGGCTTAGTATCTTCTGTATCGGGAAGCAACGGTGGTTTTTCTTTAGCAAAGGAACCCAAAGATATCAGTTTATTGGACGTAGTAGAGGCATTAGAAGGACCAATCCATACTTATCCCAATACAGGAATGATCAATCAAGTCTTCTTTGATCGAGGTCCGACAGCGGATAGTGGAGAAAAAGTTTTGACCAGTGTTTTTGAACAAGCTGACGATTGTTACTCCTCTTTTCTTTCAAACCAAACAGTCGAACAGTTGATCCGGAAATCTTTGGCAAGTGAAACGATACCTGTGCTCAATTGGAACGAATCCATGGAAAAAGTAGAGTCAAAATAGAAAGGCGTTGAAAGAAAAAGATGAACATGGTGAAAAAAGAGTGGCAGAAGCTGTCACAAAATAAAATGTTGTTGATTTCTAGTATTGTAATTTTATTTATCCCCGTTTTGTACGCGGCTTTTTTCTTAAAGTCCAACTGGGATCCTTACGGTAATACAGACAAGCTTCCGGTAGCTGTTGTCAACTTGGATCAACCTGTCAATTATGAAGGGAAAGAATTGGCCATCGGTGATGAGTTGGTCACCAACTTAAAAAGCAATGATGCGTTAGATTGGCATTTTGTTTCAAAGGAAGATGCTAAAAAAGGGTTAGAAGACCGTGAATATTATATGGTCATGACCTTACCGAAGAATCTTTCGGAAGATGCTTCTACTTTGATGGATGACAAACCGCGTAAAATGGAGATCCAATATGAAACAAATGGTTCTTTAAACTATATCAGTGAAGTGATCAGCGGCTCAGCGGCTAAAGAAGTAAGAGCTGAAGTATCTGCAAATGTAACCGAAGCTTATGCTGAAGCTGTATTTGATCAAATCGGCGACATCGGAGAAGGGTTCCAAGAAGCAGCAGATGGCGCTTCTGACTTGAACGATGGAGCAGAAGAACTCAAAGACGGAAACGAAGAAATTACGAAGAACCTAAAAGTACTAGCCGAAAGCACACTGACTTTCAGTGACGGAGCAGAAGACTTGGAAATGGGCTTGTCTCAATATACAGCTGGAGTTTCTCAAGTAAATGACGGAGCACAACAATTGAACAGCGGTATCAACGCATTATCTTCAAATGTCGGACCACTAAAAGAAGGCGTCGGCCAGTTGAATACAGGCGCTTTGAGTTTGAACCAAGGCTTGCAAAGCTATACCAGTGGCGTATCGGCCTTGAGCCAAGGATTAAACCAATTGACAGGCAGCAGCGCTGCATTAAAGAATGGTACACAAACGTTAAGTACTGGTGTTGACCAAGCTAAAGCGGGCAGCGGACAGCTGTTAGCTGGGCTGGAAACATTGAAAAAATCATTAGGCGGAAGTTTGACGAAAGAAAAACAACAGCAATTAGACGATTTAGAAGAAGGTTTGCCAAAAATCCAAGCTGGGATCAGCAAATTGAATAACCAGATCACTAGTCAGATCGAAGCAGGAAAGACAGATATTGGTCAAGTATCTGATCAAATCGATAAAGATAAAATCGAACAAGCTGCTGGCTCGATCAATCAAAATATGACGGCTATCAAAGAAGATATGGATACCACCAAATCAGCTTTGGAAGGTTCGAAAGGTTATTTAGAAAATATTGGAGCCAGCATTCCTGGTAATACAGAAGAAACAATCGGTGCATTGCAACAAACAGATGCTTACCAAAGTTTAACAGATGAACAAAAGCAAGAATTAATAGATACTTTATCATCTTCCTTAAAGAAACACGCTGCAGAACAATCGGAAGATCTTCAAGGCCTTAAAGGTCAAGTGGAATCTGCTGGCTCAAGTTTGAAAGATGCTGGAGAAAACGTCGGTTCAGTGGTGAACACGGTTGGCGGCTTTAAAGAAGAGATCGACGGATTAGTTGAAACATTAGAAAACATGCATTTAGACGAAAAACTTGCAGGTTTAACTGAAAACTTAGAAAAATTAGAAAGTGGCGTTCAGGAATTAGATAAACAATCTCAAGTTGCACTTCCAGGGGCTGTTGAAGCGATCACTAGTCTGCGTGGCGGATTAGTCCAAATCCAAACAGCTTTGACGCAGCAAGGCGAAGGAGAAAATAAAGGTGTACTCCAAGGTGTGACTGAATTGGACCAAGGTTTGGCTCAAATCCAAGCTGGTTTAAGTGGTGAAAATGGCTTAGTGAGCGGGATCAATAAATATACCACTGGTGTTAGCCAAGTTCAACAAGGTGTATCTGAATTGAACAAAAACTCTTCTGCATTGACTTCTGGTTCATTAGCCTTGAGCAACGGTATCGGCCAAATGAATGACCAATTGCCAGCACTAACAGGCGGAATCAATCAATTGCAAGAAGGATCAGAAACATTGGCACAAGGAACATCTGAGCTTGATGCAAATGGAAATACTTTGATGGACGGATCTCAACAGTTATCAGATGGGGCTGCTAAAATTCATGAAGGTTCTAAACAATTAACAGAAGGATCTTCTCAAGTCGGAGTAGGAATGTCTGCTTTGACAGCTGGAACCACAGAACTGAAAGATAGCTTAGAAGATGGTGCAGATGAAGTGAAAAAGGTCGATGCAACAGATGATACGTTAAGTATGTTCTCTGACCCTGCAGAACTTGAACATAAAGAATATAGTCATGTGCCAAACTATGGTGCAGCTTTAGCACCTTATATCATGTCCATGGCGCTTTATATCGGTGCAGTAGTCTTTAATACGATTTACCCTGTTCGTAAAATGTCTACAAGAAATGGCTCAGCATTCGGCTGGTGGGTAAGCAAGTTGTCGATCGCCTTGCCTTCTGCTATTTTGATGGGGGTCATCGAAACACTTATTATGTTGGCATTAGGATTACCAGTCGACCACGTAGCACAATTTATCGGATTGGCTGTTATTACTTCCATGGCCTTTACATCGATCGTATTGTTCTTAGCCATGACATTGAACAACGTTGGACGCTTTATTGCCATGTTGCTGCTGATCTTGCAATTAGGCGGATCAGGCGGAACGTTCCCTATGCCGTTAACGAATAAATTCTTTATGGCCATCCATCCGTTCTTGCCAATGTCTTACTCGATTTATGGGTTTAGACAAGCGATCAGTGATGGATTGGGACAACACATTTATGTCCAAGCCGTCTTGCTCATGCTCATTTTAACAGTTGTCTTTTGTGGTTTGCTTTACTTGTCTATGAAATGGTTATTTGACAAAAAGCCAGATGACTTCCTTGATGAAGACGAAGTAGCAGCAGAAGAAGCTTAAAAAAATAAAAGTGAAAAACTGCCGTAATAGCTATTCAATAGCTGTTACGGCAGTTTTTTTACAGATTAAAAGTTTTGAAATGATCCTTTTAACGATTGAGCGACGATTATGAAATGTCCGGCAGCTCTTTAATCGTAGTTTAAAGAGCCTGACCTCCTTTCAAACAACCGTTTCAACTGGCATTGTGCCGGTGGTATTTGCATCTCTTCTCAAAATCAAAAGCGGAAAAAGGATCAAAGCTGCGCTGCGCTCGCTTTGTAAACATTTGAGGACAGAGTCAAGTGGAAATGCAGCGACTTGTTCACAGCAGGCAGTCCTATGAACAAGTTCAGTGAAAAGCTGCCTCAACTCGTTCACAGAAGGTAGTCCTGTGAACAAGTTCAGTAAAAAGCTGATGCAACTCGTTC
>NZ_FOQE01000039.1 GCF_900113675.1 Pisciglobus halotolerans
ATGCGGAGCGAGGTTGATAGAGGCGACAGGAAAATGAAAAAGCAAAACCGTTATCGGAAGCACTGTTGCTGTTTCGGCAAAGTATATCATGTCTCTAAGCGATTAAAATCGCAAGAGCCATGACAATGCGGAGCGAGGTTGATAGAGACGACAGGAAAATGAACATGCGCTCAGTTCTTGTCTAGGCAATCGTGAAAAACGCTAAAACTAAATAAAAGGTAAGAAACACCTCTATGGTATAATAGTCTTGCGCCTTTTTAAGTAGGAATCAGCTTAAGAAGGCACAACTCTTCATGGAGGTGTTTTTTTATGGATTTAGAAGCTCGTGTCAATCATCATTATAGCGAGTTGAATGAAAACGATATGGATATCGTATCTTATATATTGAAAAATAAAAGAAGTGTTGAAAACATGACGATCACTTCTTTAGCTAAATTAACGCTGACATCAAAATCAAGTATTTTACGGTTGGCCAAAAAATTAGGTTACTCAGGTTATAGCGAATTTAAATATGATCTAAGAAATCAATTGAAGAAAGACAAAAATGAAGAAATTTCTGTATCATTTACTGATCTACAAGATAATGAGATCGAAAATACTAAAAAACTGTTCAAACAAACGGAACTTGAACCTATTTTAGAAGAACTGCATGGCGCAAAGAGAATCTTTTGCTATGGAACAGGATGGGGGCAAAGAGATGTGTTGTCCAACTTTAATCGTTGTTTGATCCCTTTAAATAAGTTTCCAGTGTTGTTATCCTCTTTAACAGAATTCGAAATGGTGTCCCACACGATCACTGAGGAAGATCTACTGATCGTAGTTTCTTTAAGCGGGGATATTAAAGAAGCAAAAGATGTGATGCAAGCCTTAGAAATCAGGAATATTCCGATTTTATCGATCACCGATTTGAGAAACAACGGCTATGCATCGCTTGCAACTTATAATTTATATTTTCAAGTCAACTCATTTGACTATAAAGAAGAAGAAATCGTTTCATTGCTTCCGATCTATATCGCCACAGATTTGCTTTACCGCAAATACACAGAATATGTGATGCGCTTAGAACAAAAAGAATTGCTGATCTAGAGTGTTCTGCATTGAAAAATAAACTTTTTTTGACTTTTCTTATGTGATATAGATAAGATAATGAAGATATAAAATGAATGGAAACTGATCAAAGTTTTTGGAAGAAAAGAGGGGTCAAATGAGAAAAAAACAACGACTTTATATGATTTCATTAGATGCGTTTGGGGCTAGTGACTTAGAGTATGCTAAGACCTTACCTAATTTTAAGTACTTATTGGATAGAAGTGCTCTTGTTGAAAAGGTAGAAACTGTTTATCCTTCATTGACTTATATGGCACATACTTCCATAGTGACAGGAATGTATCCCAATAAACATGGCATCACAAATAATACGTATCTTCAACCCGAAAGGAAATCTCCGGATTGGCATTGGTATGCAAAAGATATCAAAGTGCCTTCTTTGTTTGATGCAGCACACGAAAAAGGATACAAGACAGCTAGTTTTCTTTGGCCGGTAACTGGTCGCAGCAAGTCGATCGACTATAACTTAACAGAGATTTTTCCCAATCGTCCTTGGCAAAATCAAGTGTTGGTATCGTTGTATTCTTCTACGCCGCTTTTTGCGATCGAATTGGACCGCAAGTTTGGCCATTTACGCAAAGGCATCCAACAGCCAGCATTAGATGAATTTTTAACGGCTTGTATTGTAGATACGATCAAAACGAAAAATCCGGATCTGATGGCGATTCACTTAGTTGATCTGGATAGCACGCGTCATCATTTCGGTGTACGTTCTTCAGAAGCCTTTGCAGCGATCGATCGGATGGATCAGCATCTTGGACAGATCATGGAGGCGATGAAAGAGCAAGGGATTTTTGAAGAAACGATTATTGCTGTACTAGGGGACCATTATCAAATCGACACCCACACAGTGATTCACTTGAACACACTATTTGAAGAAAAAGGGTGGTTGAAGCGAGATCGAAAAGGGAAGATCACTGCTTGGGAAGTCGTTGCTAAAAGTGCAGATGGCGCTTGTTACGTTTATGCAAAGCCAGAGGCCGATCTGGAAAAAGTTGCTCAAGCTTTACAGTCACTGCCAAAAGGAGTGGCATTCATTTATACAGGACAGCAAGCAGCTCAGTTAGGGGCTGATGAAAATTGTCAGTTTTTGATTGAAGCAGAAAGAGGATATTATTTCGATACAGATCAAATTGGACCATTGTTTGAGTCAACAGAACATCCAAATCATCATAAAGCAACACATGGTTTTTCACCTGTAAAAGATCAGTATGAAACGATGATGTTTATTTCAGGACCTGGAATAGATGAAAAAGCACGGATTCCCTTTGCACGATTAGTAGATGAAGGACCCACCTTTTTACATGCCATGGGGTACACTTTCAATCATCCAACTGATGGCAAAGTGATCAAAGCCTTGTTTAGAGAAGAATAGGAGGCTATATGGATAAAATAACATTCAAGTACACGAAGGCAGAAAAGAGTTGGATTATGCAAGATTGGGCCAACTCAGCCTATTCTATCATGGTCACAACGGCAGTCTTTCCTTTATTTTTCAAGGCTGTAGCGGAAGGCAGCGGAGTATCAGGAGCAGATTCCACAGCTTATTTGGGATATGCCAATGCCATCTCAACATTTTTGGTGTCGATTTCTGCACCTGTATTGGGAACGATCGCAGATTATAAAGGTCTTCGCAATCCTTTGTTCACGTTTGGAACGTTGCTCGGCATTTTTTCAACACTTGGTTTTGCTTTTGTACCTTCAGATAAGTGGCTTCCATTGCTTTTTCTATATGCATTGTCTGCTATCGGGATTGGAGTAGCCAACATTTTTTATGACGGATCTTTAATGGACGTCACGACATTGCAACGAATGGATCGCGTCAGCAGTGCCGGTTTCGGCTTCGGCTATATCGGCAGCTCGATTCCTTTTATTATTTTTATTTTTTTCCAGTTGACGCAGATTCTTCCATTATCTCAAATGGCACTGATTAAATGGGGTTTTGTCTTAACATCGATCTGGTGGTTTGGTTTTACATTGCCTTATTGGAAAAATGTTCAGCAGATCCATTATATTGAACGCCAGCCTCAGGTGGTTCGCAGCAGTTTTAAACGATTATGGCAAACGTTTAGACACATCCGCGAATACAAAAATGCATTTATCTTTTTGTTGGCCTATTTCTTTTATATTGATGGGGTAGGGACGATTTTTAAAATGGCGACCGCTGTAGGTTCGGATATCGGTCTATCATCGAATGATTTGATCATCGTTATGCTGATCACACAGATCGTAGCCTTTCCTTTTTCTATTCTTTATGGTGTGTTGTCTAAACACTACGGCAATAAGCGCTTGATTTATACGGGGATCCTAACCTACTTGCTGATATGTGTCTATGCCTTATCTCTTGATTCTTTGACAACTTTTATTATTTTGGCTTTGCTTGTTGGAACTGCTCAAGGCGGTATTCAATCCCTTAGCCGTTCTATGTTTGGACAATTGATCCCAAGTGAACGTTCAAATGAATTCTTTGGATTCTATAATATTTTTGGGAAGTTTGCAGCGGTAGTCGGTCCGTTATTGATGGGAATCATTACACAATATACAAAAAATTCTTTAGATGGTGTATTTGCTTTGATCGTCCTCTTTATTATCGGAGCGATCATCTTGCATTTTGTAGAAGAGCCAGTAAAGCCTGCAGCTGAAAATTGAAGAAAGAAAAAAGCTGATGTAAATGAAGGTGTTCTTCATCTGCATCAGCTTTTTCAATCATTATTTTTATTGAGCACCAAGATAAAGTTGCTGTTGGATCTCACGGAAGCCGACATTGCGAACTTCACGCGGAAGGAAACATCTAATCTCGTCAGCATTATAACCAACTTGAATTCGTTTTTCATCAATTAAGATCGGTCTCCGAATCAATTCTGGATTTTTATGTATCAAACCCAACAATTCTTCCAGAGAGAGGTCATTGATATCGACTTCTTTTGATAACTTGATATAGGCGTGTGACCGATACGAAATAATCTCTTCTGTTCCTTCTTCCGTCAATCTTAAAATGGCTTTCAGTTCTTCTATAGATAACGGATTTGCAACAATGTTTTTTTCAGTGTAAGGGAGGTTGTTTTCTTCTAACCATGCTCTTGCTTTGCGACAAGAGGTACAACTCGTTGTAACGTAAAGGTTGATCATTGACTATCTCTCCTTCTTGAATGAAAAATAAAGCGCTTCACCTATTATAATACTTGTTTCGTCAAGAAATAGCAATTATTTTGTTTCCTTAATCTTAATATTTTTTAATATTATTATCATAAAATTAGGTTTTATTTCAATGAAATAAGTGACTTTACATTGTGAAAAAGATAACGATATAAAACTTTTATTAATTATTTTTTTAAAAAACCACATAATTTTAATAAAAAAACAAAAAAAGTATTGTGAAGTTATTTACAATCTAGAATAAATAGGGTATTATATTTGTGAAATGATTAACAAAAAGGGGAGAAACAAAATGAAAATGCAAGCCGTTGAAACATTAAAAGAAATAGTACCGCAAAAAACAGAAACAACAGAATGGATGATCCAGCAACTAACCCAAAAAGGAAAAGCAGCTTTAGAAACATTAAGCCACTTTGACCAAGAAAAAATCGACCACATCGTTCATCAAATGGCGATAGCGGGATTAAATGAACATATGCGTTTAGCAAAAATGGCTGTCGAAGAAACGGGCCGCGGAATCTATGAAGACAAATGTATTAAAAATATGTTTGCGACAGAATCGATTTGGAATGCGATCAAAGACAATAAAACAGTAGGTGTGGTCCATGAGGATAAACAAGCTCAGCTAACAGAAGTTGCTTCCCCAGTCGGAATCGTCTGCGGCGTAACACCTGTAACGAATCCGACTTCAACGACGATGTTTAAAGCTATTATTGCGATCAAAACAAGAAACCCGATCATCTTTGCTTTCCACCCAAGTGCACAAGAAAGTTCGAAAGAAAGTGCAAGAGTATTAGCTGAAGCTGCTATTGAAGCTGGCGCACCAAAAGATTGTATTCAATGGATCGACAAACCTTCTATGGAAGCAACCAATCAATTGATGAACCACCAAGATGTTGCCATCGTTTTAGCTACTGGTGGAGCGGGGATGGTCAAGTCTGCTTATTCAACTGGAAAACCAGCATTAGGGGTTGGACCAGGGAATGTGCCATCTTATATTGAAAAATCAGCTAAGATCAAAAGAGCGGTCAACGATGTCATCGCTTCAAAATCTTTTGACAATGGGATGATTTGTGCTTCTGAACAAGCTGTGATCGTTGATAAGGAAATCTATGATGAAGTCAAAGCTGAATTTGAAAAACATCAAGTTTATGTCGTAAAACCGGATGAACTCAAAAAGCTGGAAGATGCTGTGATGAATGAAACAAAAACAGCAGTAAATCCTGCTATTGTTGGTCAATATGCAGTTACGATCGCTGAACAAGCTGGCATTAAGGTGCCAAAAGGAACAAAAATTTTGATCGCTGAATTAGAAGGTGTTGGAGAAGATTATCCATTGTCAAGAGAAAAACTATCTCCTGTTTTGGCCATGATCAAAGCAAAGTCTGTCAAACATGCTTTTGAACTGAGCCAACAAATGTTAGAACTAGGAGGACTGGGACACTCTGCTGCCATTCACACAAGAGATGAGGCTTTGGCACAAAAATTCGGAGAAGAAATGAAAGCATGTCGTATTTTAGTGAATTCTCCAACAGCTCAAGGCGGTATTGGAGATATTTATAATAACATGATTCCTTCATTGACATTAGGTTGTGGTTCTTATGGGAAAAACTCTGTCTCTAAGAACGTTTCGACGGTGGATTTACTCAATATCAAAACAATTGCGAAACGGAGAAACAATATGCAGTGGATCAAGTTGCCGGAAAAAGTTTACTTTGAGATGAATGCTATTCGATATTTACAAGAGATGAAAGACATTGAACGCGTCTTTATTGTCGCAGATGAAGGCATGGTTCAATTAGGTTATGTTGACCGCGTGATTGAACAACTCAATGCCCGCTCAAATCATGTCAGTATTCACGTCTTTTCTCAAGTTGAACCCAACCCGTCTACAAACACAGTCTATGCTGGTGTCGAGCAAATGAAAGCCTTCAAGCCAGATACGATCGTGGCGATCGGCGGCGGTTCACCGATGGATGCAGCGAAAGGCATGTGGCTTTTCTATGAGCAGCCTGAAACTAACTTTAAAGGTGTCAAACAGAAGTTCTTAGACATCCGGAAACGGACTTATAAAATTCCAGATTTAAGAAAAACAACTTTTGTATGTGTGCCAACTACTTCAGGTACAGGTTCAGAAGTCACACCATTTGCTGTTATTACGGATAGCGAAACTCACGTGAAGTATCCATTAGCCGATTATGCGATCACTCCTGATGTTGCGATCGTGGATCCTCAATTCGTTTTGAGTGTACCAAAATCTGTTACTGCTGATACTGGAATGGATGTTTTGACCCATGCGATCGAATCTTATGTTTCAGTAATGGCAAGTGATTATACGAGAGGATTGAGCTTGCAAGCGATCAAGTTAGTCTTTGACCATTTGCGTGATTCTTATCAATATGCGGATGAAGAAGCACGCATCAGTATGCACAATGCTTCAACAATGGCCGGTATGGCATTTGCTAATGCCTTTTTAGGGATCAGCCACTCGATCGCCCATAAAATCGGGGGAGAATATGGGATCCCGCACGGTCGAACAAATGCGATCTTGTTGCCGCACGTGATTCGGTATAACGCAAAAGACCCTTCAAAACATGCTCTTTTCCCTAAATACGAATACTTCCGAGCAGATGAAGACTATGCAGATATCGCAAAATTCCTTGGTTTAGAAGGCTCTACTACGGAAGAACGCGTAGAAGCTTTAGCGCAAGCTATTACACAACTGGGAACAGACTTGGGCATTAAGATGAACTTAAAAGATCAAGGGGTGACACAACAAAAACTAGATGATACCGTGGATGAAATGGCTGAACTCGCTTTCCTAGACCAATGTACGACAGCCAATCCAAAACAACCATTGATCTCTGAATTGCGCCAAATCATTGTCGATGCTTATTCAAATGACTAAAGATCGTTTAAATTAAATTTGATTAAAGGAACTGATTGTTGATCAGTTCCTTTTCAGCTTTTTGAGGAGAAAAAAATACCTCTTTTGTCTCAATGTATAGGACTAACTGGATGTAAAGCGGAAGCGAGGAACACCTGGTCCTATTCTAGTGCTTTGCGGTTCAGCGAAGCCAGTAAGGAGGCTTACTTGGCTTATGGTCCTGTCATAAGTAAATGATAAGCCATTTAAATCCATTAATGTTATAATACAAGAAATAGAACGATTTTTGTCTCATCGTTTTTATTCAAACTTTTAAGACAAGGATCATAACTTTTGAAAGGGGTCAAGTGACATGAACGATTTGAAAAAAATCATTTTGGCAGGTATCGGCGGAGCAACGATGACGGTTGAGAAGTTGGAAGAAGCCATTAACACTTTATCGTTGAAGGGGCAAATCAGTGTAGATGAAGGCAAAGCACTCAGTGAAGAATTGATTCGCAAAGGAAAAGGGAAATTTAAACAAGGCGATGATTTAAGTAAAGAAGAAATCCAAGAAGTATTGATGCAAATGAATATTGCTCAACGAGAAGATATTGCAGCTCTAGAGAAAAAAGTAGCAGAGCTAAATGAGCAGATTGAAAACTTGGTCAATAAAGAGTAGGAGCGTGTGAATTTGGCTAGCAGGGATCGGTTGCGACAAATCGTCAGCGTGTTAGGGTCTTACGGTTTTGGTCATATTTACCATACGAAGATCCGTTCACAAAATAAAAAACAGGATCCAGTGAACTTGCGTAAGGCTTTCGAAGAGCTGGGGCCGAGTTTTATTAAGATTGGACAGATTTTGTCGACGAGGCGAGATCTTTTGCCAAAGTCTTATATCCAAGAATTATCAAAGTTGCAAGATGCAGCCCCACAATTTCCTTTTGAACAAATTCAGACGATCTTTAAAGAAGATTTTGGCAAAGACTTAATGGAAGTGTTTGATGAAATCGAACAAGTGCCTATAGCCAGCGCCTCTGTTTCTCAAGTTCATCGTGGGAAATTGAAAAACGGAGAAGAAGTGATCCTCAAAGTTCAGCGTCCTGATATTGAAAAGAGCTTAGTGGAAGATATCAACTTGTTTATTAGGATCGTGGATAAGGCGCCCAATATTTTTAAAGAATTTTTAGTAGATCCTAAAGAAGTATTTGAAGAGATTTTGTCATCTTCAAAAAGGGAACTGGATTTTCGCAACGAAGCAATGGCCATGGTGAAGTTTAAAGAGCTGAATCAGCGCATTGCTTGTGTAGGGGTGCCAAAACCTTATCTGCAATATAGTTCCAAGCGAGTGATCATGCAAGAATATATCGATGGCATTAAGATCATGGACAAAAAGCAGTTGTTAGCAGAAGGCTATGATATGGAAGATGTATCTAAAAAATTATTGTTGTCTTTTTTGTCGCAGATCTTTCGAGATGGTTATTTTCATGGCGATCCTCATCCTGGTAACTTGATGATCAAAGAAGGAAAAATCTTTTTTATTGATTTCGGCATTATGGGAGAGTTATCGCCGCAACACCGAGAAGCTTTGAATGGATTATTGCAAGCACTGGTCTTTCAAGATTTAGATCAAGTGATGAACTTACTGCTTTCTTTAGGGATCCAACATGGACGAATCGATCAGACACATTTTTATGATGATTTATCTTACTTGATAGACAAATATGTAACCACAAATTTCAGCCAATTAAAAATCGGCACATTGATCGCAGATATGATGGAAGTGACACGCAAATATCGCCTATCTATGCCCAGTGATTTTACAGTGATGGTGCGAGCACTTACCGTTCTAGAAGGTGTACTGACGGATATTTACTCAGAAATCAACATTGTAGGAATGGCAAAAGAATACTTGAAAGAAAGCAACGAATTCAGCATCATCGGACCCGTCAGCAAAGAAAAAGTTTTGCTGTCTGCCTTAAAAGTATCAAAAGATATGGTAAAACTGCCATCTAACCTAGCTGTTTTTTTAGATCACTTAAACAATGGCCGCACAAAAATAAAAATTGATATCGTCAACATGGACGAAAAATGGATCGGGTTAAACAAAATGGTCAACCGCATCGTCTTTGCGCTGATCATTTCAGCCCTCATCCTTTCATCCGCCTTAATTATTTTCGCTACCGAAAAAACCGGCACCTCAATTGTCGGATTATCATTTTTCGTCGGCGCAGGCCTATTAGGACTATGGCTCCTCATCTCCATCATCCGATCCGGCAGAATGTAAAAAAACAAGGATGCGGAGCGAGGCTGATAGAGACGAAGGGAAAATGAAAAAGTGCGACACAGAGCAACCTGCGCATGTGAGCATCTTTTGAATTTTACTCGAGTCTCTGCCTCGCGCAGCTCAACTAAAAACAAGGATGCGGAGAAAGCCCGAAAGAGTCACAGCAAAAACAGGAAGTTGTTGAAGAGAGCAGCGAAGCGCGCATCAAAACAACTTATCTTTTTTGCAAAGACTCTGGCTTTCGCAGCTCAACTAAAAGACCAGCTATAAAAAGTCAACTGGATAAATATACTTTTTATGATTTTTTTCTCTAGCTCCTTGCGCGCTTCCGCTTGCTGGCCTTCCCGCTTTTATTCGTTTCTGCTTTGCAGAAACCAACAAAAACGGGAAGGGATAGGGAAAACTTATAAAAAAGTGCATATCAAATAAGCTTGGTAAAACCAATTTTTTAAAATAATATTAGGTTGTTTTTAGAGAAGTTGGCAAATGTGGTGTATAAGGTTTATGATCGCGTAATACAGCGTAAATAATGTGAGTAAGTTTTCGAGCAACGGCTCCTATAGCGACTTTATGCGGTTTGCCTCTGCTTATAAGTTTTTTGTAGTAAAGGGATAAAGCAGGATCACTGTTTGAAGCAACGAACGCAGCTTGCCAGATAGCTCTTCTGAGATAAGGAGATCCCCTTTTAGAAAGATGCGTCGTACTGGCGTTGAAATTGCCGGATTGATGGATAGAAGCATCTAATCCCGCAAAAGCAACGAGTTTGTTAGGATGATCGAATTTACTGATATCACCGCCTATTTCAGCTAAAATAACAGAACCGAGCACGTCTCCAATACCAGTAATAGTAGTAATGAAAGTATCTTGCTTTTTGATCAGCTGAGAGAGTTGAAGATCGATCTCTTCGACCTGACGCTCAATCAACTGGATCTGTTCTAAAAGAAGTTGGATCTGAAATTTAAACACATCCGGAGCGACTGTGATCCCGAAAGAAGTCTTCGCTGTTTCTTTCAGTAGTTTCGCTTTTTCGGTAGCTCGCCTGATCCCAATGCATTTTACTTGGTTGAGTGTTTCGATGAGATCAGAAGTATCGATTGCTTCGATATCTTCAGGTAACGGGGATTGGAGTAGGATCTGGCTAGAGGACTTGCCGAAAATGTCTGAAAAGACTGTCTCATATTCCGGAAATACTTGATCAAGCAAAGTGATCGTTTTGCGTTTCAAATCAGAAGCTTGGTCTACAAAGCTGAACCGTAAACGTTCCAAGTTTTTCAATCGTAAGATATCTTCATTGGGAGCTGTAGAGGTTTCAGGCAGATCCACACGGATAACTTGAGCAATCAAATAAGCATCTTTAGCATCTGTTTTCGTCTTACGAATGAAAAAGCCGCGAAGAGCATCCGATTGTAAAGGATTGAATACTGTGGTGGGGAAACCCAAATGATCAAGAAAAGAAAAGAGCGACAACCAGTAATGACCGGTGGCTTCGATACCGATGTGTGTGTTTTCAGGAAGCAAGTCTTGTTTATTAAAAAATTCGAGTAGCTTCTGACTACCTTCACTTGTATTAGGAAAACGTAAAGTTTTTCCGATGGGATTTCCAGCAGCGTCAATGATCCCAGCTTCATGATATCTTTTACCAATATCTATACCAACAAAAAACATAAAGAACACCTGCCTTATAAAATTTTAGATAAAGGTTATCCTCTCTGCTTTACGAAACATACAACCTCGTTCGATATGCGACAACCATGTGCCATCCAGCTCATTCGTATATTATTCGTAAAGAAGAGGTGTCAGTCTGTGCGACGAAGACAAGGCTCCAAGGATGCGAACTACAACCTCTATCTGTACAAATAAATTATATCTCAAATGAGAGACATAATGATTTAAAAAGTTAACAAATACGTATATTTATTAACTAACTATATTATACGAGGACGCGAAGAAGAAACGGAAGAATCAAAAATGTATACGAAAGCGGACTACCAAGCTAAGAAAGCAGCTGAAAAAGGCGAGACAGTTACGACCTCAACGGCAACTGCTGCAAATCCTAATGATGCACTGTCATTGAAGATCATCAATGGTTTAGGCGGGGAAGATAACCTCATTGATGTCGACAATTGTGCGACTCGTTTACGGGTAACTGTCAAAGATGGCGAACAAGTCAACCAACCACAGCTGAAATCAACAGGAGCTGCTGGAATCGTTGTAAAAGGAAAAAATGTGCAAGTGATTTATGGGCCTAAAGTAGCGAATATCAAATCAAATATTGATGAATATCGTGCAAGCCAAAAATAGAAATAAAGCGGACAGCTGAAGCTGTTCGCTTTTTTCTATGTTCGGTCATTATTTATCCAGTCAGTGCTCTTCTGCTGAACTGGTTTTAAATGTCGGTTTTTCTTTAATGATTTTTTCGGCCCCTAACCGATAACTGATATATTCATAACCCTGCTTTACATACATCTCACGGGCTGTGCTATCTGCATCAGTCACTAGTAACACCATTCGTTGATCAGCAAATGGCAGAACAAATTGTTGCATCTCGCTACCGATCCCTTGTTTTTGGACAGCGTCAGCAACGATGAAGTTATCGATCTCGACTGTTTCATCACTCAAGATCAAGTCAAGTGTACCAACTACTTGATCATTAAGGACCGCAATGACTTGACGACGAGAAGGATCATAAAAATTGTCCTCATACAGCTGCTGTTTTCTCTCGGCAAAAGCTTGACTGGTTTGTTGATCGATTTGCTTATTGAAGTTTTGGTAGTCTTCCAACGTTTCTTCTGTCACAAAAGAAACTGAAACGGCATGATTTTCTTTAGAAGAAGAAAAGTTTTCTGGTCTAATAGCATAGAGCTCTAGGATCTCAATGCCATAATGTTCTTTACTGAAATAGGCGATGATTTCTTCTGTGAAGCCTTTATCTTCAGGCCAATAGAACTTGATGTGTTCTAGGTCATGGTAGTGATGAAAATCAAGCAGGATCGCTTCAAGTAGTTTGAATTCTTCTACTGTTGGCTGATACTTCAGTTGCATGAAGTTATAGTCATACATGTAGGGAGCAGAAGCTTGATGGTAAAGTTGGTAGAATTCATTTTCTTCTACCAAAAAGCTGTGTGTATCAATTTGATTAAAAGTAATCATCTTAAACCTCTCTTATCTTCATTGTTTCTTTCATTATACAACATTGTCATCTTATCCAATACTGATAGCAAAGAAAATAAATTGAGCTGAGAAATTTCTCAGCATTTGAGAAAAATCACGAAATGTGAGCGCTTTCCCTACATGCTCTTCAGATATTGTTCACCTTATCAACACATGCTATGCTCTATTCATGAAGAAAACGCTATCTTAGTGAGGGAGGGCTTGAAACAAAGAAACGACATTTATGTAGTGCCAAGGTGTTCGAGGTAAGTTGGTAAGTAGTAACCAATAAAAGGGAGATGAGAAAAATGATGGAAAAACTACAGAGATTCGGCGGAGCAATGTTTACACCGGTTTTGCTATTTGCGTTTAACGGGATCGTTCTCTCGCTTGCAATAGCCATGCAAAATGAATTAGTCGTAGGAGGCATTGCAGCAAGCGGTAGTTTATGGACTGAGTCTTGGTCGATCGTTGAGAGCGGCGGATGGACGATTTTTAACAATATGGAATTGTTGTTTGTTATCGGGCTGCCGATTGGCTTAGCAAAAAAAGCCAACGCAAGAGCAGCATTGGAATCATTCGTGGTTTATATGACTTGGAATAACTTTATTGCAAAAATGTTGGAACTATGGGGTTCTGCTTTTGGTGTAGATTATTCCTTAGAAGTGGGCGGTGTAAGTGGCTTAAAAAATATCGGCGGTGTGAAAACACTTGATACGAATTTAATCGGAGCCATCCTGATTGCTGCTATCGTTGTGTGGATACATAACCGATTCTTCGAGAAGAAATTACCAGAGTGGTTAGGCATTTTCCAAGGTTCTTCAATGGTTGTGATGATTGGCTTTATCGCTATGCTGCCAATGGCTTTATTAACTTCATGGGGATGGCCGGCTGTTCAATCAGTAATCGCTCAATTACAAGGCTTCTTGGCAAGTTCTGGTTCTCTTGGGGTTGGTATTTATGTTTTCTTAGAAAGAGCATTGATACCGACTGGTCTGCATCACTTTATTTATCAGCCGTTCATTTATGGACCAGCTGTTGTAGAGGGTGGCATAGAGCCTTATTGGCTGGAAAACTTGAATTATTTCGCAAGTACTCCTGGAAAATTGCGCGACTTGTTCCCAGCAGGTGGATTTGCTTTGCATAATGTTTCAAAAATGTTCGCTCCGATCGGAATCGGTGCAGCATTGATTGCTACTGCTACGAAAGAGAAAAGAAAGCAAACCATTGCGTTAGTTATTCCTACAGCTTTAACAGCTATTTTAGCCGGGATCACTGAACCGTTTGAATTCACGTTTCTTTTCTTAGCACCACAACTCTTTGCAGTTCATGCTGTTTTAGCGGGCTTTTTAGGCGCAACGCTGTATATGCTTGGTGTTGCAGGGGATATCGGAAGCGGATTGCTGACTGTGATCACCAAATTTGTCGTACCGATGTGGGCAAATCATTTAGATGCTGTTTTGATCGTATTTGGTGTCGGTTTTGCTTTCAGCCTGATTTATTTCCTTGTCTTTAGATTCGCCATTCTCAAATGGGATATTAAAACGCCTGGACGAGAAGACGAAGAAGAAGTGAAGATGTTCCGAAAAGCAGACTACAAAGCAAGAAAAGCTAACGGAGTAGAAGGTGCATTGGCTACTGCTTCAGTTGCAGATGATCCTTACACAGAAAGAGCCAGCATCTTTTTAGAAGGACTTGGCGGACCAGACAATATTTTACTGATCAATAATTGTGCTACCCGCTTAAGAGTATCGGTTAAAGATGCTAGTTTGGTGAAAAACGATGCTTTCTTTAAACAGGGCGGTGCACATGGTGTCGTTCGAAAAGACAAAGCATTTCAAGTGATTGTTGGTCTAGATGTTCCGCAAGTAAGAGAAAAATTCGAAGACATCGTTAATCAAACAAACGATGTCATCAGTGACACCGTTATGCCAGAAACAAAATAAAAATGAATGAAAAGAAAGGAAGTTTTATCAATGTCATTAAAAAAACAATCAATCGTCGTAGCAGGTGGAGGAAGCACCTTCACTCCAGGAATCATCATGATGCTATTAGAAAACCTAGATAAATTCCCTATTCGTCAAATCAAATTTTACGATAATGACTATGATCGTCAAAAACAAATCGCAGATGCTACAGAAATTATTTTAAAAGAACGTGCACCAGAAATAAAATTTGTAGCGACAACAGATCCAGAAGAAGCTTTTACTGATATCGACTTTGTGATGGCTCATATCCGCGTCGGCAAGTATGCTATGCGTGAAAAAGACGAAAAAATCCCATTGAAATATGGCGTGATCGGTCAAGAAACATGCGGACCAGGCGGCATTGCTTATGGTATGCGTTCTATTGGCGGTGTGCTGGAATTAATTGATTACATGGAAGAATATTCTCCAGATGCATGGATGTTAAACTACTCTAACCCAGCTGCCATCGTTGCTGAAGCTACGCGTAAATTGCGTCCAAATAGCAAAATCATCAATATTTGTGATATGCCAGTTGGGATTGAGCATCGAATGGCTGAAATCTTGGGCTTACAGTCTAGAAAAGACATGACGGTGCGCTACTATGGCTTGAATCACTTTGGCTGGTGGACAGATATTCGTGACAAAGACGGTAATGATTTAATGCCTGAAATTCAAAAGCATGTTAAACAACATGGTTATGTGACACCATCTGAGTTAGAAGGATCTTCTTCAGAAGATGTAGAAGAAAGCTGGATGTACACTTATGGAAAAGCGAAAGAAGTTTATGAACTTGATCCTAAAACCTTACCAAATACGTACTTGAAATATTATTTCTACCCACAAGATGAAGTGGAGCATTCAAACCCTGAATATACACGTGCAAACGAAGTAATGGATCACCGTGAAAAGAATGTATTCTCTGAATGCAACCGCATCGCAAACATTAAAACTGCTGAAGATGCTCAATTGGTCACAGATGATCATGCTTCTTATATCGTTGACTTGGCTAGAGCCATCGCGTATAACACAAAAGAAAGAATGCTTTTGATCGTGCCAAATAAAGGATCAATCGTAAACTTTGACCCAACTGCAATGGTCGAAGTTCCTTGCATGGTTGGCTCTGAAGGACCAGAACCACTTGTCATGGGCGAAATCCCTCGCTTCCAAAAAGGTCTGATGGAACAACAAGTTGCAGTAGAAAAACTAGTTGTTGAAGCTTGGGAAGAAGGCTCTTACCAAAAACTATGGCAAGCGATCATCCTTTCAAAAACAGTACCAAATGCCCGCGTAGCCAAACAAATACTGGATGACCTAATCGAAGCCAACAAAGAATACTGGCCAGAACTAAAAAAAGAAAACCAAACAGAAACAAACAAAGAACCCCTTACAATATAATACGAGGATGCGGAGCGACCCCGCAAGAGATCGAGCACTAACACAGGAACAACGCAAGCAACCCAGCGGAGCGGTTGTGCGGATGTTACAAGTTAGGCGGAGATCTCTGGGGAGCGCAGCTCAACTATAAAGGATGCGGAGCGAGGTTGATAGAGGCGACAGGAAAATGAAAAAGCAAAACCGTTATCGGAAGCACTGTTGC
>NZ_FOQE01000006.1 GCF_900113675.1 Pisciglobus halotolerans
TAATGTCTGCTGAATAATAAACTATGCTTATTCTGCTGCCTTTTACAACTAATGATTGATATAATAGATGCAAGGGTTTTTATAGGATGTCGAACAAAACCTTGCACTTTTACTGAAATGAGGACAGAAACGTGTATAAATCACAACCGTATTCACAAATCGCTTTCGAAGACTTCAACCAACCAATGGGACTAAAAATGAACCCGAAAAATAGATGGATTGAAAAAGCAGAATGGATCCCTTGGGCTGAACTGGAAAAGGACTACGCCAAGAACTTTCGCAATCAAAAAGGCAATGTCGCAAAACCGCTTCGCATGGCTATGGGTGCCCTTTTGATCCAAATAGAATACGGTTATTCTGATGAAGAGACTGTCCTTCAGATCCAAGAAAACCCTTATCTTCAATTCTTTATCGGCTTACCCGGCTATCAAGAGGAAAAACCATTCGACTCTTCGACGATGGTTTATTTTCGCAAACGCTTGGACGCTGTAACACTGACCGAGATCAATGAAAAAATTATTGATTACGCCTTAGCCAAAGAAAATCAAGATAACGATAACGACACTGATGACGATGCGGATTCGAATGATTCGGGGAATGCCGGAACATTGATCTTAGATGCAACTTGTGCGCCTCAAAAAATCAAGTATCCTACGGATACAGAACTGCTCAATGAAGCACGTACGCATGCAGAAAAGATGGTAGACGACATTTGTGATACCAACGGTTTCTCTAAGCCTCGTATGTATCGCAAGAAAGCTAGAAAAGATTACTTGTCAATTGTTCGCCGCAAAAGAAAGTCAGTCAAATGGCTGCGCCCTAAAATACGAAAGTTACTTGGATACGTACGCCGAGATATCGACTACATTAAAGGTTATCTCGAGCAAGGGATCAAACTGAACGAGAAACAACAAAAAACACTCGACGTCATTTGTCGTATCTATGACCAGCAGAAGGAAATGTTCGATAAAAAGATGCATTCCGTAAAAGACCGCATCGTCAGCTTTTCTCAACCTTGGCTGCGACCGATTGTTCGAGGGAAATCCAAAACAACAGTTGAATTCGGAGCGAAGCTGGATCTGAGTATCGATTCAAATGGGATGGCACGGATTGAAAAGACCAGTTTTGATGCTTACAATGAAGCTTCTGTGTTGGTTCAAGCTGTCCGCCGTTTCTACGATCGAAACGGCTGTTATCCTGAGCGGATTCTCGCTGATAAGATCTATCGGAATCGAGAAAACAGGTCTTACTGCAAGGCACGAGACATTCGCCTAGCCGGACCATCACTTGGTCGGCCGAAGAAAGACCAAACTAGAGATAAAAAAATCGAATACCGCGATAATGCAGACCGTGTAGCAGTTGAACGCAGCTTCAGTTTACTGAAGCGCTGTTTCGGTATGGAAAATATTCGTACCAAACTCCGTGAAACCACCTTGACTACAATTGCCTTATCCGTCATTGCGATGAATGTAGCTAATATTCATCGTAATCACTTGTGCTCTTTTTTTAGTCAAATAAAGAATCGGATAAAAAGCCGGAAGGTTCTTTTGAACTTTCCTTTATTACAAATTAGCCTAATTGTTCAGTAGACATTATATAAAAAAATCTTCATTTTTTGAATTTTCTGTCTTTATTTGTTTGCAAACGATGATAGAATAAGCAAGATGTGCGTAAAAAGAGAGGATGAAGAAAATTGAAAAAAGTGGCATCTAAATATACACTAAGTGCGATGGATATTCTTTATGTATTGATAGGATCTCTTATAGCTGGGGTTTCTTTTAAAGTTTTTCTATTGCCGAATAATATCGTTTCGGGAGGCGTTAGTGGGATTAGTACGATTTTAAATACTTTATTCTCTTGGGATCCAGCCATGATTCAATTTGCTTTAAATATTCCGCTATTGGCGCTTTGTTATGTAGCTTTAGGAAAAGCTTCGTTCTATAAAACGGTTTTAGGAAGCTTAGCTATGCCAGCTTTTATTGGTCTGTTTTCGTTTTTGGAACCTGTGACTGATTCTCAGTTATTAGCAGCTTTGTTTGGCGGGTTAACTTCAGGGATCGGCATTGGTTTGGTTTATCGAGCAAAAGCTTCAACCGGAGGAACGAGTATTGTAGCTCAAGTCGTTCACGAATATCTACACCTTCCTTTAGGGTTAAGTGCAGGATTAGTAGATGGGCTTGTTATTGTAGCAGCCTTTGCAGCCTTTGATGCGGAAACGATCATGTATTCCATGATCGCGTTGTTTATCGTCAGTCGAACGATCGACTTGATCCAAGTTGGTTTGAACCGTTCTAAAAGTGTGCTCATTATTTCTGATTATCCAAATGAAATTAAAACGGCAATTTTCAAAAATGTTAATCGAGGCGTGACCAACCTTGGAATAAAAGGTGGTTATGGAAATACCGATAAAGAAATGATCATGTGTGTGGTTGCAGAACACGAATTTACCTTATTAAAAGATACTATTTTAGCAGTAGATCCTAAAGCTTTTGTTGTCGTCACCAGTGCGAGCGAAGTTTGGGGAGCAGGATTCACCTTAGAAAGAGAGTTCAATTTAAATCTCTAAAGACTGAGGTGTCAGCTTTTTTTAGGTTGACTTTTCATGTGTTTTTTCATATACTTTTAACGTTGAAACAATGTAAAAATGAAGGATATAGCTGTTTATTATTTGCTCAAAGAAAGGTTTTCCTAGGCTGAAAGAAGACCAGTAAACTAAACAAGTTGCTCCCTTCATCACAAATAGTAGAAATACTATCGGCGCTCCCGTTATTGAGACATAAAGAGGTAATGAAACAGTCTATTCTTTTCATTGCAAGCAAGGTGGTACCGCGATTTTTTCGTCCTTGTTCTGCAATAGAGAATAGGCTTTTTATATTTCATCATACGTCTGTTGTTAAAAATGACAGGTACCGAAATTGAAAAAACATAAATAAATTCAAAAAACAAAAGGTGAGTGAAAAAATGAAAACATTAAATAGCAGCGAAGTACGTCAAATGTATTTAGACTTTTTTAAATCAAAACATCATCAAGTTGAGCCAAGTGCGTCATTGGTACCGGTAGATGATCCTACTTTGCTTTGGATCAATTCAGGAGTTGCCACGATGAAAAAATACTTTGATGGATCAGTGATTCCTGACAATCCACGCATGACGAGTGCTCAAAAGAGTATTCGGACAAATGATATTGAGAATGTTGGTAGAACGGCTCGTCATCATACATTATTTGAAATGTTGGGTAATTTTTCCATTGGAGATTACTTTAAAGAAGAAGCAATCGAATGGGCTTGGGAGTTCTTGACTAGTGAAAAGTGGTTAGCTTTTGAACCAGAAAAATTATACGTAACGGTTTATCCGGAAGATAAAGAAACAAAACGTATCTGGAAAGAAGACATCGGTTTAGCTGATGATCATATCATTGAAGTGGAAGACAATTTTTGGGACATCGGTGAAGGCCCATGTGGACCAGATTCAGAAATTTTTTATGATCGTGGAGAAACGTATAACAACGTTGCAGCAGATGATCCTGAAAATTACCCTGGCGGCGAAAATGAAAGATGGCTAGAAATTTGGAATTTAGTGTTTTCTGAATTTAATCACAAACCAGACGGCTCTTACGAACCACTACCGCATAAGAATATTGATACGGGAATGGGACTTGAAAGAGTGGTTTCTATTATCCAAGATGCACCAACCAATTTTGAAACGGATTTGTTCTTACCGATCATTCAAGAAGTTGAAAAAATGAGTGATCAAAAGTATGGAAATGATCCTGCAAAGGATGTTTCTTTTAAAGTAATCGCTGATCATATTCGCGCTGTTGCTTTTGCAGTCGGTGATGGTGCATTGCCTTCAAATGAAGGACGAGGTTATGTCTTAAGACGCTTACTGCGTAGAGCTGTGATGCATGGAAAAAAACTGGGGATCCACCAAGCGTTCTTGTATAAACTCGTTCCAGTTGTTGGTCGAATCATGGAAAGCCACTACCCAGAAATTCTTAAGGAAGAAGCATTTATTGAAAAAGTAATCAAGAATGAAGAAGCTCGCTTTAATGAAACGATCAATGAAGGTTTAGAAATGCTAAACCAATTGATCAAAGCTTTAAAAGAAAAAGGCCAAAAAAAATTGAACGGAGAAGATATATTCCGTCTTTATGACACTTATGGATTTCCAGTAGAATTAACGGAAGAATATGCGGAAGAAGAAGGACTAGAAGTTGATCATGAAGGTTTCGAAAAGGAAATGGATAAGCAGCGGGAACGCGCACGTGCAGCACGAAGCGATGATAAATCGATGTCCGTACAAACTGGACTTTTTGCTAACGTTACTGAGGAAAGCCGCTTTTTGGGATATGAAGCAGTGGAGGCAAAAGGTAAACTGGTTGTGATCGCAACCTCAGAGGAGTTAGTTGAACAAGCAGCAGCTGGAACATCCGTTGAAATGATTTTTGATCAAACACCTTTTTATGCTGAAATGGGTGGACAAGTAGGAGATACGGGAGTCATTCAGTCTCTTGATGGTACGATCGTTGCAAATGTGACAGACGTACAAAGAGCCCCAGCCGGACAACCGCTGCATAAAGTTGAAGTCGTAGCACCACTATCGGTTGGTGAGACGTATATTTTATCTGTTAATAAAGATGCTCGTCGCAAAATCACGCGAAATCATACCGCTACTCACTTGCTGCATCAAGCTTTGAAAGACGTTCTCGGCAAACATGCAAATCAAGCTGGTTCTTTAGTAACACCAACCCATTTGCGTTTTGATTTCACTCATTTTGGACAAGTGACGACTGAAGAATTAGAAAGAATGGAACAAATGGTCAATGAAAAAATATGGGCTTCTATTCCAGTGGTTACACTTGAAACAGATATTGATACTGCAAAAGAAATGGGAGCAATGGCTTTATTTGGCGAAAAATACGGACACGATGTACGTGTTGTCAATGTAGGAGATTATTCTATCGAATTATGTGGTGGTGTTCATGTCAGAAACACCAGCGAAATCGGCATCTTTAAAATTGTATCAGAATCTGGAATAGGAGCAGGTGTAAGACGGATCGAAGCCATTACAAGTGAAGCTGTATATGCGTTGCTGGAAGAAGAACATCAACGTTTAGAAACGATTGCTGGCTTGGTCAAAGCTCAACAAACAAAAGATACTATCCAAAAAGTAGAACAACTTCAAGACGAACTGAAAATGTTGCGTAAAGAAAATGAATCGTTAGAAGCTAAATTGGCAAATCAACAAGTTGCAAATATCTTTAATGAGCCTCAAGATATTGATGGCGTTTCGGTTATTGCAGCTCAAGTAGATGTGAAAGATATGAATCAACTGCGTCAACTAGCTGATCAATGGAAACAAAAAGCAGCTTCTAATGTGTTAGTACTTGGCTTGATCACAAACGGTAAAGTCAACTTGCTAGCAGCTATGGATAAAGAAATGATCAACAAAGGTTTGAAAGCAGGTAACTTGATCAAAGAAATCGCACCGATCGTTGGCGGTGGTGGCGGCGGACGTCCTGATATGGCACAAGCTGGCGGCAAGAATCCTGAGGGGCTGACAGCTGCTTTGAAAAGAGCTGTTGATTGGATCCAAGAAAATGTCTAACCATTCTAAGATGGCTCATTTAAAATCAGTTGAATCAGGGATGTGTTTTCAAGAAAGACAACAAGCTTTCTTCTAGTAGTCATTGAATTATTCCAAATGTTTGAGGATAAGCATTGTAGTTTGAAGTGCTTTCTTGTAAAATAAGAACTGTAGTTAACAGAAATAGAGGTGTAATAAAATGGGGTCATTAGATGAAACAGTTCGTTTCAACGTTGGCGACAACAGCAAAAAAGATGTCAAAGAAACATTGTCTATTGTATATACAGCTTTAAATGAAAAAGGATACAACTCAATCAACCAAATCGTGGGATATTTGTTATCTGGAGATCCAGCTTACATCCCACGTCACAAAGATGCCAGAAACTTAATCAAAAGGCATGAAAGAGATGAAATTGTTGAAGAACTCGTAAAATCTTATCTAAAAAGTGAAAGAAAAGATATATGAGAACGATGGGGTTAGATGTAGGGTCAAAAACAGTTGGTGTTGCTGTTAGCGACCCTTTTGGGTGGACAGCACAAGGAATCGAAATTATTCAGATCAATGAAGACGCAGGGGAATACGGATTGGAAAGAGTCGCCGAATTGATCGAACAATATGAGATCACAAAAATCGTTGTGGGTTTGCCCAAAAATATGAACAACACGATTGGCCCAAGAGCAGAAGCTTCTATGCTGTATGCAGAGATGCTGGAAAAGCAATTTCAATTGCCTGTAGCGTTTCAAGATGAACGATTAACGACGGTTCAAGCAGAGCGTATGTTGATCGAAGAAGGAAATGCATCTCGAAGGAAACGAAAAAAAGTGATCGATAAACTAGCAGCGGTCATGATTTTGCAGAACCATTTAGATCAGCATCCTAGCTAGTTTATTGATCCATTTAATGAGTTGTAGAAAAAATAAAAAATAGAAAGGGGTCTTACAATGGCTCACGAACACGATCACGAGCATGGTCATGACCACGAACACATCACGATTGTTGATGAACAAGGAAACGAAGAATTATACGAAATTTTATTTACATTTGATTCAGATGATTTTGAAAAATCTTATGTTTTGGTTTATCCGGCTGGTGCAGCTGAAGGAGAAGAAGTGGAATTGTCTGCATTTTCATTTATCCAAGATGAAAATGGAGAACAAGGACAGTTAAATCCAATCGAAACAGAAGCAGAGTGGGATATGATCGAAGAAGTACTCAATACTTTTATGGAAGATGAAGAAGAATAAAGGATTTAACACACTTTTGCTTTTCTAAAAAAGCTAACGATACTGTTAGCTTTTTTTTTGGGTTCTCATCAGCTTTGTTTTCATGTATAATAATGAGAGAAAAGCGGGACCAATCAGTATGATCTATACAATTGGTTCAGTTAGGAGGCCTATGATTGGCAAATCGAAAAAAAGAGGATACTTCAAAGAAAATAAATAGCCAATATATTGGTGAGCGTAATGATCAATATGATCAAAAGAAAGAAAAAAAAGTTGTTCGACGAATTGTTCTTGGAATCATTACCGTTCTTATCATTCTTGTCTTGGTGCTAGGATTCACTGGCTACCGTTTTTATACAACTTCTCTCGAACCGGTGAACAAGGCGAACACTGAAGAAATCCAAATAGAAATTCCTTCTGGGTCTTCTTCGACAGATATCGCGAAGATTTTAGAGAAAAACAACATCATCAAAAGTGCTTCAGTTTTTAATATTTATACACGAATTAACCACGAGTCGAATTTTAGAGCAGGATATTATCTTTTTTCTCCTTCTATGGATATTGATCAGATCATTCATCAATTACAGACAGGCGGAAGCGATGTAGCTTTTGGTTCTTCTAATCCAGTAACGATAAGAGAAGGCGTAGGGATTGATCAAATTGCAGAAGCGATCGAAAAAAGTACCGTTTATTCTGCAGATGATTTTCTCGAACTGATCCAGAGCAAAGCATTTTTAAATCAGATGCTGGATAAATATCCAGATCTATTGGAAAGTGCTATGGATGCAAAAAACACAAAATATGTTCTGGAAGGATACCTTTATCCAGCTACATATGATTACTATGAAGATATGGACTTAGAGACACTTGTTGAAAGCATGTTGGCTAAAACGAACAGTATTTTGAAAGATGACTATGCAAAAATTAAAGAGCAAGGACGAACAGTCCAAGAAATATTGACGATTGCTTCATTAGTCGAGAGAGAAGCTATTCATGATGAAGATCGTACAAGAGTTGCAGGTGTTTTTTATAATCGTTTAGAAGCAGAAATGCCTTTGCAATCAGATATTTCGGTCCTTTATGCTTTAAATCTTCATAAAGAAAAAGTCACGCTTGAAGACTTGAAGGTTGATTCGCCATATAATCTATATGCTCACACTGGGTATGGACCAGGACCTTTTAACAGCCCAAGCAAAGCAAGTATTCTAGCAGCTTTGAATCCACAAGAATCAAAAGATCTTTATTTCTTAGCGGACTTGAAAACAGGAAAAGTTTATTTTGCAGAGACGTATCAAGAACATTTGGAAAATAAAGCAGCTTATCTTGACTAATAGATAGACAGTTGCATAAGAGAAACAATAAAAGCATTGAACAGAGAGACGTTCAATGCTTTTAACTAAGAAAAGAGGATCAGTTATGTCAATAAAGAAAAAACCTATCGTCATTGGAGTAACAGGAGGATCAGGTAGCGGAAAAACGAGTGTCAGCCAGGCTGTTTTTAATCACTTTTCAGGACATTCTATTTTAATGCTCGAACAAGATTATTATTACAAAGATCAAAGCCATTTGTCTTTTGAAGAAAGGTTAAAAACAAATTATGATCATCCTTTTGCCTTTGATACAGACTTGCTGATCGAACATGTCAAAGAACTGCTTCAATATCAAACCATCCAAAAACCGGTTTATGATTATGCGAGACATACAAGAAGCAAGGAAGTCATCATTCAAGAACCAAAAGAAGTAATCATTTTGGAAGGAATATTGATTTTAGATCATCCTGATCTTCGTGACTTGATGGATATCAAAGTTTATGTGGACACAGATGATGATATCCGTATCATTCGTCGGATCAAAAGAGACATCGAAGAAAGAGGACGAACCTTAGACTCTGTCATAGATCAATACTTAACGGTCGTAAAGCCGATGCACAATCAATTCGTTGAGCCAACCAAACGGTATGCAGATATCATCATTCCTGAAGGCGGCCGCAATCAAGTGGCTGTTGATTTGATGACGACGAAAATCCACAGCATCCTTGAAAAACGTTGAAGCACGATACACGAGGCGAGATTTTTATCAAAAAATAAACTCATCCGTTAGTTGATTAAAATGGAAAAGAACTTGTAAGAAAGGCAACGTACATGTTCTTTTCCATTCGTTATAGGATCAAGGTGTTCATACAATATTGTACAAAATGAAGAAATTTGTTTACGAAAAAAGTATGGTAGTAAAGAAAGCTTTTTATCTTGCAAACATTAAGACAGGCACTTATGTTGATTTGACAAGGGATTAAGAGACAAAATCCATAACTGAAGGAAATAGAAAGAAACGAATGAAAAATAAAATAACGAAAGATCGCTAATTTTTTCACAAATATTTCAAAAATATAAAATAAAGTATTTACTTTTTAATAAGGGCATGGTATCTTGTCACTATTAAAATTATTAGCAAATGAGTACGCTACCACTTTTAAAAGAAAGGTAGTTTAACCACTGAAGGAGAGAGAAACATGATTGAACGCACATACCCTATGACTATTGAAGGGAAAAAGAAATTAGAAGAAGAATTAGAAGAACTAAAAACAGTTAAAAGAGGAGAAGTCATTGAAAGAATCAAAATTGCTCGCAGTTTTGGTGATTTATCTGAGAACTCTGAATATGAATCTGCAAAAGATGAACAAGCTTTTGTAGAAGGTCGCATTACAAAAATCGAAAATATGCTTCGTTTTTCAGAAATTATTGATAATTCTACATCAGCAGCTGATGAAGTTTCAATCGGAAAAACTGTTACATTTATTGAACTGCCCGATGGAGATGAAGAAGAATATACAATCGTCGGCAGTGCAGAAGCAGATCCGTTCAACGGAAAAATTTCGAATGATTCTCCTATCGCTAAGTCATTGATTGGTAAAAAAGTCGATGATGAAGTAGTGATTGAAACACCTGGTGGAGACATGAAAATCAAAATCACAACTGTTCAATAAACAATGATAGATACTTTTCTGTTGTTGCCTAAATTGTGATTGGTGAACAAACAAGGAGCGTTAAAACAAGTCAGTCGGCTTTGTTTTAACGCTCCTTGTTTGTCTCTTATGAAAATACTAGGAGAGGTGAAAGAAGTCTTTTTTAGACTTATTTTTCGGACTTTAGTTGTAGAGGCAATTCATGCTTAAGCAGCTGTATTTTGATGAAAAAAGAGCTATACTGTTAGATGAGGAATAATAGCAAGAAGGAGGTTCGTATTAGTGAAGAATAGGTGGAGGGCTTTTTTATTCATTGAGGCTGTATTAGTATTATGGCTGATTTATCAAATTACAACACACCTTTTTATACTGGGAATGATCATTTTAGGGTTATTTATTTTTTTCTCGGTTCAAAGTAGCAAAAAAGAAAATAAAACTCCTTATTATTTAATTTCACTATTTTTGATTTTATTTTCATTATTTTCTTTGACATCTTTCTGGGTATTCCTTATTGTGAACGGTGTATGGTTATTATCAGAAGGAAAATCCCACTTAAAAAAAATGGATAACCGTCTTTTTAAACATGCGCCTTGGAATAAAAAAGACATGATCGTCGTAGATACAGTAGAAAAAATGCCTAAAAATGGGAAAAAAATAAAATATGAATGGCTTGGCAATACAAAAATAGGTGACCAAGTCTATGAGTGGGATGATATCAACCTTTCTGTTTTGGCTGGCGATACCATCATTGACTTAGGAAATACCTTTTTGCCCAAATCAGAAAACTTCGTCGTTTTGCGTAAAGGGTTTGGAAAAACAAGAATTCTTGTCCCAACTGGAACAGGGATTTTATTAGAGCACCATACTTTAAACGGAAAAGTTATATTTGAAGGAGAAACGATTTCCTTATCAAATGAGACTTTAAAAATCTATAGTAAGGATTATGATGAGAGCACTAGAAAATTAAAGATCATTACCTCTGTTTTTCTAGGAGATCTGGAGGTGATCTCTGTATAATGGGCAGAAAATTAAAGACCTATTTTTTCCCGACTTTTTTGTTTATCTTTATCCTGCTTTTATTTATCACAATTTCGTTCAGCTATGCTTCCAATGATCATGAATGGTATTTAACGGTGTTTACTCATCGCTTTTTATACATCCCGTTTGTTTTTTATGAATTAGCAATAGCTGCCATCCTTTCAGGAATTCTGATTTTCTTTAGTTATTTTCGCTCTCGAAGACAAGCAGAAAAAATCCAACAAGCATTGGAAGATTTAGCTAAAGGAAACTACTATGCAGGTGAAAGTATCAGCAGGATCCCTTTAGAGGATTTTAAAGAAACTGTTGTGATCCAAAATATTAGTCGAGATGTCGTCACTATTCAGCAAAAGCTTATTCAGTTGTCTAAAGAAGTTCAAGAATACAGCAGTCAACCTTTGATGGTTGATCAACTGACAAAAGAGGAGATCTTGGAAAAAGAACGGCACCGGCTTGCAAGAGAACTTCATGATTCTGTCAGCCAACAATTATTCGCAGCTATGATGATGTTGTCAGCATTAAGTGAACAGATGAAAGATGGCGATCCAGTTATTAAAAGCCAGCTGGAACGGGTGGAGATGATCATTAATGAGTCTCAATCTGAAATGCGTGCATTGCTGCTACATTTGCGTCCTGTGAAATTAGAAGGTAAGAGTTTAAAAGATGGGATCGTGCAATTGTTAAAGGAACTGCGCACAAAAATCCAAATGAAACTGACTTGGTCGATCGAAGATGTTTCCTTGCCAAAAGGAATAGAAGACCATCTTTTTCGGATTATCCAAGAGTTGCTGTCCAATACATTAAGACACAGTAAAGCAAAAGAATTGGAAGTTTATTTAGATCAAATTGATCAAACGATTTCTTTGCGTGTATTAGACGATGGTGTGGGATTTGACCCAAACATAAAAAAAGCGGGTAGTTATGGTCTGGAAAACATCCGCGAAAGAGTTTCTGGCATGGGTGGGACATGCAAAATCATTAGTTTTAAAAATAAAGGAACAAGTATAGAGATCAAAATACCGCTTGTAAAAGGAAGTGAAACGAATGATAAAGGTGTTATTAGTTGATGATCATGAAATGGTGAGATTAGGTGTTTCTTCTTATTTAATGGTTCAACCAGATATGGAAGTGGTCGGTGAGGCTGAAAATGGCCAAATAGGATTTGAAAAGGCTGTAGAGCTGCGACCAGATATTATTCTGATGGATCTGGTCATGGATGAAATGGATGGCATAGCATCGACTAAAGCCATCTTGAAAGAATGGCCAGAAGCAAAAATCATTATTTTAACAAGTTTTATTGATGATGAGAAAGTCTATCCTGCTTTAGAAGCAGGAGCAGCCAGCTATATCTTGAAAACATCAACGGCCAGTGAGATAGCAGATGCTATTCGGTCTACATATCAAGGAGAAACGGTGTTAGAACCTGAAGTAACAGGTAAGATGATGGAACACTTTTCTAAGCAGCATCAGCCTCAGTTACATGACGAATTAACGAGTCGAGAACATGAGATTTTGCTGCTGATAGCCCAAGGGAAATCAAATCAAGAGATAGCAGATGAATTGTTTATTACACTAAAAACGGTTAAAACCCATGTATCAAATATACTGGCTAAATTAAACGTTGAAGATCGTACTCAAGCCACCATCTACGCTTTTAGAAATCAGTTGATTGAATAGGGGATTGTTTCTTTAAGTTGATTCATCCTCTTTGTCTGGTGAAAGCACGGTTACACTTTTTAGAAGTGTAATCTTATTTTATCTGTGCTAAACTAGTTGTAGTGAGGAAATGAGAGGAGGCAACACAGATTTATTCTGTGAATCATCATGAAGATAACGATAAGCGATCAAGCTCAACAATGGTTTGAAGACGAGTTAGGAATTCCTGAAGGGTATGGTATCCGTTTTTTAGGGAAAGTATATGGGAAAACGGAAATCCATGAAGGCTTCTCAGTAGCAATGAATGTTGAAGAACCTGGTGGAGATTTGCTAGCATCCACAACCAAAGGTGGTATTTTATACTTCATCAATCATTCTGATGAATGGTTTTTTAGCGGACATGACTTAGAAGTAGATTTTGATCAAGAAAGAGAAGAACCAATTTACCACTTTCATGAGCAATAAAAAAAAATAATAGACTTCATAAAAAAAGGAATCCGGAAATTTTCCGGATTCCTTTTTTTATTAAACTGGCATAATAATGGGTAGAATCATTGGGTTTCTTTCTGTACGTTCATATAAGAAAGGCTTTAATGATTGAATAATAGAAGTTTTGATCATTTGCTCAGTGACTTGTTCTTCTTTAAAGACTTTCTTTAAGTTTCTTGTCACGACTCTTTGGGCATCATGGATCAGCTGACCAGATTCTCTCATGTAAATAAAACCTCTTGAAAGAATATCCGGTCCGGCTAAAATAAGACGGGATTTAAAATCAACTGTTACAACTACGACCAACAAACCTTCTTCAGAAAGAAGTTTACGATCGCGTAACACGATATTCCCGATATCTCCAATACCCTTGCCATCCACGTATACGTCTCCGGCTTCAAAGTGACCAGCTTGGCGCGCGGTGTCTTCTGTTAGCGCAAGGACGTCACCATTATTAAGAATAAAGCAATTGTCTTTCGGTACACCAACTTGTTGAGCCAATCCTGTGTGGATCTTCAACATACGATATTCTCCGTGAACAGGAACAAAGTATTTAGGTTTCATCAAACGCAACATCAATTTTTGTTCTTGTTGACCGCCATGTCCAGAAGTATGAATATTGTTGACTTTGCCATGAACGACGTTGGCGCCGGCTTCAGTCAGCAAGTTGATCAAACGATTGACGCTTGTCGTATTACCTGGAATAGGTGAGCTGGAGAAAATAACTGTGTCTCCAGGCAGAATAGAGATCTGGCGATGCGTACCATTTGCTATTCTGCTTAAAGCAGCCATAGGTTCCCCTTGAGAACCAGTACATAAAATAATGGTTTCTTCAGCAGGAAGCTTATTGATTTCTCTTGGTTCTACAAAAGTATCTTCTGGAGCTGTAATATAACCTAATTCTTTCCCAGTTTTTACTGAGGATTCCATGCTCCGACCAAATACAGCGATTTTTCTACCAGTTTTGATAGCAGCATTGGCCACTTGTTGAATACGCGAAATGTTTGAAGCGAATGTGGCAAAGATGATTCTGCCTTCAACTTTTTGCATGATATTTGCAATGGAATCGCCAACGATTTGTTCAGATTGAGTAAAGGTTGGAACTTCAGCATTTGTACTATCTGAAAGTAGAGCTAAAACGCCTTCTTCACCGATCTTAGCTATTTTATGCAAGTTAGCCGGCAATCCGACAGGCGTAAAGTCAAATTTATAGTCTCCTGTTAGAACGATGTTGCCTGGCGGTGTTTTTACAACAACACCAAATGCTTCTGGAATACTATGAGTGGTTCGGTAAAAGCTCACACTGGTTTTTCTAAACTTGATTACATCATCTTCACGAATTTCATGAAGTTCTGCATCTCGTAACAATCCTCGCTCATTCAATTTATTTTTGATCAGTGCTAACGCTAACGGACCAGCATAAATTGGGATATTCGCTTGTTGTAAAAGGAAAGGGATCCCACCGATATGGTCTTCGTGACCATGAGTAATGAATAAACCTTTCACTTTATTGATGTTTTGAACAATATAACTATAATCGGGAATGACATAATCAATACCTAGCAAATCATCTTCAGGGAATTTTATTCCTGCATCTAAAAGAATAATCTCATCCTGAAATTGAACGCCGTAAGTATTTTTCCCGATCTCATCTAATCCCCCTATCGCAAAAACGGCAGCTTCATTATTTTTGATATTTGGTTTCATCTAGTTGAACTCCGTTAATTTGAAATCAGGACTTTTTTGTTCATAAGCCAAATATTTTTCATCTAAAAGTTGAACGTATTCGATATTGTAGGGGGTATTTTGTTCAACTAAATAGCGTGCTTCTACAGCGCTCTCTGTTTCAATATATAAAGCTTTCGTTTTTTCTCTTTTTGGGTTGGAAATTTTGTCTTCTTGATAAGTGACTTTAAAAATCATTTTTTTCTCTCCTTTGATGATTCAATTTTGTTTTTCGCGTCGTCATGTACGGGGTAAAACATACCTGTATAGATAAAAAGCGAAGCAGTTCTCTCCAAACGATGTCAATATGGAGCAGATACTGAAACGCAAAAACAAGTTTTATAAATGAATAGAATCTTCTCTTCATTAATAACGCATCATTATTTTTCCCGAACTTTTTGTTGCAGCTTACCGCAACGGCTATCATTAGTTTAACACAATTTGGTGATGAAGTATAGAAGTTAACTTTTGCTCCTCTTCCTTAAAAAGAAGGACATTTGCACTTCTTTATTGTAAATTGTTTTGCTTATCCTTCGTTTGTTCGCTAAAATAAAAGCGGTTAATCAAATTTTGAGAGGCAGGTACGTATTGGTAATGAAAAGCAAAATGATTTTTTTTGATATTGATGGAACACTCCTTGATGACAGTAAACAAGTTTTGCCGAGTACAAAAGCAGCTATTCGGGAATTAGAAGCAAATGGTCATCAGGTCGTCATTGCAACTGGAAGAAACCTGTCTATGGCGAGAATCGTTATTGAAGAATTGGAACTAAAGCATTACATTGTCTGTAATGGAGCTGCCGGCTATTTTGATCATGAGATGATCTACGAAAATCCATTGGATAGGTACGAACTAGATCGCTTAATACAGCTAGCTGACAAAAATGGTCATGGCTTAGCCTATGAAACGCCTGAAAAAGTTAGAAGAAGAACGGAAGAAGCGGGAGCTAGAATGGAATCAGCTATGCGAGAAGTTGGTTTTGGTGTTCCTGAATATGATCGTGACTTCTATCAACATCATTCTCTTGTTCAAGCCTTGTTGTTTTATAGAGAAGAAGAAAAAGGAGACTACGAAAATGGACAGTTTTCGAAATTTCGATTTGTCCGTTGGAACGAAAATGGGGTAGACGTGTTGCCGCATGATGGATCTAAAGCAAACACAGTGATGCATTTTGCGAAGAAAAAAGGATTCAATAGAGAAGACACGATTGCTTTTGGAGACGGTATGAACGATGAGGAAATGCTGACCAAGGTAGGAACAGGAGTAGCCATGGGAAATGCATTGGAATCGATCAAGCTGAGAGCAGACAGGACAACTGCTTCCAACAACGAAGATGGTATCGCACTTGCGTTAAAAGAGCTTGAACTTATCTCATAGAAAATAATTTCATAATAAGTTTGAAAAAATCCCATCATAAAAAGCCGAGATGTTTGTCTCGGCTCTTTATTGTTTGTGGGTTTATTATATTAAGAAATAACATCCATACCTTCTTCAAGGTAGTAAGGAGATTCTTCATTGATATGATCATAAAACATGATGCCGTTTATATGGTCGATTTCGTGTTGGACAACGATAGCAGGATAGTTTTTCAATCGTTTTTTATGTTTGTTGCCTTCTAAATCATAATAAGTCACCGTTACTCGACTGTGTCTTGGAACGTATCCAGGAACATCTCGGTCCACAGATAAACATCCTTCTCCTTCAGCAAGACAAGCATTTTGAACGGAATGGCTAACAATTTTCGGGTTGATCATAACAGTACTTAAAATGGGTTCATCTATGCCTTCTTCTATACCAGGGATATGAACAGCAATCATACGAATAGATTGATTAACCTGAGGAGCAGCTAATCCTACACCAGCTCTTAGTTGGTATTTTTCTGCCAATTCAGGATCTTGACTATTGATCAAAAATGTCAACATATCTTTGCCAAGTTGTTTGACTTCCGGTGAAACTGGAATAGGCAGCTCTTCTGCTGTCAAACGCAATGTCGGATGCCCTTCTTTAATTATATCTTTCATAGTAATCATTTTACTGCCTCGCTCCTATCATTCTTTCCAAAAACGCTAACTTTTTATCTATAACTACTCTATTTTAACAAAAAAAAGAAGATATTGCACGTTGAAAAAAAGCTTTCTTTCTGATAGAGATTATGAGATAATGGTGTGCAAAAAGTTAGTATGTTTTCATTTGATGGAGGTACCTTTATGGTTGAGACTAAAAAATATATTGCATCTATTTACCAGCTGACATGTGAACGAGACGAGTATCAGCCAGAATTTTTACAAGCCGTTAAAGAATTTTTAGATACGATTGAACCGGCATTAGACAAACATCCAGAATGGATCGATCAAAATATTTTAGGAAGAATCCTTGAACCAGAAAAGATTCTTCAATTTAGAGTTCCTTGGGTAACAGACGAAGGAAAAGCAGAAGTCAATCGCGGTTTTCGTGTACAGTTCAATTCGGCGATCGGTCCATATAAAGGTGGTTTGCGATTTCATCCAACGGTTAACCAAAGCATTATCAAGTTTCTTGGGTTTGAACAGATTTTTAAAAATAGCTTAACGGGATTGCCGATTGGCGGCGGAAAAGGCGGCAGTGACTTTAACCCTAAAGGAAAATCTGATGCAGAAATCATGCGTTTTTGTCAAAGTTTTATGACTGAACTGCAAAAGTATATCGGGCCTGACATCGATGTGCCTGCTGGAGATATAGGAGTAGGGGCTAGAGAAATCGGCTATTTATTTGGGCAATATAAAAGATTGAATGGCTTTCAGAATGGCGTCTTGACTGGCAAACCTCTATTATATGGTGGAAGTTTAGGCCGGACAGAAGCAACTGGCTATGGATTAGTTTATTTTACTAAAGCGATGATCGAAGATGCAGGAAAATCTTTTAAAGGACAAAAAGTCATGGTTTCAGGTAGCGGCAATGTAGCTCAGTATGCAATTGAAAAAGTCACTGCATTCGGCGGAACAGTTATTGGCTGTTCTGATTCAAATGGCTATATTATCGATGAAAAAGGGATTCGCTTAGAAACCATTAAACACCTCAAAGAAGTAAAGAGGGAAAGAATAAAAGAATACGCAGAGATTCATCGCGAAGCGAACTATTATGAAGGAAATATCTGGGATCACGAGATTGCTTTTGATATTGCTCTTCCTTGTGCAACGCAAAATGAAATCATGAAAGAACAAGCAGAGAAATTAATTGCACAAGGCGTTTTTGCTGTTGCAGAAGGGGCTAACATGCCAAGTGACCTGGATAGCATTCAGCTGTACAAAAAAGCTGGGTTATTATATGGACCGGCTAAGGCTGCGAATGCAGGAGGAGTAGCAGTTTCAGCTTTAGAGATGAGCCAGAACAGTCAACGTCTGAGCTGGTCCTTTGAAGAAGTAGATAGTCAACTGAAAGAGATCATGCAGCAAATCTATCAAAAAGTTAGAGATACAGCTGCTCAATACGGATATCCTGGAGATTTTACATTAGGAGCAAACATTGCTGGATTTGAAAAAGTTGCTCAAGCTATGTTGACGCAAGGCATCATTTAAATGAAATGAATAGATAAAAAAGGATCAGTATCTAGGTGTACAGTCCCCAAAAAGTAAGAATGAAAAATTCCAACTTACGGGGCAGCTTAGATACGGTCCTTTTTGATTTGCAAAAAGATAGATGAGATAGCAAATGGACTATATAAAAGATAGCTTAGATTCTGAAGAAGTTTGCGCTGCTGCTTTTTGAATGAAAGGATTGGACCCGTGCTTTGCGACATTGACCATGATTGAAAGGTGATTTTTACATAAAATATAAAATACAAAATTGTACTACTTAAAAAAACGAAAAAAGCAGAAGGGTAAAAGGATTCTTGTGAAAAATAGGAAAATAACGAAACAGAAGTGTTACAGTTTTTTAGCAATTATATAACAGTTTTTCATTTAAAAAGTATTTTTCGTTCTGTCTGTTTGTTAGCCGTGATTTAAAAAATGCAATGCGGATATGAATGCAAAAGGGGAAGAAAAAGCGCTGTGCTGCTTATTTTTGAGGAAAATAAAAAGGGAATGATGAGAATAAAATGAAAAAAAGCAGAGGATAATAAAAAAAATAGTAACGGCTTGCAAAATCAGCGGAACCGTGGTAAATTTGTAAGGTAAACGATGTAGATTAATACAGTTTAATGAACTGTGTTAACAATAAACTACACAAGGAACCTAAAAGAGAGGAATGGGTAAACAGATGGCTAACAAGAAACAACCTGTAGATTATGAAGCATTGTTAAGCACAATAGATGCTGCTTTTCCAATGGTACAAATCTTAGACAAGGACGGTAAAGTCGTTAACGAAGACATCATGCCTGATTTATCAGACGACCAATTAGTAGATTTAATGGAGAAGATGGTGTGGTCACGCATTTTGCATGAACGCTCAATGGCTTTGGCTCGTCAAGGACGTCTTGGCTTTTATGCTCCTACTGCAGGACAAGAAGCTTCTCAAATCGCAAGTCAATACGCATTTACAAAAGAAGACTGGTTATTCCCAGGATACCGTGATATCCCTCAATTGATTTTACACGGTTTACCTGTTTCAAAAGCATTCTTGTGGTCTCGTGGACACGTTGAAGGAAACAACTATCCTGAAGATTTACATGCAATGCCACCACAAATCATCATTGGTGCACAAATCATCCAAGCTATGGGTAGTGGGGTTGGACAAAAACTAAACGGAGCAGATGCTGTAACATTCACTTACACAGGTGATGGCGGTTCATCTCAAGGGGACACTTACGAAGGATTGAACTACGCAGCTCGTTACAAAGCACCAGTTGTTTTCTATATCCAAAACAATGGCTATGCTATTTCTACTCCTCGTGAAAAACAAACAGGCGCTAAGACATTAGCTCAAAAAGCTGTAGCAGTAGGTATTCCTGGTATCCAAGTTGATGGAATGGATCCATTAGCAGTTTATGCTGTATCTAAACAAGCTAGAGAATGGGCATTGGCTGGAAATGGTCCTGTCTTGATTGAAACGATCACTTCTCGTTTTGGTCCTCACTCAACTTCTGGTGATGACCCAACACGTTACCGTACTCAAGAAAGTTTTGACTACTGGGAACAACGTGATCCATTGATTCGTTTCCGTAACTTCTTGACTGAAAAAGGTCTATGGTCTGAAGAAAAAGAAAATGAACTAATCGAAAAAACAAAAGAAGAAATTAAAGCAGCTGCTAAAGAAGCAGACCAAGCACCTAAACAAAAAGTTTCTGATTTCTTGAAGAACATGTTCGAAGAACCAACTCAAGTCATTAAGGAACAAATTGCAACTTTTGAAGCAAAGGAGAATAAATAATCATGGCACAAAAAACAATGATCCAAGCGATTACTGAAGCTCTTGATCAAGAAATGGAAAAAGATGAAAAAGTAATGATTTTTGGTGAAGACGTTGGTAAAAACGGCGGCGTTTTCCGTGCTACAGCTGGTCTATCCGACAAATATGGCGATGACCGTGTGAGTGATACACCACTTTCTGAATCAGCTATCGGTGGAATGGCTATTGGATTATCATTACAAGGTTTCCGTCCTGTTCCAGAAATTCAATTCTTCGGTTTCGTTTTTGAAGTAATGGATTCTATTTCAGGTCAAATGTCTCGTACACGTTACCGCATGGGCTCAACACGTAATATGCCAATTACGATTCGCTCACCATTCGGCGGTGGTGTTCACACTCCAGAATTGCACTCTGATAACTTAGAAGGATTGATCGCACAATCACCTGGTATCAAAGTTGTTATTCCATCAAACCCATACGATGCAAAAGGTTTATTGACTTCCGCTATCCGCGACAATGATCCTGTTGTATTCTTAGAACACATGAAATTGTATCGTTCTTTCCGTGAAGAAGTTCCAGAAGAACAATATACTGTTCCATTAGGCAAAGCTGCTGTTACACGTGAAGGTAAAGATGTTTCAATCATCACTTACGGCGCTATGGTTCGCGAAGCAATCAAAGCAGCAGACCAACTTGAAAAAGATGGCATTTCTGCAGAAATCATTGACTTGAGAACTGTTTCTCCTTTAGATATCGAAACTATCATCGCTTCAGTTGAAAAAACAGGACGTGCTGTAGTGGTTCAAGAAGCTCAGCGTCAAGCTGGTGTCGGAGCTACAGTTATTTCTGAAATTTCTCAACGTGCAGTTCTTTCATTAGAAGCACCAGTAGCGTTTGTAGCTGCTCCAGATACAGTCTTCCCATTTGGTCTTGCAGAAAATGACTGGTTACCAAATGCAAATGATATTATCGAAAAAGTCAAAAATACTGTAAATTTCTAATTTAGGACAATGAACTTGAACGAATACAATCGATAGACGTTTCAGGGTCAAGAGATTGTATTTGTTCTTGTACAGTATAAAATGCCTATCTAATAAATGAACAAAAGAAGAGAAGGGAAGAAATTTTCATGGCTTATAAATTCAAAATGCCCGATGTCGGCGAAGGAATGGCAGAAGGCGAAATCGTAAAATGGTTAGTTGCTGAAGGCGACACGATCGAAGAAGAAGATTCTATAGCAGAAATCCAAAATGATAAATCTGTAGAAGAAATCGCATCTCCAGTTTCTGGTACAGTGAAGAAAATCTTAGTATCAGAAGGAACAGTTGCAAATATTGGCGACGTATTGATGGAAATCGATGCTCCAGGACATGAAGACGAAGAAGAAGCTGCAGAAGCACCAGCTGAATCAGCACCAGCTCAATCAGCTGCACCTGCTGGCGGAAGCAATGCATTGTACGAATTCAGAATGCCTGACGTAGGTGAAGGAATGGCAGAAGGCGAAATCGTAAAATGGTTAGTTGCTGAAGGCGACACGATCGAAGAAGAAGATTCTATAGCAGAAATCCAAAATGATAAATCTGTAGAAGAAATCTCATCTCCAGTTTCTGGTACAGTGAAGAAAATCTTAGTATCAGAAGGAACAGTTGCAAATGTTGGTGACGTATTGATGCAAATCGATGCACCTGACTACGTCTCAGAACAAACAGCTCCTGCAGAAGATCAAACACCTGCTGCTCCAGCTTCAACTGCAGCAATGAAAGAAGACCCTGCTAAAGGTGCTACAACTTCATCTGCAAGTTCAGCTGAAGTAGATCCTAACAAACGCGTATTAGCTATGCCATCTGTACGTCAATTTGCACGTGAAAATGACATTGATATCCGTTTGGTTAACGCTACAGGCAAAGGCGGACGTACAACAAAAGAAGACGTTCAAAACTTTGTTCAAAACGGCGGTTCTGCTGCAGAAGCAAAACCAGCAGAAACAAAACAAACGGCAGCAAAACCAGCAGAAGCAAAACAAGAAAAAGCAGCTCCTGCAAAACCATTCTCTTCTTCTATGGAAGATCAAGAACGTCGTGAAAAAATGTCAGCGACAAGAAAAGCTATTGCTAAAGCAATGGTCAACAGCAAGCATACAGCTCCTCATGTTACTTTACATGATGAAGTTGAAGTGTCTAAACTTTGGGATCACCGTAAGAAATTTAAAGCAGTGGCAGCTGAAAAAGGTACAAAATTGACCTTCTTGCCATATGTTGTTAAAGCTTTGTCTTCAACAGTACAAATGTTCCCTGTATTGAATGCGTCAATCGATGATGCATCTCAAGAAATCGTATATAAAGATTACATCAACATTGGTATTGCTACAGATACAGACCATGGTTTGTATGTACCAAACGTTAAGAACGCAAATGCAAAAGGTATGTTTACAATTGCAGATGAAATCAATGAAAAAGCAGCTCAAGCACATGAAGGTAAATTAGCTGCAGCAGATATGAGAAACGGCTCTATTTCAATCAGTAACATTGGTTCAGTTGGTGGCGGCTGGTTCACACCAGTTATCAACTATCCTGAAGTAGCTATTTTAGGTGTTGGAACAATCAGCCAAGAACCAGTAGTAAATGCAGATGGCGAAATTGTTGTTGGCCGTATGATGAAACTTTCACTAAGTTTTGACCATCGTATCGTTGATGGAGCTACAGCTCAAAAAGCAATGAACAATATCAAGAGATTGTTAGCAGATCCAGAATTATTATTAATGGAAGGTTAAGGTGAGAGTAGAATGGTAGTAGGAGATTTCGCAATCGAATTAGATACAGTAGTCGTAGGTGCCGGTCCTGGTGGATACGTAGCAGCGATCCGTGCTTCTCAAATGGGTCAAAAAGTGGCTATTGTTGAAAAAGAATATATCGGTGGAGTATGCTTGAACGTGGGTTGTATTCCTTCTAAAGCATTGATCAGCGCTGGTCACCGTTACCAAGAAGCTCTGGATTCCTCTGTCTTCGGTGTATCTACTGAAAATGTTTCTTTAGACTTCTCAAAAACACAAGAATGGAAAGACAAACAAGTTGTTGGTAAATTAACAAGCGGTGTTGAAATGCTGCTTAAAAAGAACAAAGTTGAAATTCTACGTGGAGAAGCTTACTTTAATGATGGAAATACATTGCGTGTAATGACTGAGTCAAGTGCTCAAACCTATACATTCAATAATGCCATCATTGCTACAGGAAGCCGCCCAATCGAAATCAAAGGCTTCAAATTTGGCGGACGCGTGTTAGATTCAACAGGTGCGTTGAACCTTAAAGATGTTCCGAAAAAATTAGTTGTTGTAGGTGGCGGCTACATTGGTAGCGAATTAGCTGGTGCTTTTGCTAACTTAGGAACAGAAGTTACAATCTTAGAAGGTTTAGATACGATCTTAAACGGCTTTGAAAAAGACATGGTTAAAATCGTTGAAAAGAACTTCAAGAAAAAAGGCGTTAACATTGTAACAAAAGCAATGGCTAAAGAAGCTGTTGAAACAGATAATGGCGTTACGGTTAAATATGAAGTAAACGGCAAAGAAGAATCTATTGATGCTGATTACGTCATGGTAACTGTTGGTCGTCGTCCTAATACTGATGAACTTGGCTTAGAAGCTTGCGGTATCGAAATGACTGACCGCGGTTTAGTTAAAGTAGATGAACAAGGACGTACAACTGCAGGTCATATCTTTGCAATCGGTGATATCGTTCCTGGCGCTGCTTTGGCTCATAAAGCTAGTTATGAAGCTAAAATCGCTGCAGAAGCAATCTCAGGTAAGAAAGTTGCGGTTGACTACCGTGCTCTTCCAGCTGTAGCCTTTACAGACCCAGAAATTGCAATGGTTGGTTTAACTGAAAAACAAGCTAAAGAACAAGGTTTAGATGTTAAAGCTGTTAAATTTACTTTAGCAGGTAATGGACGTGCACTTTCATTGAATGCAACAGAAGGTTTCGTGCGTTTAGTAACAACTAAAGATGACAATGTTTTGGTTGGAGCACAAGTAGCTGGAATCAGCGCAAGTGACTTAATCGCAGAATTAAGCTTAGCTGTAGAAAGCGGCATGAATGCTGAAGATATCGCTTTGACGATCCACGCTCATCCTTCATTAGGTGAATCTGTTATGGATGCTGCTGAAGCTGCTTTAGGCATGCCTATCCACATGTAAGACAAACTAAACAATCAAGTTTAAAAAAGAATGGGATTTTCCCATTCTTTTTTTTTGGTGATTCGGTTCTACAATATTTAACGTTGGTCTGTAAAATATCAATTTTTTAATGCTAAGCTCGTCAGAATCCTATTTCTAGAAATTTCAGGAAGCGCATAGGGCTACTGATAGCCATGAAAAGAGATGCAATGTGAATCACTTAGCGTTAAGCTTTAGCCGTTACACTAAGTTTGAAGCTTGCAAGCATTGAGACGCGATTTTCGGCTCAATGTGTTCTCATGGCTTTCCATCAGTAGTCCACCGACCGTAGGAAATTTCTTTACCAACGTTAAAAAAGGAAGACCCGCTTATTCAATACCAATTTGATAGAGAAAACAAAAAAGATATCCAAGGCAAAGCTTTAGCTTCAAACTTGAGACCAAATTTTGTTATAATAAAAGTAATCATAAAAAATAGCGAGGGCTGTATATGGAAAAAAGTTACGCCTATCCAATCGATTATGACTGGACTAGAGAAGAAATGATCACAGTCGTTGATTTATGGAGAATGGTAGAGAATGCATACGAAAAAGAAATTGACCGTAAGCTTTTTTTAGATCAATATAGAAAGTTTAAAGCAGTTGTTCCATCAAAAGGAGAAGAAAAGAAATGGGATAGTGCTTTTGAAAATGTATCTGGTTATTCTCTTTATCGTACAGTACAAGAGGCAAAGAATGGAAAGAAAGAAAAAATAAAAATGAAATAAAAGAGACAGGCTCGCTTCTTTGTCAAAAAATGAAGAAATAATGAAAAGAAAGGACGAAGAGGATTGGAACAACAAGATAAAGCAAATCGTCATCAGCTGATCCAAAATTGGATTTATCAAGCTGCGGATCATATCAGATCCTCAATGCAAGATCCGCTTCAAGTCAGTGAGAAAACAAGTCGAAAAGATTTAGTGACCAATATGGATAAAGAAACAGAAAGCTTTTTGGTCGAAAAAATCCAACAATCTTTTCCAAATGAAAGAATTTTAGCTGAAGAAAGTTCAAATCAAAATACACAAGATTTAAACGGAGTGGTATGGATTATCGATCCCATTGATGGAACATTAAATTTTGTCAAACAAAAACACGACTTCGCGATTATGATCGCAGTCTATGAAGATGGAATAGGTCAAATGGGATATATCTATGATGTGATCAAAGATGAAATGTATGTTGGCATAAAAGATCAAGGAGTAAAATGCAATCAAAAACAGCTATCTAAAGTAGATGATACGTCACTTGCAAAAGGACTTGTTGCCATTAGCGGTCTTCTGTTGGCAGAAGGAAACGAAGCTGCAAAACAAGTTGCAAAAAGAAGCAGTGGAGTCCGTATTGTAGGATCTGCTGGTATTGAAACCATTTATGCTGTGACTGGAAGAATCGTTGCTTACGTGGCAGCTTCACTCGCACCATGGGATATTGCAGCAGGGAAAGTGATTGCTGAAGAACTAGGGTTAATGTATACACAGCAAAATGGAGAACCTATTCAATTGTTAAAGAAAAACCCTGTACTGATCGCTACACCTTCTGCACATAAAGAAATTTTTGAACTGCTACAAGGTGTATCAAGTAAGTGATGGTCTGATTCTATAACTCAACACTTGGTTCAAATGTAAAGGAAATATCCAAATAGAAAAGTTGCAGGAATGTGTGGATAGTGAACAGCATTCCTCTTCTTTTTGTCTGTTTTTCGTCTAAAGATGAAAAAAATGATTTGTATAGAAAAAATTTCTTTGCAAATTTCTTTTAACGTGGTAGACTAGATAAGTTGAAAGTTGAGTCTACAAGTTTTCATAGCGTTTTCAAAATGTAGGATCAACAGAACCCTTTAAATAGAAAGCAACGAAACACTTTCAGCTGCTGTTTAAAGATGGCCATACTAGACTTGAAAGATAAGATTAATCTTGGAGGAATAAAAATGAACAAAAGAGAAGATATTAGAAATGTTGCCATTATCGCTCACGTTGACCATGGTAAAACAACATTAGTAGATGAACTCTTAAAACAATCAGATACTTTAGACACGCATAAAGAGTTAGCTGAACGTGCAATGGACTCAAATGATATCGAAAAAGAACGTGGGATCACGATCCTTGCCAAAAACACAGCTGTTAAATATAAAGACCACCACATCAATATCATGGATACCCCAGGACATGCGGACTTCGGCGGTGAAGTTGAACGAATCATGAAAATGGTAGACGGTGTTTTATTAGTAGTAGATGCATATGAAGGAACAATGCCGCAAACGCGCTTTGTATTGAAAAAAGCATTAGAACAAAAATTGACACCGATCGTCGTTGTCAATAAAATCGACAAACCTTCAGCACGTCCTGAAGAAGTAGTAGACGAAGTATTGGAATTATTTATTGAACTTGGAGCAGATGATGACCAATTGGAATTCCCAGTGGTGTATACATCTGCTGTTAATGGCACAAGTAGTGTGTCTGATGATCCTGCTGATCAAGAAGAATCCATGAATCCCGTTTTTGATACGATCTTAAAAGAAATCCCTGCACCAGAGGACAACAGTGAAGAACCATTACAATTCCAAGTAGCCCTATTAGACTATAATGACTATGTTGGAAGAATCGGGATCGGACGTGTTTTCCGTGGTACTATGAAAGTCGGCGACCAAGTAACGTTAAGCAAGTTAGACGGATCTACTAAGAATTTCCGTGTAACCAAATTATTTGGTTTCTTAGGACTAGAACGAGTTGAAATTAAAGAAGCTAAAGCTGGCGACTTGATTGCTGTTTCAGGAATGGAAGATATTTTCGTCGGCGAAACGGTTACACCAGTTGATCATGTTGAGCCGCTTCCTGTTTTACACATCGATGAACCGACACTACAAATGACTTTCTTAGTTAACAACTCACCATTTGCTGGTCGCGAAGGGAAATGGGTAACATCAAGAAAATTAGAAGAACGCTTGATGTCTGAATTGCATACCGATGTGTCATTGCGAGTAGAAAATACTGAATCTCCAGATGCTTGGATTGTTTCAGGTCGTGGAGAACTTCATTTGTCTATTCTAGTTGAAAACATGCGACGTGAAGGCTATGAGTTACAAGTTTCTCGTCCAGAAGTTATCGTAAAAGAATTTGACGGAAAGAAATGTGAACCATTCGAACGTGTACAAATCGATACTCCTGAAGAATATATGGGGTCAGTGATCGAAACATTAAGCTTACGTAAAGGCGAAATGCAAGATATGGTCAATAATGGAAATGGACAAGTTCGTTTAGTTTTCCTTGTACCTGCACGTGGAATGATCGGCTATTCTACTGAATTCTTATCGCTGACTCATGGTTATGGAATCATGAACCACACGTTTGATCAATACTTGCCGGTGATTGCCGGCAGCATTGGCGGACGTCGTAATGGTGCATTGGTTTCAACTGAAACAGGAAAAGCTTCAACATATGGCATTATGGGTGTTGAAGATCGTGGAACGATTTTCGTTGAACCAGGTACTGAAATTTATGAAGGCATGATCGTTGGTGAAAATTCTCGTGAAAATGACATTACTGTTAACATCACAAAAGAAAAACAAAAAACAAACGTTCGTTCTGCTAACAAGGATCAAACTTCTGTTATCAAGGCGCCGCGTAAGTTAAGCTTGGAAGAATCATTGGAATTCCTAGGCGATGATGAATATTGCGAAATCACACCTGAACATGTTCGCTTGCGTAAACAAGTTTTGAACAAAGGCGAGCGTGAAAAAGCATCTAAAAAGAAAAAGAAAGCCTAATAAAGTATCTCGAGTAAAAGTTGATAAAGATAACCATTAGGTGTTCCACAATAGATGTTGAGTGGCTAGCTGCTTGAGAAATACTGGGAACGAGAAAGAAGAGGGAACTGACGTCTATTTCAGTTCCTTCTTCTTTTTTTTGTAAAATGATTAAGGTTAGGGTTACATATTGTTGGATAAGATTTTTGTTGCTATAATGTGTATATTGGTCTTGTGGTATACATAAAGGACCAATCATTTCGGCAACAGACAAAGAGAACCCGATCTGTTGGCAGTTCAAAAAAATAGACAGATAGGAGGCTAAAGGGCTGGTATTTAGCCAAAAGAAATGAAAAAAATCAAATATTTGGATTATTATATTCTGATCCCGTATTTATTGCTTACTTGTATAGGGATTTTGATGGTTTACAGTGCCAGCAGCTATATTGCCTTGCAAAACTTTGACCAAGCACAATATTATTTTATTCGCCAAACGATTTTTTCGATCATAGGTTTTATTAGTTGTTTTATTGTGTTTCGTTTTCGATACGCGCTCTTAAAGAATAAGGGCATTGTGAGTATGGCTGTTATTGGGATTGGTATCGTTCTGTATCTCTTGCTTATTTTTGGACAAGAAAAGAATGGTGCTAAAGGCTGGATATCGATTGGATCGATTGGAATTCAACCGGCTGAATTTGCTAAAATCATTGTTATTTTGTATTTTTCTTATTTCTTCTCAAGGAAACAAAAAGAACTGATCAATGATTATAAGCGAACGCTCCTGACTCCTTCCATTTTATTTTTTGCTTTGATTATTTTTCCAGTGATGTTGCAACCAGATGTTGGTGGTGCATTGATTATTTTATCGATCGGTGTAACATTGATTTTTACAAGTGGCGTATCTTATGCATTGGGGCTTACAGTTGGAGCAATTGGAATTGGAAGTATCATGGGGCTTGTAGGCTTGGTATATAAGTTTGGAACGCGTTTGCCTTTCCTTGCTGAATATCAATACAATCGTTTCTTAGCTTTCTGGGATCCATTTGCATTGTCACAGACGTCAGGAATGCAATTGGTAAATTCCTACTATGCCTTGAACCGAGGTGGATTGTTCGGTGTTGGTATAGGTGGAAGTGTTCAAAAAACTGGATATTTGCCAGAACCTTATACTGATTTCATTATCTCAATCATAGGCGAAGAACTGGGTTTATTTGGTATTTTGATTGTTCTCTTCCTGATCATTTTCCTTATCTTGAGGATTTATTTGATCGGTATCCGCTCTAAGGATACATTTGGAGCATTATTATGTATTGGTATTGCGACGATGTTGCTAATCCAGAGTTCAATCAATTTAGGCGGTGTTTTAGGATTGCTTCCGATAACTGGAGTGACTTTTCCTTTTATTAGTTATGGCGGATCAAGTACGATCGTGCTTGCTTTCTCAATAGGACTTGTATTGAATGTCAGTGCGACTGATAAGATGGATAAAGAGAGAATGGTCATCAGTAAGTTAAAATAAAATAAACCATCAGATAAAGGAAAGTTGATGAATGACTTTGGAGCAGCTGGATCATAAAAGTATTCAGCTGCTTTTCAATCAATTGAAAGGTCATTGATCAGAAATAGGAGGAAAATTTAGGATGAAAAAAGTTTTAGTGGCTAACCGCGGAGAAATTGCCATTCGTATTTTTAGAGCATTGACGGAATTAAATATTCACACTGTAGGCATTTATGCTCAAGAAGACGAAGGTTCGGTCCATCGATTCAAAGCTGATGAGGCTTATTTGGTTGGGAAAGGAAAGAAACCCATTGAAGCCTATCTTGATATAGAAGACATCATTCGTATCGCCAAAGATAGTGGAGCAGAAGCTGTTCATCCTGGTTATGGATTTTTATCAGAGAATATTGACTTTGCTAAACGTTGTCAAGAGGAAGGCCTCATTTTTATTGGCCCAACTTTGCATCATTTAGATATATTCGGAGATAAAATAAAAGCAAAAAAAGCAGCTGTAGAAGCTGGTATCCCAAGCATACCTGGTTCTGATGGACCTGTTTCTTCTATTGAAGAAGTGAAAACATTCGGAGCGACTTTTGGTTATCCTATCATGGTGAAAGCAGCTTTAGGCGGCGGAGGCCGTGGCATGCGGGTGATTTACCAAGAAGCCGAAATCGAAGAAAGTTATAAGCGAGCCCAAAGCGAAGCGAAAGCAGCTTTTGGAAACGATGAGATTTATGTAGAACGTTATATACAAGATCCAAAGCATATCGAAGTGCAAATTCTTGGAGATCATCATGGAAATGTGGTTCATCTGTATGAGCGTGATTGTTCTGTTCAGCGCCGACATCAAAAAGTTGTAGAAGTTGCACCGTGTGTCTCAGTATCGAAAGAAATACGTGAAGAACTTTGTCAGGCAGCTGTCCAACTCATGCAACATGTGGGTTATGAAAATGCAGGAACGGTAGAATTCTTGTTAGAAGAAGATCGTTTTTATTTTATTGAAGTGAATCCTCGTGTGCAAGTTGAACACACGATCACCGAAATGATCACAGGAATTGATATCGTGCAAGCACAGATTCAAATTGCAGAAGGCAAAGATCTGCATAAAGATATCCATATTCCAATTCAAAACGATATTCCTTTGATTGGAGCGGCTATTCAATGTCGTGTGACCACAGAAGATCCATTGAATAATTTCTTTCCAGATACTGGAAAAATCAATACGTATCGTTCTCCAGGTGGTTTTGGTGTCAGATTGGACGTTGGAAATGGATTCCAAGGATCAGTGATCACCCCTTATTTTGATTCCTTGTTAGTTAAGGCTTGCGTTCATGCAGCTACTTTTCAAATGGCGGCTCAAAAAATGGAACGGGTTCTAAAAGAATTTCGTATTCGCGGGGTGAAAACCAATATTCCTTTCTTGCAAAATGTTATTTCTCATCCTGTTTTTGTTTCTGGAAATGCGAAAACAACTTTCATTGATCAAACACCTGAACTGTTTCAATTTTCTGCTCTCCGTGATAGAGGAAACAAAACAATGGCTTATATCGGAAATACTACAGTAAATGGTTTTCCAGGTATTGAGAAACGGAAAAAACGCTTTTTTGATGCGCCAAGAAAACCAAAATCTTTGATTTTACCTGATAAAACATTGAAGAGTGCGAAACAAATTTTAGATGAAGATGGACCAGAAGCAGTAGCTGACTGGGTCAAAGCACAAAAGGCTGTTCAATTAACGGATACTACTTTTAGAGATGCCCATCAGAGTTTATTGGCAACTCGTGTACGAACACAAGATTTTCTCAATATTGCAGAAGAAACACAAAAAGGACTGCCGCAATTGTTTTCAACTGAGATGTGGGGCGGAGCTACGTTTGATGTAGCATACCGTTTCTTAAATGAAGACCCTTGGGAACGGTTGAAAAAACTGCGTGAAAAGATGCCCAATATGCTGTTCCAGATGTTGTTCAGAGGTTCGAATGGTGTGGGTTATCAGAATTACCCTGATAATGTTTTAGAAGCTTTTATCAAACAAGCTGCAAAAGATGGAATCGATGTGTTTAGAATTTTTGACAGTCTCAATTGGGTGCCTCAAGTCGAAAAAAGTATTCAGTATGTACGTGATGCTGGAAAAATCGCTGAAGCTACCATGTGTTATACAGGAGATATTTTAGATCCTGCGCAACATAAATATACCATTGACTACTATAAGAACTTAGCGAAAGAATTGGAAAAATTGGGTGCACATATCATTGCAATCAAAGATATGTCCGGTATCTTGCGACCTCAAGGAGCTTATCGTTTGATCAGCGAGTTAAAAGAAACTGTGGATTTACCTATCCATCTGCATACGCATGACACAAGTGGAAATGGATTATATACCTATGCAGCTGCCATCCGAGCAGGAGTAGATATCGTGGATGTAGCAACTAGCGCAATGAGCAGCACCACTAGCCAACCAAGTATGAGCAGTTTGTATTACGCTTTTGAAGGCGATGAAAGATGTCCGCAATTGAATATCGAAAATGCTGAGCAAATTGATCATTACTGGTCTGATGTACGTCGGTTGTATAGTGATTTTGAAGTGGGGATCAAAGGACCGCAAACAGAGGTTTATCAGCACGAAATGCCAGGCGGACAATACACGAATTTGTTGCAGCAGGCAAAAGCAGTCGGTCTGGAAGAACAATGGGATGAAATCAAAAAGGTTTATGCTGAAGTCAATCAATTATTTGGAGACATCATCAAAGTTACCCCTTCTTCTAAAGTCGTTGGTGATATGGCATTGTTTATGGTTCAAAATCAACTTTCTGAAAAGGATATTTATGAACGAGGAATGGACATTGATTTTCCAGATTCCGTCATCCATTTCTTTATGGGGAACCTTGGACAACCAGTAGGCGGCTTTCCTGAAAAACTGCAGCGTTTGATCTTGAAAGGAAAAGAACCACTGACGGTCAGACCGGGAAGCTTAGCCGAGCCGGTAGATTTTAAAGCAATAAAAGAGGAGCTGACAGAAATCTTTGCGAAGGAACCTGCCGATGAAGAAGTATTGAGTTATATTATGTATCCGCAAGTTTTCTTAAACTACAGACAAAATGTTGAAAAGTATGGAGATGTCACCATGCTAGATACAGCCACTTTCTTCCATGGCATGCGAACAGGCGAATCTATCGAAGTTCAGATTGAAAAAGGAAAAACACTGATCGTTAAACTCAACCAAATCGGTGAGCCAAATTCTGACGGTGTCCGACCTCTTTACTTTGAATTGAATGGACAAGGACGAGAAATTGAAGTGAAAGATGCTAGTGTCACGAGCACAAGTGCTGTAAGGAAAAAGGCTGAGCCGACCAATAAGCACCATATTAGTGCAACCATGTCAGGGTCTGTGTTAGAGATTGCTGTTAAAAAAGGTGATCCTGTTGTTAAAGGCCAAGCATTGATCACAACAGAAGCCATGAAGATGGAAACGACGATCAAAGCTACAGTAGATGGTATCGTGGACCAAATTTACGTGACAGATGGAGATATCATCGAATCAGGCGACTTACTGATAGAAATTAAATAAAGTTCGATTCATCGCGCATTAAAAAATAAAAAGGAGGCAGAGAGTAATGAAGACCATCATGAGGGTTATACCGCTATTTGTTTTATTTATGGTGGGAACTTACTTTTTGCCTCGCTTTTTTGATAATGAACAAGCTGGATCGATCGTAACCAAAGAAAACATTGTATCTGAAAAAGCAATGGATTCATTTCCTAAAGAATCCACTGAAATGGAACAAACGGAATTGCCAGCAGAGGGCTATGCTTATTATATCAATCAGCCGGTCGATGACTTTATTGAAATTTTCGGCCAACCTGAAAAAAAAGAAGCCGAATCGAATGGCAAACAAAGATGGATGTATGGGAAAGACAACCAGCATGCTTTTCAAATTGGGATAGAACATGAGCAGATCCAAGATATTCTTGTTACTGGCAGCGATTTAGATGTAGCGCCCTTTAAAATCAATATGAGCAGAGGAGAAATGTATCAGAGTGCTTCTTTTTATCTAACTTTTGAATTGAATGTCCAGCAACAAACGTATCAATTGGAACTATCTGAGAACCAATTGCATCATTTCCCACTAGTTGCGTTTGACAATCAAGCCTATGCTGCTATATACATGGATGGTTCAACGAATGAGATCAATGCGATTCACTATATGTCAGCCGCTAATTTATTGTATGCTGGCTTATATGATAGTACCCCTGTCATTCCAGAAAAAGAACAGCAATCTTTTGTTGATGCGACGGCTAAGGAACAGAACATCATTGAACAAGTAATTGTTATGTTGAATAACTTTAGAGAAAAAGCAGAATTGGCTCCTTTGACCATTGATCTCACCATGTCTGCAATGGGGTATGCTGTTTTTGACTACCAGCAGGAACACCGAGAAGAAATGGAAAATAGCAAAGAAACACCAGAAGAGGATAGTTCAAAAAGAAATGTGATCGTTCATGATTTTTCTGATAGAGAACAAGAAAACCAAACTTCACAAGAAAGTAGTCAAGACTCTTCTAGCGACCAAAATGCTGAGACACTATTAGATGAAGCACTATTGAAACAATTTTTAAAAGAAAAACAGATCGATCAGCAGAAAGTAAGGTTATTTTATGCGCCATTAAATCAAGAACCTGCAACGCTTGTACCTTATTGGTTTACTTATAAGCAAATGCAAGCTTTGTTAATGGATCATAAGATGTCGAGAATTGGCATCGCGATCAAACAACAACACATTTTACTGTTATTGGATGATGGATCAGTGACCGCTTATTAAACAAAGCAGAAAGGAGAGGGACAGTTGAATTTTATTGAACGTCAAGGAATCATTGTATGGGTCTACACTTTGAAGCCGCTCAAACAATTGAAACGTTATGGATTGATTCATTATGTATCAAGAAGAATGAAATATGTTGTCCTATATGTCAATCAATTCGAGCTCAATGAAACGGAAAAGAAATTAAAACAATTGCATTTTGTTAGAAAAGTGGAAGTTTCTCACCGTCCAGAAATCAATATGGATTTTGATCACGCGCTTGATGAACTTCAAAATACAGAGCAGACAGAAGAAAGATCTATCGAAAGAGAAAATATAGAAAAATAATGAAGATACTAGCTTGATACTTTAAGTGTTTTTTTGGTCTTGCTCAGTGTTGATTGCTAGTGATAATTGAATAAGAAAGGATGATCTGATGAGGATCATATCAGGTGAGTATCGCGGAAGAAAGTTGAAAGCTGTTCCTGGAAAACATACGAGACCAACGACAGATAAGGTGAAAGAATCAATTTTTAATATGATTGGTCCTTACTTTAACGGGGGCCATTGTTTAGACTTATTTTCAGGTTCTGGTTCTCTAGGGATCGAAGCTGTATCTAGAGGAATGGAAAGAGCTGTCCTTGTCGACAAAGCGGCTCCAGCTATTCAAACCATTCGCGATAATGTCGCAATGACGAAAGAACCAGAGAAGTTTGTGATCATGCGCAGTAGTGCAAATCAAACCGTCAATAAATTGTCTGAAACAAACCAAACCTTTGAACTGGTTTTTCTTGATCCACCTTATGCTAAGCAACAGATCGTTAAACAAATTGAGTTGATGTTGACAAAAAATTTGCTGACTCATGATGCTTTGATCGTTTGTGAAGTGGATAAAGACATCGAACTTCCAGAAAATGTTTCCTCGGCATACGCAATTAAAAATGTGGTGTATGGTATTACTCGTATTGTGGTCTATAAGTTGACATTACAAACTGATGGAGGTAAAGAGGACGATGACTAAAATTGCTCTTTTTCCTGGGAGCTTTGATCCCATGACAAACGGACATCTATCTACGATCAAAAGTGCTTGTAAGTTGTTTGATCAAGTGGTGATCGCTGTTTCAACAAATTCATCAAAAACATCCTTGTTTTCAGCTGAAGAAAAAATGACATTGATCGAAACAGCCACAAAAGATCTCCCGAATACAAAAGTGATTGAACATACGGGAGGTTTAACAGTAGAACTTGCGAGAAAAATCAATGCCACTTCTTTGATTCGCGGCTTGCGTAATACTCAAGATTTTGAATATGAAGCAGCAATCGCTGCTATGAATAAAACCCAACTTCCTGAACTGGATACAGTCTTTTTTATGGCTGATGAACGTTATCGTTTCGTCAGTTCATCTTTGATCAAAGAAGTTGCAATGTTTGGCGGAGATGTGAGTCATCTCGTTCCTGAACAGATCAACGATGCCATCATTGAAAAATACAAGAGGGATAAGATCCGTTAATATCAGAGTGAATAAACGAAATGAAGGTGGCTGTGTTGAAAAAAAGATGGTCTAGCAAGTGGATTATTCTTCTTGCGGTTATATTGTTGTGTCTCGGCTTTTTAATACCGATTCCTTATTATATTGAAGGCCCGGGAGCTGCGGTTTCCTTAAACCAATTGATAACAGTCGATGGCAAAGAGGACCAAGAAAAAGGAAGGTACATGTTGACAACAGTTGCGATTCGCCACGCGACGCCTATTACTTATTTTATGAAGTATTTGCCTTTTCATGAAGGGGTAACAGAAAAAGAATTATTTGGAACGATGGAAACGTCTCAAGAATATAACCAGCTTCAGAAATACTATATGATCAGCTCAATCAATGGAGCCATTCAGGCAGCCTATGAACAAGCTGGTGAACAATATGATCTACAATATAATGGTGTTTATGTCATGTCTCTTTTAGAGGGTTCTCAGTTTAAGGATCTTTTGCAGCCTGGGGACACGATCATAGCATTAGACGGAAAGTCTTTTGATAGCTCACAGGAATTTATCGATTATGTTCAACAGCAAAAAGAAGGACAAAAAGTTACCGTGACCTATCAGCGTGACGATAAAGAACAAACAGCTGCAGCTAAGTTAATGAAAATGAAAGAGACAGGGAAACCTGGTTTAGGCATCAGTTTAGTGGATGATACAACCATCACAACAGACATTCCTGTTTCTATAGATGCTGGTTCTATTGGGGGACCATCAGCTGGTTTTATGTTTGCTTTACAGATCTATACACAATTGACGGACAAACAACTCCGCAATGGAAATGATATCGCCGGTACAGGAACAATCTCTCCTGATGGAACGATCGGCAGAATTGGCGGGATCGATAAAAAAGTAGTAGCAGCTGATAAAGAAGGTGCTCAAATCTTCTTTGCTCCCGATGATGAGATACCTAAAGAAATTGCAAAACATTTTCCTGAAATGAAATCAAATTATGAAGAAGCAGTTGCAGCAGCGAAGAAAATCGATACAGATATGACGATTGTGCCAGTTAAACATTTTCAAGATGCAGTCGACTATTTGGAAAAAATAGAATCAATAAGATAATCATTAAGAGCTGAGAGTAAAATCTCGCTCTTTTTTTATTTAAAAAACAGAGTGCTCACTTTTCTGCGTAAGATACTCATGATAAATAAAAGAGCAAAGGGGGATCTTTTGATGGGTGATAGATTCAAGCAATGGACAAAATCAAAACCAGTGATCATTTTGAGCGTCAGTCTGATCATGGTATTTAGCAGTCTGTTGATCGTCATTTTTCTCTTATTATCAAATAATGGATCTTATGAGGAGGAGTCAGAATTAGACAATTACTTAGAAAGTGAACAAATGAAAAGCAACTCAAGTGAGGAAGACTCATCTATTCAATCTGCACAGGTAGAGAATGAGACCATGTATGTGGATGTAAAAGGAGCTGTTCATGATCCGGGCGTCTATCAGATAAAAGAAGGAATGCGTTTAATGGATGCAATTGAATCTGCAGGCGGTTTTCTTGTTTCAGCGGATCAATCTTCTATCAACTTGGCTTTAAGATTGACGGATCAGATGGTGATTTATGTTCCGCAGGTAGGGGAAACAATCGAAACAGCGACACTTCATTCTGCTCTTTCTACTCAAAGCGACGAGACAGCATCTGATTTGATCAATATCAATACCGCTGATTTAGCGCAATTGCAGACCTTGAATGGAATCGGTGAAAAAAAGGCTCAAGAAATTATTCGTTATCGAGAAGAAAATGGCTCTTTTCAAAAAATTGAAGAAATATTAGAAGTGTCTGGTATTGGCGACAAAACGTTTGAATCTTTAAAAGCGTTCATCACGGTGGGGCAATAAAGAGGTCATTGCAAGTTCATCAAAGCTTCATGTATACTAAAAGAAATTTAAAATGGGAGGTGTCTAAAGAATGGAAAGAATCCCTTGGAATCAGTACTTTATGGCTCAAAGTGTGTTGCTGGCCCAAAGAAGTACATGTACACGTTTAATGGTCGGGGCAACGATCGTCAGAGAAAAAAGAGTTATCGCTGGCGGATATAATGGTTCAGTAAGTGGAGAGACGCATTGTACAGATGAAGGATGCTATCTTGTTAATGGGCACTGTGCGAGAACGATCCATGCTGAGATGAATGCTATTCTCCAATGTGCTAAATTTGGCGCATCTACAAAGGATGCAGAAATATATGTCACTCATTTTCCTTGCTTGCAATGTACGAAGATGATCATTCAAGCGGGCATTAAGAAGATTTATTATTTACATGATTATAAAAATGATGAATATGGTATGCATTTGATTAAACAAGCCCACGTAGCCTGTGAGAAGGTTGAACTGCCTGGTGATTTCTTTGGGCAATTAGATCATGCAGTGAAAGAACAAACAGAAATGCCGCAACACAACAGACACACGATTTCTCATTAGTGAAAGGATTTTTCCTTTTTCCAGCCATTTTCAGCTTTATTTGTGTTTGGATCATCTTAACCCATGGATATTGGTTGAGTATTGCAGCAGGGGTTTATTTTCTCTTCCGTTTATACTGGACAAAAAACACCCCTATCTTTTTTTTCAGCTGCATTTTTGCGGTTTTGATCAGCGGTGTAACAGTATTGGAAGATGTCCACAATCAAACCAGCCTTTCAGGAAACGAGCAGCATTTTCAAGTTTATTTTAAAAAAAGTGAGACAAAAATGGACGGAAATCTCTTGCAATTTTACGGAACGGTTAAACAAACGGATCATAAAAAGTCGATTTCTGAACGAATCGTTGTGTTTTATTCTTTTCAATCGGAAGCTGAAAAAGAAAAATGGCAGAATGAGATTGAAGCTGATCGGGTAGTTATTTCTGGTCAGCTGATAGAACCCGAAAATAATCGCAACTTCGGCCAATTTAATTATCGAAATTTTCTCTATCGAAAAAAGATCCATTGGATACTGCAAGCTACTGATGTTCACTTTTCTTCAGCAAAACAACTTAAAAAGAGGAACGATCATTTCTTTGAAACAGCAAAAGCAAGTGTCAGTGAACATATTGATGCTATTTTTCCGATTAAGATCGGCGGGTATATCAAGACACTATGGCTAGGTGAAAGAGGTTCTTTTGACCAGGATATGTCAGATGATTTCAAAAATCTCGGCATCCTCCATTTACTTAGCATTTCAGGTCTGCACATACAATTTATTTTTGCTGGCTTATCTTTTTTCTTACTCCGTTTAGGACTGTCGAAAGAAAAAACGTACGGTATCCTAATGATTAGTTTGTTTGCTTTTGGTTCTTTCATTGGTTGGGGAACAAGTTCTTTTCGGGCAGTTTTGACAACCATGATTTCCATCACAACAAAAAGGTTTTACTTACCATTAACTAGCTTGGATGCCTGGTCGGTTACCCTGTTACTTGCTTTATGGATTGATCCTTATCAAATTTTTTTAGTCGGATTTCAGTTGAGCTACCTATTGAGCCTTACTTTATTGTTATTTTCTCCATCTTATTTGAAAGCTCGTACTTCCTATCTTTTAGATAATCTTAAGTTATCTATGTTAATGACAGTGAGCTCGATTCCGATTTTGATATTACATTTTTATGAATTTCCTTGGATCGGTATTCTAGCCAATTTGTTATTTGTTCCATTTTTCTCCTGGCTTTTGTTTCCGCTGCTTATCCTTTTACTGCTGTCTTATATGGTGTCCACGACTAAAATCTTTCACTTTTTTGTGGCTATTTTTTCTTACAGCATAACAGGAATCGAAAAATTGGCATCTTGGATGAGTGCCATTCCTTTTAGTGTCATTGTGACAGGCAAAGTGTCTGCATTTGTGCTTGTTATTTTAACGATTGCATTACTCAACTGGTTGCTGGCGTTAGAGTCTGGTAAAAAAAGAAAAACAACTACAGCCGTCTTAGTGATTCTATTAGGCTTGATATTGTTTTTTAAACACTATCCGTTTTTAGGGAAAATCGTTATGATCGACATAGGACAAGGAGAGGCTATTCTTATCAAATCTCCTGGCAGTAAAGGTAACTATTTGATCGATACTGGCGGGAAAATCCAGTATGAACAAGAGAACTGGAAAGTAAGAAAGCAAGCTGCATCTCTTACAGAAAAAACACTTATACCAGTTCTAAAAGCTTATGGTGTGACGTCTCTTGACCAAGTTCTCATTACACATGGCGATATGGATCATTTTGGAGAATTGGCAGAGCTATCAGAGAATATTCCGATCAAAGCGTTGGTTTATCCAGAGGGTGTAAGAAAAAAAGCGCTCTTTGACGTTTCAGCTGGAAAGCTTGCAACAACAGGGACACGTTTGATCGAAGTTTTAGCGGATCAAGCGAAAACGAAGCAAATTGGGCCAGGATTAATCATTTTATGGCCGCTGGAAGAAGGAAAAGGAGAAAACAATGATTCATTAGTGCTGTATGGAAAATTTGGTGAGCATTATTGGTTGTTTACCGGAGATTTAGAAGAAGCTGGTGAACGAGCCATCATAAAACAATATCCACATTTAAAAGTTGATGTTTTAAAGGTGGGACATCATGGCAGTCATACTTCTACAAGCAAAGAATGGGTAGATTTTTTAAAACCAACTTTCAGCTTGATTTCGGTCGGAAAAAATAATTCTTTTGGACATCCGCATCCTGAAATCCTTAAGAGATTGGAAAAACAGCAGTGTACCATTTACCGAACAGATCAAGATGGTTCGATCATTTTTACTTATCGAGAATGGCCTATGTTTAAGAAGACAGGTGTCTTTACAACCTTACTCAAATGAAAAATCAGCTTGCTTTCAGGTAAATAACTTTGTACCATAGAAAGATGAGAGCAAAGGAAGGTGTTTGAAGTGAGCTTTTCAACTGAATTAGCCAAAATAAAGAAAAAAGAGTTTGCACCTGTTTACTTAGTGTTTGGAACTGAAGCCTATTTGATTGATACGTTAAGAAAAACTTTAATGGAAAATGTTATTGGGCCAGATGAAATAGATTTAAATTTCAGCTCTTTTGATATGGAAGAAGTTTCCTTAGGGACCGTCTTAGCTGATGCAGAAAGCATACCTTTTTTCGGTGAACGCCGATTGATTTTTATGAATCGATCTGTTTTTTTATCCACCGAAAAAAGCAAACAAAAAAACGATCCTGACTTAGCAGACTTTGAGCATTATTTACAACAACCTTCCGAATCGACTGTTTTGGTGATTTATGCTCCTTATGAAAAATTAGATCAGCGTAAAAAAATCAATAAGCTTTTAAAAAAATCAGCTGTATTGATTGATGTACAGCCTTTAAAAGAACGGGATGTTCAAAAATACATTCGTGATACAATCAACAACGAAGGATACAATATTTCTCCAGAGGCTTTTGAAAAGCTGATTCAATTGACCGATGCCAACTTATCAACCGCTATTGGAGAGTTGCCCAAGCTGTTTCTTTATGCACAGGAAAATAGAAAAATCACGGTGGCTGCAGTGGAGGCATTGGTACCAAAATCATTGGAACAAAATATTTTTGCATTAAATGAAAGTGTATTAAAAAAAGATACTGCTCATGCCTTAAGTCTTTATCAAGACCTATTACTGCAAAAAGAAGATCCAATAAAAATCAATGCGATTATGGCTGGACAATTTCGGCTGCTCATACAAGTCCAAATGTTGTTAAAAAAAGGGTTTCAACAAAGTGAAATAGGCAAGATGTTAAAAGTACACCCTTACAGAATTAAATTGGCTGCTCAACAAATTCGAAAATTTGATTCAAAAACATTGCTGAGCGCCTATGAAGGGCTGATCGAAACAGAATATCACTTAAAAACTGGTCAAGGAGATCGTAAAATGCAATTTGAATTATTTGTGCTTTCATTTGCAAATAAAGGAAATAGTAAGAAGATATTCAGCTAATAAAAGATTACTATCAAGTAAAAAAACTTTACAGCTTTTTGTTGCAATACGCTACGAACTTCTGTATAATAAAAAACGTTGAAATAATTAAAAATGATTATTTTATTTGTTCTAAAGGGAAAGAGGGGTGTATGTAATGCCAAACATCGAATCCGCAGTTAAACGTGTTCGCACTGCTGAAAAATCAACTGCTCAAAACAATGTTCAAAAAAGTTCTATGCGTACAGCAATGAAAAAATTTGAAAAAGCTTCTGAAACTGGAGAAGGAAACCTAGAATCTCTATACAACGAAGCTGCTAAAGCCATTGATATGGCTGCTGCTAAAGGTTTAATCCACAAAAATAAAGCAGCGCGCGACAAAGCTCGTTTATCAAAAAAATTAGCTAAATAAAGTATTGCAACTGTCACTCATTTCTTTTGAAATGGGTGTTTTTTTTGCTTGCTGTATCAGTATAAGTCTGAACTTTTCCCGCAACTGAAATGATGTTGTTTATTTTTCTTCGCATTTGTAAGAACGTATGTTCCGTGGTAAAATAAGGAAGAATGAAGATTAAAAACAAAACTTAAAAGAAATGAATAAAAGAAATGAGGATGCTGCATGGCAGATGAAAAGTTTGAATTGGTTTCGCAATATCAGCCTGAAGGTGATCAGCCCGAAGCCATTAAACAACTGGTCAATGGCTTGAATGAGGGAACAAAAGAACAAACACTGCTAGGTGCTACAGGTACAGGAAAGACATTTACAGTATCGAATGTCATAAAGGAAGTTAACAAACCAACATTGGTGATTGCCCACAATAAAACATTGGCAGGGCAGCTTTATGGAGAATTTAAAGAGTTTTTCCCAAACAATGCTGTAGAATATTTTGTCAGCTACTATGATTATTATCAGCCTGAGGCATATGTCCCGCAAACCGATACATTTATTGAAAAAGAAGCTAGCATTAATGATGAAATCGACAAATTGCGTCATTCTGCTACAAGCGCTTTGCTAGAAAGACGAGACGTTATTGTCATTGCTTCTGTTTCGTGTATTTATGGACTTGTTAATCCGCTCGATTATCGCGATCACGTGCTTTCTTTGCGTGTAGGTGCCCAAATGGACCGCAATGCCATGCTGAGAAAACTGGTAGATATGCAATTTGAACGAAATGATATCGATTTTCAGCGTGGTCGTTTTAGAGTACGAGGAGATGTAGTGGAAATTTTCTTGGCTTCTCGGGATGCAGAAGCCATTAGAGTAGAATTTTTTGGCGACGAGATTGATCGTATTCGTGAAGTCGATGTATTAACTGGGGAAGTAAAAGCAGATGTTCAACATGTTTCTGTTTTTCCGGCTACTCACTTTGTAGCAAATGACGAGCAAACGAGACATGCCGTTCAAACCATACAAAAAGAACTGGATGGACGTTTGGAAGAATTGAGAGCAGAAGGCAAACTTTTAGAAGCGCAACGTTTAGAGCAGCGAACAAACTATGATATTGAAATGTTGCTTGAAATGGGCTATTGTCCAGGGATAGAGAACTATTCAAGACACATGGATGGAAGAAAGCCGGGTGAACCGCCATATACGTTAATTGACTTTTTCCCAGATGATTTTTTGATCGTAGTAGATGAATCTCACATCACGATGTCGCAAATTCGAGGAATGTTTAATGGAGATAAAGCCCGTAAAGAGCGTTTGATCGACCATGGTTTTCGCTTGCCGAGCGCCTTGGATAATCGTCCTTTACGTTTGGAAGAATTTGAAAAGCATGTTAATCAAATCGTTTATATATCAGCCACTCCTGGACCATATGAGTTGGAACGAACGTCGGGAGTAGTGGAACAAATCATTCGTCCGACTGGCTTGTTGGATCCGGTAGTAGAAGTGAGACCGATTAAGGGACAAATCGATGACCTGATCGGTGAAATCAATGAACGGATCGAGAAAAATGAGCGTGTGTTTATTACGACATTGACTAAAAAAATGTCTGAAGATTTGTCTGATTATTTGAAAGAAGTGGGACTGAAAGTAAAGTATCTTCATAGTGACATCAAAACTTTGGAACGGACAGAAATTATTCGCGACTTGCGCTTAGGTGAATTTGACGTATTGATCGGGATCAACCTATTGAGAGAAGGACTTGACGTGCCTGAAGTTTCCTTAGTTGCGATTTTAGATGCTGATAAGGAAGGCTTTTTAAGAAGCGAACGTTCACTTGTCCAAACGATCGGGAGAGCCGCTCGAAATGAGAATGGGAAAGTTATTATGTATGCTGACAAAGTAACAGACTCTATGAGACATGCTCTTGATGAAACTGAGCGTCGGCGTTCTGTACAGCAAGCTTATAATAAAGAGCACGGGATCGTTCCACGCACCATTAAGAAAGAAATACGTGATCTTATTTCCATCACTTCTGCTGTTGAAAGTGAAGAACTGACACCAGCTGAAAAAATGGCAAGCCTATCACGAGAAGAAAAAGCAGCAGTTATTGACGGAATGGAATTGGAAATGCGAGCTGCTGCTAAGTCGCTTGATTTTGAAAAAGCTGCTCACTTAAGAGATGTTGTTTTAGAACTGAAAGCAGAATACAAGTTATAATCAATAGTTGCTGAACAAAGAGAAAACAAGGTACTGAACAAACGAAAATAACGGTATGGATCCTGATTCAACTAGTACCAAACAACGTTAGCAGTGGCAAACCAGCTGTTCGTTGCCTTTTAGAAATTGTAGAATAGGCAGGCGTTTCATCCATGTCTTTATTTGCTTGTTCATCTAATGGGCATGCGTAAAAAACAGTTATAAATTACTGGAAAAGCTCGATTTAATCTTGCAATTTAGTCGTGGCTCCTGTATGCTTTAAGGTGTGCTAAAGCATATACCTTTTACTTGGATGTACGATTCACCAACGTTTTCTCAGTGAAAGGAAAAATAGAAGGAAGAGGTGTTTAGAAATGGCAATTTCTAAAGAACGCAAAAACGAAATCATCAAACAATTTGCAAGACACGAAGGAGATACTGGCTCTCCAGAAGTTCAAATCGCTGTATTGACTGAAGAAATCAATCATTTGAACGAACATGCTCGTGTTCACAAAAAAGACCACCATTCTTACCGTGGTTTAATGAAAAAAATCGGTCACCGTCGTAACTTGTTGGCATACTTGCGTAACAAAGACGTTACACGTTACCGTGAATTGATTCAAAGCTTAGGCTTACGTCGTTAAGAGCCGTTTGTCTACCAAAAAGCGGGGTTCTTTTGGAATCTCGCTTTATTTTGTATCAATCATGGGCAATCGATTGAGAATCGTTGATTTTTTTGCAAACAAATGATCATGGAAACAAAGCATAATGAAATGTTGCAAGCATCAATGGTAATGGCAGATTAAACTTGATAGATGAGAAAAATCAAAATAAGAGAACATTGTTTTATTCGCTTGCTACTATGCAAATGTGAACTTTCAGAATAAAAAATATTCAGAAAGCTGACATTTGTTTAGTAGAATGTAGAGTCAACAATGTTCTCAAAAAAAGGAGAACAAAATATGTCAGAGAAACAAGTATTTACTCAAGACTTTGGCGGACGTCCGCTGACAGTCGAAATTGGCCAGCTTGCTAAACAAGCAAATGGGGCTGTGCTCGTTCGTTACGGTGATACAGTTGTTTTAACAGCAGCAGTTGCAAGTAAGGATGCATTAGATACTGACTTTTTCCCGTTAACAGTCAATTATGAAGAAAAGATGTATGCTGTAGGAAAAATTCCTGGCGGCTTTATTAAAAGAGAGGGTCGTCCAAGTGAACAAGCAACATTAACTGCTAGATTGATCGACCGTCCGATTCGTCCGATGTTTGAAGAAGGATTTCGTAATGAAGTTCAAATCACCAACACTGTTCTTTCTGTTGAGCAAGACTGCTCGCCAGCTATCGCAGCAATGTTCGGTTCTTCATTAGCTTTGGGAGTATCTGATATTCCGTTCAATGGACCCATTGCAGGTGTAGATGTTGGACGTGTAGACGGAGAATTTATTTTAAATCCTACGTCTGCACAGGCTGAACAATCGGATATCCATTTAACAGTTGCAGGAAGCAAAGATGCTATCAATATGGTGGAAAGCGGAGCAAAAGAAGTTTCGGAAGAAGATATGTTGCAAGCTTTGTTGTTCGGACATGAAGCCATTAAAGCAATCAATCAGTTCCAAGAAGAAATCATAGCTAAAGCCGGAAAAGAAAAAATGACGGTCAAATTGTTAGAGATCGATGCTGAATTACGGACAGAAGTTCAAGATGCATTCAAGGAAAAAATGGTTCAAGCCATTCAAGTCCAAGAAAAATTAGCACGTGCTGAACAAACAGAAGCCGTTAAAGAAGAAGCTGTAGCTTATTTTGAAGAAAAATATGCTGAGCATGAAGAAGCAGATCGTATCCGCAAAGAAGTGAAACAAATTGTGGAAGATTTGGAAAAAGATGAAGTGCGTCGCCTCATCACAGCTGAAAAAGTTCGTCCGGATGGTCGTAAGATCGATGAGATTCGTCCTTTATCTTCTGAAGTCAGTATATTACCAAGAACACATGGATCAGGTCTCTTTACTCGTGGACAAACGCAAGCTTTATCTATCGCTACATTAGCTCCGCTTGGAGAACACCAAATCATAGATGGATTAGGTGCAGAAGAAAGCAAACGTTTCATCCATCATTATAATTTCCCGCAGTTTTCAGTAGGCAGCACAGGACGCAGCCGTGCACCTGGTCGCCGCGAGATCGGCCATGGCGCTCTTGGAGAACGTGCATTAGCGCAAGTTATTCCTAGCGAAAAGGATTTTCCTTATACCATTCGTCTTGTAGCTGAAGTTTTAGAATCTAATGGTTCTTCTTCACAAGCAAGTATCTGTGCCGGAACTTTGGCATTAATGGATGCCGGTGTACCGATCAAAGCTCCAGTAGCCGGGATAGCAATGGGTCTAGTAATGGAAAACGAAAACTATACAGTATTAACAGATATCCAAGGACTAGAAGACCACTTAGGAGATATGGACTTTAAGGTTGCAGGAACAAGCGAAGGAATCACAGCTTTGCAAATGGATATCAAAATTCAAGGGATCACTACAGCAATCTTGAAAGAAGCACTGCAACAAGCTAAAAAAGCGCGTATGGAAATTTTGGAAGAATTGACTTCAACGATTGCTGAACCACGTCAATCGCTAAGCAAATATGCTCCGAAAATTGAAATGATGCAAATCAATCCAGATAAGATCAAAGTCGTTATTGGTCGCGGCGGTGATCAAATCAATGCCATCATTGAAGAAACAGGCGTTAAGATCGATATTGATCAAGATGGAAAAGTCAGCATTGCTTCAGATGATGCTGAAATGATTCAACGTGCAAAAGAAATCATTGAAGAACTGACAAAAGAAATTGAAGTCGGTCAAGTCTACAACGGAACAGTCAAACGAATTGAAAAGTTTGGTACATTTGTTGAAATCGCAAAAGGCAAAGATGGTTTGGTGCATATTTCACAATTAGATAAAAAACGTGTGGGCAAAGTCGAAGATGTTGTGAGTGTGGGCGACAAGTTAAAAGTTAAAGTTATTGAGATTGATCGCCAAGGACGGATCAACCTTTCGCACAAAGATGTCATGACTGACAGCGAAAATGAGAATGAAAAAGCTTAACATGATGAAAAAGGGTTCTACAATATTTAACGTTGGTCTGTAAAAAATCAATTTTTTTAATGCTAAGCTCGTTAGAATCCTATTTCTAAAAATTTCAAGAGGCGCATAGAGTTACTGATAGCCATGAAAAAAGATGCAATGTGAATCACTTAGTGTTAGGCTTTAGCCGTTACATTAAGTTTGAAGCTTGCAAGCATTGAGACGCGATTTTCGGCTCAATGTGTTCTCATGGCTTTCCATCAGTAGCCCATCGACCGTAGGAAATTTCTTTACCAACGTTAAAAGAGGAAGAACCGAAAAAAGTTGCCGGAAGTTTCCAATTGAGGTAAATGGAAGCGACACATGCTGAGCAAACATTAAAATACAAAAGACTTGGTCAAAAAATAGACCAAGTCTTTTTATTATGACTTTTCATCTTCTAACGTTGGTAAAAAAATGTGTTTCTAAGAAATTTAGCATCAAAAGAAAGGGTTTTTTACTGCCCAACATTCATTATTGTGGCTCCTTTATTGTTTTGAGAATGAATAGATTAGGGTTGACCAATTCTTATTTAAAAGAAAATAGTAGCATAAAGCCTCATTTTGTATGGGTTTGCTAAAATGCAATGAAGTGCAATAGAAAAGCAAAAAAATACCCTTTGAATAGGGCCGCTCACTATAGAAGCAAGCAGAATCAAAAATTGAAAACATTATCAGCGCAAGTTTAAAAAATTTCAACCCTCCATTGACACGAGCTGTTTATTTCGTTTGATAGGATTTCAGACATAATTGTGCTAAAATGGGTAATGGTACAGGTTGTACAGATAAATTAAACGACGAGATAGGAAAGTATATAAGGAGAGATCAGCATGAATGGTTATGCAGTTGCTGTAGTAGGTGCTACAGGAGCAGTTGGAACAAAAATGATTAAAATGTTAGAAACGGCAGATTTTCCAATTAAAGAAGTGAAATTTTTAGCTTCTAAACGCTCTGCAGGAAAAACAGTATCCTTTAAAGATCAAACAATGACGATTGAAGAAACGACACCTGAAAGTTTTGAAGGGATCGATATTGCATTGTTTAGTGCAGGGGGAGAAGTCTCAAAAAAATTCGCACCAGAAGCAGTCAAACGAGGCGCTATCGTTATCGACAATACAAGTGCGTACCGAATGGATCCAGAAGTTCCTTTAGTTGTGCCGGAAGTAAATGAAGCAGCTTTGAAAGAAAACAAAGGAATTATTGCCAATCCAAATTGTTCCACTATTCAAATGATGGTGGCACTTGAACCGATCAGAAGAAAATTTGGATTAAAACGGGTCATTGTTTCTACCTATCAAGCTGTTAGCGGTGCAGGCAATGAAGCGGTAAAAGAAATGAATGAACAAGCCCAAAAAATGCTTGATGAAGAGTCGATCGAAGCTGCGATCTTACCTGTTAGCGGCGATAAAAAACATTTTCCGATTGCGTTTAATGTTCTTCCACAAATCGATGTATTCGCTGAAGAAGGCTATACAAAAGAAGAATGGAAAATGACTAATGAGACGAAAAAAATTATGGGAGATCCGCAAATCAAAGTTTCTGCAACTTGTGTGCGTGTTCCTGTCGCTTCAGGTCATTCTGAGTCTATCTATATAGAAGTTGAAAATGAAGAAGCTGCATCTGTAGAAGCAATGCGAGATGTTCTAAGAAATGCTCCAGGTGTGGTTTTGATGGATGACGTTGCAGATCAAGTTTACCCAACACCTTTAGAAGCAAAAGATAAGAAAGAAACTTTTGTTGGTAGAATCAGAAAAGATTTAGATGCAAAAGATGGCTACCATCTTTGGGTTGTTTCTGACAACTTATTAAAAGGCGCGGCATGGAATTCAGTACAAATTGCTGAACGTCTACATCATCTTAATATGGTCAAATCAGAAGCAACAAAATAAGAATTGAAAGGAGTTTTAAAATGGAATTAAAAAAAGCTAGAATTTATACAGCCATGGTTACACCTTTTAATGAAGAAAAAAAAGTAGATATAGAACGATTGGAAAAGCTGATCAATCATTTACTTGAAAATGGAACAGAAGGAATCTTAGCAGGTGGAACAACTGGTGAGTCCCCAACATTGAATCACGATGAAAAACTGGACTTATATCGGGAAACCGTTAGAATCGTAGACGGAAGAGTTCCAGTGATCGTCGGTACAGGTTCAAATAATACTCAGGAAACGGTCGCTTTTACAAAAGAAGTTGAAAACATTTCAGGGATTGATGGTGTGTTGGTCGTTGCACCCTATTACAACAAACCGAACCAATCTGGAATTTTTGCTCACTTCGAAGCTGTTGCAAAAGCAGTTTCTTTACCGATTATGATGTATAATGTGCCAGGCCGGACAGGCATCTCGATCGATCCACAAACAACGATACAATTATCAAAAATCAAAAATATCGTTGCCATCAAAGAATGTGCCAGTTTGGAAGCTGTCAGTGAGATCATTGAGCATACAGACGAAAATTTTCTTGTATATAGTGGAGAAGATGCTGCAGCCTTTCCAGCCAAATGCATTGGAGCAAATGGCATTGTTTCAGTTGCTAGCCATGCGGTTGGAAAAGATATGGCTAAAATGTATGATTTATTAGAAGATGGGCAGCTCCAAGCAGCAGCGGCCATTCATCGCAAACTCGTACCAAAAATGAATAGCTTATTTTCTGTTCCCTCACCGGCACCAACAAAAATGTACCTCAACCATATCAATATTGAAACCGGTGGCGTACGTTTACCGCTTGTGCCTTGTACAGAGGAAGAAAAGAAGAATATTTTAGAAGTAATAAAAAAGGATTATTAAAAAAAACGAAATAGAGGTGAAGAAATGAGTGAAATTAAACTGATTCCCTTAGGCGGCGTTCGTGAGAATGGTAAAAACCTTTACGTTGTCGAAGTGGATGAAGAAATCTTTATATTAGATTGTGGATTAATGTATCCAGAATCTGAACTATATGGGATCGATGTTGTCATCCCTGATTTTAGTTATTTAGAAGAAAATCGTGAAAGAATCGCAGGTGTTTTCTTAACACATGGTCATGAAGACGCTATAGGTGCTTTGCCTTATTTCCTTCAAAAATTTGATGTTCCTGTTTTTGGGACTGAATTAACGATTGCATTGGCAAAATTATTGGTCGAAAAAAATAGCCTAGTCAAAGGATACGATGACTTCCATGTGATCGATGAGCAAACTGAGATCGAATTTGATAAAGCTGTGATACGTTTCTTTAAAACCACACATACGATACCTGACTCTGTAGGGATCGTGGTAAAGACAGAAGAAGGTAGTATCGTTTATACAGGAGATTTTAAGTTTGATCAAAGTGCTACGTCTATGTATCGAACTGATTTCTCTAAAATCAGTGATATCGGCAAAGAAAAAGTTTTGGCTTTACTAAGTGATTCAAGCGAAGCAGAAAGTTATGTAGAAAACGTTAGCGATCTAAAAGTGTCTGAAGAAGTTTTAGAAACTTTCCAGAATACGGATGGGCGGATCATTGTTGCAGCGGTAGCCAGCAATATTTTGAGGATCCAACAAGTAATGGATGCAGCTTACCGTTCTTGGCGCAAAGTTTTTATCACTGGTAAAAATTTAGAAGAAATCGTTGAAACGGCTTTAAATTTGAATAAGCTGCAATTGCCAAGCGAAGACCTCATCAAGCCTGTCAAAGACATTGATAAATATCGTGATGAAGAAATCGTCGTGCTGGAAACTGGAAGTACGGGCGAACCTATCCAGACTTTGCAACGAATGGCAAAAGGAAACCATCCGCAAGTCAATATCAAAGATGGAGATTTGGTTTATATCGTTACAAGTCCTTCCACTAAAATGGAAGTCATCTTGTCTACAACTGAAAATATGATTTACAGAGCTGGCGGAACGGTGAAAAAAATCACTGATCACTTAAAAGCTTCTGGACATGCAACGCCAAATGACTTAAAACTATTGATCAATTTGATCCATCCTGAATATGTCGTCCCAGTTCAAGGAGAGTACCGAATGCTAGCCGCTCATGCTGAATTGGCACATGAAGTTGGCATGTCTTACAAAAATATTCTGATTCCTGGTAAAGGAGATGTTATCGAATATAAAAACAAACGTATTCATATGTCTGGCCAAGTCAGCGCAGGCGATACGATGGTGGATGGCATCGGAATTGGCGATATTGGGAATATTGTTTTAAGAGACCGTAAATTGTTGTCAGAAGACGGTATCTTTATTATTGTTGTAACGATCGATCGTAAAAAACAAAAAATCGTTTCTGGGCCGACTGTCATGACTCGCGGCTTTGTTTATGTTAAAGAAAATACGCAGTTAATTGAGCAAAGCAGTGAGGAAGTACGGGAAGTAGTAGAAGAAAACCTAGAACATAATAAATTTGAATGGGGTACTTTGAAACAGGAAATGCGGGATGCTTTGAGCAAATTTTTATTTGACCGCACGCGCAGAAGACCTGTAATACTGCCGATCATCATGGAAGTCAGCAATAAAAAAAGAAAATAAAAGATGATTTGAATACATCAAGATAAAAGGTTGAGGAGTGTCTTCTCAGCCTTTTGTGTTACCTGAAAAAGGAAGTGGAAAGAAAATGAAACGACAGGAACAACTGATGATCCAAAAAACTGAAAGATACGTTCGAAAGGAATTGGAAAATGAGGCATCAGGGCATGATTGGTGGCATATCCACCGTGTCAGAAACCTGGCGCTGACTATAGCTGCTCATGAAAAAGAATCGACGATCGATCCATTCGTTTGCGAAATGTCGGCTTTACTTCACGATATACCCGATGAAAAGCTAAATGAAAGCTTGGAGGCAGGTGAAAGAAAAGTCAGAAACTGGCTTGAAGAATTAAAGCTGGAAAAAAGGAAAAGTGATGAGATTCTAGCTATTGTTTTGCATCTTTCTTATAAAGGCGGAACCAATAAAGTCGAGTTGCAAACAATTGAAGGGAAGATCGTTCAAGACGCAGATCGGCTGGATGCAATCGGAGCAATCGGTATCGCTCGTACTATGGCTTATTCTGGCGCTCATGGTCGCTTGATTCATGATCCAAACAAAAAGCCGCGAGAAGAAATGACACTTGAAGAATATCGTTCAGGAAATGATACGGCGATCCTCCATTTTTATGAAAAGTTATTGAAGTTGAAAGAGACGATCCATACAAACTACGGTAAAAAAATAGCAGCAGATCGACACCGGTACATGGAACTTTTCTTGGAAGAGTTTTATCAAGAATGGGATGGGAAAAAATAAACAGTTAGTGATAAAAAAATATTTTGTCGATATTCATTTAAAAAGGGAAAAAAAGATTTTTGTGCTATAATGCAGAAAAAGGAAGGAAGTGCGCAAACATGGAAAAAATCGAACCGACAACACCAATTGAACTAAGAGAAGCAACGATAGGAGATGCAGACCTGATCAGTGGTTATCATATAGAGACTCATCTTTTGATGACGAACCCCATGGATGCCATAACAGAGAACCTTCATGAAACGGAAAAGCATTTGATCTTGATCCTTGAGAATCAGTTGATGATTGGCTTCTTTATCTTGCAGACAGGATCTGTCTTGTCCTTATACACCTCCAATCCGCATGCTATCTTATTTAAAGACCATTCGATCGATCGATTATATCAGCAGAAAGGTTATGCAAAAAGATCTTTAGAACTTCTTCCGCTTTATATCAAGCAACACTTTCCTTCTGTCAACGAAATTGTTTTAGCTGTTGAACTCGATCATTTAGGTGCACAAACCCTTTACATGAGAGCTGGTTTTGAAAACACAAAGAGAAAGTTGCATATCAATGACCACTTTTACTTTATTTTTTCAAAAGGAATCAGTTGATTATAAAAGAAAACATTTCCCTACACTTACTCAAAAAGATAGTGAAAAAACTTACTAAAGCAGGAAGAACAACCAAAGATTATTGTTCATTCCTGTAGAACAAAGTGACTAAGCTGTGCATGTCATCACTTGTTAAAAGCAAAAGTAGAAAACAGTATCAGCATAAACGCGAATGTTTGCTAACAATTGATCGATATAACCTCTTTTGTTTTCTGCCATTGACAAAAGAAAGAGCTTTAGGTATAGTGAAATGGCAAGGAAAATTAAATGAACACCCATCACAAAGGGGAGCTGTTAAAGCTGAGATTGAATCTTTTGATTCTGACCCTTCGAACCTGTTCGTTAGTACGAGCGTAGGAATTGTGACGGAACGCGAAAGTAGTTTTTCAATTACTCCAGTGATCCTCCTTTTTTGTGTGGCCCTGTTCAACACAATAGAGGAGGTTTTTTATATGCAAGGAATAAGATTTAAAGTAGCTGTTGAAGGAACGATTTTTGCTGCATTGGCCATTGTGTTATCGTTGGTTCCTACGAACATAGGGCCTTCCATCACCGTTTCTCTGGGGACCATCCCTTTAACACTTTTTGCTTTAAGAAGAGGAACAAAAGCGGCGATTTTTTCAGGATTTTTGTGGGGAATCCTTCATTTTTTGATAGGAAATGCTTACATTTTAAGTTTTGTTCAAGGTTTTATTGAGTATTTTATCGCGTTTGCTTTTATTGGATTTGCTGGATTGTTTTCAAATAAATTGCAAAGCGCCATCAAGAATGGTAAACAAAAAGATTTGTATCTGATCGTCTGTCTCAGCGCTTTTACTGGAACATTTGCCCGTTTTTTCTGGCATTTTTGGGCAGGCTATGTTTATTGGGGAAGTTATGCTCCTGAAGGAATGGGTGCTTTTCTTTATTCATTTTTGACTAACGGTGCCAGTGGTTTAATGACAGCGATAGTAGCGAGCATCGTACTTGTCCTTTTGATCAAGTCTTCTAAACGCTTATTTGTACCTTAAAAAATGGGTTCTACAATATTTAACGTTGGTCTGTAAAAAATCAATTTTTTTAATGCTGAACTCGTTAGAATCCTATTTCTAAAAATTTCAGGAAGCGCATAAGGCTACTGATAACCATGAAAAAAGATGCAATGTGAATCACTTAGTGTTAGGCTTTAGCCGTTACACTAAGTTTGAAGCTTGCAAGCATTGAGACGCGATTTTCGGCTCAATGTGTTCTCATGGCTTTCCATCAGTAGCCCATCGATCATAGGAAATTTCTTTACCAACGTTAAAAGAGGAAGAACCAAAAATGTTCAAAGCATTGAAACTCAGCAGATATTTTTACTGCTGAGTTTTATTTTTTGTTAGTAATTTAAGCAGGAACATAGTATGATGATAGAGATAATTTATGAAAGTAGTGTGAAGCTGGATGACGATTTTTAGGAATATCCTAGTATCTTTGTTATTGATCAATACTGTATTTGCCATCGTAACAGTATTTAAAGAAAAACGCGATATCGCTGCTACATGGGCATGGCTATTATTGTTAAACTTACTTCCTGGAGTAGGATTTATCATTTACTTTTTCTTAGGGAAAAAAATCTCAAGAGAACAGATTTTTGATATTAAAGCTCAAGAAAATATCGGGATGCCTGAACTAGTTGAAGCGCAAAAAGCGTTATTAGCGGAAGACGAAGATTTGTTGTCTGCATCACAATCTAATGAAAATACTAATGAAATGGCAAGTTTGTTTTTAGAAAGCAGCGAATCCATTTTGACAAAAGGGAATAAAGTGTCCATTTTCGTAGACGGGAAAGAAAAGTTTAAACAACTGATTCGGGATATTTATAAAGCTGAACATCATATACATATGATTTATTATATCTTTCATAACGACCAAATAGGAAAATTGGTCTTGAAAGCACTGGAAGATCGCGCAGCTGCTGGAGTAGAAGTTTTAGTTATTTACGATGCTCTAGGTTCTCGGAGATTAGGTCACCACTTTTTTGATCAATTAAAAAAGCTGGGCGGACAAGCAGAACCGTTTTTTGGTTCTAAATACAGTTTTATCAACTTGCGCGTCAATTTCCGTAATCACCGAAAAATCGTTGTTATTGATGGTAAAATCGGCTATGTGGGCGGATTTAATGTGGGCGATGAATACTTAGGAAAATATAAAAAATTCGGATACTGGCGTGATACTCATTTACGTATTGAAGGAAATGGCGTTTTAGCTTTACAAAGTCGTTTTTTGATGGACTGGAATGCTGCTGTTCCTAAGCAAAAGTTAGAGTACACTGAAAATTATTTCCCTTTGATCGGAAAAAAAGGAAAGACCAATTTACAAATCGTTTCGAGCGGTCCAGACACAGAAGTCCAACAAATCAAAAAGGGTTATTTAAAAATGATCAGTATGGCAAAAGAATCCATCTACATTCAAACGCCTTATTTTGTTCCAGATGAAGGGGTGCTGGAAGCTTTAGAGATCGCAGTGATGTCGGGCATTGATGTTAAAATTATGATTCCAAATAAGCCAGATCATCCATTTATTTATCGCGCAACTTTATATTACGCGTCAGATATGGTCGATATTGGAGCCAAAGTTTATATTTACGATAATGGTTTTCTACACAGCAAGACAATCGTTATTGATGATGAAATTTGTTCGATCGGTACAGCTAACTTCGACATTAGGAGTTTTAAGCTGAACTTTGAAGTTAATGCTTTTATGTATGATAAGATTATCGCTGAGAAACAAGTGCATTATTTTAAAGAAGATATGAAAAAAAGTTATTTATTAACAAAAGAGATACTAGATCAACAATCTTGGTGGCTGAAATTCAAACAAACTTTTTCTCGTCTGTTTTCGCCTATTCTCTAAAGAAGAACTAGATGAAGCGCGGCGCGGGAATGTCGTTTCCTTGTTTTCTGCAGATATCTTGTATGATCTCTAGACGCTCCATAATAAATGAAGAAAAAGCTCATTGCTAAAATTGATGTCAGTTGACATTAAACTTGGCCATGAGCTTTTTGTATTCTCTTATTTTGATCTAGAAAATCCATGTGAATGTTTAAGCTTGATAGAGAAGATAAATAGAAAGGCTGACTAAAAAGGACTATTCAGTGTTCTGATGAGACATCTTTTTTTAGTCTGAAAAGGCATTACTGATAGTAAAACTTTACAAAGAAGTAGGACAAAATTTGTAAAATTTTACAATTTCTGTAATAATTGAGTAATGTAAACAAATCAAACGAAATAATAAAAGAGGTGTCGTAATGATTGAATTTAAAAAAGTTTCAAAAGTATATGATGATTTTGTTGCTGTTGATGATCTAAATTTAAAGTTCAATGATGGAGAATTTATTTGTTTCATTGGGACAAGTGGAAGTGGGAAAACGACTTCGATGCGGATGATCAACCGTATGGAAGAACCATCTTCAGGACAAATTTTAATCGACAACGAAGATATCATGGATAAAAACCCCGTAGAATTAAGAAGAAGAATCGGTTATGTGATCCAACAAATCGGTTTAATGCCGCATATGACAGTGTACGAAAATATTACACTTGTACCAAAATTACTGAAGTGGCCAGAAGAAAAAAAACGTGAGCGGGCAGAAAAACTGATCAGACGTGTTGACCTTCCCTTAGAATTCTTAGATCGTTATCCACAGGAATTATCCGGCGGGCAGCAACAACGTATTGGTGTTATCCGTGCGCTTGCAGCTGACCAAGATATTATTTTGATGGATGAACCATTTGGTGCTTTAGACCCGATCACAAGAGATGCTTTACAAGAATTGGTGAAACATCTTCAATCAGAAATGGGACGGACCGTTATTTTTGTTACACATGATATGGATGAAGCAATCAAACTTGCAGACCGTATTGTGATCATGCAAAAAGGGAAAGTGGTTCAGTTTGATACGCCTGACAACATACTGGCAAACCCAGCGAATCAGTTCGTTGAAGATTTCATTGGAGAAGACCGCTTGTTACAAGCTCGTCCTTCACTTCAAACAGTCGATCAAATTATGATCAAAGACCCTGTTAGTGTCACTCCTGGAAAAACATTGCAAGAAGCCATCAAGTTGATGCGGAACCGCAAAGTTGATACTTTATATGTTACCGATGACTCAGGTGTTCTTAAAGGTATCGTTGATCTTGAAGACTTCGATCGAAACCGTAGAAGAGCAACGAGTGTAGGAGATGTGATGTCTCCGGAAGTTTACTTTGTCCGCACTGGTACGTTGTTAAGAGATACTGTACAACGTATTCTTAAACGGGGTTTCAAGAGTATCCCAGTTGTTGATGAAAAGGATCGTCTAATCGGACTGGTCACTCGAAGCTCACTAGCCGAAATCGTTTATGATAATATTTGGGGCGATATGGATGACGCCAAAGATATTCCTCTTGAAACGACAGCAGTTTCAGAAGACCAGTAATAGAAAGGATTGACGAATATGATAGACTTTTTATCACAAAACGGCTCACAAATGCTGCTGTTAACTTGGGAACATTTGTATATTTCAGCGATTTCCTTAGTTCTCGGAATCATTGTAGCTGTTCCACTTGGAATTTTGTTGACTAGATTTGATCGAGCAGCAACAGCTATTATTAGCATCATTACAATTCTACAGACGATTCCTTCCCTTGCGTTGCTGGCTTTGATGATTCCTTTGTTTGGAATAGGAAAAGTACCTGCGATCGTCGCTTTGTTCTTATATTCTTTGATGCCGATTTTACGGAATACGTATATTGGGATGAAGGGGGTAAAAGGTGACTTAGTAGATGCAGCTAAAGGAATGGGGATGACCAGCCTGCAATCTATTTTTACCGTCGAATTGCCTCAAGCTGCACCGGTCATTATGGCAGGCATTCGCTTATCAGGTGTTTATGTTGTTGCATGGGCAACGTTGGCTTCCTACATTGGCGGTGGCGGTTTAGGTGATTTTATTTTTAATGGATTAAATTTATATGTACCTGAGTTGATCATTGGAGGAACGATTCCCGTTACTTTGCTGGCTTTGCTAGTGGACTTCCTTTTGGGAAAAGTAGAACAAAAAGTTACTCCGATCAATTTGCGTGACGAGAGATAGGAGGACAGCAGAATGAATTTGAAAAAAGAGATCAAATTAGTTTTTCTACTTTTTAGCGTCTTTCTATTGTCAGCTTGTTCTTTGCCGGGGCTAGGAGGAACAGGTGATCAAGAAGGAATCAAAATAGCCGGTTTAGCAACAACTGAAGGACAAATTATGAGCTTTATAGTAGAAGGAATGATTGAGCATTACCTTGATGTAGATACGCAAGTGATTAATAACTTAGGATCTTCGTCTGTAAATGAGCGTGCGCTGCTGAATGGAGATGCAGATGTTTCAGGTGTGAAATATACTGGAACTTCTTTGACAGGTGAACTGAACCAAGAACCGATCACTGATCCAGAACTGGCTTTAGAAAAAGTTATTGAAGGATTTGACAAGCAATTTAACCAAAAATGGTTCCCTTCTTATGGGTTTGCCAACTCTTATGCATTTATGGTGACTCAAGAAACAGCTGAAAAGTATCATCTTGAAAAAATAAGCGACTTGGAACCATATGCCGATCAGTTGAACGCTGGAGCTGACACTTCATGGCTTAAACGTGAAGGAGACGGATATGCAGCCTTCTTAGATCTTTACAACTTTGACTTTAAACGTGTTTATCCAATGCAGATCGGATTAGTTTACGATGCTTTAGCAGCCGGCGAGATGGATATAGTGTTAGGGTACTCGACTGATGGAAGAATTGCTAGTTATGATCTTGTCGTATTAGAAGATGATCTAAACTTGTTCCCGCCATATGATGCTAGTCCTGTTGCTACGAAAGAAATATTGGAAAAATATCCTGACTTGGAAGGCGTGCTCTTAAAACTTCAAGGACAGATCGATGACGAGCAAATGCAAAACTTGAACTATCAAGCAGATAATAATTTACTTGAACCTCAAGTTGTTGCCCAAGACTTTTTAAAAGAACACAACTTTTTTGAAGATGTTCAAACTAGTGAAGGAGGCGAATAAAGATGGAAATTACAGATATGAGCCTTTTCAATCAACTGATCTACTATTTTTCTGAAAACGGGCAATATGTATTAAATCAATTTTTCCGTCATTTTCTGATGTCGATTTATGGTGTATTGTTTGCCGCTATTATTGGGATCCCATTAGGTTTTTGGATCTCTCGACATGGAAAATTAGCCAACTGGGTATTGGGGATCGCCAATGTCTTACAAACGATTCCTTCATTAGCGATGTTGTCCATCTTGATGTTAGGACTTGGATTAGGCGCTAATACTGTAGTAGCGACTATTTTTCTCTATTCCTTACTGCCTATTTTGAAAAACACTTATGCTGGTGTTCGAAGTGTTGATGAAAACTTACTAGACAGCGGAAAAGGAATGGGGATGACGCGAAGCCAAGTAACAAGAATGGTTGAACTGCCTTTAGCTTTATCCGTCATTATGGGCGGTATCCGTAATGCTCTTGTAGTTGGGATCGGAATTGCTGCAATAGGAACGTTTATTGGGGCTGGCGGTTTAGGAGATATTATCACAAGAGGGGTCAATGCAACAGATGGAGGTGCCATTATTTTAGCTGGAGCGATACCGACAGCTTTGATGGCCGTTATTTCAGATATTATTCTTGGTTGGATCGAAAAGAAATTGGATCCTACACGGTCTACTCGTTTTTCTGGAAGAAAAGAATAATCCATTTGTTTCATAGATTCCAATACAGTGGCGAAAGTAGTCAAGTAGAGAAACGCTAACGAAAAAGGAATCAGATTTGATGTACGGTGCTTAAATGCGGCACCAAAGTCATCAAATCTGATTCCTTTTTTAATGGCAAAGATAAAAAAAGAATAATTTTCAACCTTATACGGCCACATTTTCAGCAAGGCGTATGTAGCGGATATCAGCAAGATTGATCAAAGCGGTTGTTTTTTGATCAGGATTTTCTAAAACAATTCTTTTATCCTCATCTACTGCTGCAGTGACTGTTCCATAATATTCATAAAAGTGATTCATATTTTGTTTGTCTGATATTTGAATAATAACTAATGATGATCTTTGAAAGGCTTGGTTTAGGAAAAAGCGGATTTGATAAAGTGGCATCTGAGAGAGTGGCTTTTCAGTATGGATTTCTTTTACCAATTGTTTCGTTTTTTGAAAAAAAGTAACTGTTGTGTTTTTAACAGCATTCGATCTAGACATTTTCCGTTCCTCCAAACGTTTGTTCGTTGCTCTTATTATACGAACAAACGTTCAAAAATGCAAGAGCTTTACAGCTTTTATTTTTTAAAAGACAGAAAGGTATAAAATGGCTTGTACTGATTTGCAAAAGTCTTGAAAATCCCGTTGTCAACGCTTTTATATCGAAAACGAGATTGACATCGTTTTCTATTTTTGATAAATTAGGAGTAGTTAAATAATAAAAACGGTTGGGCATTAGCTTTCAAGGTATTTTCTTCTGGGGTGAGGAGAAATTTGATAAGATAATGCCCTTTTTTCGTTTTAAGCAAAGGAGGTGCTGAAATGGGATTGGAAGCAGTTGAATATGTGAAAGAGGCTGAAGAAAGAATAGAAGAGCTGAAAAAAGAAACTGATAAGAAAGCAGCAGATGTTCTTTCTGAAGCTGAACAAACAATCCAACAAAAGAGAGATCGTTTAAATCAAGAACTTGCTGAATATCGAGATGCAAAGGGAAAAGAATTTGCACATCAATTGAACCAAGATCAAGAGCAAGAAAATATGCAATTGACTCAGGATATACGACAAATGGAAGAAACAGTCGATAAAAACACAAATGATGTGGTTAACGATATAGTGAAGGTGGTGGTTAAACGCTATGGCAATAGCTAAAATGAAACAAATCACTTTACTGGCAGAACAAAGCCGTAAAGATCAACTGTTGAAAGCCGTGCAGGAACTGCAAAAGCTAGAATTGTTTGATTTATCGACTCTAGAAGAAAATGAGCTGCTCCAATACTATTCTCAAGAAACGCACCCTAAAAAACGCAGTGAGTATGAAGAAAAATTGAAAGACGTGCAGAGCACGCTAGCTTATCTTTCACAATATGTCCCACAACCAGGTCTATTGAAAAAGATGAAACAAGGAAGAAAAGAGTTGACGCTGAAAGAACTTGAACAACAAGTACAGCATTTTTCTAGTGATGAAGTTGTTGGAGAAGTAAAAGCTTTAGAAAAGCAAATCACGTCTTTAAATCAAAAAAGAAAAGAATTGACAGATGCCGAAAATTATTTGCGAAACTGGGAAGCGCTAGATTTTAACCCGAATGATTTAAAAACATTCAAGGCAACAACTGGAAGACTAGGAATCGTTCCTTCTGGAAATGTACTTGCGTTTAAAGAGGCGATCAAAGATGTTGGATCAGCTTATCTGGAAGAAATTTTCCAGCATAGAGATGAAGCAGCTTACTTAGTGATCACACCAGCGGAACATTTTGAAGACGTGGAGAAAGTATTGAAGAAATACCAATTCACAAATGTAAATTATCCTTATGCGTCTAAACCAGATGAAGAATTAAAAAAAATTCTGGCTTCAAAAAAGGCGCTTGATAAAAATGAAAAAGACATAAAGGATCGTCTGCGTCAATTCAAAACATCCATCACTGATTTAGAGTTGACTGAAGAGTATTATTACAATTTAGTCCAACGCGAGAATGCAAAAGTGTTGTTGATGAATGGAACAAACCTGTTTATTTTGAATGGATGGTTAGAAGAAGAGCAAGTGTCTTCTTTGAAAAGCTTGTTGACCGAAGAACTGGGCGAAGAACATTATGCGATCATCGATGATGAAATCAAAATGAAAGATTATGATGCTGTTCCAGTGGTGCTGAAAAACAATGCGTTAGTCGAACCTTTCGAAAGTGTTACTGAAATGTACAGTCTGCCGAAATACAATGACATCGACCCCACACCTCATATGACGCCATTTTATTTGGTTTTCTTTGGGATGATGAGTGCTGACTTTGGATATGGATTATTGTTGTGGCTTGGTTCACTTGTGGCATTGAAAGGACTCAATCTAGACCGTGGAGCAAGAAGATTTATTAAATTCTTCCATTTGCTTTCTTATGCAGTAATGGTTTGGGGACTGATCTATGGCAGCTTCTTAGGATATACTATGCCCATTCAGCTTCTCTCAACAACAGATGATGTGATTACCATATTACTGTTATCAGTTGTTTTTGGATTTATCCAAATGGTGTATGGGCTGTTCTTGAATGGAAAAATCAAATGGCAGCAAGAGCAAAGAGCATCGAGCTACATTGATGGAACAGCTTGGGCTGGTATATTGATCGGTATTGCATTACTGGTTGTTGATATGATGGTTTACAGCAATCCTGTCTTAAGAATGGCTAGCTATCTGCTCATCGGCGTAAACGTGGTTGGTATTCTTGCCATTTCTACATTGGCTTCGAAGAATAAAGGACTAGGTTTTGCGCTAGGTCTTTATAACTTGTACGGTGTGACAGGTTATGTCGGCGACCTTGTTAGTTATACTCGACTGATGGCATTAGGTGTATCCGGCGGAAGTATCGCGTTAGCGTTTAACATGATTGTTGATTTTCTTCCGCCAATCGCTAAGTTTACAGTGGGTATCCTACTCTTTGTCTTCTTGCATGCATTAAATATGTTCCTCACTTACTTGAGTGCATATGTGCATACAGCACGTTTGCAATACGTCGAATTCTTTGGGAAATTTTATGAAGGTGGCGGAAGAGCTTTGCAACCATTGAAGACACTTGAAAAAAATATTTATCTTAAACAAGAAAAATAAACGATTCATATAAAATGGAGGAATTTACAAATGGAAAACTGGTTAACTTTTTTATCCGAAAATAACGGTGGCTTATTCTTTGCAGCTATGGGGATCGCGGTTGCAACAATTTTTGCAGGGATTGGATCTGCTAAAGGTGTAGGAATGACAGGGGAAGCTGCTGCAGCTTTGACAACAGAACAACCTGAAAAATTCGGACAAGCTTTGATCTTACAACTATTGCCTGGTACTCAAGGATTGTACGGATTTGTTATTGCTTTCTTGATCTACTTGAACACAGGAGCAGATACGACTTTGGCTCAAGGATTATACTACTTGATGGCTGCTATGCCAATTGCATTTACTGGGTTGTTCTCAGGGATCTCTCAAGGTCGCGTAGCTTCTTCCGGTATCCAAATCTTGGCTAAAAGACCTGAACATGCTACAAAAGGGATCATTTACTCTGCCATGGTTGAAACTTATGCAATCTTAGGTTTCGTTATTTCTTTCTTGCTTGTATTGAATGGCTAGTCATTCATTCTAATTAAACGACAAAAAAAGAATGGAGGGACATTATGGCAGAGTTGAAGTTGCTTACGGATCGATTGATTGAAAATAAAAGGTTAGAGATGCAAAAAAAGATTCAAGAAGCTCAAGCCCAAGCTGCTGAAAAAGTAGCAGAAACTGAAAAAGCGCTAGAGGAAGACAAGCTGCATAAAAGTGCTCAAATCGATCAACAATTACAAACCCAATACGAACAAGACAAAAATGCTTTAGCTGTTAAAAAGAGAAACCAGTTGCTTGCAGAGAAACAAAAAGCACTCACACTGGTATTTGACCAAGCAAAAGCACAAATGGAAAATTGGGATGATACTCAATTTAAAGCTTTTTTACTCGGTGTTCTACAGCAATTTGAAGCAGATGAAGGAATAACACTAGTGTTAGGTGAAAAGTCAACGGACAAATTGACAGCTGACTGGCTGAAAGAAGAAACAGCAGATCTTTATCCTATCGACTTGTCGAAAGAAGTGATCTCTAAAAAAGCCGGATTTCTTATTCGTCACAAAGGAATTGACTACAATTATTTCTTTGAAGATATGATTGAAGACTCAAAAGAAGAGTTGGTTGCAGACGTATCACAAAGATTGTTCCAATAAGGAGGAGAAAAGAATGAAAACAACTGCATTTGTTGGTGCTAATGCACGAGTGCGTGTTTATGAAAGTCGTCTCCTTCAAAACGATCAATATGAGCGTATGCTGCAGGCACCTACTTTCAGAGAAGCAGTAGCAGTGTTAAATGATACCCCCTATCGCGATGATGTCGACCAGTTACTTCAAACAGGGGACTATGATGAGCTGCTGACACATGAACTGCAACGCGTTTATGAAGAAATGTTTGAAATCAGTCCTGAACCCGCTTTGGTTGGGTTGTTTTCTTTACGCTATGCCTATCATAATCTGAAAGTGATGTTAAAAGAAAAGTTTACAGGAGAAGACTTTAGTTCCTTGATCATCCCCATCGGAAGATTTTCATTGTCTACGTACCGGGATGCCGTTTGGACAGGGAGATCAGAAGAATTAGACCCTGAATTTCTTGCATCCATAGCAGAAGTTGAAAGGGATTATGCAGAATATCAAAACATTCAAGCTGTCGATATTATTCTTGATCGTCGATATTTTACTCATTTAAGACATTTAGCTGAAAAAATCGGAGATCAAAAGATTATTGATTTTATCAAGCATTATATTGATCTAAATAATCTATCGACTCTTTCAAGAGCAATCAGCCAAAAGAGAACACGTAATTTCTTGATAACGATTCTTTCTAGTTCTGGTAGTATACCGAAAGAAGAACTTGTCCGTTTGGGAAATGAAGATTTGGCAACAGCAGGCAAAGTACTGCTTGAGGGCAAATACGGGCATATCGTTGAAGAAGCGATCTTGCCTGAAACACAAGAACTGTCACCGGTCAGAATTGATTTGGCTACAGACAATGCTATTATGAACCGGCTAAAAGATGCAAAACTAGAAACATTTGGTCCATTGCCGATTCTTGCCTACTTGTATGCTAAAGAAACAGAAGTTAAGAATATCCGAATGATTTTAGCTGGTAAAGAAAATCAATTAGGAACAGATCGTATAAGAGAAAGGATGCGTGAAAACTATGGCTCGTAAAATAGGTGTTGTTGGGGACAAAGATTCAGTAATGCCTTTTAAAATGCTTGGGTTTGACGTTTTCTTCGCTTCAGATGCTAGAGAAGCTAGACGCTATGTTGACCGATTAGCAAAAGAAGAGTATGGCATCATTTATCTTACTGAACCACTGGCAGAACAAATACCAGACACGGTGAAACGTTATGACGATGTGATCGAACCTGCCGTTATTCTGATCCCAAACCATAAAGGTTCTTTGAATATTGGTAAAAAACGGATCCAAGAGAACGTGGAAAAAGCAGTGGGACAAAATATTTTATAGGAGGTAACCAGTTTGAACAAAGGTAAAATCGTAAGTGTCTCTGGTCCGCTTGTAACGGCTGAAGGGATGGAAGAAGCCAATATTCAAGATATCTGTAGAGTTGGAAATCTTGGTTTAATTGGCGAGATTATTGAAATGCGAGGTAATATTGCCTCTATCCAAGTATATGAAGAAACTTCAATGGTTGGACCTGGCGAACCAGTAGAATCAACGGGTGAAGCATTATCAGTTGAACTTGCTCCTGGATTGATTTCTCAAATGTTTGATGGAATCCAACGTCCATTAGACAAGTTTTTAGAACAAGTTGAGAGCAACTTTCTAAACCGGGGTGTTGCTGTAGAACCGCTTGATCGGACAAAACAATGGACATTTGTTCCAACGGCTGAAGTTGGTGCACGAGTGACCACAGGCGATGTGATTGGAACCGTGCAAGAAACACCTGTTGTTCTGCACAAAATCATGGTTCCAGCCGGAATCGAAGGAACCGTAAAAAAACTTGAACAAGGTGCATTCAACATCACCGAAACGGTTGCAGTAATTGAAACAGAAGAAGGCGACAAAGAATTGACCATGACACAAAAATGGCCGGTTCGCCGTGGTCGCCCAACAGCAAGAAAGCTTAATCCAACGGCTCCTTTAGTCACAGGTCAACGCGTGATCGATACGCTGTTTCCTGTAGCAAAAGGCGGATCTGCTGCTGTTCCTGGACCATTTGGTGCCGGTAAAACAGTTGTTCAGCACCAAATTGCTAAATATGCCGATGTAGATATCGTTGTTTATGTAGGTTGCGGTGAACGCGGAAATGAAATGACAGACGTTATCAACGAGTTTCCTGAGTTGATCGACCCAAACACAGGCGAATCAATCATGGCGCGGACCATTCTGATTGCCAATACATCTAATATGCCGGTTGCTGCACGTGAAGCTTCTATTTATACAGGTATCACGCTTGCTGAATACTTCCGAGATATGGGTTATAGTGTTGCAATCATGGCGGATTCAACCTCTCGTTGGGCAGAAGCGCTACGTGAAATGTCTGGACGTTTAGAAGAAATGCCAGGTGATGAAGGTTACCCTGCTTACTTGGGAAGTCGGATCGCAGAATTTTATGAACGTGCCGGAAAAGTGATCGCTTTAGGGAATGAAGGACGCGAAGGCAGCATTACAGCGATTGGTGCCGTTTCGCCTCCAGGTGGAGATACGTCAGAACCCGTTACGCAAAATACGATGCGGGTAGCAAAAGTTTTCTGGGGACTAGATAGCAGTTTAGCACAGAAACGTCACTTCCCATCTATCAACTGGCTAGAGTCCTATTCTCTTTATCAAAATGAAATGACAGCTTATATCGGTAAAGAGTTAGATACAGATTGGACAAACATGGTCATCCGCAGCATGGCTTTGCTGCAAGACGAAGCTGAACTGCAAGAAATCGTCCAATTAGTTGGTGCTGAGTCCTTGTCTGAAAGAGATCGCTTGAAATTAGCTGTTTCTCGGATGATTCGGGAAGACTATCTGCAACAAAATGCATTTGATGATGTAGATACTTACACCTCTATTCAAAAGCAATTTGAAATGTTGACAACGATTCTATCCTTTGAAGATGAAGCCAACCATGGTATGGAATTAGGTGCTTACTTTGATGAGATCATGGAAGGTACGATTGAAGTCCGTGACCGGATCGCTCGTGGAAAATATATCCATGAAGATCAAATTGAAGAATTTAAGACCATTCGTGAAACGGTAAAAGAAACCATCCACCAAATAGTTGAAAGAGGAGGAATGGAAGAAAATGCTTAAAGAATACCGTACAATTAATGAAGTTGTAGGACCTCTAATGACTGTTGAAGGTGTCGAAGGCGTTAAATTTGACGAGTTGGTCGATATTCAAATGCAAAACGGCGAAAAGAGAAGAGGACAAGTTCTTGAGATCGCTGGCGATAAAGCAATGGTACAGATTTTCGAAGGTTCTGCAGGAATCAACTTAAGAGATACAAAAGTCCGCTTTACAGGTAAACCTCTATCATTAGGGGTTTCAGAAGATATGGTTGGACGTGTCTTCAATGGTATGGGACAAGTCAATGATGGCGGCCCGAATATCATTCCAGAAAAAATGTTAGATATCAACGGTGAAGCAATCAATCCAATGGCTCGTGATTATCCTGATGAATTTATTCAAACAGGGATTTCTACGATCGACCATTTGAATACTTTGGTACGTGGACAAAAGTTGCCCGTATTCTCAGGTTCTGGTTTGCCGCATAAAGAATTGGCCGCTCAGATTGCGCGTCAAGCAACTGTTTTGAATTCGGATGAAAAATTTGCTGTTGTTTTTGCCGGCATCGGGATTACATTTGAAGAAGCTGAGTTTTTCATGGAAGACTTCCGAAAAACAGGGGCGATCGATCGATCAGTGATGTTCTTGAACTTAGCAAATGATCCGGCTATCGAACGGATCGCAACCCCAAAAATGGCATTGACGGCAGCTGAATATCTTGCGTATGAAAAAGATATGCACGTGCTCGTTATTATGACTGACATGACCAACTATTGTGAAGCTTTACGCGAAATTTCAGCTGCTCGTCGGGAAGTGCCGGGGCGTCGTGGTTATCCTGGTTACTTGTACACAAACTTGGCTACCTTGTATGAACGTGCTGGTCGAATAAGAGGATTGAAAGGTTCTGTGACGCAGATTCCGATCTTGACCATGCCTGAAGATGATAAAACACATCCAATTCCAGACTTGACAGGTTATATCACAGAAGGACAAATCATTCTTTCTCGTGAGTTATACAATAACGGAATCGAACCTCCAGTTGATGTATTGCCATCCTTGTCACGTTTGAAAGATAAAGGAACTGGTGAAGGCAAGACAAGAAAAGACCATGCTGCGACCATGAACCAATTATTTGCTGCTTATGCAGAAGGAAAACAAGCAAAAGAGTTGGCCGTCGTATTGGGAGATTCAGCACTGACAGATACAGATAAGAAATTCGCTGACTTTGCAACTAAGTTTGAAGAAGAGTATGTTAACCAAGGTTTCTATACAAACCGTTCTATTGAAGAATCCTTAAACCTAGGTTGGCAATTATTGTCTATCTTGCCAAGAACTGAATTGAAACGGATCAAAGACGATATGTTAGACGAATACTTACCACAAAAAGGGGAGTGAGTCTAAATGGCTAAGTTAAATGTCAATCCTACTCGAATGGAGTTGGCAAACTTAAAAGAACGATTGAGTATGGCATCTCGTGGACATAAATTACTAAAAGATAAACAAGATGAACTGATGCGTCAATTTATTTCGTTAGTCAAAAAGAACAATGCCTTGCGTGCAGCGGTAGAAGAGAAACTGATCAATGCCATGCAATCATTTGTAATGGCAAAATCTTTATTGAATGAGAAGTATATTGAAGAATTGGTGGCTGTACCGCCAAGAACCGTCAGTTTAAACATTTATGAAAAAAATGTCATGAGTGTACGCGTTCCAGTCATGAATTTTGATTTTGAAGGTGAAGATTCAAGTGATATCCAATACGGATATTTAAACTCGAACAGTGAACTGGATGAATCTGTAGCTGAGATGGCAGAAGTCATGACAGAGTTGCTTGAATTGTCGGAAATTGAAAAAACTTGCCAGCTGCTGGCAGATGAAATCGAAGGGACAAGACGTCGAGTAAATGCGCTTGAGTACCGAACGATTCCTCAACTAGAAGAAACCATTTACTTTATTCAAATGAAACTAGATGAAAATGAACGTGCTGAAATTACGCGTTTGATGAAAGTCAAAGACATGGGATAATGAAAATCATGGTGATCGCTCTATTAGATCTCGTGCCGATGGAAAAAAGTTTACAATGCACTCGTATGCGAGGATTATTTTTTGATCATTTTGATGTTTAAATAAGGCAAGGGGATGTCCTCTTGTCTTATTTATATTCACAAAACCGATGGACATCAATGTAAAGAAGCTATCAAAATAAGTGAAATCGAAAACATTCATAAAAGTCCTGTTTCATCCACTTGATTTATGGTACACTAATCAGTAAAGATAAAAAAAGAACCGTTAAAAAACTGTATCTCTAGTTAAAAGAGGTGAAACGTATGCCTAGTAAAATTTCTTTTGAGATTTTGGAAAATATTTTAGTCCTTTCTGAGAACAACAAAGGCTGGCGAAAAGAATTGAATCTGGTCAGCTGGAATGGAAATGCACCAAAATTCGATTTACGGACTTGGTCACCGGATCACGAAAAGATGGGCAAAGGTATTACGCTCAGCAACGAAGAAATGAAAAAACTGGAGGAGTTCTTTAGAAACTCTGCCGAAAAAGCATAGAGCAGTTTTTAATGAGTCATAGTTTTTTTAGATAGGATGGTTAAAAGCATGACAGAGCGTGGGATATTGATTGTTCTTTCTGGACCTTCAGGAGTGGGAAAAGGTACAGTTAGAAAAGCAATTTTTGATAGTGGTGAAATGGACTTTGCGTACTCGATTTCTATGACAACCAGAAAAATGAGAGCTGGAGAAAAAGATGGTGTCGACTACTTCTTTAGATCAAAAGAAGAATTTGAAGCGTTGATCGAAAGCGGCGGCCTGCTGGAGTATGCTCAGTATGTTGACAACTATTATGGTACACCCCTTAAGTATGTTGAAGATACTTTAAACAGTGGACAAGATGTCTTTTTAGAGATCGAAGTCAATGGAGCAATGCAAGTGCGTTCAAAAATGCCTGAAGGAGTTTTTATTTTCTTGACACCGCCAGATATCAAAGAACTCAAATCACGGATCATGCACAGAGGAACAGATGAAATGGCTGTGGTAGAGAAACGTTTAGAAAAAGCCGTTGAAGAAATCAAAATGATGCGGTATTATGATTATGCCGTAGAAAATGATAAAGTCGAAAATGCTGTAAATAAAATCAAGCATATTATTGAGAGTGAGCATTTAAAAGTGCCTCGAGTTGTGAATCAGTATAGAAAAATTATTGAGGAGATGTAAGGAAGATGATGTTATATCCTTCTATTGATACATTATTAGAAAAAATCGAGTCTAAATATTCTTTAGTTACTGTAGCAAGTAAAAGAGCTCGTGAATTAGATGGCGGCTCTATGCAGATGTTAGAAGATTATAAGTCTTATAAGAATGTGGGCAAAGCGCTAGAAGAAGTTGCAGCGGGCGATCTAGTGATCGATCCCAAAACAGTAGGACCGGACAAACAATAAATACGGATGTATATGATCAGTGCTTTAAGGTTGAATCTAAACTTTAGAGCACTTTTTTTTGCTCTTTTGACGGTGTAGGCAGGATATTCAGAAGACACATACTGTGAAAATCATCAGACGGAAGCTTCTTAGAAAGCAATGTTGATGTGTCGCATAAAGAGAAAAATGTTTAAGCACAGATGAATAGAATAGGAATCAGGAGGAGTATGGAAAAAAGCAGTTTTTTCTAGTAAAATATAAAAGAGTGTAATAGGAAAGAGGGACAGAATATGTTAAAAGACAAAAAAATCGCTGTTTACCTTTGTGGGGGAATTGCCGTATACAAAACAGCGGATCTTGTTAGACAATTGATCAAAAAAGGCGCCCAGGTAAAAGTGGCGATGACTCAATCCGCTGTTCAGTTTATCACCCCTTACACCTTTCAAATTTTAACGAAACAACCGGTCTATACAGAAATCTTTGACAAAGAAGACAAAGAATCAGTCAGTCATATTCATTTAGCAGACTGGGCAGATGCTGCTTTAGTTGTGCCGGCTACTGCTAATATCATAGCTAAAATGGCAAACGGAATGGCGGATGATTTTGTTTCTACAGCTTTACTGGCAACTACAGCTCCTATTTTTATCGTTCCTGCTATGAATACTCATATGCTCGAGAATCCGGCTACTGTACGGAATATGGAAACATTGAAAAAAGACGGCCGTATGTTGATGGAGCCAGATACCGGATTTTTAGCAGAAGGATATGAAGGAAAAGGGCGTATGCCGGAACCTGAAAAGATTATTGAGATGCTTCAGCTTCATCTTATTCGCCTTGATTCTTCGCTTGCGCTAACAGGTCGAAAAGTGCTGATTTCAGCAGGCGGAACGAAAGAAAGAATTGACCCAGTACGTTATATCACAAACGATTCATCTGGAAAAATGGGCTATCAGTTGGCAGAAGTTGCTCGCGATGCAGGAGCGGAAGTGACACTAGTTTCAGCTTCAGGGTTGCCAAATCCTTTTGGCGTTTCTGTTGTTGCTGTTGAATCTGCTGAAGACATGTTTGTAGAGATGAACAAACATTATCAGGAAAGCGATATTGTGATTATGGCTGCAGCTGTTTCAGACTATAAACCGGATCATCAAGAGAAACAGAAAATGAAAAAAACAAGTAGCAATCAAGAGATGACATTAAAAATGAAACAAACAAAAGATATTCTAGCTTACTTGGGCAAGCATAAGCAACATCAATACTTAGCAGGCTTTGCAGCTGAGACACATGATGTTGCCCGCTATGCTGAAAGCAAACTGCAAAAGAAAAAAGCTGATATGATAATCGCAAACGATGTATCGAATCCACAAGCTGGGTTTAACAAAGACACAAATGAAGTGACGATTTTTACAACGGACAAAGACCCTATTTCGGTATCTGTACGGAGTAAAAAGGAAGTAGCTGCTTTGATCTTAGATGAAATCGCAGGAAAATTAAGAAAGCAAAGGTGAGGAAAAAGTTGGATCTATTTGCCAAAGTGATTGTTGACGTTCCAACGATGCAGACCAATCAACCTTATGATTACTATATACCGACTGCCTATCAAGACCAAATCGTTCCTGGAATGCGGGTAGAAGTGCCATTTGGAAAGGGCAGCAGAAAAGTTCAAGGTTTTGTGGTAAACATCGTCGATCAACCAGCCTTTGAAGGTGAATTAAAGAAGATTACAGATGTCATGGATCTTTATCCTGTTTTAAATGAAGAATTGCTTCAATTAGGAAAAGAAATGGCAGACAAAACTTTCAGCTTTCAGATCACCTGTTATCAAACGATGCTGCCTGCTGCTTTAAAATCAACGTATGAAAAGAAAATTCGTTTGATTGATGAAATCCCAGAAGATCATTTTTTTGATTTGTTTAAAGGGAAAAATGAAATCAGCTGGCAAGAAGCGGAAGATCGAGGTGTTTTGCCGAAAATGGCAGAGCTGAAGAAAAAAGAAGCCGTAGAAACAGTTTATATTGTAAAAGACAAAGTCAATAAAAAGAAAATCAGAAAAATAGAACCTAGACTGTCTTTTGAACAACTGGAAGAAGAAAAAGCGGGTTTGAGAAAAACAGCTAAAAAGCAAAAACAGCTGTTGGATGTATTGCAGCAGCTATCTTTAAGCAAAAAGAGATCGAGTACAGAAGCGTTGAAAAAAGATTACGCTATTCAGTCAGCTTCAGTGCGAGAGGCTGAAAAAAAAGGTTGGTTAAGGATTGTTGAAGAAGAAGTCTATCGTGATCCTTTTGAACACATCGATTTTGAACGGACTAAACCGCTGCCGTTAACAAGTGCGCAACAAAAAGCTTTTGAAGCTATTCATCATGCTGTCAACGAACAGCGGGATGATGTGTTTTTATTAAAAGGTGTAACAGGAAGCGGAAAAACTGAAATCTATTTGCAAACGATCGCTGCCGTTTTAGAAAAAAAACAAACGGCTCTGATGCTAGTGCCTGAAATTGCCTTAACACCGCAAATGGTCAAAAGCTTTAAAGGACGCTTTGGAGATGAAGTAGCTGTTCTGCATAGTGGTTTGTCTGTTGGAGAAAAATATGATGAGTGGCGGAAAATAGAAAGAGAAGAAGCAAAAGTTGTCGTGGGCGCTCGTTCTTCTATTTTTGCTCCTGTTAAAAATATTGGTGTGATCATTATAGATGAAGAACATGAATCTTCTTATAAACAAAGTGAAAATCCTAGGTATCATGCGCGTGATGCAGCGATTTGGCGCGGAAAATATCATTCGTGTCCAGTTATCTTAGGAAGTGCCACACCTTCTCTAGAATCAAGGGCTCGGGCACAGAAAAAAGTTTATCAGTTGCTGGAACTTCCTGAACGGGTCAATAAAAAAGCTTTACCGCTTGTCAAAGTCGTCGATATGCGACAAGAAATGAAAGAAGGAAATCGGTCCAGTTTCTCTATTCCTTTACAAGATGGTATTCGCGATCGCATTAAGAAAGGGGAACAAATCGTTTTGCTTCTGAATCGTCGCGGCTATTCTTCTTTTGTCATGTGTCGAGATTGCGGCTTTGTCCTTCCGTGCCCTAATTGTGATATTTCACTGACACTGCATATGGATACCCGAACGATGAAATGTCACTATTGTGGTCATGAGGAAGCCATTCCACATCAATGTCCAGTCTGTCATAGCCCAAAAATTCGTTATTATGGAACAGGTACGCAAAAAGTACAAGAGGAATTAGAAGCTGTTTTTCCAGATGCACGTGTGATTCGCATGGATGTTGATACGACGCGCAAAAAAGGTGCTCACGAGAAGCTGCTGACAGCTTTTGGAAACCAAGAAGCGGATATCTTGCTGGGAACTCAGATGATTGCTAAAGGACTTGATTTTCCTAATATTACGTTAGTAGGGGTGTTGAATGCGGACACTGCACTAGGGTTGCCAGATTTTCGTTCAAGCGAGAAAACCTTTCAATTGTTAACACAAGTCAGCGGCAGAGCCGGAAGAGCAGATTTAATAGGAGAAGTGGTTGTGCAAACCTTTAATCCAGAGCATTATGCGGTTCAGTTTGCCCAAAAACACGATTATGACCATTTCTATCAAATGGAGATGAATGTTCGTCACCAAGGAAACTATCCACCCTATTACTTTACGGTTTCTATTACGGCAAGCCACGAAGAAGAACGGATAGCAGCTAGAAAAATGCAGGAAATCATTCATTTTTTACTTCCTCATTTGCAAAAAGATACGATTGTTTTAGGTCCTACCCCTAAAGCGATTGCTAGAGTCAATAAAAAATATTATTATCAAATACTCATCAAATATAAGTATGAACCGATGCTGAAACCAATGTTGCATCAGTTATTAAATCAATCACAAAAGGAAATCAGCAAGGGGCTGCAGATCGCGATCGATTCAGAACCGATGGACTTTATTTAGAAAAGAGGATGAAAAAATGACAAAAATCGTTTTTATGGGAACGCCGGCATTTTCTGTGCCGATTTTAGAAGCACTCATTTCATCAGAATATGAAGTGATCGGTGTTGTAACCCAACCGGATAGACCAGTAGGAAGAAAAAAAATTTTAACACCCTCGCCTGTAAAAGAAGCAGCCGTGAAACACGAGATACCTGTCTTGCAACCAGAAAAAATTTCTGGATCAAAAGAAATGGAACAAATCATTGAGTGGCAGCCTGACCTTATCGTCACTGCAGCATTCGGACAGTTTTTGCCGACTAAGTTGTTAGATGTTCCAACTTTTGGTGCCATTAACGTACATGCTTCGCTATTGCCAAAATATCGTGGCGGTGCCCCTGTGCATTACGCATTGATCAAAGGTGAAAAAGAAACGGGTATCTCTATCATTTATATGGAAAAGAAAATGGATGCTGGAGATATTCTGGCACAACGCTCGCTAACCATCACAAGAGAAGATGATGTGGGCACCTTGTTTGACCGTTTGAGCTTGTTGGGAAGAGATTTACTGATCGACACACTGCCTGAATTATTGAAAGGCAATATTACTGCTGTTCCTCAAAATGAAGAAAAAGTCACTTTTTCTCCAAACATCAAACGAGAAGAAGAAAAGATAAATTGGCAAAAATCTGCTCAAGAAATCGACTATCAAGTGAGAGGGATGCGTCCTTGGCCAGGAGCATATACTGAATTAGACGGAAAACGGATCAAAATCCATGCTGTTACTCCTTTGGAAGAAACAACAGACAAAGAACCGGGAACAATCGTGGCGCTCGACAAAAATCAACTGATCATAGCTTGCGGCGATCAAACGACCTTAACCATAGATGTTTTGCAACCTTCAGGCAAAAAACAAATGGATACACCTGCCTATTTAAGCGGTGTGGGGAATCAGTTAAGAGTAGGAGAAAAATTCGACTAAGATGACAAATGAAAAGCATATCCAGCAAACCAGTCGTTATCAAGCCATGACGATTTTGGAAAAAATTGAAAAAAGTGGTTCTTATTCTAATTTATTGATCAATGATACGATTAGTAAACGATCACTCAGCTCAGTCGATGCTCACTTGCTAACTGAGTTAGTATATGGTGTCCTTCAACGAAAGCTGACGTTAGATTATTATTTGACGCCTTTTATTAAAAAAAATCAGAAGTTAGATGGATGGGTCAGAAATTTGTTACGTCTTTCTGTCTATCAAATGGTTTATTTGGAACGGATCCCAATACATGCTGTTGTCAACGAAGCAGTTGAAATTGCAAAAAAACGTGGTCATTTCAAAGGAATCAGTCAATTTGTCAATGGTGTTTTAAGAAATGCTGAGAGGAAAGGGTTCCCATCTATTGAAGCGATCAAAGACCCAATCGAAAGGCTAAGCGTTGAAGTCAGTATGCCAAAGTGGCTCGTTGAAAAATTTGTTTGTGAAATCGGTTTTGAAAAAACAAAAGCACTGGGCCTCTCACTATTGCTGCCGAGCCACCCAAGTGCACGTTTCAATCCTCATTTCATTTCTATGGAAGAAGCGTTATCTTCAATGAAGGAAGAGGGTTTTTCTCCTCGGCCAAGTGAGCTTTCTTCTGTAGGAATCGTGGCAGATTCTGGGCACTTTGCATCTTCTGTTTTATTTAAAGAAGGAAAGTTAACGATTCAAGATGAATCTTCTCAACTGGTTGCGCCGGCTTTAAAGGTGGCACCAGATCATCAAGTATTAGACGCATGCGCAGCACCAGGCGGAAAGACGACCCATATTGCCCAGTATTTGTCAAAAGATGCTGGAGGGAAAGTGACAGCATTGGATCTTCATGCACATAAAGTAAATCTGATCAAAGAAAATGCCGACCGTCTCCATGTTGGAGAAGTCGTTGAAGGCATGACGCTAGATGCTCGACAAGTAGATACCGTTTTTGCTGATGCTACTTTTGACCGGATATTAGTTGACGCACCATGTTCAGGGCTAGGATTGATGCGCCGCAAGCCTGATATCAAATATACAAAAAAGGAATCAGACTTTAAACAGTTACAAGCCATCCAACTGGATATTTTAAAACAAGTTGCCCCAAAACTAAAAAGTGGTGGACTTCTAGTCTATAGTACTTGTACAATAACCACTGAAGAGAATGATCAGACCGTCGCTAAGTTTCTAACAGAGCAACCTGAATTTGAAAGAATTCCGGTTGAAGTGGAAGGAAAAGCTAAAAATTGTATCACAGATGACATGTTGCATATCTATCCTGATGATTTTTATACAGATGGCTTTTTTATTTGCTGTTTGAGAAAAATATAAAAAGTTGATGCAGGATCAAGCAGATCATTTAAAAAGAGGTGGAACTATGAGGGTAGCTTTAGAAAGTGATGTTGGAATGAGAAGAAAGAATAATCAAGATTTTGCTGGTTATTTTAATAATCATTCTGAGTGCACATTATCCATTTTGTGTGACGGCATGGGCGGCCATCAAGCGGGTGACGTCGCAAGTGAAATGGTCGTTTCGCATTTAGGACATGCTTGGAGCGAAACGCATTTAAGTCAAACAGAAGAGGCGAAAGAGTGGCTGAAATCAGCTATCGATCGTGAGAATAAGCGGTTAGTTGAAAAAGCGGAACAATTTCCCGATTTAGAAGGTATGGGAACGACACTTGTTGCAGTTGCAGCGGTAAAAGATGGTTTCGTTGTCGCGAATATTGGAGACAGTCGTGCTTATCGATTAACAAATGGGGAAATAGAGCAAATGACAGAAGATCATTCGCTTGTACAGGAACTGATCAAAAGCGGAGAAATTTCTTTTGAGGAAGCCGAAAATCATCCGCGTAAAAACGTGTTGACTCGCTCTCTTGGGGTATTGGAAGAGCTAGATATTGATCTAACGACTTATCTTTATCAGCAAGGTGAGTTTATTTTGTTGTGTTCAGACGGATTGACAAATATGGTGAAAAATGAAGAAATCAAAGAAATTCTGACAGGAACTGCCACTTTGAAAGAAAAGGTCAGCTATTTGGTTTCTTTAGCAAATGAAAGAGGCGGATTAGACAACATCACCGTTATGCTGATCGATTTTGATAAGAGAAAGGAGGGAAAAGAAGATGGAAGCTGGTAAGAAACTGAATGGACGCTACAAAGTCAAAAAGCCTGTAGGAACAGGTGGAATGGCAAATGTTTATCTGGCTCATGACTTGATTCTTGATCGTGATGTAGCAGTGAAAGTCTTGCGTTATGATTTTAGAGATGATGAGGACACCATCAGACGCTTTAAAAGAGAAGCTCTAGCGGCCACAGAGCTTGTGCATCCGAACATTGTTGGTATTTACGATGTGGGAGAGGAAGACCATAATCAATACATTGTAATGGAATACGTAAAAGGCATGGACTTGAAGCAATACATACAAAATCATTATCCCATTGCTTATCCAAAAGTCATTAATATTATGGAACAAATCCTTTCAGCAGTGGAATACGCTCATCAAAACCGTATTATTCACCGTGATTTGAAACCACAAAATATATTGATCGATGAAAATGACGTCATCAAAATCACAGATTTTGGGATTGCTGTTGCTGTTTCTCAGTCTTCCATCACACAAACAAATTCATTGTTAGGATCCGTCCATTACTTGTCTCCTGAACAAGCAAGAGGTGGAATGGCGACAAATCAATCTGATATCTATTCTTTAGGTATCATTTTGTATGAGCTGCTGATCGGAAAAGTTCCTTTTGAAGGTGAATCCGCTGTTTCTATTGCGCTCAAACATTTTCAAGAACCTATTCCCTCTGTAAAGAAAATTGACTATTTGATCCCGCAACCGCTTGAGAATGTTGTGTTGAAAGCGACAGCAAAAGAAACGGCTGACCGCTATAAATCAGTTCGTGAAATGGCTGAAGATCTTGAAACTGCCCTATCTCCAGAAAGAAGTGCTGAAGCGCCTTTTATGCCTGTAAGCATGCAAGAAGATACAAAGGTGCTCACACCTATTGATACGCAAACTCATCAATATGATGGGGATGCGGTACCGATCACTTCTGAAAAAGATCTTGAGCAGCCAACAGAAAAAAAGACTGCTCATCATCAAGGACAGTCTTTAAAAAAGAAGCCTAAAAAGAAAAAACGCAAGCTTATGTGGTTTCTTTTGGCCATAGCTGCAATGTTGATCGTTTTTGTTTCTCTACTCATTCTACTATCTCCCAAAGATGTAACGGTGCCAAACATAGAAGGATTAACAGAAGAAAAAGCAAAAGAAACGTTAACGCAAGCTAACTTAGCTGTAGAAGACGTAAGCCAAGAGCCGAATGAAAAGATCGCAGAAGAATTGGCGATTCGGACAGATCCTGCAGCTGGCGCTAGTGTAAAAGAAAAAACAACAGTCCTTTTATATGTCAGCTCTGGCAAAAAAACGGTTGCCTTTAAAGATTATGTAGGAGAATCTTATGAAGAAACACGTGCAGCATTAACAGACCTTGGTTTTACTGTCGAGCAGCAGCAAGAAAGCAGCGAAACTGTTCCTGAAGGGGTGATCATCTCGCAAGATATTGAAGAAGACAATGAGGTGATCCCTAGCGAAACAACCGTAACATTGATCGTCAGCACAGGAAAAAGAGGAATCAAAATGCGTGACTTAGACGGCTACTCTCAAAAAGGCGTGGAAGACTATGCAAATGAAAACGGCCTGGAGTTGTCATTGACGCAAGAACATTCTGAAGATATTCCAAGCGGTTATGTGATCTCGCAATCCATTGAAGCAGGCAAAATCTTCTATAAAGGCGATTCTCTATCAGTTGTACTCTCTCTTGGTCCGAAAGAGGTGCCGGTTGAACGTTTTAATATTACTGTAAGTATTCCTTATCAAGAAACGAAAGAAACTGCTGAAGAAGGCGATTCTGATGAGGAAAAGAGCAGTGAAGAATCAAAAAGTAAAGAGAATCAGATAGAAATTTATCTTGAAGATGAACAAAATTCAATCGATAATATTTATCAACAATTTTCTATTGACGAAGATACTGACACCGTTCTTTCTTTCACTCTTAAAGAAGGTGAAACCGGACGTTATCGTATTGTAAGAGACGGAGAAGTTATTGAAGAAAAAGCTAATATACAGCCGGAATCTGACGAAACGAATGATGAAGGCTAAGGAAAATACATTTTTAAACCGAATAAATAAAAGGGATCTGTTTTAAAACAGCTCCTTTTTATTTTGGTTCTACAATAGTTAACGTTGGTCTGTAAAAAATCAATTTTTTTAATACTAAGCTCGTTAGAATCCTATTTCTAGAAATTTCAGGAGGCGTATAGGGCTACTGATAGCCATGAAAAAAGATGCAATGTGAATCACTTAGTGTTAAGCTTTAGCCGTTACACTAAGTTTGAAGCTTGCAAGCATTGAGACGCGATTTTCGGTTCAATGTGTTCTCATGGCTTTCCATCAGTAGCCCATCGACCGTAGGAAATTTCTTTACCAACGTTAAAAGAGGAAGAACCTTTATTTTCATCTGTTTACAAATGTTTTCTGGTTGCATTCTAAAGAGGCTTTGAGTAAAGTTAAAAGGAGAAGAAACCCAAAGGAGGAAACGAGTTGTCTAAAGGACAAATCAGAAAAGCACTTAGCGGCTTTTACTACGTTTATGATCAAGGAAAAACGTTTCAAACGAGAGGCAGGGGGAACTTTAGAAAACGTCAATTGACTCCTTTAGTCGGAGATTTCGTTCAATTCGAAAGTTTGAACCAAGAAGAAGGAATGATCACAGAACTACTGCCGCGAAAAAATGAATTGATTCGTCCTCCCGTAGCTAATGTAGATCTTGGCGTTGTGATCATGTCGGCGGCTGAACCTGCTTTTTCAACACAGCTGTTGGACCGTTTTTTAGCAGTGCTAGAAAGTAAAAACATACAAGCAATCATCTATGTGACAAAAACAGATCTCATCAATGAGGAAGAAAATAAAAAAATACAGAAGATACAACAAGATTACACAAACATCGGTTACACTTTCATTTTACCAGAACCTCATGATGATCAAGAGGCGATTGAAAAACTAACGGAGTGGTTTTCTGAAAAACTAACTGTTTTTATGGGGCAATCAGGAGCAGGAAAATCTACGTTGTTAAATGCCATTTCACCTCATTTGGTTTTGAAAACAGGTGAAATTTCTCAATCATTAGGAAGAGGAAAACATACCACTCGTCATGTCGAATTACTTCCCTTGTTTGATGGATTGGTGGCTGATACACCTGGCTTTAGTGCCATTGAATTCATGGATATTGCAGCTGATGAATTAAGAGAATGTTTTCCAGAGTTCTTAGCTATTCAAGATCAATGCAAATTTAGAGGCTGTTTACATCGAAAAGAACCGGGGTGTCAAGTAAAAGAAAATGTAAAGAATGAGTTGATAGCAGACTATCGTTATCAACATTATTTACAGTTTCTAGACGAGATCGAACGGCAAAAACCAGACTATACAAAAAAGAAGAAATGAGGAAGAGAACATGAAAATCGCACCATCTATTTTAAGTGCAGACTTTGCACATCTTGCGCGGGACATTCAAACAGTGGAAAAAGGAGGGGCAGATTACATACATGTCGATGTAATGGATGGACACTTTGTTCCCAACATCACTTTTGGACCAAATGTGGTTTCTGCGATCCGGCCGATCACAAAGTTGCCGCTTGATTGCCATTTGATGATCGAAAATCCTGAACGCTATATTGCTGATTTTGCTAAAGCAGGTGCAGATATTTTATCTGTTCAAGTCGAAAGCACCCCTCACATTCATCGAGCCATCCAAATGATCAAACAGCAAGGTGTGAAAGCTGGGATCGTATTAAATCCAGGCACATCAGTAGAGACCGTTCGTCCCGTGTTGGCTGATGTTGATCTTGTACTCGTGATGACCGTTAATCCTGGTTTTGGCGGGCAAGGCTTCATTCCCACAATGGTTGAGAAGATCAAAACATTAGCTTCTATAAAGAAAGAAATGAATTTGTCTTTCGAGATAGAAGTTGATGGCGGAATCGTTCCTGAAACGGCTAAAGAATGCTGGGAAGCTGGGGCAACTGTTTTCGTAGCTGGCTCTTATGTTTATCGTGCGGATGAACCTGCAAAACAAATGGAAGCATTGAGAGAAGCTGTCGCTTATGACTAAAATCGGGATTATGCTTGGAGGTCCTGGCGCATCTATTCCATTCTTAAATGAAGAGATCAAGAAAACGGCTCAATGGATCGGTGTAGACTATGGTACGATCCGTTTGCTCGAAGCTGGAATGATACCAATGACTGCGATCGGAGATTTTGATTCTGTAAATAATGAAGAATGGGAAATGATCAATCGTAAAGTCAAAGATGTTAAGACATTTCCTTCTGAGAAAGATGACACGGATACAGAATTAGCGATTCAATTGGCATTGACGACTTACCAAGCGAGCGAAATTATTCTTTACGGTGCCACGGCTGGAAGAATGGATCATTTGTTGAGCAACTTATTTTTAGTGTTACAGCCGCGATTTAAGCAGCATGCTCAAAAGATCCATTTGATCGATCTGCAAAATACGATTTCCTTTTATTTGCCAGGTTCTTATCAAATCGAAAAAGAAGCAGACAAAAAGTATCTAGCTTTTGTCTGCATGACGCCTGTCAAGGCACTATCACTCGTTCGAACAAAATATCCATTGAAGAAAAAGGATTTCGATTATCCTATTTCTTTAGCCAGCAATGAATTCCTTGAAGGAACAGCTGAATTTTCTTTTACTGAAGGAATTGTAGCAGTGATTCAAAGTAAAGACAACAGTGAAAAAGGATCATAAATTATTGAGCGCAACAAAAAAAGGCGGGAGCAATCTCCTGCCTTTGATCTTTTTAGACCGCATTCCTATTAAACGCGTTCAACTTTTCCTGATTTAAGAGCGCGAGCTGAAACCCAAACTCTTTTAGGTTTTCCGTCAACTAAGATGCGAACTTTTTGCAAGTTAGCACCAAAAGAACGTTTTGTTTTATTTAATGCATGAGAGCGGTTGTTTCCGCTTTTTGCTTTTCTTCCTGTAACATAACATTGTTTAGCCATTTTCTTTCCTCCTTTGCCATACCTGAAGCAAAGCTTCAATCAGTCTTATACTTAAAATAATTTAGCATATCTTTTCTTGTTTTGCAAGGATTTTCTTTCAAGTAAATTTACTTGACATGTTTAAAATAGCAGAGCGGTATAAACTTTTTAGTCTCGAGAGAGCTATTTTTTTAAATTGATGAAGGGATAGAAAAAGGCTTAAAGCCGGATATACCTTTTCTTCTCTGTTGGCCTGTGCTACAATATAATGAGTAATTTATGGCTTTTTAGTCAAGAGGAGGATTTTTAACATGGCTGTTAAAATCAATACGCAGTTTGGCACCATCGATATTTCAAATGATGTTATTGCAACAGTTGTTGGAGGAGCCGCAACTGAAATTTTTGGAATTGTTGGAATGGCAAGTAAAAACCAAATTCGCGATAACTTAAATGAAATCTTAAAAAAAGAAAATTATTCAAAAGGCGTTCTTGTCCGTCAAGAAGAGAACGGTGTAGCTGTAGACGTTTATATTATCGTTAGCTATGGCACAAAGATCTCAGAAGTATGTCGCAATGTACAAGAAAAAGTTAGATACAATTTAGAATCGATGTTAGGCGTGTCCGCCAATACAGTTAATGTATATGTTCAGGGCGTACGAGTAATACAAGATTAAGAAATGGTTGAATGTCACACGATAGAGGTTAGATGTGACACAAGGAGGAAATGAGTAGTGAAAGTAGAAGTAGTTGAAGCGAAGCAGTTTCGTTCGATGGTGGCTGCTGGCGCAGAACGTCTTGAAAAAAATGCAGAATATGTCAATTCACTGAACGTGTTTCCAGTTCCGGACGGAGATACTGGAACGAATATGAACCTATCGATGACAAGCGGAGCAAAAGCTGTTAGAGATAACACGAGTGATCATGTAGGAGAGTTAGCTGCTGCATTATCTAAAGGATTATTGATGGGGGCTAGAGGAAACTCTGGTGTTATCCTTTCTCAATTGTTCAGAGGTTTCGGTAAAGGAATCTTAAACAAAGAAACGTTGACTGCTAAAGAATTAGCTGGCGCTTTTACAAGCGGTGTAGAAACAGCTTACAAAGCGGTCATGAAGCCTGTAGAAGGAACGATTTTGACAGTTGCTAGAGAAGCAGCTAAAGCAGGGGAGAAAAAAGCTGAACAAACAACAGATACAGTTGAAGTGATGAAAACGGTATTGAACGTTGCCAAAAAAGCTCTAGCTAAAACTCCTGATCTATTACCTGTTTTAAAGGAAGTAGGCGTTGTAGATAGCGGTGGACAAGGTCTTGTTTATGTTTATGAAGGATTCTTGGAAGCTTTATCTGGCAAAGTTGTTGAACAAGAAGCTCATCAACCGACTCCTGCTGAAATGACAGAAATGGTCAATGCAGAGCATCATAGAAGTGTGCAGAGCCACATGGCAACGGAAGATATTAAATACGGTTACTGTACAGAAATCATGGTCCGTATCGGTGAAGGAGAAACAGTTGATAGTGAATTTGATTATGACACATTCCGTAATCATTTAAATCAAATCGGTGATTCTTTACTCGTTGTAAATGATGATGAGATCATTAAAGTCCATGTACATACTGAACATCCGGGTGAAGTGATGAACTATGGACAAAAGTTTGGTTCATTGATCAAAATAAAAGTCGATAATATGCGTGAACAGCATGAAGCGATTAAAGACCACGATGAACACGAAAAAACGATGCCTGCTAAAAAAGAACCATTTGGTATTGTCGCTATTGCAGCGGGGGAAGGCGTTCAGTCACTGTTCAAAAGCTTAGGGGTCAGTGTACTGATCAATGGTGGCCAAACAATGAATCCAAGTACAGAAGATATTTTAAATGCGATCAATGAAGCACATGCTGAAAAAGTGATTATTTTGCCAAATAATAAAAATATCTTTATGGCAGCTGAACAAGCAGCGGAAGCAAGTGATATCCCTGTAGCTGTAGTTCCAAGCAGAACCATTTCTCAAGGGATGACAGCTATGCTAGCTTTTAATGAAACCAACGACTTAGAAACGAACAAAGCCGAAATGACAAAAGAGCTAGGTAATGTCATTAGTGGACAGATCACCAATGCGATCCGCGATACTGAAATCGATCATGTGAAAATCAAAAAAGATGATTACATGGGAATCATTGACGGCAAGATCAAGTTAGCGAAAGCAGATCTTAAAGATGCCGTATTGGAAACATTAGAACAAATGATTTCAGAAGATAGCGAAATCGTTACAATTTTACTTGGTGAAGGTTCTTCTCAATCAGAAGCTGAAGAAATTGCCAAAGAGATCGAAGACCGCTATGAAGAAGTAGAAGTGGATATCCATGAAGGAAAACAACCGGTCTATCCTTATTTACTATCTGTCGAATAGACAATAGAGCAAGGATCAGCGAAAATATTACCATGCAACAAATAGCGAAAAAGCGGGTTCTACAATATTTAACGTTGGTCTGTAAAATATCATTTTTTTAATGCTAAACTCGTTAGAATCCTATTTCTAGAAATTTCAGGAGGCGCATAGGGCTACTGATAGCCATGAAAAAAGATGCAATGTGAATCATTTAGTGTTAGGCTTTAGCCGTTACACTAAGTTTGAAGCTTGCAAGCATTGAGACGCGATTTACGGCTCAATGTGTTCTCATGGCTTTCCATCAGTAGCCCATCGACTGTAGGAAATTTCTTTACTAACGTTAAAAGAGGAAGAACCAAAAAAGCGAAGAGGCTGAGACAGTGGTCTCATCTTCTTCTTTTTTCATTCTGTCAAAAAAACGTTCAATGGTTTTTGATGAATAAGAGGCAAAGAAAAGTTCCGTTATCAATAAGCTGTTGAAAGTTGAGCTTAATATAGAAAAAGAAAGGAGAGAAGATTGTATTCGCAGATGCTGGAAGCAAGAATACGATCCAACAAGATGAAATCTATTTATGATCCTGTGACGGTACTTGCAAATGTTGGAGAAAAAAGACAAGCAGCTTTAGCTGAACTTGGGATCGTAACCATTGAAGACTTGCTGACTCATTTTCCATTTCGGTATGAAGATATCCAAGTGAAAGGAATTTACGAGATCGAGGATCAAGAAAAGGCCTCCTTAAAAGGAGAGGTTGTATCAGAGCCAGTCGTCAGCCGTTTTGGCTATAAAAAGAATCGGTTGTCCTTTCGGTTGAAAATCGATCGTGATGTGATCACTGTCTCGTTTTTTAATCAGCCTTACTTAAAGAAGAACATTGTATTAGGAGAAGAGATCACGATTTATGGAAAGTGGGATGAAAAACGGAAAAGTTTAGCAGGAATAAAGGTGCTGGGCGCTTCTTCTTCCAGTCAAGACTATTCATCTGTTTACCATACGACAAAAAAGATCAAACAAAAGACATTCGTCAATCTGATCAAAGCTGCTTACCAAGAATATCAAGATTTTATTCCTGAAACTGTTCCAGAAGCATTAAGGGAAAAATACCGCTTGATTTCTCGTAAAGAAGCGGTCTATGCGATGCATTTTCCTTCTTCAGAAGAACAAGCTAGACAAGCCAGAAGAGAAACGATTTTTGAAGAATTTCTTGTGTACCAGCTCAAAATGCAATTCTTACGCAAAAAACAAAAGACAGCAAACGCCGGTGTTTCAGTGGATTATGATATTGCTCGTCTAAAGCAATTTATTCAAACTTTGCCTTTTGAATTAACAACTGCGCAAAAACGCGTTGTCAATGAAATTTGTGCTGATCTTAAGAAGCCTGTTCATATGCATCGGTTATTGCAGGGAGACGTGGGAAGCGGGAAGACGATCGTAGCAGCAATCGCAGTGTACGCTGCTGTAACAGCTCAAGTACAATCTGCATTAATGGTGCCGACAGAAATTTTGGCAGAACAACATATGGAAACTTTTGCAAGTTTATTCGATCCATTAGAAGTTAAAGTAGCATTGCTGACAGGTTCTACAAAGGCAAAGGAACGGAAAGAAATTTTAGCACAATTAAAAAATGGCGAGATCGATCTGATTATTGGAACACATGCTTTGATCCAAGACACAGTTCAATTTGCCGATTTAGGGCTGGTGATCACAGATGAACAGCACCGCTTTGGTGTCAATCAGCGGAAGACATTAAGTGATAAAGGCACTGAGCCGGATGTTTTGTTTATGACTGCTACACCTATCCCAAGAACATTAGCTATCACAGCTTATGGAGAAATGGATGTATCCAGTATCGATGAAATGCCTGCCGGTAGAATACCGATTGAAACGACATGGACAAGACCGAAAAACTTTGAGCACACATTAGAATTTGTTGAAAGACAATTAAATCAAGGTTCCCAAGCATATGTCATTTGTCCATTGATCGAAAAATCTGAAAACTTGGATGTTAAAAATGCTACAGATATTTATAAACGTCTAACAGCTTACTACCAAGGTCGTTATCAGGTTGGTTTATTGCATGGACAAATGAAAGCTGAAGAAAAAGATACCGTGATGGAAACCTTTAAGCAAAATGAGGTGCAAGTACTCGTTTCAACAACAGTTATCGAAGTCGGTGTCAATGTGCCGAATGCCACAACCATGGTCATTTATGATGCTGACCGTTTTGGACTTGCACAGCTGCACCAGTTAAGAGGTCGCGTTGGCCGTGGCAATAAAGCTTCTTACTGTATTCTAGTAGCCAATCCAAAAAGCGAAGCAGGAATAGAACGCATGAAAATTATGACTGAAACAACTAATGGCTTTATTTTGAGTGAAAAAGATTTGGAATTAAGAGGACCGGGCGACGTTTTCGGTCATAAGCAATCAGGAACCCCTGATTTTAAAGTCGGTGACATCGTCAGTGACTTTGGTGCTTTAGAAGCTGCAAGAGAAGAAGCAGCTGAACTTGTTCATTCAGAACATTTTTTAAGTGATCATCAGTATGCCGCTTTAAGAGAAAAAGTAAACCAAGAACAAATTGAAACAGGTACATTTAGCTGAAAAATCAGCAAGTAAAGGGGAGAAGTAAAGATGAAAATCGCAATAGACGCAATGGGTGGGGACCACGCACCAAAAGCAATCGTAGAAGGTGTCGTTTTAGCGGCGAAAGAATTCGATGATATAGAATTTGAGTTGTATGGAAAGGAATCCATGATTCGTGAGCATTTGACTGATGAAAAACACATCACGATCGTGCACACAGACGAAAAAATTGAAAGTGATGACGATCCAGTGAGATCCGTTAGAAGAAAAAAAGAAGCTTCTATGGTTTTAGCAGCTCGAGCAGTAAAAGAAGGAAGAGCTGACGCTTTGTTTTCAGCTGGGAACACAGGTGCTTTATTAGCGTCAGGTCTCTTGATCGTAGGACGGATCAAAGGAATCGACCGTCCAGGCTTAATGGTTACTTTACCAACTCTAAATGGAAATGTGTCCTCTTTTAACTTGATGGATGTAGGAGCAAATGCAGATTGCAAACCTGCTAATATTAATCAATTTGCCACTCTTGGAAGCTACTATGCACAAGCAATCCAAGGTGTCAGCAAACCTCGTGTTGGTTTGTTAAATAATGGGACAGAAGAAAACAAAGGGAATGAAGTAACAAAACAAGCTTTTCAATTATTAAAAGAAAATCAAGAAATCCACTTTATAGGAAATGTCGAAGCAAGAGAATTATTAAATGGCGTAGCTGATGTTGTGGTCACAGATGGCTTTACAGGAAATGCGGTTTTAAAAACAATTGAAGGAACAGCATTGAATATGGTCAGCCTCATTAAAAAAACAATCATGGAAAATGGAATGAAAGCCAAATTCGGCGGCTTATTATTAAAAGATGGGCTGTCCGATTTAAAAGATGTGTTAGATTATTCGAAACACGGAGGATCTGTTTTATTAGGGTTGAAAGCTCCTGTAGTTAAAACGCATGGCTCTGCTGAAAAAGAAGCTATTTATCATACGATCAAACAAATTCGTAACATTCTAGCCTCTAACGTCGTTACAGACGTGGTGCATTATTTCGAACATCAAGCAACAGAAAAGGGCTAAAGGGCAAGAACAAAAAGAGCAAAAAAAGATAGACTTCTTTTGGGAATAACGTTAGAATAGAAGAGAAGTTAAAAAAACTCGGTGATAAATTTAGCAGACGGAGGTGTAATGCGTGTCTCAAAATGAAACTTTCGAAACGGTAAAAAAGATTATCGTTGACCGATTTGGCGTTGACGAAGAACGAGTAACATCTGATATGACTTTTAAAGAAGATCTAGGTGCTGACTCATTAGATATCGTGGAACTTGTTATGGAAATGGAAGATGTCTTTGGTACAGAGATCTCTGATGAAGATGCTGAAAAAATTGCGACAGTAGGCGATGCTGTAAGCTATATTGATGCAAACCACTAGAAAATAAAGATCGCCTCTTAAAAAAAGTTATTTGCTAATGTAATACGTTCATTAGCAAATAAGTATCACCTTTTTAAAAACAGATAAAAGCAAGAAACGGAAGAATATGACGTTTCTTGCTTTTTTGGTTTTGCCAGTCATGAGTAAGCAATAAAAATATTCATTTTATAAAAAGACGATTTTCAAGCCTCTACCAACTCCTTCTATTTTAGATAGGAGTTTATTTTTAAAGGGAAAACCAGTATAATGGAGCAGGAACATGACCAAAAATGAAATGGGGAATGAAATATGAATGAAGAATTTTTAAATTATTTAAACGATACTTTTGGCATCACGTTTAAAAATACTTCCTATCTTAAAGAAGCGTTTACCCATTCATCATATGTGAATGAGCATCGAGAGCTCAAATTACGTGATAATGAACGAATCGAATTTTTAGGGGATGCAGTTTTAGAGTTAACCGTCTCAAGGTACTTATTTGAACGCTATCCTAATCAACCGGAAGGAAAACTGACTCGCTTGAGAGCAGCAATTGTTTGTGAAGCTAGTCTAAGCCAGTTTGCAAAAGAGTATGGATTTGATCAGCAAATCCGTCTAGGCAAGGGCGAAGAAAGAATGAACGGACGCAAAAGACCGGCGATGTTATGCGATTTATTCGAATCTTTTATCGGAGCTTTGTACTTGGATCAAGGGCTGGAAAAAGTGGTCGACTTTTTAGAACAGACCATTTACCCAAGAATCGCGTCCGGTGCTTTTTCACATGTGATGGATCCAAAAACGAATCTGCAAGAATTTTTACAACAAAAGGGAGAAGTGGCTATTCAATATCTATTGGTTGAAGAAGCTGGCCCAGCCCATCAGAAGGAATTTCTTGTCGAAGTGATGGCAGAAGGCAAAAAGCTGGGCGAAGGCAAAGGAAAAACGAAAAAAGCGGCAGAACAAGTTGCTGCTGCAAATGCGTTAGAACAATTACAACAGCTATAAAAAATAGGAAGGGGCCAGGAGTGCAGTGCAGTTAAAAAGAATAGACATTGCTGGTTTCAAGTCATTTGCCGAGAAGACGGTAATTGAATTTAATGAAGGTGTAACAGCTATCGTTGGACCAAACGGAAGTGGAAAAAGCAATATTATTGAAGCCATTCGCTGGGTTATGGGAGAACAATCTGCCCGAAGCTTACGTGGCGGGAAAATGCCAGATATTATTTTTTCAGGGTCTGAATCACGTAAACCAGTAAATATTGCTGAAGTTACCCTTGTGCTGGATAATGAAGACCATTTTTTGCCGCTTGATTATACGGAAGCCAGTATCACAAGGCGTATTCTTCGTTCTGGCGAGAGCGAGTTTTTTATTAACCAACAAGCTTGCCGCTTGAAGGATATCGTGGATCTATTTATGGATTCAGGATTGGGAAGAGAATCTTTTTCTATTATTTCGCAAGGAAAAGTAGAGTCGATCTTTAATAGTAAACCTGAAGAACGACGGGTAATATTTGAAGAAGCTGCTGGAGTATTGAAGTATAAAAAACGCAAGAAAAGTGCAGAACAAAAATTAGTTGAAACAAAAGATAATTTAAATCGTGTCCAAGATATCGTTTATGAATTGGCTGCTCAAGTCGAACCTTTGCGAGAACAAAGCAGCATAGCGAAAGACTACTTGATGCAAAAGAGCCAATTGCATGATATTGAAATTGCCTTGACAGCTGTTGAAATCGATCAACTAACATCAGAGATCCATCAAAAAAAGATGGCCATTGATGCTTGTCAGCAACGATTGACATACTTCCAAGAAGAAATCAGCCAATTGGAACGTGATAGCAGAACGCTGCATAATGAACAACAAACGTTAAAAGAACAAATTGAAACCTGTCATTCCAATCGGTTGCAATTAGTGAAAAAAATCGAGCAGCTTGATGGACAAAAAAATCTTTTATCAGAAAGAAACAAAAATTCACAAGAAAATAGAGAAAAAATGGTTCAAAATCTCCAACAGCTAACGTCTTTATTAGAACAGCTCGAACAGGAAGCAAATGAAACGCAACAAGCTTTGGCAGATAAAGAAAAAGAAAAAACACAATTAAGTCGCACGTTAACGAAAGCTGAAAAAGAGTTTCGTATGCTTTCTGGAGATCAAAAAGAGATGGAAGCTGACTTGCGAGATGAATACATCGAGTGGATGCAGCAAGAAACAAGCTTGAAGAATGAGCAAATGTATTTGAAGAAATCTTCAAGTCAATATGAGCAAAAAAAGATGCGTACATCTGCAGCAAAAGCGTCGATGTTAGATCGTGAAAAGAAATTGAAAGAACAAATTACTGAACAAGAACAAGCCTTAAAAGACAGTCAGCAGACAGTAGCAGAAAAACTGTTGCATTACCAAGAAAAGCAAACAGCATTGCAACAAATGAGAACAACTAGAGAGAAAAAAGAAAATCAGTTGTATGATGCCATGCGTATTGTTCAACAAGCAAAAGCTAAAAGAGAAAGCCTGCAAGAATTAAGTGAAGACTACGCCGGCTTTTATCAAGGTGTTCGAGAAGTACTAAAAAATAAAGAACAAATCAAAGGCATGATTGGAGCAGTAGCAGAACTGATCGTCGTTCCTAAGTCTTTAACATTGGCGTTAGATATTGCTTTAGGTGCTTCTAGTCAACATATCATTGTAGAAGATGATATGAGCGGAAAAAAAGCGATCGAGTTTTTAAAACAACGTCATTTAGGCAGAGCAACCTTTTTACCCTTAACGACAATTAAGCCCCGTCGTTTACCGGAAGCCGCTTTGATTAAAGCTAGAGCGGTAAGCGGCTTTGTTGGCATAGGCAGTGAAATCATTTCTTATCCGCCAGAAATTGAACGGGTCTTGCACTATTTACTGGGAACGACATTGATTACCGAAAACTTGTCATCCGCTAACCAGTTGGCTAAACTGCTGCATTATAAATACCGTGTTGTTTCTCTTGAAGGAGATGTGATGAATGCAGGTGGTTCAATGACAGGCGGAGCCAGCAAAAAAGGCAACAAAGGCAGCCTGCTTGGTCGAAAAAATGACTTGCAGACGTTAGAAGAACAAATTAAAAAAATGGACGCCGCCATGCAGGAAAAAGAAATTGATGTGCGTGGCATGAAGCAACAAGAAAAGAAAATTGAATTTGAGCTGGAAACTTTGCGTAAAGTAGGAGAAGAATTGCGCATGGAAGAGCAAGAATCAAAAAGCAAACTGAATCGATTACGGGATGAAAAAAATCACTTGGAAAGAGAGCTAAAAGCACAAGCATTCGAAAGCAATGCCGCTAAAGAAGAAGCAGACGAGAATGCAGCAGCTCTGAAAAAAATCGACAGTGCGATTGAAGAAGCTCAAAAAAAACGCCAGCTGATCAAAGAAAGAATGGAATGGCTCTCTGCTCAAAATGATGAGAAAGAAGCAAAGAAAAGTCAGCTGACAGAAACCATCCAGCAATCTTCAACACATTTGGCTGCTGTAAAAGAACAAGTCGCTTACTTGCTGAAAGAACAAAAACGTCTTGCGCAGCAACGTGCAGAAACCAAAAAAAGTGCTGAACAATTGGAAACACAGCTGACAGCAACCGATGTATCAGACAATGGGCATTTGCTATCTCAAAAAGAAGTGAAGGAACAGCTGGCAGAAGCCACACAGAAAAAGTCAGAACTTGAAAAACATTGGCAATCATTAAAAACAGAACAAGAAAATGGAGAAGAACAGCTTGAATCTTTGACTCAAGCCATTATTCGAAAAAATAATCAAAAGCAAGCTGTCTTGGAACAGCGAACTGCAGAAGAAGTAGCTGCAAGCCGTTTAGACAGCGCAGTCGAGTCACGTCTTGAACTATTGAGCGGAACTTATGCAATAACGTATGAAGCGGCTTTAAAAGACTTTCCTTTAGCAGTGCCGTTAGAAGAAGCGAAACGGCAAGTAAAACTATTAAAACAAGGAATCGAAGAATTGGGTCCAGTCAACTTGAATGCCATTGAAGAGTTTGAAAGAGTCAATGAACGCTATACTTTTTTGATTGAACAAAAAGAAGACTTATCGATGGCTAGAAATAGTTTGTTGGAAACGATGGATGAAATGGATGAAGAAGTAACACGAAGATTCTCGCAAATGTTTACGGCTATTCAAGGAAAATTCAACTTAGTCTTCACTCAGCTGTTTGGTGGTGGTTCTGCAGAACTTAAACTGACTGATCCAAACAATTTATTGACCACTGGTATCGAGATCATTGCGCAGCCGCCCGGCAAAAAGCTTCAACAATTGAGTTTGCTTTCAGGCGGAGAAAGAGCACTGACAGCGATCGCTTTATTATTTTCGATTTTACAAGTTCGACCTGTTCCGTTTTGTGTATTGGACGAGGTTGAAGCAGCATTAGATGAAGCAAATGTGGTTCGTTTTGGCCGCTATTTAAGAAAATTTGAAGAAGAAACTCAATTTATCGTGATTACGCATCGTAAAGGTACAATGGAAGAAGCTAATGCCTTATATGGCGTAACCATGCAAGAATCCGGTGTATCGAAGGTAGTTTCAGTTCGTCTGGAAGAAGTCAATGTGTAAAGTAGTTTATAATATCAGCAGAAAGTGATGATTAATCGATGATAAAATTAGTCGCCATCGATCTAGATGGAACATTATTGAACAACGATCGGAAAATTTCAACAGAAAACAAAGAAGCAATCAAAAAGGCAAAAGATTTAGGAATCAAAATAGTCGTTTGTACAGGAAGACCTCTGTTAAGCGTCGTCGATATATTAGAAGAGCTGAATTTAAGAGAACTGGATGATTATGTCATCACTTACAACGGAGGCTTAGTTCAGCTTTCTGAAACAGGAAAAGTGGTTTCACAACAGACATTGACCAAAAAAGAAGCAGCAGATTTATACGCTTTAAGTCAAGAGCTGAATGTTCCTTGTAGTTTGATCGATCTGGAAAATATTTATGAATTGCCTCATCCTGAAGGCAGGGAATCTTGGTATCCTAAAACGGAACCGGCATTGCCATTTGTATCAGCCACTTTGGATGATTTCTCAGATGACCATACTTTTAATAAAATTATTTATTGTTATGAAACCAGTACCTTGAACGAAGCCTTAGCCAATATCCCAGAGGCATATTTAGAACGGTATTCTTGTGTCAAATCAAGACCGATTTTGTTTGAGATGATGAAAAAGGGCGTTAGCAAGGCTACAGGAATCGCCGTTTTATGTGAGTTGCTTTCTATCGATCCTGAAGAAGTGATGGCTTTAGGGGACGAAGAGAATGACTTATCGATGATCGAGTTTGCCGGTATGGGCGTTGCAATGGAAAATGCTACAATACCGGTCAAAGAAAAAGCGCAATATATCACCAAAACGAATGAAGCACATGGAGTCGCTCATGCGATGGAAACATTGATTTTTCAACAAGTCTGAAGCAGGATGACAAATAAAAGCAAAGAGGTGACAATATGGGATTATTTGATAAAATCAAGCAAGCTTTTACTGGCGAAAAAAAAGAAGAACCCATTCAACAAGATGAAGTTGCTGAAAAGTATGAAAAAGGGTTAGAAAAAACCCGTTCGTCTTTTTCTGAAAAGATGAATGCTTTATTTGCTAATTTCCGTAAAGTAGATGAAGACTTTTTCGAAGAACTTGAAGAGATTCTGATCGGTGCAGATGTTGGTTTTGATGTTACCATGGAAATCACCGATGCTTTGCGACAAGAAGTTAAGCTGAAAAACGCAAAAAGCCAAAATGAAGTTCAGCAGGTTATCATTGAAAAAATGGTGGAGATTTATGAAGAAAATGAAATCGACGAACAGCCTGTTCAGTTAAAGAAAAATGAATTGACGGTTATTTTGTTTGTAGGTGTTAATGGGGTTGGAAAAACAACTTCAATTGCAAAGCTGGCACATCAGTATAAATCAGATGGAAAAAAAGTTTTGCTTGCAGCCGGAGACACATTCCGGGCGGGAGCAATCGAACAACTAAAAATCTGGGGAGAACGCGTTCATGCAGAAGTAATTACTGGAAAAGAAGGCGGAGATCCAGCTTCTGTTGCATTTGATGCTGTCAAAAAAGCAAAAGAAGAACAAGCAGATGTCCTTTTGATCGATACAGCTGGACGTTTGCAAAATAAAATCAACTTGATGAAAGAATTAGAGAAAATCAAACGGGTTATCCAAAAAGAAGTCCCCGACGCACCTCATGAAGTCTTACTGGTGCTAGATGCTACCACAGGTCAAAATGCACTTATTCAAGCTCGCCAATTTAAAGAAACCACTGATGTTACAGGAATCGTTCTAACGAAGCTAGATGGCACAGCTAAGGGCGGAATTGTGCTTGCGATTCGAAACGAACTAGGGATTCCTGTGAAGTTTGTTGGTTTAGGGGAAAGCATGGACGATTTGAAAGCATTTGATTCAACAGACTATATTTACGGCTTATTCAGTGAGCTGATCAAAGAAACGATCTGATCTAAATAAACGATTGAAAGATATGTTTCGTTGAAGTCAGAAAATAGGTGTCTTTGAAAAGAATAAAGATGGGCATGTAGTCAGCTCCTAAAAAAGAGGCTTCTCTTTTTTAGGGGTCTTTCTTTTGGCTTTTATTCCCTTTTGTGTTGCCGAAATGATTTGCTTCTTCCTCTTTTAACTTAACGTTGATAAAGAAATTTCCTCCGGTCGATGGACTACTGATGAAATGCGATGAGAACACATTGAGCCGAAAATCGCGTCTCAATGCTTACAAGCTTCAAACTTAGTGTAACGACTAAAGCCTAACACTAAGTTAAGTGATTCACATTGCATCTTTTTTCATGGCTATCAGTAGCCCTATGCGCCTCCTGAAATTTGATTCTAACGAGTTTAGCATTAAAAAAATTGATATTTTACAAACCAACGTTAAATATTGTAGAATCAATGACTTCAGCCCATCTTACAAAAGAAGATTCATTTGGCGCCTATCGTTAGAAAAGCTAGCGTGATGTTTCGCTGAAAAAGAAATAGAGCTTATTGACTTATATAGGAAAAATCGGTAATCTTAAGAAGTATGTAAACGTTAATTCCTTTACAGTACTTTAGAATGGAGTAAAAAGCATGGAATTGGAAAAAAACAATAAAATGAATGCGTTGTTTGATTTTTATGGTGCTTTATTAACGGATAAACAGAAAGAATATATGCAGCTTTATTATGCAGATGATTTTTCTTTAGGAGAGATTGCTGAAGAATTTGATGTTAGTCGTCAAGCAATCTATGATAACATCAAAAGAACAGAAAAAATCTTATTAGAATATGAGGAAAAACTGCATTTACTAGAAAATTTTGTTTCGTTAAACAGAGCGATTGAAGCAATAGAAGATTATACTGAAACTGCATATAAAGAAGATTTGACTTTGCAGCATCTGATAACACAATTGAAAAATAATAAAGAGTAACGGAAGAAATGAGGAGAAAGAATGGCATTTGAAGGATTAACAGAACGTCTTCAAAACGCAATGACTAAGTTGCGCCGAAAAGGGAAAGTATCCGAAGCGGATGTAAAAGAAATGATGCGAGAAGTCCGACTAGCTTTGCTAGAAGCGGACGTGAATTTTAAAGTTGTCAAAGATTTTGTAAAGAAAGTCAGCGAACGAGCAGTTGGTTCTGAAGTACTTGAAAACTTAAACCCTGGTCAACAGATCATCAAAATCGTTAATGACGAATTGACCGATCTAATGGGTGGCGGAAAAGAAGGAATCGAATTTTCTCCAAAACCGCCGACAGTCATTATGATGGTCGGCCTCCAAGGAGCTGGGAAAACAACTACAGCTGGAAAGTTGGCCAATTACTTGCGAGAAAAAGATCATAAACGGCCAATGATGGTTGCTGCCGATATTTATCGTCCAGCTGCCATTGAACAGCTGCAAACACTAGGTGAGCAGTTGAATATTCCAGTCTTTTCAATGGGAGACCAAGTCAGCCCGATCGAAATAGCAGAAAAAGGAATCGAACAAGCTAAAAATGAAGGACGCGACGTAGTCTTCATTGATACGGCCGGACGTCTGCAAATCGATGAAACCTTGATGGCAGAATTAAGCGAAATCAAAGCTGCGACTCAACCTAATGAAATCTTCTTAGTGGTAGACGCAATGACTGGTCAAGAAGCTGCGAACGTAGCGAAATCTTTTAATGAACAATTAGATATTACGGGAGTTGTCCTGACTAAGTTAGATGGAGACACTCGTGGTGGAGCAGCACTATCTATTCGGGCCGTTACCGGAAAACCGATTAAATTTGTCGGTCAAGGTGAAAAGTTAGATGCTATAGATGCTTTCTATCCTGATCGTATGGCTAGTCGAATTCTAGGTATGGGAGACATGCTGACGCTGATCGAAAAAGCCCAACAAGATGTCGATGAGAAAAAAGCAGAAGAAATGGCAGAAAAGATTCGAGAGAACACATTTGATTTGAATGATTTTATCGATCAGATGGATCAAGTCAATAAGATGGGACCTTTGGAAGATATCATCAAAATGATTCCGGGTATGAACAACATACCTGGACTGGATCAAATCCAAGTTGACCCGAAAGACACAGCTCGCATGAAAGCCATCGTTTTGTCCATGACAGGAGCAGAACGTGAAAATCCGGATATCTTGTCACAAAGCCGCCGGAAAAGAATTGCAAAAGGTTCTGGCAGACCATTAGTTGAAGTCAATCGACTCATTAAACAGTTCAACGAGTCGAAAAAAATGATGAATCAAATGTCTAAGGGAAACCTTTCAGGAATGGATAACCTATTTGGAAAAGGCGCAAAAGGGAAATTAGGAAAGATGGCTTTTAACCAAATGAACAAGAAAGCCGGCATCAACAAAAAGAAGAAAAAGAAAAAAATGGTCCGAAAAAAGAAAAAATAAGACTGTAAAGAAAAAACACTTTACAACGTATGAAATAACTGTTAAACTGTTCCTTGTGATATTGTTAATGGAGGTGTAAATAAATGGCCGTAAAAATTCGTTTGAAACGCATGGGTTCTAAAAGAAAACCTTTCTATCGTATGGTTGTAGCTGATTCACGTTCTCCACGTGACGGACGCTTCATCGAAGAAGTTGGAACTTACAACCCTGTAGCTAAAGAAGATCAAGTTACGATTAAAGAAGAATCTGTACTAAACTGGTTGGCAAATGGTGCTCAACCATCTGATACTGTTCGTAATATCCTTTCTAGAGAAGGAATCATGAAAAAATTCCACGATTCAAAAAACAGTAAGTAAGAAAAAGGATGTTTAATATGACAGACATGAAAGAACTCATTCTTACCATTGTTCATCCGCTCGTTAGCCATCCTGATGAAGTAGCGTTAGAAGTTACAGAGTCAGATGAGTTTTATGAATATCATTTGTCCGTTCACCCGGACGATATTGGACGAGTGATTGGGAAAAAGGGCCGAGTAGCTAAAGCGATACGTACAATCGTATATAGCGTTAAAGTAAAAGGACCAAAACGTGTAAGATTAACGATTGTCGATATTTAATATTCCGTATGATAAAAAGGTCTGGGCATAAACTACCCAGATCTTTTTGTGTATTAAAAGAACAAAACTGTTTGAAACAGGTGTATATTTTGAAGATAAAGGGAGCCTGAAAATTCTTTGACACTGTTATAGCAGAAAGTTAACAACAGAAAATGTAAGGCGAAACGAGCTGTATCACGTATACACAAAAAAGCTCATCAAAATCATTTGAAAAATATACATAACTGATAATCATCATGCAAAAGAAATCTCATGAATTGGAGGATAGTAACAGTGGAAACTTATAATGTAGGGAAAATCGTCAATACTCATGGCATCAAAGGCGAAGTTCGTGTTTTATCTACAACAGATTTTCCAGAAGAAAGATTTAAAATCGGCTCGAAGTTATATTTATATCAAGAAAACCAAAAACCACAATTACTGATCGTTGCGTCACAGCGCCAACATAAAAATTTTTATTTGCTGAGCTTTGAAGGATACCCAACAATTGAATCCGTGGAAGCCTTTAAAGGAGCGACATTGAAAATAAGAGAAGATCAATTGACTGAACTTTCTGAAAATGAATATTATGTCCATGAGATCGTAGGATTAGATGTGTTTGATGACACGGGGAGGGAACTAGGTAAGGTAAAAGAAGTTTTATCTCCCGGTGCAAATGACGTATGGGTGATCGGTCGTGCAAATCAAAAAGATCTCCTTCTTCCTTATATCGAAGAAGTAGTACTACAAGTGGATTTAGAGGCTGGAAAGGTTATCGTGCATCTTTTGGAAGGATTGGAAGAATTATGAACATTGATATCCTCTCTATTTTTCCGCGAATGTTTGAAGGGCCGCTCTCGGAATCGATCATTGGTAAAGCAATCGAAAAAGAACTGGTTTCTGTAAAAGTGGCTGATTTTAGAGACTATACAGATGATAAACATAAACATGTTGATGATTATCCGTATGGTGGAGGCGCAGGCATGCTGCTGAAAGCCCAGCCTATCTTGGATGCTTTTGAAGCTATCAAAAAAGAAAAACCAGAGACAAAAAAAAGAGTGATTTTATTAGACCCGGCTGGAGAAAAGTTTAGTCAGCAAAAGGCGGAAGAATTGTCGAAAGAAGAGCACCTTATTTTCATTTGCGGTCACTATGAAGGCTATGATGAGAGAATACGCTCCATTGTAACGGATGAAGTTTCACTTGGCGATTTTGTGTTGACAGGCGGAGAATTAGGAGCTATGGTAATGATCGATGCTACAGTCCGCTTGCTTCCAGGTGTCTTGGGGAATGAAGTGTCTGCTGTCACAGATTCTTTTTCTACTGGATTGTTGGAACATCCTCAATATACTAGACCAGCTGAATATAAAGGAATGCGTGTGCCAGAAGTTTTAATGAGCGGTAACCATCAAAAAATCAAAGAATGGCAGGAAAAAGAAGCAATCAGAAGGACCTACCAAAGAAGGCCAGATTTATTGGAAATATTCATGATGAGCGATGAACAGAAAAAATGGTTGGCTGAAGTGATGGTTGAAGAAAAACATACAGATGAGGAAAAAGAATAAGTATTTTTACTTTACACCTATATCTAGATATGCTAAACTAACTTGGTAAGTGGAAAAAACCACCAAAATAACGATGTTCCGCTTTGTCTACATAGGCATATGAATGTTTGTTGGAAGGAGAAAGAAAAAATGAGTCAATTAATTGATGCAATCAACAATGAACAGTTACGTTCAGACATCCCTGATTTCCGTCCTGGAGATACTGTTCGAGTACATGCGAAAATCGTCGAAGGCGACAGAGAACGTGTACAGATCTTTGAAGGTGTTGTAATCAAACGCCGCGGTTCTGGTGTGAGCGAAACTTACACAGTCCGTAAAGTATCTTACGGTGTTGGTGTGGAACGTACTTTCCCAGTACACACTCCACGTGTTGCTAAAATCGAAGTTACTCGCCATGGTAAAGTTCGTCGTGCTAAATTGTACTACATCCGTAACTTGCATGGTAAAGCAGCTCGTATCCAAGAACGTCGTCGTTAAAAAAATAAAAGACTCAAGGCCATCAACAGATGTTCTTGAGTCTTTTGTTTTGGGCTCTTTTATCGATTCCTCGCATTTCAATTGTTTTTTTACAGTTGTTTACGTTATAATTTTAAATAGTGATGAAAAGACATTGAGATTTCGAAAAAGAAAATTCTTAGCATACGTTCTTCAGTTTTTCTAGTAAAATGACGTATCGATAGGGTGGAAAAGGCGGAGATCTCTTAGGAGATAAGATTCATCTAAAAGAATCATTAGGGGGATTTAAATTGACAACTTTAACAGATAACTTTGAAGAATTATTGCGTTCAAAAAAAATACCATTGAAAAAAAATGTCATCCAAAAAGGGCAGATACTGTATAATGGAAACTTTCGCTTGTCAGAAACACAATCATTGCCATTTGGGATTGTATTCGATAGCAAAGACAATCCTGTCATTGATTATCAAATTACATACCATCGATTGGCTTATGTTGCGGATTATTCAAAACGAGAAGCAGTGCTAGATCTGATCAATGAACTAAATCAGCTTAAATCTGGTTATTATACCGTTTGTCTAGGTGGAGACGGCGAAATTTATTTAAAACTGCTTGGCAGGACTAGTGATGATATTTTACCAGTATACGAAATGATGGTTTTTGGCTCATCTATCGCAAAAGCGCTGCTGCCCGAGATCAGTCAAGTTTTAGATCCAGCATAAAATTATAAATATTGTTCTATTTATTAAGAATCATGGAGTAAAAGAGGTTTAAAAGATGCAAATAGAAAACAGTTTATTTCATACAGAAGTGGTTAACCAGGACGGCGTAGATGGAAAAGTTTACGTAAAAAATGGTGGGCTAAGTGTCACTGTTTCCAGTCCTACTTCAAAAGACCCAGGTACAAATCCTGAAGAACTTTTAGGTATGTCGTTAAGCACTTGCTTAAATGCGACGATCAAAGCAATATTGAAAGGCAGAGGCCTGGAGAACGAGAGTACAGTAGAAGTACATGTTGATTTTGTTCCAGAACCTTCAGGCAGCGGCTATTTTTTCGAAGTGGTGGCGTATGCACAAATCAAAGAGATGCCGTTTGAAAACGCACAACGTATTGTCCAACAAGCAGAAAAACGTTGTCCTGTTTCAAAACTTCTTCAAGGTAGTTCAACTGTGGAAATCAAAACAATCGCTTAAAAAATGACGGTTATATTTTTGTTTAAGAAAGAGAAATGTAAAGTCATGTTGAATACATTGAATTTGCAATACTAGAAATGTTAGAATCGAAAAAAGAAAGACGAATCATCTGGTTCAAAAGAGATTCGTCTTTTTTGTTGAAACTGTTTTTCATCGAACTAAAAACAGTTGAATAGATGCAAAGAAAAAATCAATGGAGGTCTGTACATGAAAAAATTAAAAGCTCCGATCCAATGGGTCGAACAATTTAAAATTATCTTTTTTATCTTTTTTTCTGCTATTACTAACGCTGTAGCATTGAATAACTTCTTTATTCCAGCAAATGTTTATGCTTCAGGTATTACTGGAGTTGCACAGTTAATGTCTGATGCAATGAGGGACTTTCTTCAATTTAAAGTCGAAGTTGGGATATTGATTCTGCTCTTTAATATTCCTATCGCTATTATCGGATGGATAAAAATTGGCAGAAGATTTACCTTATATAGTTTTATTTCTTCTCTGTTGATTTCTGTTTTCATGTTGATTCTTCCCGTCAAAGCACTGACACCTGATCCTATCATGAACGCTTTGTTTGGCGGAGTGATTGCCGGTCTTGGAATCGGATTTGCTTTGAAATATGGATTCTCAACAGGCGGAATGGACATCATTTCAATGGTATTGGCTAAGACGACCGGAAAAACAATAGGAACGCTAATGATGGCGATCAACGTGATGATCGTTATTATTGCAGGCTTTTTATATGGTTGGGAATATGCCTTTTATACATTATTATCCATTTACGTGGTAACGAAAGTGATCGATGCGATCCACACTAGTCATCAAAAGATTACTGCGATGATCGTAACGCAAGATCCGCAAGCCATTGTTTCTTCCATCCACAGCAAGTTGATCAGAGGAATCACTGTGATACCGGCCAAAGGTGCCTTTAGTCAAACGGATCGTTCCGTCTTAATGACTGTCATCACAAGGTATGAAATGTATGACTTGGAACAAGCTGTCCGAGAAGCAGATGCTGCTGCTTTTGTTAACTTTATGCAAACGACTAAAGTATTAGGTGAATTTTGGAATAGTGACCAGCAAAAGAAATGGAAAAAGCAAGACAATCACGTTTAAAGCCTAACAGGAAGAACGCGGTTTGATTTAAGAAATTTGTTTAAATGAAGATTTGAGTAAAAAGAGGTTCTACAATAGTTAACGTTGGTCTGTAAAAAATCAATTTTTTTAATGCTAAACTCATTAGAATCCTATTTCTAGAAATTTCAGGAGGCGCATAGGGCTACTGACAGCCATGAAAAAAGATGCAATGTGAATCACTTAGTGTTAGGCTTTAGCCGTTACACTAAGTTTGAAGCTTGCAATCATTGAGACGCGATTTTCGGCTCCATGTGTTCTCATGGCTTTCCATCAGTAGCCCATCGACCGGAGAAAATCTCTTTACCAACGTTAAAAGAGGAAGAACCTAAAAAGATAGAAAAGAAAAGACCGGTGCTGAGGCTATTGCCCCTCTGCATCGGTCTTATTTTAATGGAAAGCTTTTTTAAATGGATAGCTTGAAGTATTTTTTTAAATAGTGAGCTAGGCCATTTTCATGATTCGTCAACGTGGTAACGTCATTTGCAACAGCTTTGAGTTCTTCGATTCCATTGCTCATAGCAACACCATGACCAGCATATTGAATCATCTCATAATCATTTGCTTCGTCCCCAAAAGCTAAAATATCTTCGCGCTGAATATGATAGACGCTGGCAATCCGCTCGACACCTAATGCTTTTTGTACACCTGCAGCTACAACTTCCAAGCAGGGTGCATGACCGCCCCATGTCCTTACTTCCACCGCATCTCCATAACGCTCAATGATTCGCTCGGTGATCGTTGTTTGGTTTTCTTTAGCCGTGAAGACACTGACAGAAGTAGGTTCTTCTCTTAAGCTGTCTTTAGAAAGTTTCATTTTTTTCTGCTGTTCATTTGGGAAGAAGTCAGCATAAGGAATAAAGTCATCATCAATATAGACTTGATCCCTTAATTCAGCTGCAATAAGCTGAATGTCCATTTCTTTTCTCAAAGAAAGCATATCAAGGGCAATTTCACGATCTAAAGTTTTGTGATATTGTGATTCCCAAGCCAGTTCCTTTGGTTTATGGCAAAGCGCACCGTTGAAGTTAACGATAGGCGTATCAAGTTGAAGTTGTTCGTAGTATTGTTTACTATTTCGGTAAGGACGTCCAGTCGCAATGCTCACGATATGTCCTGCTTTTTGAAGATGCTGCAGAATATCAGCGGTACGATCGGTCAAAATAGAATGATTATTCAAAGTTGTGCCGTCTAAATCAAGCGCAATCAGTTTTCTTTTCATGTTCTCCTCCAATTGGTTAGTTGTAAAATGAAATGCATAAAGAAAAAAATATAAAAAAGCCATGTAGATACGGTATACTTTAAAGCGACGAAACCAAAGTAAGGAGTATCTACATG
>NZ_FOQE01000014.1 GCF_900113675.1 Pisciglobus halotolerans
TTCATGATATCTTTTACCAATATCTATACCAACAAAAAACATAAAGAACACCTGCCTTATAAAATTTTAGATAAAGGTTATCCTCTCTGCTTTACGAAACATACAACCTCGTTCGATATGCGACAACCATGTGCCATCCAGCTCATTCGTATATTATTCGTAAAGAAGAGGTGTCAGTCTGTGCGACGAAGACAAGGCTCCAAGGATGCGAACTACAACCTCTATCTGTACAAATAAATTATATCTCAAATGAGAGACATAATGATTTAAAAAGTTAACAAATACGTATATTTATTAACTAACTATATTATACGAGGATGCGGAGAAAGTTCGAAAAAGCAAGACCGTCATCGGAAGCACTGTTGCCGTTCCGGCAAAGTGTAGCATGTCTCTAAGCGATTAAAATCGCAAGAGCCATGACAATGCGGAGCGAGGTCGATAGAAACACAACGTCAACAAGGTAATTGGCACAAAGAGATCTGGATATATAAAAAAATAAGCAATTTAACAAATGGGTGAAAATTTATGGTGAAGAGAGAAGAAATTTTTGATTTCGTTAAAGTAAAGTATCACGTAACACCTGATTATCCTTGGGAAACCTATCCTAACTATGCAGCTTTAAGACATTAGAATAATGAGAAATGGTTTGGTTTAGTCATGAATGTATCTAGTGATAAAATTGGTTTAAATGACAATCAGGAAATTGATATACTAAACTTGAAAACAAGAGAAGAATTGATTGGTCCTTTAAGAAAAAAGGAAGGCATTTATCAGGCTTACCATATGAACAAGTCAAAGTGGGTCAGTGTCAATTTAAATGAGATGAAATCTGTTGATAGTATTAAAGAATTGATTGATGAAAGTTATGAGCTGACAAGTTAGGAAGAAAGTTAAAAATAAGTAAAAATGAAAAGATGTAACTGAATCAGATTCAATAATAAAAGCAGCAGCTCAATCCAGAAGGAGAATAGAGCGGCTGCTTTTTTAGATAAGCTATGAAATATTAAGATTTTGTTTTTTTAACTCTGCGGATATACCATACAGCCACCAGAATGATCGCAAGGGCGATAATAGCATAGGCAATGTTTGAGTAGATGTCCATATAGTGAACGATTGTTTCCCATTGAGCACCAACGATCGAACCTAAATAAATCAGGATAGTATTCCAAATCAAAGTCCCGATCGTAGTAAAAACGAGAAAGAGACCTAAGCTCATGTCGGACATCCCTGCAGGAATCGATATCAAACTTCTGATCAATGGAATAAATCGACAAAAGAAAACGGTCCATACATTATACCGCTCAAACCACGCATCAGCTTTATAAAGATCTTCTTTTGTTAATCTCAAAAATTTTCCATATCGATCGATTATTTTTTCTAAACGACTAATATCGAGTAATCTCCCAATAAAATACAGAATCAAAGCGCCTAAGACAGCTCCTACTGTAGAGGCTAGCACCATTCCAGTTATATTTAGAGAGGTATGAGTCGTCATAAAACCGCCAAAAGTCAAAATAACTTCAGAAGGGATCGGCGGGAAGATATTTTCAATCATGATCAAAAAAGCTACTCCAAAGTAACCAAATTGTTCCATAATACTTTGAATCCAAGTTTCTATAGGTCTTCACTCCTAAAAAAAGTCCATTTACTTTTGTAACAAATCTTACTATACAGGAAATTAGAAGAAATTCAATTTATTATTTTATTAAAATTATTTTCAATATTTGGAGAGAAGAGTAGACAATAAAGTTAACAATTGCTACATTAGTAAATTTAGATAAATAAAAAAAGAGGATAAGATAAACATTTTACTTCATTTGTGTATAATAGGAAAGAGAGTGAGGGATGACTGTTGAAAAAATCAGCAAAACGGCACCAATCTAAAAAACAAACAGAAAAAAAGTACATCGTAAAAGGTGAAAGTGAATTGCTTCCATTTTTATTGGAGCAGAAAATAAAAAGTAGTCGCAATGCCACTAAATCTATTTTGTCTCGAGGACAGGTCAAGGTTGACGGAAAAACGATCACACAGCACAATGCTGTACTCAAGCCTGGACAAGAGATAGAAATCATTGAAAATAAAGAAATGCAGCGAAAAAGCGAACTAATGGGCATCCGCATTCTTTATGAAGATCAAGATTTAATCGTCATTGATAAAGAAGCCGGGATTTTATCTGTCGCAGCCAAGCACCCTAATGAATGGACAGCTCATTATCAACTGAGCTTATATGTGAAAGACAAAAATCCTCGAAATAGAGTATTTGTTGTTCACCGTTTGGATCGAGATACTTCTGGGGTGATGATGTTTGCTAAAAATGAAAAAGCAAAACGAATATTGCAGGATAATTGGAAAAAAATGGTGACTGAACGGATATATACAGCAATGGTTGAAGGAGAACCAGCTAAAAAAGAAGATACGATCGATTCTTGGCTAAGTGAAAATAAAGCTTTTAAAGTTTATTCTAGCCCTAAAGACAATGGCGGTAAACGAGCAGTGACACATTATCATGTTGCGCAAACGAATGGTAATTATAGCTTGTTAACATTAACATTAGAGACAGGAAGAAAAAATCAAATTCGTGTGCATCTGTCAGATATTGGTCATCCAATCGTTGGAGACAAGAAGTATGGAGCACAAACGAATCCATTAAAACGTTTAGGTTTACATGCCACAACGATCAAGTTCAAACATCCAACTTCTGGAAAGTTGATGCAATTTCATTCAGCTGTACCGAAAATATTCAAATTGAAGACCAAAACATCCGTCTAAAGTTTGACGACAAATAGAAAAATCTTCAGTAAGATAAAATAAAGTCAACATGAAAGTAGGGAAAATAAAATGAAACGATTAAAAAAAGCTGTAATGATCTCGGCAGTAGTGCTTGGAATTGGCGGTACACTGGGGTTTTCTCAACCAGTATCGGCGGCAAGTGATGGGATAGATACGACTGTGGTGAATGAAAAGTGGGGAAAACCAACTTTTGTACATGGCGGAGGGCTATCCAACAGTGAAGTAAAAGAAACAGCTGATTTGCTGCAAATCGAAAACGCAGAAAATGTAGCGAGTGTAGCAATCAATGGTCAAGATGTGATCCACTATTTGGGCTCTGGATCAGGGAATACTTCAAGCTTGATCTCATCTGTCTTGGTTGAAAAAGAAGACAGTGGGCATGGTGTAAAAGTAAATATCAAAACGCCAGAAAATATTACACAAATCACCCAAGAGCAATATGCTAATGCGGCTATCACAGCGGGGATTGCAGATGCAACGATCCTCGTAGCAAGTATTCGTCCAGCAACAGGTGAAAGTGCTTTGACAGGTGTGTATAAAGCTTTTGATGTTAATGGAGAAGATCTAGATCAAGACCGGATGGAAGTAGCACAGGAAGAATTAGAAACGACAAACGATATCGCTCAAGAAAATGCCGATAAAAGTGATTTTGATTCGGGCAAACTTGATCAAGCCATCATTGATATCAAGCAAGGATTGGCGGACTTGAAAGAACAACAAGGTAAACTAGCAACAAAAGAAGAAATTCAGCAGATCATCAACGATGCGATAGAAAAAAATAACTTAGACAATGTTGTTACTCAAGATCAAATGGATCAATTAATGAAATTGTTTGAAAACTATCAAAAAACTTCTGCTATTGATTCACAAGAAGTAAAGGATCAGTTGCAAAACCTTTCTAACACGGTAAAAGATAAATTAGGCAACTTGGTCAACCAAGCGGAAGAAAGTGGCTTAACAGATAAAATCGGAAATTTCTTTAGACAAATCTGGGATGCTATCGTCAATTTATTTAATTAATAACGGAAACGCTCAAAAGAACACAGCTTCTTTTGCAACGGATAAAAATGATAAAAAAAGACAAACCTCACATTGTATTTATATAATAGTGAAGGTCTGTCTTTTTGATTTTATTTAAACATTATAAGTTAACTTCTAAAGCAGCAAAATTTTTGAAGCGTTCAACGACCATGCTAATGAATTGAGCAGTTGGTTCGTCGGTCAATTGGCCATTTTCATCAAATTTTGTATGAGCAGCTCCTACAAAGATATCATTTCCGCCAGCTGCTGGCATGACATAAGCAGCTACACCAACAGTATCTAAAACATCGCGTAAGTGGATTTGAGCTTTGACGGTTCCTAAAGCGCCCATTGAAGCGCCCATGATCAAGACTTTCTTTCCAGCCATTTCTTTTCCTTCACGAGAAACCCAGTCGATCGCATTTTTTAAGACAGCTGGCATTGAAGCATTGTATTCAGGTGTTGCAACGATAACAGCATCTGCACTTTTCACTAAAGCTTGGAAATCGCGGACCGTTTGACCTGGATCTGCTTCGATTTCTTCATTAAAGAAAGGCAAATGAGAAATATCAGCTATTTCAATTCCTAATTCTGGAAACTTTTCTTGAATGTGTTTCACCAATTTCATATTATAAGAATCTTTACGTAAACTCCCTACCAAAGCAACAGTTTTCAAATAACTAACCTCTTTCTGATTAAGTATCATGTTCTTAAGTAGTAGTATAACATCATTTGCTTACTTTTTACAAGTTAACTTTAAGAAAAAATAAATAATGTTTTTTTTGACGCTAGATTTAGATTAAAAAGGTAAAAAAATAAAAATACATACAAGATATTGTGTCTGTCGAAGAATATGCTATACTAGATAGTGCGACGTTGAACAAGGAAGGAGGAAGAAAAAATGCAATTGTATACAAAAAGAGGAGACTATGGGAATACCAACTTGATTGGTCAAAGAACCATTCCAAAAGATAACATACGCGTCGAAACATATGGGACATTAGATGAACTAAATTCGTTGATTGGTGTGATCGTCAGCCAAATGGATGAAGAAGACAATCGTTTAAAAAGTGAATTGATAGATCTGCAGCATTTGTTGTTTGATTGCGGTACTGACTTAGCCACTTTTGATGGAGAGAGACCTTACAAAGTCAAAAAAGAAGCTGTCGAATGGATCGAAGAACAGATTGATGTTTATGCGGAAGAACCACCGATCATTGAGAAGTTTGTGATTCCAGGCGGACATCCAGTAGCGAGTTTATTGCATTTGGCTCGAACCGTAACGAGAAGAGCTGAGCATCTGATCGTCACACTAAATAGAGAAGAAAAAATCAATACCGTCGTTGCTATATTCGTCAATCGTTTATCTGATTACTTGTTTGCTTTGGCACGAATAGTGAACCATCGTAAAGGAGTAGCTGAGCCGCTTTATGAACGAGGCGGAAAAGTTTTTCATCCAGAATTGAAAAAAGAACAGTTACCAAAAACACATTATTGATTTGATAAGATGGAAGACTGGTGAAAATCCAGCACGGTCCCGCCACTGTAAGGAGCTTCAGCTCTAAGTCAGATCTTTCTTAAAAAATCAAAAAACAGTTGCTTCGAGGCAAAGCGACTGTCGAACAGCTAATGTTATCGCTGTTACATATTGCCTCACCAGACCATTTTATTTTTGCTTTAAATCTGAGGAGGAAGAATCATGTTACGTCAATTAAAATTAAAATCATTTATCTTTTTATCTTTATTGTTTGTCTTAACGGCTTGTGGAACAGAAACAGAAAAAGAGACGACTGGAAGCCAAGCTGTTTCCGAGCAATCCAGTGTAGTGGACACTGCTGAAAAAGATGCTCAGATCCAAGCTGAAATGTCATTCGAAATAGATGGAAAAGAAGCAGCAGACCTTGCAAAAAGTGTAGAAGTTTCAGAAGGAACCTCTGTATTGGAAGCAATGAAAGAGCATTATGAAGTTGAAGAAAAAGACGGCTTTATTACAGCAATCAATGGACATGAACAAGATGAAGCTGAAGGCAAATGGTGGTTATATACTGTCAACGACGAACAGCCTACAGTAGGTGCTGCCGAGTATGAATTGAAGGATGGAGACCAAGTGAAGTGGACCTTAAATGGCAACTAAGTCTGTTTTTTCTGTTCAAAGAATTGCGTTGCTAGGTTTACTGACAGCTTTATGCTATGTCAGCCGCGTAATTTTTCAGTTTTTGCCCAATGTGCAACCTGTGACCGTTATTCTGATCATTCTAGTTCTTAAAATGACAGTCGTTGATAGTTGGATCGTCGCGATTCTTTCCATTTTGATCTCAAACATCCAACTAGGAATGGGTGTCTGGACGATCGCGCAAATCTTATCTTTTTCTATTTTAGTAGGAATCACAGGATTACTCATCAAACCTTTTATCAATCAAATCCCTTTTGTGGTGATGGTGCTATATGCAGGTCTAACGGGTTATCTCTATGGTTTTATCATCTCAGCTGTTCAAGCGCCTTTTTTTGGGATTCAAAATTTTTGGGCTTATTACCTTGCAGGATTGCCGTTTGATACGATGCATGCGTTAGGGAATGCTGCTTTTTATGTTCTATTAGCTCCGGTTTTAGGCAGCATTTTAGATCGTTTCGATGTAAAAAATAGGTTCTAAAAAGGACAAAAAAGTAAGCCGCTTTACATTAGGGCTTGCTTTTTTGTCGTTTAAGAAATGATAAAAAGATAGGTTTCAAACAATTTTTTTTTTAACCATCTTCATGATTTTCTTGGTTGAGCTCTCTTTCTTTTTGTGCCAATTCTCGTTCTCTTGCAGCTTTGTCACGTTTCTTTTGCTCTTCGTCTCTTTGTTTTTCACGTTCTTCTTCTTTTTCTTGTTCATCTGTTTGGTCTTGCTCATAATCAGATAAACCAGGAAGAACTTTGCTGATGATGCTCGGATCTTGCTGTGATTCATTTTCTTGATCGCCTTGGTTTTCTTGATTTTCTTCAGCCTTTTTCCGATCTTCTTCAGCTTGTTCTCGGTCCTTCTCAGCTTGCTTCCGATCTTCTTCAGCTTGATCTCGATCTTTCTCTGCTTCATTCAAATCTTCTTCAGTTTCACTTTGACCTTCTTCATCATTCTCATCTTTACCACGATCATTATATAAAAAGACATTGTGGACGATTTTGATCAGAGGACGAAAAGTCAAAAAGACAGCGCCTAAAAGATAGAGTGAAGTACTGTAAATAGAAGGAACACCCATTAAACTTAGCACACTGGCAATCATGTACATCAAACCTGTCAATAGGTCATTCGTTAAAGAAATCAAATTATAAAAGTTTTGGAAGTAAAAACGAAAGCCACTTGACTTAATAATAATATCTTCTTCTTTATCGGGTTCAATTTGATGTTCTTTTCTTTTTATTTTTGGCATCTCTTATCCTTTCTTTTCTACTTGAACAAAGGCAACAACAAAAAATAGTGTTAAGGTTTCAAAATCGTTTTGATATTGTGATCTGCTTTTTCATCAAACATTTGATAAGCTTCGCTGGCTTTTTCAAGCGGCAATACATGAGTGATGATTTCTGTAGGATCAAAAACATCATTGGAAATCATGTCGTACAATTTAGGCATAAGGTGAACAACAGGCGCTTGGCCCGATTTTAAAACAACGTTGCGAGAAAACAATTCATTCAAAGGGAAGAAAGCAGCAGGAGAGAGGTAAACGCCAGTCATTTGGACTGTACCAAACTTTTTGACACATTCGATCGCGGTTTTTAAAGGAGCAATCGTACCCATTTGAGGACTCAAGGTATTCAAAAGTTTCTCGCTGGTTTTGCTTTCTACACCATCCATGCCGACACAGTCAATGACTACATCAGCGCCGCCATTCGTCATTTCTTTCAAAGCTTTTCCTGGCTTATCCGCTTCCATAAAATTGAATGTCTCTACCCCCTCTGTTTTAGCAGAATGTTCGATTCGATGCGCAATGCAATCGACTGCAATGACTCGTTCTGCACCTTTCATTTTTGCAAACTTTTGGGCAAGTAAACCGACAGGACCGGAACCTAACACGATTACCGTATCACCAGGTTTAACTTGACTATTTTCAACACTCCACCATGCAGTAGGGACGATATCAGATAAGAAAAGGATCTTTTCATCAGGCAGGTTGCTTTCGGGGACGACAAAAGAAGACGTATCAGCAAAAGGAACACGTAAATATTCAGCTTGTCCACCAGGATAATTTCCATTGAGTTTTCCAAAACCGAATAATCCACCATAATCTACATCAGGATTGGGATTGGAGTTACCACATTGACTTTCCATATCGTGCTTACAGAAATGGCAATGTCCACAGCTGATATTAAAAGGAATAACGACACGATCTCCTTTTTTCACTTTTTTAACCTCTTTGCCTGTTTCAACTACGATTCCCATCGGTTCGTGGCCTACGACATAATCTTTCTATAATATAGCGCTGCCATGAGGGTAAAGATGTAGATCAGATCCGCAAATAGCAGTTGCAGTAATTTGGATGATCATGTCCGTTGGTTCTTTAATGATGGGATCAGATACAGTAGTAACTTCCATTTTTTCTTTTCCTTGCCAAGTGACGGCTCGCATAAAATCGCTCCTTTATTCGGTAATGGCTCTCATTTCATCTAGTTTACCATTTGTAAAAGTTGGGCAAAAGCAATCACACTTGAGATAGGAGAAAAGAAGGAAACCTGCGAGTATTTCTTGCGGGTATTTGATCAGAAGAAGTGTTTTGAGTTGCTCACAAGTTGTGTAACTTACTATAATTGGGGCAGGTAAAGCAGTAGCAAAAAATGAAAGCGCTTATTTTAGATGAAAATTCCCTTTATTGGGAACAAAAGGAGGAGTACCAAATGAACAAGCAGAAAACTCTGATTGGATTATTGATTGGCTCTGCACTACTACTAGCAGCTTGCGGCGGCGGTTCAGGTTCAGATCAACAGGACAACACAGAAGGAGGAAAAGTTCTTCAAGTTTCTTATCCCTCATGGTGGGAAGACTGGTTCAAAGATCTGGAAAAAGATTTTGAGGCTGCAAATGAAGGGGTAGATGTTGAACTGATTCCTTTGTATGATGATACAACCACGAAGCAAGCTATCATGATGCAGTCAAAAGATACTGCGCCGGATGTTGCGATTGAAGACACTTTTATCTTGAATTCAGATGTCAATGCCGGCTATTTGAGCTCTTTAGATGACTTTGTCAATAACTGGGACGATTGGAGCAACATTGAAGAAACGACAAAAGAAGGGGTCAAAGGAGAAGACGGCTCAATTTACGGTGTGCCGTTCAGTACCGATGTCCAAGGATTATGGTATGACAAAAAAATCTTTGATCAAGCAGGAATTTCTGTACCTTTTGAGCCGACTAACTGGCAAGATATTTTAGATGCTGCTGAAAAGGTGCACGCGGCAAACAAAGAAACCATTCCTCTATTCCTTTATGCAACCAAGTCGACAGGTGAAGCAACTTCGATGCGGACTTTCCAAGTTCTGTATAGCGGAACAGGTTCAGAGTTGTACGATTGGGAAGCTGGAAAATGGGTTATTGATGAAAATGCATTGACGGATACCTTTACTTTCATTCAAGACGTTTATCAAAATGATTTAGGACCAAGTATGAGTGTCGCTTCAAATAGTCAAATTGGCACCATGTTGGCAGAAGATTACATGCAGAATGGCGGAGTAGCTATGGTGATCGATGGAAACTGGGTATCCGGGAGCTGGAGAGAAGGACGCGCCAAACCTTGGCTGGATGCTTTAGATACATGGGACTTTATTCCATTCCCGACCCAGACAGGAAAAGATCCAAAATATACCTCTATGTCAGGCGGTTGGGCATTTTCAATTCCAAAACAAGCTGATAATAAAGCATTAGCAGAAAAATTTATTCAAATGGCTGTTGATGAAGAACACCAGCTTGGCTACGTGACTCAAACAGGAGATATGACTGTTCGAACGGATGTAGCGAAGAATGAAGAATATCTTAACCAACCTGTCAGCAACTATAAAGAAGCAGGTGAAATTTTACAATATTCTCATTTCAGACCAGCTGTCGATGACTATCCAACTGTTTCCACGCACATTCAAGAAGTGGTAGAATCAGTAGCCTCTGGAAATGCTACGCCTGAGCAAGCTGTCAAAGCTTATCATGCTGGTTTAGAAAGAATCGTTGGTGCAGACAACATCATGAAGAAATAAAACCATCAACCAATAAACCAAAAAGAAGAGGCCAATTCTAAGCGAGTTGGCCTTCATTTTTCAGATTAGCAGCTCAAAAGATCAGAGGGCTGTTAGCTGTAGCAAGGGGGAAGTTAACATGCAGAACCATCAGAATCGTCCACAGAAGCGAAAAACGAAAAATCGACAAATGTTCAAACAGGCAGCTTGGTTTTTAACACCTTCTTTACTGCTGCTGCTGATCTTTTTTATTGGTCCAATCATCATGACCCTCTTTTTTTCATTTACCAATCTATCTTTAACAGGTGTTGCTGCACAAAACATTCAATTTGTCGGTTTTCAAAACTTTGTGCAATTGTTTAAAGATCCTAAATTTTTCAGTTCTTTTAAGAATACCCTGATTTTCCTCTTATTTTCGGGAATAATTGGACAACAAGTACTAGGTTTTTTACTAGCTGTTTTAATGAAAAATAAACATAAAGCTTTTCGGAAAATCGTTGGCGGGACTGTCATGGCTGGGTGGGTAACACCGGAATTGATCGTGGCCATCATCTTTGTGTCTTTTTTACATGATGGTGGAACGTTGAACCGGTTTATGGCTGGCTTACAGCTTCAACCAATTTCATGGTTGTTTACTTTTCCAATGGTTTCAGTCGTCGTCGCTAACATTTGGCAAGGTTCAGCTTTGAGTATGTTGATGTTTCAATCAGCTTTAGACGGCATCCCAAATGATATAGAAGACGCGGCTAAGATAGATGGCGCAACGGCTTGGCAACGCATGTGGAAAATTACCATACCGATGATCAAAAGTACGATTTTTACGAATCTTGTGATCATTACCCTCAGCACATTGGGCGTATTCACCTTGCTTTATACCATGACAGGCGGAGGGCCAAGTGGGGCCACATCAACCTTGCCAGTCTTGATGTACGAACAAGCTTTTGTCAATTACCAGTTAGGCTATGGCACAGCCATTTCGCTGATTATCTTAGGGATCGGCATTATTTTAAGCCTTGGCTACATTCGTTTGCTGAAAACTGAAGATTAGGAGGGACAGAAAAATGAAAAATAAAAAAACATCTTCTGCACTGGCTTATATTGTATTGACTTTGATTGCCATCATTTTTGTGATCCCACTACTTTGGGTTTTCGTGGCTTCTTTTGATGCGAATGCAACGCAAGTACTGAAAATGCCAGAACACTTTACATTGACCAACTATCAAGAAGTCATTACCGATCGCGGAAACCAGCAAGCTTTCCTCAACGGGTTATTTTTATCAGGCGGTCAGACGATTTTAGTTGTCTTATTCTCTCTGCTGGCTGCTTATCCTTTGTCTCGGTTTCCTTTAAAAAACAAACAAAAGCTCTTGATGACGATTTTATTTATGACGTCGCTTCCGATTACCGCAGTTATGGTTCCGGTCTATCAGTTGTTCACTTTTTTCAACTTGACCGACTCGCTCGTAGGCACATTGCTATTTTTGACAGCTTCTTCTTTGCCATTTGGGATCTGGATGATGAAGAACTTTATGGATGGTGTGCCGATCGAACTAGAAGAGTCTGCATGGATCGATGGTGCCTCGAAGCTCAGCACATTATATAAAGTCATCGTTCCTTTGATGAAGTCCGGTATGTATACTGTTGCGATCTTTACGTTTATCGGCAGCTGGGGAAATTTCTTTGTTCCTTATATTTTACTTTCTTCACCGAAAAAACTGCCGGCATCTGTCACATTGTTCCAATTTTTTGGGCAATATGGTTATGCTGCTTATGGCCAACTGGCAGCTTATTCCGTTCTTTATATGCTGCCGACTTTTATTCTATACTATTTTTCTCAAAACCATATGTCAAAAGGATTCAACATGGGAGGAGCTGCCAAAGGATAAAGAGAGAACCGTCCCAAATAAAAAGGAGCAGAAGACCGATCAAATGGTCTTTTGCTCCTTTTTTTGTCTTTATCAGTTTTAATAAAAGCATTCAAAAGAAATCCTTTCAAAAATATTAAAGAGTCTTTTGAAAAATTTTGTCTCATTCCATTTAGATAAAAAATGTTTATCTAATCGGTCTTTGGCTCCTAGGTTTGTCCAGAATTTCCTTATACATAAAAGCATGAAGCCATTTTTGTTGTTCATTCGTAGGTTGGATCTTTTTTTTCTTATCATGCTGCATTTGTCCTTTGCGTACGATCGTCTGTTTCATCGTACGGTGTCCTCGAGGATGAAATTCTGTTCCTTCAACACTGCCGGTTCCTTCTGATCCAGTACGTCCTTGACGACTCAAGAAAGCTTCGAAATCTCTGCCTTCTTGATTAGTAAAAGACTCAAAATTTTTGCCTTCTTTACTCATAAGGGACGCACGATTTTTTCTAATAGCAGCTTTTTTTTCTTGAGTTCCAGCGTTTCTTCCACTAACAGATTGTTCCATTTTTCCCAATTCTTTTTTCATGCGTTCTTGGATGCTGCTGGCTTTTGTAGCAGCATTCCGACGTTGCCCAGCTGTTGATCGTGGTGCAGTACGAGAAGTAGGAGCTGCGTTGCTTTTGTTTTGAGCAGAAGGCGCATTTTGACGAGAAGGCTTGGGTTTTGTTGCTGTAGACACTGAAGAGATGACTCTAAAAATAAAAACGACTGCTTGAACGATAAGATAAAAAACAAAGAAAATGACGATGCCTAAATTAAGAAAATCTGACATTATTCATCACTGTCCCTCTTAGATACATCAGAGATCGAAGTTCTCATATCTGTATCTGCATTGATGTTTTTCATATTGTAGTAATCCATTGCGCCGATATTTCCTGATTTCAATGCTTCAGCCAAAGCAAGTGGTACTTGAGATTCGGATTCCACAACTTTTGCGCGCATCCGTTGTACTTCTGCCACCATTTCTTGCTCTTCAGCAATAGCCATTGAACGTCTTTCTTCCGCTTTTGCTTGTGCAATATTTTTATCTGCTTCTGCTTGTTCTGTTTGAAGTTGAGCGCCAATGTTACGACCTACATCCACGTCAGCAATATCGATCGACAAGATCTCAAAAGCTGTGCCTGAGTCTAAACCTTTATTTAAAATCGTTTTGGAAATAGCATCTGGATTTTCTAAAACAGCAGAATGCTGTAATGAGCTCCCGACTGTTGTAACGATCCCTTCACCAACACGCGCGATGATCGTATCTTCACCAGCACCACCAACTAAACGTTCAATATTTGCTCGTACAGTTACTTTTGCTTTAACACGAACTTCGATCCCATTCTTTGCAACGGCTGCAATGAATGGTGTTTCGATCACTTTCGGGTTAACACTGACTTGAACAGCCTCAAAAACGTTTCTTCCAGCAAGGTCGATCGCTGCAGCTTGTTCGAATTTCAACGGAATGTTTGCTCGTTCTGCAGCAATCAAAGCGTCAATGACCTGGTTGATATCACCGCCTGCTAAGTAGTGAGCTTCCAAATCATTGATATCCAATGACAATCCTGCTTTCGTTGCTTTGATCAATGGACGAATAATGTGATGAGGCGTTACACGTCTCAATCGCATACCAACTAATGTACCGATGCCTACTTTTACGCCTGAGAAAAAGGCTGTGATCCATAAACCAACAGGTACAAAACGCAAGAAAATGCTGACGAGTATAATGAGTATGACAGCAATAATCGCAAAACCAATCCAACTTCCTGTATTATCCATTCATTTTCACTCTCCTTACAATAATTTTTGACCCTTCTACCTTAACCACTTCAACTTCTGCATCTTTTTCAATGTGTTCTCCATTGCTTAACACGTCATAAATCTCTTCTCCAAACTGAGCTTTCCCAGTTGGTCTTAAAAATGTTACGGTTTTGCCTGTTTGTTCAAGTAACGAGGATTGATCCTGACTACTTAAGAAACCACGTGTCGTACTTAAATCATTCTTTAATACGATTTTGTTTAAATTCGCCAGTGAGTAACCTCTTCGAATCAGCAGAACGACCAAACCGATCGTGAGAATGAACGCGATACTCAAATCGCGCAGTGCCAATGTTAAGTCGCCTAATGTCTGATATAGACCAAATACGATCAGCCCGATTCCAGTCATTCCTATGATACCAAAACCGGGAATGAATACTTCCAAAATCAGCAGACCGATCCCCAAAATAAAGACGATGATCATATACCATTCGCTTAAGTCATTCACGAGGAAGTAAGCCAAAAAGCTGACTAGAGAAACAGCCGCTCCTACTGTCGATTTAGGTGTGAGTGCTGCAATAACAAGACCGATAAAACCTAATGTCAGTAGAGCAATATTTAACATGATGATGTATCCTCCTTTCAAAAAAAAGTAACGGAGCAAATGTTGTGAGAGAAGAAAAAAGTTAAAGAAAGGTGAGAAAAGGTTCTCATGTACATTTTACCATGAAAGCGTAAAAGATACACTTGAAATAAAAACAAAGATGTATATAACGATCAAAGAATGCTTATCGTAACAAAACAAAATACCTTTAATAAATGGAGGTTTAGCAAACGATTCTAGCGCTGATTGTTTAATAACGCAAATTTCACAAGTGTTTCTAAAAGCCTTTCTAAAGAAGAAGTGTTATAGTGAAAATAGAGTTCGACAATGTTTTTGAAAGAAAAAGGCTTGCTTGTAAAAAAAATAACAAAAAAGCCATGACAAAATGAAATAATAATGATAACCTGATTAAAATGAATTTAAATACATATTTGAGAAAGAGGGGGAGCATGCGATGAGCCGTTCATCCAACATGAAAAAAACGAAGAAACAATTAGAACAAGAACTCTACTTATTCAATACGGGTCAGTATTTTGACAGCTACCTTACTTTTGGTTGTCATGAAGAAACGAGTCAAGAAGAAGAAGGTTTTCGGTTCACTGTTTGGGCTCCTCATGCGAGAAGTGTTTCGCTTGTTTCTGACTGCACAAACTGGGAAGAAGGTCTGCCGATGGAAAAGATCGATCAAACCGGTGTGTGGACAGTATTTTGTAAAGAGGCTGAAGAAGGACAGCCCTATAAATATCGGATCGAACAGGCAAACGGAACGGTCAAATTAAAGATCGATCCATATGCTTTTGCCTTTGAGGTCAGACCGAAAGAGGCTTCTGTGATCAAAGCCCTTCCCGAAAGAAAATGGAAAGATGGCTTGTGGATGGCCAATAAAAAACGCTATCCGATTTATGAGCGTCCTTTGAATATTTATGAAGTTCACATGAGCTCATGGAAACAGCATGAAGATGGTTCTTGGTATACCTTTCCTGAGTTGCAAGCTGAACTGATCCCCTATGCAAAAGAAATGGGCTATACCCACATCGAATTCCTTCCCTTAGTCGAACACCCGCTAGATGCCTCCTGGGGTTATCAAGCAACAGGCTACTATGCTCTTTCTTCAAAATTTGGAACAATAGAAGAGTTTCAAGATTTTGTCGAAGCTGCTCACCAAGCTGGCATTGGGGTCATCATGGATTGGGTGCCGAGTCATTTTAATCGCAACAATTACGGGATGGCTTATTACGACGGAACACCGCAGTTTGAGTATCAAGACAGCAATCGTGCACAAAACTTTCGTTGGGGTACATTGAACTTTGATTTAGGAAAACCTCAAGTCCACAGTTTTTTGATTTCGAATGCGTTCTTTTGGCTAAATCAATGTCATCTTGATGGTCTGCGTGTGGATGCGGTCAGCAATATGCTGTATCTCGATTATGACGAAGGCGAATGGACACCAAATGAAGATGGCAGCAATCATAATCGGGAAGGCGTCGAATTTATTCAGAAAATGAATACGGTTATTTTTGAGCGGCATCCTGATGTCTTGATGATCGCTGAAGAAAGCACCTCCTGGGGAAATGTGACGGGACCTGTAGATAAGGGCGGCTTAGGATTTAATTATAAATGGAACATGGGTTGGATGAATGATACATTGCGTTTCTTTGAAATGGATCCCTTATTTAGAAAAGATCATTTTGATTTGATCACTTTTTCATTCATGTACATGTTCAATGAAAACTTTTTGCTTCCTTTCTCTCACGATGAAGTGGTCCATGGAAAGAAATCGTTGATGCATAAAATGTTTGGTGACCGGTACAACCAATTTGCTGGTTTGCGAACGTTGGAAGCTTACCACATGACCTTTCCTGGGAAAAAGCTCAACTTTATGAGCAATGAATATGGACAATTTTTAGAATGGCGTTTTTATTCTGGGTTAGAGTGGATCAGCTTAGAAGATGAGAAAAATAAAGCTCATCTAGAATATATGAAAACATTGAACCATCTCTACAAAGAAAATCGCGCTTTGTGGGAAGTGGACCATGATCATAGCGGGATAGAGATTTTAGATGCGGATAACCGTGCCGAAACGATTTTATCCTTTATCCGCAAAGGGAAAAAAGCTAGAGATTTCTTGATCGTGATCTGCAATTTTGTTCCAGTAGAGCGAAAAGGTTTCCGAGTAGGCGTTCCTTATGCAGGCATGTATGAAGAATTGCTGAATACTGAGATGGAAGAATTTGGCGGTACATGGACAGCAGGACAAGGTGTTTTGAAGAGTGAAGAGATTCCTCATGACCACCAGCAACATTCTGTCGAGCTGATCATTCCGGCTTTAAGTACAGTAATTTTAAAACCAAAACGTGTATATGGCGTACCAAAAGACAAAAAGAAATAGATGAGTGTGCAATAGGAGTAGACAAATAAGGAGGGAAGAGGAAGAAGGGCTTCACCCGTTCTTCCGCAGACAAATGAAAAAAGAAATCATCGCAATGGTATTAGCAGGAGGACAAGGCAGTCGATTAGGTAAATTGACCAAAGAAATCGCCAAACCGGCTGTTTCTTTTGGCGGCAGATACCGTATTATTGATTTTGCTTTAAGCAATTGCGCAAATTCAGGAATCAAAAATGTAGGGGTCGTAAAGCAGTATAAACCTTTGGAACTGAATGCGCATGTCGGCAATGGATCAGCATGGGGCTTAAACTCTCACGATGGCGGTGCGACCATCTTGCAACCTTATTCCAGCATTGAAGGTGAAAACTGGTTTAAAGGAACAGCTCATGCCGTTTATCAAAACATCGACTATATTGATAACTACAATCCTGATTATGTTCTTGTTCTTTCAGGAGACCACATTTATAAAATGGACTATCAAAAAATGTTAGACTTCCATAAAGAAAAAAATGCAGCATTGACGGTTGGTGTTATTCCGGTTCCGTTAGAAGAAGCTTCTCGTTTTGGAATTATGAACACGGATGAAACAGGTCGAATCATCGAGTTTGAAGAAAAACCAGAACATCCAAAAAATAATTTGGCTTCAATGGGGATCTACATTTTCAGCTGGCCAAGACTAAAACAATACTTAGTAGATAACCAAGCTAAAAATAGAGAGATGCTTGACTTTGGGCACCATGTGATCCCGGCTTATTTGCGCAATAGCGAAAACGTCTTTGCTTATGCTTTCAGAGATTATTGGAAAGATGTAGGAACAGTAGAAAGTCTGTGGGAAGCCAACATGGAGTTTATCGATCCTAACCATGACTTGAATATTCGAGATGACAACTGGCGTGTTTATACCAAAAACGTCGCTGCACCACCTCAATTTTTGACAGAAACATCAAATGTGAAAAATGCGATGGTAACAGATGGTTGCTACGTTTCTGGAGAAGTGGAACATTCCATTTTATCTTACAATGTAAAAGTCGGAAAAGGTTCGAAGATCAAAGACTCCTTTATTATGCCAGGGGCAACGATCGGAGAGAATGTGACAGTTGACCATGCGATCATCGGAGAAAATGCCGTTATCCACGATGGAGCACAATTAATTGGAAAAGATAAAGAAATCGCCGTTTTAGGAAAAGATGAAACCATAGGGGGAGTAAAAGATGTTGAGTAATAAGATGTGTGCCATATTAAATCTGATGGAAAATGATTCAAAGTTGAAACCTTTGACAAATCGGCGCCCAATCGCCACACTTCCTTTTGCTAGCCGCTATCGTTTGATCGACTTTCAACTGACGAGCTTGTATGGAGCTGAAATCGGTTCGGCTGCAATTTTTATCGAAGGCAGCGGACATTCTTTGTATGACCATATCAGAAGCGGTTCTGCATGGGGATTAGATTCAACGATCGGCGGCGGAGTGTTTACCCACTCGCAGCTTGAATTAAAAGGAAAAGATAACTTTGAAAAAAGCCAAGCTTCTTACTTTGAAGACCAACGCAGTTACGTGAAAAAATCTAAAGCAGACTATGTAGTGATCATGGGCAGTCAAATGCTTTGCAACATCGACTTGCAAGCTGTGCTGCGCTACCACAAAGAACGAGGAGCAGCTGTTACTGCGATTTATAAGAATGTACCAACGAACGACAGCTTATTTGAAAAAGATGTTTGCTATTATGAGTTTGCAGATAAAGGCAGTGCTGATATCCAGTCGATCAAAGAAGTCGATCAGGAAGCAACTTCTTCCCATGAAAGACTGCCAATACAGATGCGGTACGAAATCGTCTGTGTCGATAAGTTTTTGGAATACTTAGACAGCGCTGAAAAGAATGACGCACCACATGACATGGGCTTTATTTCTGAATATGCGCTTGAAGCAGGCGATAAAATCAGTGGGTATGAATACACAGGCTATTTAAAAGATATTGACAGCACCCAAAGCTATTTCGAAGCCAATATGGAGATGCTAGATGATGTCAATTATAATGCACTGTTCTACCGTAACCAACAAGTGATCACCAAAGCAAAAAACGGTGCACCGACTTACTATGCGGAAACAGCTAATGTCAAAAATGTTTTGGTCGCTACTGACTGCATCATTGAAGGAGAAGTTGAAAATGCTGTTCTTTTCCGCAAAGTAGAAATCAAAAAAACGGCCAGTGTTAAAAATGCGGTCATCATGCAAGGGGCAAAAATTGCCGAAGACACTGAGTTGAATTATGTGATCTTAGACAAGAATGTCAAAATTGAACCAGGTGTCAAATTAATCGGGACACCAGAAAAACCAATTGTGGTGAAGAAAAATGAAGTGATTCATCAATCGGAAGGAGCGCTAAACCAGTGAAAATTTTGTTTGCAGCTGCAGAATGCGCACCATTCTTTAAAACAGGGGGCCTCGGTGATGTTGCCGGGGCTCTTCCTAAAGAATTGAAACGACAAGGCGCAGATATCCGTGTGGTACTTCCGTATCACATCCAACAAATGCCTGAAGTGTACAAAGAACAGTTAGAAGATGTCGCTCAATTTGAAGTTAAAGTGGGTTGGCGCAAACAATTCTGCGGAATCAAAAAACTTGTCAAAGATGCTGTAACGTACTATTTTATCGACAATCTTTATTATTTTGATCGACCAGGATTATATGGTTTTGATGATGACGGCGAACGCTTTGCTTTCTTCTCGCAAGCGATCATTGAAATGCTGGAAAGAATTGATTTTATTCCGGATGTGCTACATGTCAACGATTATCATACAGCGATCATTCCGGTCTTGCTAAAAGATAAATATCAATGGATCCAAGCGTACCAATCTATTAAAACCGTCTTGACCATTCACAATCTTCAATTCCAAGGGATTTACGATCAAATCGTGCTCTCGGATCTGTTCGATATCGGTTATAACGCGTTTCATGAGCATGGATTAGAGTATTATGGCAACGTCAACTTTTTGAAAGGCGGTATTTTTTACGCTGACTTAGTTACAACCGTTAGTCCAACTTATGCGCAAGAAATCCAAACGCCAGCATTTGGATTAGGTTTGGAAGGTGTTTTGCGGGAAAATAGTTGGAAACTGAAAGGGATCTTGAATGGGATCGATTATGACATGCTGAATCCTGAAACAGATGAATGGATCGCAGCTCACTTCTCTGTTGATCATTTAGAAGGCAAAAAAGCGAACAAAAAAGCTTTACAAGAGAGAGTAGGCTTGCCGGTTAGAGAAGATGTACCGTTAATGGCGATGGTTAGTCGTTTGACGGAACAAAAAGGCTGCCATTTGCTGGAAGAAAAAATGAATGAATTGATGCAGCGAGATATTCAAGTTCTGATTTTAGGAACTGGAGAAGCACAGTTTGAACATAGTTTCAACTTTTTCAATAGTGTTTATCCTGAAAAGTTCAAAGCCATTATTGACTTTGATATTGAATTGGCGCAACAGATCTATGCTGGCAGCGACTTATATATCATGCCGTCTGCTTTTGAGCCATGCGGACTTTCTCAGCTCAATTCTTTGCGTTACGGTACACTGCCGATCGTTCATGAAACAGGTGGATTGAAAGATACCGTTCAGCCGTATAATGAATTTACGGGTGAAGGAACTGGCTTTAGCTTTTATGATTTCAATGGACAAGTCATGTTAGAGACGATCGATCGAGCTTTATCTGTTTACTATGATCAGTCTAAAGATTGGACAACATTAGTTAAAACAGCGATGAGACAAGACTTTAGTTGGGAAAAATCAACACGCGAATACTTGGATTCCTATGAACAGATCACTGAACAATAGAAGGATAAACAACGTTTTAGATGCCCGAGAAGAGTAAAGGCAGGGGGACGCTATGGAACTGGATAGAACGGATTTTAAAAAAAATTTTCAGCGGGTAACGACTGGCTTATACGGGGTGGATATTGAAGAGTGTTCACCCTCTCAGCTGTACACCGTTTTAGGAACACTTATAAAAGCTTATGCAGGAGAAGACTGGAATAAAACAAAGAAGTATTATGAAGAAGAACAAGTCAAACAATTGTATTACTTTTCAATGGAATATTTGCCAGGACGGATGTTAAAAAGCAACTTGCTGAATCTTGACCTGCTGGATACGGTCCGCGATATTCTAAAAGACATGCACCTCGATCTGGATGAATTGATTCAAGCAGAAGTCGATCCAGCTTTAGGAAACGGCGGTCTGGGAAGGTTAGCTTCCTGCTTCATGGATTCGCTTGCTTCCTTAGGCATCCCGGGTGCCGGCGATGGTATTCGCTACAAGTACGGCCTCTTCCAACAAAAATTTATTGAAGGACATCAAGTTGAAGTGCCTGAAAATTGGTTGCGGAATGGGAACGTTTGGGAAACACGACGCGAAAACAAAGCGGTGATTGTACGATTTGGCGGTCAAGCTTACTTATATGAAGACGCAAATGGACATCTTGTGCCTTTTTACCAAAATACACAGAACATTTTAGCCGTTCCTTATGACACGGCCGTCATAGGTTATCAAAATGAAATCATCAATACACTGCGACTATGGTCAGCAGAGATTCCGCCGCATGAAGAAATTCATTATCATAACTTGGCTGATCAGCAATCGGTCAATCAACTGACAGAAGTCCTATATCCTGACGATTCCAATTATGAAGGTCGTCTTTTGCGGTTGCGTCAAGAATACTTTTTGTGCTCAGCAGGGATCCAAAGTATTATTCGCTATTATAAAAAGATGGATCGTACTATGCAAGAAATCGCGGAATATGTGGCGATACATATTAATGATACTCATCCAGCACTCTGCATCCCAGAATTTATGCGGATCTTGTTGGATGAAGAACAGATGAGTTGGGGGCAAGTTTGGGAAATCACTAAAAAGACGATGAGCTATACCAACCATACGATCATGCAAGAAGCGATGGAAAAATGGCCTGTTTATATGTTGGAAGAAACGATCCCGCGTGTCTATCAAATTATTGAAGAGTTGAATAGACGCCAAATTGAAAAGAAAATTCCGCTTTATGGAGAAGAAATGGCTTATCGAACAGCCATCATTCAAGAAGGACATGTCAATATGGCTCATTTGGCGATCATCGGCAGTCATAGTGTGAATGGTGTAGCTCAGCTGCACACGAATCTATTGAAGCATGAGGTATTAAAAGAATTCAATCAGTTGTACCCAGCAAAATTCAATAATAAAACGAATGGGATCACTCAGCGTCGGTGGCTGCAGCTGGCAAACGAAGAATTGACCGCTCTATTGGATCGGAAAATCGGTACAGAATGGAAAAAGAATCCTGCTGAATTGAAGATTTTTAAGAGTTTTGCGGAAGATGAAGAAACATTGAATGAATTAGCAGAAGTGAAGTTGAAAAACAAAAAACGTTTTGCAGCTTATGTCAAAGAAGCGTTAGACATTGAAATCGATCCAACTGCTTTGTTTGATGTACAGATCAAGCGTCTGCATGAATACAAGCGACAACTGTTAAATGTTTTGCATATTATTCACCGGTATTTTGATATCAAAGAGAACCCAGAAAAAGATATTCAACCGCGTGTATTCATCTTTGGAGCCAAAGCTGCGCCAAGTTATCTCTACGCCAAGTATGTGATCAAGCTGATCAATTCAGTAGCTAAACTAGTCAATGAAGATCACGCTGTTGGAGACAAGCTCAAAGTCATTTTTGTTGAAAACTATGGTGTCTCATTGGCAGAACTGATTATTCCAGCTGCTGAAGTCAGTGAACAAATTTCGTTAGCCAGTAAAGAAGCATCGGGTACTAGCAACATGAAGTTGATGTTGAATGGTGCGTTAACAGTTGCGACATTAGATGGTGCGAATGTTGAGATTCGAGATCACGTCGGCGACGATAATATATTCTTATTTGGTCTGACAGCTGAAGAAGTTTATCAATATTATCAAGATGGCACTTATCAATCAAGAGAAATTTATGAAACCAATCCACAGGTGCGAAAAGTATTGAACGCGCTGATCGATGGAACGATCCCAGATGTATTAGAAGAAGGTCATGTGATTTTTGACTCATTGGTCAACGATAATGATGAATACTTTATTCTAAAGGATTTTGACAGCTATTTGCGTGCACAAGAAAAAGTTGATGAACTCTATCAAGATCCGCACAAATGGAATCAAAAATCACTTCTAAATATCGCCAGTTCTGGACCGTTCTCAGCTGACTTTACCATCAAACGATATGCAGATGAGATCTGGCACATTGATTCAGTTTTGCCAGAAGAAGAACAGCATATGCATCATGAACCGATGTGAAGCTGATAAAAAACGTGCCATTTTCTTTTGAGAACCCGCAACTTATACAAGTGTCCTATTTCTGATGGGGCTGCAAGCAAATGAATGACAGCCGGTATGACATAAAGGATGCGAGTTAAAAAAATATAGCCAATGTTCTGTCTTTTCTTATATAATGAAAAAAAGAGGAGGAGAGTTGGATGGAAGAAAAAAGAAGATTTGAATGTGAAAAATGTGGGCACCACGAATATGAAAACGATCAGTTCCAAGCTACAGGCGGCAACTTTGCAAAGTTTATGGATATTCAGAATAAAAAGTTTATTACGATCAGTTGTAAGAATTGTGGATATACAGAATTATACAAAGCCAATGCAGAATGGAATGTATTAGACTTCTTAATTGGATAAAAAATAGAGACCCATGGAGGATTCCTTTTAAAGGAGTATCTTCATGGGTCTTACTGTTTCTGCTGATTAAGGATCTGTTTGTTCAACGGTTGTCAAATGGGGGATTGATTCGGCAGACACCTTTCGCTTAGGCCATTTGATTTTAGCAAAATTGAGCTGAGCGACAATAGAGCCGGATAAAATAAAGAAGGCACCGATAAGCATTTGGACGGTGACCCATTCGTTCAAAATCAAGATAGAAAGCACCATTCCCCAAAGAGATTCTAAAGAGGCAATGATCATCGCTTCGCTATCTGAAATGAAGCGCAAGGCAACTGATTGAATAAAGTAGGCAATAAAGGTTCCAAACAAAGCCAAGTATAATACCGATAAATTGGCTTCTTTACTAGAAAAGTTATAGCCTTCGCCGCGGATCAGAAGCGTCACAAGGCCTGAAATGGCAGCAGCTCCTAGTTGAACGATGGTTAATGCTTGGACATTTTCATGTTTGACATACAAACCTGAAAAAATAGTCTGCAGTGCGAAACAAACCGCGCAGATCAAAGTCAAGATATCACCAATATTTAATCCGCTGATTTGATCAAGCGACAGCAAAGCTGAACCAACAAATGTAAAAAGCGCACCGAATATGGCTTTTAACGGCACTTTGTTTTTAAAGAAAACCGAGCTGATGAAAGGAACAAGCACGACACCGGCTGCAGTTAAAAATGCATTTTTGGAAGGTGTTGTATAAGCCAAACCCACTGTTTGGAATATGAAAGCCAAAAAGAGCGTGACGCCGATCATACTGCCGCGAATCAAAGTGGATTTCTTAATGTCTTTGAGCGCTTTGAAAAAGAACAGCAAAGATAAGATGAAAGCTATTAAAAAACGGCTAGCAATCAGTTGATAGGGACTGATTGCTTGAATACCTACACTGCTGACAACATATCCAGCTCCCCATATAACGGTAACGACCAGCATAAGCAGGCGACTGACCAATTGTTTCAATATAACCTCTCCTTAAACAGACTAGAAAAGGCCATCGTTATGTACTTCTAGTCAAAAAATTCTTACACAAACATTTAGTTTACGCAACTTTCAGAAAAAAGGCAAACAAAAATTTTCATGCAGACAATGTTGTGTGATTATAAGTAGTTATTTCCGCTTTATCTGACCCTTTACATAAAGGCACCAAGCAAATGTAAGGAGCTTTTTTTGCTCCTTTCACATCGGGACCAATTCGCTGCACAACTATAGGATAGTCGAGCTGCTAAATATCGTCTGTTAGTAGATATCTAAAAGTTCATCATCCTATATTGAGCAAACAAAGAGAAGACTGCTTTCTCAAGTGCATTCGTTAGTATCATTTAAGGACTAGCAACGATATTTCTAAACGAAGAGAGTTCATTTTTGTAAATAAAACGAGAACTTAAATGGCAAAAATAAGATTTCTTCCTATTATGACTATCTGAATTAAACTTTAAGAATAAAAAGAAATATTGTCAGCATAAGGATAATATTTTTTCAACAGTTAACTAAGTTACCTAATATTTATTTTTTGATGAAAAGAGGGGATTCTTATGGTATAATTTAATGTTGAGGCGTGTGAGAAAGTTGCTTTCTCTCTGCGTGGTACAGAAATGAAAACTCGCCCATGTCTCCGCGAATTTATATTAAATGAATGCGAGGAGAGAAAAATGGAAAAATTATTTCATCTAAATCAAAAAGGAACGTCCTTGAAGCAAGAAATAATGGCAGGGCTGACTTCCTTTTTTGCAATTTCTTATATTATTGTCGTAAACCCAATGATATTGGCAGATGCAGGAATACCTTCTGAGTTAAGTGTATTTGCGACTATCTTAGCTTCTGCGATGGGCAGTTTATTGATGGGATTGCTTGCAAATGCTCCGCTTGTGATGACTCCTGGGATGGGCGTTAATGCTTTCTTTACGTATACCATCGTTGTCTCTATGGGCTTGAGTTGGCAGCAAGCGCTAGGCGTTATTCTGATTTCTAGCTTGATTTTTATCGTCATCAGTTTTACAAATCTCGGCATGAAGTTGGCGGAGTCTATACCAGAATCTTTAAAGCAAGGAATTACAGCAGGAATAGGACTATTTTTAGTGATGATTGGGCTGGAAAACGGGGGAGTGATCGTGGATGGTGGCAGTCATTCGTTTGTTGCCTTAGGAAATCTGACGGATCCTTTGGTTCTGTTGACGTTGCTGGGCATCGTGCTATCTGCGGTTTTATATTTGCGGAAAGTCAAAGGCAGCTTTTTTATCGGTATTATCGTGATCACGCTTTTATCGCTTGTGACCGGCAGTCATCAACCAACGTCTTCGACTTTTTCCATGAGTCAAATTGTGGAATACCCACAGATTTTAGGTGCGTTTGATTTATCTGCTTTCTTCAACTTGCCGTTTATATTGGCTGTCTTTTCAATGACCATGATCTTGATTTTTGAGTCGATTGGTCTTCTGGAAGGTTTGTTGGAAGATAAAAAACAATTTAAACAAGCTTTTCGTGTGACAGGAATCATGACGGTACTTTCCAGTTTGTTGGGAACAAGTCCGACTGTTGTTGCTGCTGAAAGTGCTTCAGGGATCAAAGAAGGCGGTAAGACTGGACTGACTTCTGTGACAGTGAGCATCTTGTTTTTGCTGTCCTTTGTTTTTACACCTTTACTGACCTATATTCCTAGTGCAGCGCTCTCGCCTGTTGTTGTGATTACGGGAGCGATCATGATGGAAAGTTTGAAAAGGATCGATTTTGAAGATTTCAGTGAATGGTTCCCTGCTTTCCTTATTGTCGTCATGATCCCGCTGACGTCTAGTATTGTAGACGGATTGGCATTTGGTTTTATTGCTTATCCGCTTTTAAAAATGGCAAAAGGTGAATTTTTCAAAATCAAAAAAATGATGCATGTCGTTTCTTTCTTATTCTTCTTGACGATGATCGCCATTGCAACTTTATAACAAAAAAACTCCGAATGGATGAAGAGGTTCTGCTGCTGGTCAGCAAGAATACCTCTCCTAAGTTCGGAGTTTTTATTCGTTCAATTCCCAAATGATTTCTTTTTGTCCGCCGTAAATAGACTGATTGCCATTAAAGGCATATGCTGCGATGACAGCTAAAAAGAAGAAAGGCAAGTGTTGAAAGCCAAATACTTCTGCTCCAATAAAAGCTGGGCCGATAAAGGTATTGGTTGCGGAAGCAAATACGCTAATGTAACCTAGCGCAGCCGCAAATTCAATTGGAAATCCGAGGAGAGGCGCTAAGATAAATCCTAGACTGGCTCCAATAGCAAAAAGCGGTGTCACCTCTCCACCTTGGAATCCAGCTGCTAAAGTGATGATCGTGAGCGCCAACTTCAAGAACCAGTCATAAGAATAAATAGAACCATTTGTAAAACTTTCGCTGATCAGATTGGTTCCTAAACCAGAGTAACGGCCAAAGTGAAAGGCCATCAGCAACAAGCTGACAAGCAAACCAATCAGAAAAATCCTTTTATAGAGATCCGGGAAGCGAGCAGTAGACCAACTTTTTGCTTTTTTTAATCCAAAAGCAAAAAAGCCGCCGACGATCCCGAAAATGATGCCGATCAACAAAGTCCGTAAAACAGAAGAAAGGTCAAAAACAACCTCTTGCTTTAATACAACACTGAATTTTTCTAGTCCTAACAAGTGAGAAGTCGTACTAGCTGTAAAGGCAGCTAATGTAGCTGGAAGAACAGCCCGACTTTCGATTCTGCCGACCATCAAAACTTCCATAGCGAAAAAAACAGCTGCAATAGGTGTTTGGAATAACCCACCAAAACCGGCTGCCATTCCAGAAACCAGCAACAACTTTCCAGCTGATGGGTAGGGAAGGACGCGTCCAGCTCGGTGACCAACGACGGCACCAATTTGTACAGCTACACCTTCACGTCCAGCACTTCCACCAAATAAATGCGTCAACCAAGTTCCAGCGATCACTAAAGGGATCATTCGTTTTGGAATTTCGTCTTCTTCCTCGTTGCCAACTGCAAATACCAATCCCATTCCTTTTCCAGTATTTTTTCCAAATTTCTGATAACCATAAACGATGATCAGACCAATAAGAGACAAAAAAGGCAATAAGAAATAAGCATGAAGATCGCGAAAATCTGTAATGGCGATCAATACGCGTCCAAATAACGCATCAATTGCGCCTACTACTATCCCGATCAAGACAGCCAATATTGAGAAATATCCTATTTCTTGCATTACTTTTATCCGTTTAGACATGTTTTTCCTCCAAAAAACCTTCTCCTCATCTATAAGAAAGAGCTGAATCGCTTTATTTAATCTTCTTTTTCGCTGATTTCTTTTAATACTTGCTGAAAGGTTTCAACAGGTTGTGCACCGCTAAGTCCATACTTTCCATCTATAACGAAAAACGGAACGCCTTGTACACCGATTTGTTGAGCTAATGCAATGTCGTTTTGCATTTCAAGCAAATATTCATCTTCATTCGCTAAGATTTCTTCAGCTTTCTTATGTTCTAAGCCCAGTTCATCTGCAAGCGATAAAAGAAACAGGTTATCATTCAACCACTGACCTTGTGTGAAATAGCCTTTTTTTGCTAGCTCCATAAATTCCGTACCTTTGTCTTGTATTTTAGCATATTGGAATAAGCGATGAGCTTTGACTGTATTGCTGTGTTGGATATTTTCATAATGATAATCTAGTCCTGCTTGATGGGCCATTTCGGTTACATTTTTGATCATTTCTTCTGTTTGTTCAAGAGACAAGCCTTTTGATTGAGCAAAGTAATCGCTCATACTGCTAGTTACCTTATTGGGTGCTTGCGGATCTAATTCAAAACTATGATATTCAAATTCAACCTTACCCAAATCTTTGACAGCTTCTTCAATATGACGCTTGCCGATATAGCAAAACGGACAAACAAAATCGGACCAAATATCGATCTTCAAAAAAAGCACTCCTTTATATGTTGTTGATGTATCCTTTCATTTTAAGGGAGGGAGTAGCGGATTGCAATGTAAAATCGTTTAGCAAAAGAATGGTTGTTTTTTAAAAATTGGTTTCATCATAAGATAGGGAATCAGCAGTAGCTGAAAATAAATGAGGTAAACCAGGTAGAAGCAAATGAAAGTAAAAAAACCGGATGATATTCTATCCGGCTTTTTTAATCTATTTTCTTCAATAAGTAAGTTTTGTCGTCTGCACTATCTAATAGGGTCAAATTGTTTTCATCCTGGACTTTAAATGTCAACTCATAGCCAAAATGGTCAGTATAAACCAACTGATCTTTTGTTAAAGCAGTTACTGAACCTTTCATTGCTTTTCCATTTAAAACGATATTTTCTTCAGCGTCGATCAATAGTTGTCCCGAAAAGAGACCTGCTGGATCTTGCATATGCCAATTCCCAAGATAAGGCGACAAGAGCTGATCATTCTTTTGGTTAGTCTTGCTTTCCTTATATTTCAGAGAAGCTCTAGTAAGACCTGCGATAAAAGAAGCGCTGAGAAGATATTTAAGTAAACGATGTGAAGCCATTTGAAAACCCCCTTTGAATATTCATACCAACCGGACATTACGAACAATGAGGAAATAGAACAATCCTTTTGCCATCACTTTCATTATAAGCCGAAACAGAAAAATAAAATAGTGGACTTTAGCCTTGTTTTATAAATTATTTTGCTTTTTGTGGCAAAATAATCGAAAAAAAAGGATCTTCCTGCCGAAGCAAAAAGATCTTTTGATTGATTAATGAAAAAGAATAAAGTAGCCGATCACTAGGATCCCTAAAATGATTCGGTACCAGCCAAAAGCTTTGAAGTCGTTGTTGCGGATGTAACCTAATAAGAATTTGATGGCTAAAACAGATACGATAAAAGCAACGACCATACCAGTTAGCAATACAGCTAATTCCATACCAGTAAAGGACCAACCAAAGTCTAAAAGTTTGATCAAACTAGCACCAAACATGATAGGAATAGACATAAAGAAAGAAAATTCAGTCGCTACAAATCGAGACGTACCAAGTAAGATAGCACCTAGAATCGTTGCCCCAGAGCGCGAGGTTCCCGGAATCAAGGAGAGAACTTGGAAGACACCGATAAGAAAGGCTGTTTGATAGCTTAAATCTTGAAAATTTTCATAACGTGCAGCTTTCCCTTTGTTTCTATTTTCCACAAGAATAAACAAAACACCATAAACGATCAGCATAATCGCAACAGTTTGATAATTGTAAAGGTGGGCATTCAACCAATCATCCAGCAACACACCAATGATACCAGCTGGAATCACACCAACGATCACTTTATACCAGATGGACATCGTTTCTTTCTTTTCCTCTGTTGTTTTCTTTGGCGAAAGAGGATTGAGTTTATGGAAAAAGAGAAAAATGACGGCTAGGATAGCTCCTAATTGGATGACAACAAAAAACATTTCTTTAAAGGCAGGAGAAGCATCTAGTTGAATGAACTCATCTACCAATATCATGTGACCAGTACTGCTGATAGGCAGCCACTCGGTAATTCCTTCAACAATCCCGAGAACAATTGCTTTTAAAATTTCAAAAAAATCCATTTTCTACTTCCTTTCATACTTGGAAAAATATGTACAACAAACAGTATTATACCGAATTTATAAAAAATATGCTAGAACTAAGAAAAAGAGAAGTGGGCGTAATCGGATAACAACAAAGGAAGCAACGCGTGGAGAGCATGTAACAAACAACTCAGAAAATAGCGGAATTCAGCTGATCGTTCCAACTCAATGGTCAGAATCAGTTTAAGTAGGAGTGCAAATCAGTTATCATTCCAACTCAATGGATAGAATCAGTTTGAGTAGGAACGCAAATCAGTTACCATTCCAACTCAATGGACAGAACCAATTTGAGTAGGAGTGCAAATCAGTTATCATTCCAACTTAGTGCAGTGATACGATCTTCCAGCTGAAGGTATATTGTAAAGAAAAGGCTTTTTTGATAAACTGATGGAGGAGAGAAAGATAGCTATTAACATACACTAAAGGAGTCTGCTAAAGAATGTTCGAAACAAAAAAAGCAGAGGTAAAAAAAAGAAAAACGCTCTTTTATAACCTTACTATGGGGTACTGGATCGTCCTATCGCTCGTATATTTCGGCTCGCTGAATCTTGCTTTAACGCATCAGCAGACAGAAGAGCAGGGCGTTGCAGTGATTGCGACTTCATTGATGTTGGCGTTCAATTTATTTTTTGCGTATTTGCTCTATGGAACAGAAGTAAAAGAACGCAGTCGAGAAGGTCTTAGCGGTTTGATCTTTAAGTTTGCGATTCTGCAACAACTGATCGTAGGAAATATCTTTGGTGCAGTGCTTGCTTTTTTTGCACACTTAGAGTTGCCTGAAAGTATGTCTGCAGCATCCGAAGATGAAGAGAAAAGCAAACCGATAAAAGGGAAACACAAAAAAGGAGTTTTGTTTATACTCGCTGCCATAATTGTGTTATCATTAGGTATAGCATTTGTTAACTGGCGTGTTTCAAATGCAACATAGAATGAAGAAAGTAGGGATGGAAAATGGGGTTATTCGATTTTCTAAAAGGCAAAGATAAAAAAGAGGAAAGTAAAGAAGTTAAACTGTTTTCACCAGTAAATGGTACTGTGATCGCTATCGAAGAAGTAGCAGATCCAGTGTTTTCTCAAAAAATGATGGGAGACGGCTTTGCTGTAAAACCATCAGACGGCAACATTTATTCTCCAGTCTCTGGTAAAGTGGTCAGTGTATTTCCAACGCAACATGCAGTAGGAATTACAATGGACAACGGCATCGAAGTATTGGTTCACATGGGATTGGACACTGTTGAACTAGATGGGAAACCTTTTAATACAGTTGCAACTGAAGGGCAAGAAGTCACGCCAGAAACGAAACTATCAACGATTGATTTGAAAGGACTAGCGGAAGCTGATAAAGATGATGCAATCGTTGTTGTATTCACTAATATGGATCAAGTTAGCGAATACAGCTTGAGCAAAACAGGCCAAGTTTCTGTTAATAATGAAATCGGAACAGTTTCCGGCAAATAAAAAAATATACAAAAGACGTTGCGATCGCAACGTCTTTTTTAGTGGGGTGATTTTAGTTAGTTGGGCGTTTAAGGGTATATTCTTTTTCAAGCGTAGCATATTGGTTGCCAGATAAACGAGCGACTGGTAGCAGAGCCAAAGGTTGAATATATTCTTTCTCTGAGTCAAAAACAGCTTCATCAAAATAAAAGTCCGTCACTTTTACAATAAAAAGATCGGAAACCGTTTCCCCTTCTAAACCTTGTACAGGCACATACTGGTGAAGCCGGCATTCAAAACGAATTTTTGCCTCTTTAATCGCGGGAACTTGAACTGTTTGACTGTTTATCAATGTTAGATCTGTACGACTTAATTCAGTTTCTTCTGGCGGAAGCGGAGCAGCAGTCGCATTCATCGCTTCAACCACGCTTTGATCCACGATATGCACAACTGCTTCTTGGCGTTCTAGCAAATTGCGAGCAGTATCCTTTGGCTGTCCGTTGTTTCTCAAAATGGCAAAGGTCAACAGCGGAAGTTCATTAGATGCACCGCTAAAGAAGCTGAAAGGCGCAACATTGACGACTTTTCCGTCTTTGGAAAGCGTTGTGATCCAGGCGATCGGACGAGGAATCACGCTGCCTGAAATAAATTTGTACTGTTGTTTTTTTGAAAGCTTGTCTGCGCTAAAGTGAATCATTTCAGTTTCCTCTCTCGATCGGTCTGTTTCTTTCTTAATCAAAATATTCTTTCTTAAATTCTTTGGTGCTGCGTACGGTGTCGATCGGACGTACAAGTTTTTCGATCCGTTCACGGTCATTTCTGAATTTAGGCGGCAATGCTAACGTTTCGCCAAGGGTCTCAATCGTTTCTTCATCATCGATAAAGCCAGGACCGTCAGTTGCTAATTCAAATAAAATATTTGGATAGATGCGAGTATAAGTGGATTCAAAGTAGAAACGGTCTACATACCCTGAGTTTGGCAAGTTAAAGTCTTGCATCCGTTCGACCCATTCCTCGATCCCGTTGCGGTCATCTACGCGGAAAGCAACATGATGGACACTTCCGTAACCTTGCATAGCGCGCGGCAAGAATTGAGTCGGTTCCACAATAATTTGTGCACCATGTCCGCCTTCATCGCCGACTTCAAATAGATGATACCGTTCGTTTTTGTTAATTTCCTTAAAGTAAAGAACATTTTCCAGAATATCTTTCATAAAGTCAAATTGAGAAACTCTAAAGAAGATAGGTCCCAAGCCAGTAATGGCAAATTCGTCTGGTACTGGTCCTTTATGCCAAGGGATACCAGCTACCACACCTGTATTGTGTTCATCAGAAATCAATTGATATTGCTGATCATCAAAGTCGTGGAAGGACAAAACTTTTGCCCCAAATAGTTCGCGGATCCCTTCATGAGCAATGTCATAGTGGTCAAAGCGTTTGACCCAGTAGTCTAATGCAGCATCATTCGGCACACGGAATGATGTTTTTGAAATATCATCTGTTCCTTTAGAACCTTTAGGGATGCCTGGAAAATCAAAGAATGTCATATCTGTTCCAGCATTTCCAGCGCCATCTGAGAAGAATAAGTGATACGTATGAATATCATCTTGGTTAACCGTCTTTTTTACCAAACGCAAACCCAAAACATAGGTGAAAAAGTCATAAATTTTTTCTGCACTACTCGTAATCGCTGTAACATGGTGTATACCTTTAATCATTTCCATTTAAAATTCCTCCAATTGTTGGGTAATAGCAGTTCTTTTATCTTCTAGAAAAGAGGGTAGAGCTAGGGAATCACCTAAAGAATCAAGCGATTCATCAATGGCAAAGCCTGGTCCATTTGTCGCGATCTCAATACGTAATCCATTGGGGTCCGTTACATACAGGCATTTAAAGTAGTCGCGATTAACGTATAGTTCAATCGGTACAGACATTTGCTGAGCTTTTTGATAAAGCTCTTCTAGATCTGCTTCCGTTTCAACGCCATAAGCAATATGATCGATGGCACCTCGGCCAAAACGTGTCTTCTTTTTGCTATCGGAAGGCAAAACAGTCGTGATAAAGCCTTGATTTTGGTCAATGAATTGCTGATCATTCAACTGCTTAAACCCTAAAAATTCAGTTAAGAAAGCTTGCGTTTTTTCAGGATATTCAACTTTCAGCGAAGCTTCAAAGAGACCAGTGATTTGATGCGCTGCAGGAATATCAGTTTGTTGAACAACAGCTGCAACAGGAAGGATTTCATCCATTTCAATGAAGGCAAGAGATAAGCCATCTGGATCATAAAAACAGAGTCGCCCTTCATCGTGTTCGACCTGCAGACCAAAAGCTGTTAAACGTTCTTTCCAAAAAGTTAAACTGCCTTTAGGAATCTTTAAGGTAACAGTAGAAAAGAAATTTGCTTCAAGGTAAGCATGGCCTGCTTTTTTTAGTTCAAAAAAGGTCAAGAGCGTGCCAGGGTTTCCTTGGTAATCGCCATAAAAGAGATGACGTATGTTAGTATCTTGTTGATTGACAGTATTTTTGACTAATCTCAGTCCAAGCAAATCAGTATAAAAACGGTCTGTTTCCTGTGCGGATTTAACAAAAGCTGAAATATGATGGATGCCGGTTATCATTAACTCACTCCTATAAAGTAAGAAATTTGGGTTAGATGTTTAAGATAAACCTAGTGTATCATAAAAATATTAAACTTACAATAAATAAGTAAAATGAATTTTGTATAGTTAAAAAGCCGAGAAATTCATCTCGGCTTTTTTTTAAATGATAGGGCATTAAGCAAAATAAACACAGACAGCTTCTGGTGCATAAACATCTTTTTCAAGAAGTGTTAGTTTGCCGGAATCACTGTTACGTTCAAACAACGTTAAGTTATCTGTATCTTGATGGGCAACCACCACAAACTGATTTGTCGGGTCTAAATCAAAATCGCGAGGGATATTCCCTTCAGTCGGAACATATTCAACTAATGAAAGCGAACCGTCTGAAGCAGAAACAGCAAAAACAGCGATAGAATCATGTCCACGGTTAGAAGCATAGACGTATTTTCCGTCATTTGAAATGCGAATTGCGGCTCCTCCATTGAAAGAAGTATGGGATTCTGGAATTGTTGAAATGGTTTGGAATGGTGTAAGAATCCCTGTTTCTGGATCATAATCAAGAGCGATCACGTCACTGCTCAGCTCGCCAAACAAGTAGGCTTTCTTTCCGTTAGGCGCAAAAACGATATGACGCGGTCCAGTTCCAGCCGCAACCGTTGTCGTGCTGATTTCTTTCACTTTTCCTTCTTCATCTACAGCATACGTATAAACCGTATCATTACCTAAGTCGCAAGCAATAAGGAATTTCTTATCTGGAGACAAGTCGAAGTAGTGGGCATGAGGACGGTCTTGGTTTTTATGAACGCTTGTCCCTTCATGCTGCACGGTGTCTGTTAATGTCAAATGACCTTCATCATCTGTTTTGAAAACAGCGACTTGTCCCTTGTGATAATTAGCTGTATAAACGAATGAACGATCTGCATCGTAAGACACGTAACATGGAGAAGCGCCAGTAGCAGTGGCCGTATCGACTTGCGCATATTCGCCATTTTCATTTTTCTTATAAGAAGCAATGCCGCCTTCACCGTCTCCGCCAAGAACAGCATAGATGACCTGGTGTTCTTTATCCAAAGTTAAGTAAGTTGGTCCGTTCGTTTCAGCTGCAACCGTTAAATCCTCCAACTTTTTAGCTTCTGTATCTAGCGTGATCTGGTAGATCCCTTTGCTTTCGCGTTTTGTATAAGTCCCTAAGAAAATCTTCTCTTTCATGGGTATCCTCCTTGATAGCTTGTCATTTTATCCAAATCCAGTATAACACAGTTGCCATAAAACAAAATGAAAAAGGATTCATTTACAACGGAAGCTTAGCTCTTATCAAAAAGCTTACATTTGTAAAACAATCCTTTATTTTACCGACTCCGATTTACAGCAGGATTGGATGGTCCTAAAATGCTAGTAAGAAAAAAGGGTTCTACAATATTTAACGTTGGTCTGTAAAAAATCAATTTTTTTAATGCTAAGCTCGTTAGAATCCTATTTCTAGAAATTTCAGGAGGCGCATAGGGCTACTGATAGCCATGAAAAAAGATGCAATGTGAATCACTTAGTGTTAGGCTTTAGCCGTTACACTAAGTTTGAAGCTTGCAAGCATTGAGACGTGATTTTCGGCTCAATGTGTTCTCATGGCTTTCCATCAGCAGCCCATTGACTGTAGGAAATTTCTTTACCAACGTTAAAAGAGGAAGAACCGAAAAAAGACACGTTCATTGTAGTGGTCCCCAAAAGTTAAACTTTTGGAGATGATACAATACACGAGTCTTTTTGATTTTATTTAGTTAAGATAAGAAAGTTTGAACAGCTTTGAATATGCGTTCATTAGAGTGAGCATCGCGATATTCAAATAAAGCATCCATTTTTTGTCGATTCTTTCGCGACATATTAAATTGATCGTTAGCCAACAGTTCCAATAAATGCAGCAAGCTATCTTTGGTTACAGCTATTTCTCCAGGAAGCTCATTTAAATAAGTGTGTCTGACATTCGCTTCATTGGTTACTCTGCGTTCGTCTGTTTCAGGCTGATAGAATAAAACTGGTTTTTCTAAGAAACTAAAATCAAAAGCTCTAGCATCTGCATCGGTGATCAACAGCAGACTTGTTTTAAATAAATCAATCATTTCTTCTTGATCTTGCTGCACTAACGTCACGTCAGTTTCTTCAAATGCCGTTTCATATTGTTTCAATGAAGTAGGCAGAGCAACAACAACTTCTAAATGGTGAGTCGCTGTAAACGCTTGGAAGTCTGCATCATTAAGCAGCGATAAGAAAGCTTTAGCTGTTTGTTTCAAATCATCTCGCGGATCGAAGGCGCCTGTCCAACGATTTTCAGGCAAAATGAGTAAACGACGCTGGATTTTATCTGAAGGAGCATCTGAAAGCAACTCATCAAATTTTGCAAGCCCAGTTTTGCGGATCATTTTCTCAGGGTAGCCCAACGTTTGCTGGACATAACGTTCTTCGGTTTTTGAACTGACTAAGAGCAGATCATTGCGGAATGTTTTCTCTGTATAGCCGATTGTCTGACTCAAGTCATTCAAGCCTAATACATTTTTACCTAACAAAACATGTTTCGCGCGTATATGTTCAACCGCTAAAGGACTGCGTGAAGGATAAATGGCATAAGGTTCACCAGTCGTCAAGATTACTCTTGACGCCAACAGCGTTTGGATATACTTTTTAGATTTAAAAATCAAGATAGCTTCTGGGTCGACGGCCGCAACTTTGGCAAAATCTGGGGATTGTTCGTCGAGAACATAATACGTTTCGATCTCTGGATGTTCTTCACGCATATAGCGGAAGAAGTGCCAGCCATTTCCTTTTGCTGTCAAAGGCGTTTCCCCTATGACCCAAATGTTCCGCTTTTCATAGAGCGTATGCATCAGCCATGAGGCAGGAGCCGATTCTCGGTATTCCGTGTAAATTTCTTTTTCATACACTGAAATAGCTAAAGTCAATGCTTGCTGAATACCTGTAAAGTAAAAGCTTAAAACAGCCGTTGAACGACCATAAGAGATGCCGAAATCGCGGTAAAAGTTTTTAGGAACAGGTTCACTAGGATGTGCCAATGGAATCACAGTTGGACTATAGAGCCCGTTCAAATAGACGGTCAAATAAAAATCAACGTCTTCATCTTGTTTATTTTTAACAAAATGCTCGCGTGTAAAAGTTTGTAAAGATAAAGAAAAGTCATAAGTATAATAGGATAAATGTTTTTCATGCTCATCCCTATGCTCAAACTGGTGCTCAGTATGAATGACTGTTTCTTTTCCAGACCGTCTGCCAACCGTTAAAACATCGATCCGATTAACGGTAAAAGCTTTAACAGCTAATCTACCGCTGGCTTTTAACGATTCCTTCGAAACAGAAATGGCTTCGATCGTATGATCACGGATGAAACGTGTACTGCGGATCGGCACATTGACTGCCAGACAGAAGATGTCATTTCTTCTACTGAAGTAAGGAATAATCGTATTCCCGTCGATAGTGCTTTGGCTTAAGCCTAAAGAGTCAAACTGCTGAAATAAATTCAAAGACAGAGGATACTCTTCAGTATGCCAATTTTCGCCGTCTCTTATTTCTAAGGAAAAGAAAAATTCAATATGCTCTTTTGTTTTTTCTTTGGCCGTATCGGCAAATAAGTTATAAAGAGAAAGACAAAAGGCAAAAGAACCATCCTCTAGTCTAACAGCGTCAAATGTTTCTCGTTTACCTGTTTCTCGATGAATAATGAAAAAGTCTTTCATTTTAATCTCGTCTTTATTGAGTAATTTCAAGCTGACTTCGATTTGATCCTCATTTTTTCGAATGGAAAAGAGAGGGTGAAGATTCTTTTCACTGAGATTATGCAAAGAATCTGTTTCGTTTCTATTCACTTTTTAAACCTCCGTTAACAAAAAGGTGCCTTCTTTATTTATCTTTTCTATCATACCAGTATAATAGGCTTGCTGGCAAACGGTTTCTAAGATTATCAGTCAATTCTAACACGCAGAAGGTTATTATTCTGAAATAGAATATGGTAGAATAGAGCCAGTAAAAGCAAGTTTGCGAAAGGAAGAGTCGAATGTTTAAATCATCTGTTACAGAAATTGGTGCATCTGCCATCAGCAAGAAAGACCCTTTGATTATTTTATTTGGAGAAGAAGCAACCGAGGAACTGCGAAAAGTTTCCGTTATCCATACTGTTCAAACAGAAGCGAATCAGGTCGATTTGAACCAGGCCCAAACGGTTTCTTTTGATGATCAAGTTTATACCATTGAAGAGGTCGGAACTTTGGCCAATAAAAATTTCAACAGTATCGGACACGTTACCTTGAACTTTTCTGAAGTGCCTGATGAAAAAGACCATCGCATCGAGAATGCCATTTATTTAGCTCCTCATGAATTGCCGGTCTTAAAGGTTGGCACAAAAATCAGTATTTCTTAAAGATATTGGCTTCTTTTTAGTCAAATTTGTTGTTAGAGGAGGTCTTTTTGATTGGAAAATCCAGAGAAGAAAATAGGCAACCGAAAAGCTGTAGTCGGTTGGTTTAAACAGTGGGTGTTGAATAATAAAGCAGTAGCGATTTTTAGTATTTCTTTATTGATCCTGCTGAATATTCTCGTCTTCAGCAAAGTATCTTATATTTTAAATCCAGTCAGAGGCTTTTTTGAAATCGTCGGACTGCCAGTAATTTTATCGGCCATCTTGTATTACTTACTAAATCCAGTGATCGATTGGTTAGAAAAGAAAAAAGTGCCGCGTGTTTGGGGAATCACGATCGTCTTTATTGTGATTGTTGGTTTGCTGATCTGGGGGATCACAACCGTTTTTCCATTCATTCGCAATCAGATCGTTAGTTTGGTTGATAACTGGCCAGATTATTGGAAAACATTGACTTTGAAAGTCGAAGGACTCATTAAGAGTCAAGGCTTCTCACAGTTGCAGATACAATGGGATGAATTCAGAGAAAACTTGCTGACGACACTTACCGACCAAGGAAAATTGGTCTTAGGTTCCACTTTTGATGGACTAGGCAACTTTTTGGGCACCGTCACCAGTGTGGTCATCGCAATTGTTACCATGCCTTTTATCTTATTTTACCTATTGCGAGATGGACGCGAATTACCGAATTACCTATTAAAATTTGTTCCTACAAGAATGCGCAGCAAAACGTATCATGTGATGTATGAAATGAATATGCAAGTCAGTCAATATGTGAGAGGTCAGCTGGTCGTTGCCTTTTTCGTAGGGATGATGTTCTGGATCGGCTTCAGCATTATCGGCTTAGACTATGCAGCAAGTATAGGAACACTGGCCGGATTTTTAAACTTGATCCCTTACCTAGGCTCCTTTTTGGCAACCATTCCCGCTATCGTAGTTGGATTAGTCGACTCGCCTGCGATGTTCGTTAAAGTCATTTTGGTTTTTGGGATCGAACAACTAATTGAAGGACGAGTGATCCAACCGCAGATCCTAGGCAGCACCCTGAAAATCCATCCTATTACGATCCTATTTGTTCTTTTAACAGCCGGAAAACTCTTCGGCGTAACCGGCGTCCTCATCGGGATACCCGGCTATGCCATCTTAAAAATTATCGTTACCCACATCTTCAAATGGTACAAAGACAACTCCAACCTATACCAAAACGAAGAAAGCTACCAACCCGCCGAAATCATACAAAAAGAAAAAAAACAAATGCAAAATAACCCGGATGTGGAGTGACTCTGCAAGAGAACAAGCACTAACGAAGGAACAACGCAAGCAACCCAGCGAAGCGGTTGTGCGGATGTTGCAAGTTAGGCGGAGATCTCTGGGGAGCGCAACTCAACAACCAGGATACGGAGAAAGCCTGAAAGAGTCACAGCAAAAACAGGAAGTTGTTGAAGAGAGTAGCGGAGCGCGCATCAAAACAACTTATCTTTTTTGCAAAGACTCTGGCTTTCGCAGTTCAATTAAAACGAGGATGCGGAGTGAGGTTGATAGGGGCGACAGGAAAATGAAAAAGCGCGGCGCAGAGCATCCCGCGCATGCGAGCGACTTTTGAATTTTACCCGAGCCACTACCTCGCGCAGCTCAACTAAAAATAGGATACGGAGAAAGCCTGAAATAACACAGAATGAAAAAGCAAAATCGTTATCGGAAGCACTGTTGCCGTTCCATCCAGCAAAGTATATCCTGTCTCTAAGCGATGAAAATGCAAGAGTCATGACAATATAAACTGACCTAAAAGAAGCAGAGCAAAAATCATCTGCCAAAAGTAGAGTCTATCGTTTGTATGTCTTCTTATCATTATACTATGATGATAGGGAGGCATCTTTTTTTATTCTGAGAACAGATAAAAGCGTACTGGTCAAGAGTGCGATCCGAATCAGAAAGTATGTTTGGAATGAGGGAGAAAGCATGTGGGATGCTGATGTCACTTCATTATGATAGAAGAAAATGTAAAAAAGGAGGTCGCAGGATGCTGAAACTTGCTAAAAGAATGAACAAAGGGATGATCGGGTTAGCTGTCTTGTTCATGATCATTCGAACAGTCGGCGAATTATACTTGCCGACTTTAACGGCAGACATCATTGATAATGGAGTTGCTAATGGAGATATCCCTTATATTTTGAAAATGGGTATGTATATGATTATTGTCTCTTTGATCTCGATCGGTGGGGCAGTAGCCAATGTTTATGTTGCTGCTAAAGAATCGCAAGGAACAGGGAAAGAGATTCGAAATGAGATTTATCGAAAAGTATCTTATTTTTCAAGAGATGAAATGGATGATATTGGAACAGCTTCACTTATGACTCGTACAACAAACGATGTGGTACAGGTGCAATTGATTTTCATGATGATGTTGCGCATGGTGATCATGTCGCCCATCATGATCATTGGAGCTGGTTACTTAGCTTATCAGCGTGAACCAAGAATGGCTAGCGTATTTTTAGGAACTGTACCGTTACTGGCTTTATTGATCGGCATTATTATGTACTTTGCTGTACCGATTTTTAAATCATTACAAAGAAAGACAGACCGACTCAACTTGGTTTTCAGAGAAGGGTTGACGGGTGTCAGGGTGATTCGTGCTTTTCGTAAAGGACAACATGAAATTGAACGGTTTGACGAAGCCAACAAAGATTTTGCTGAAACGGCGATCAAAGGACAAACCATCATGGCTTTTCTTATGCCGTCTTTAACGTTAGCGTTTAGTTTGACCAACATTTTTATCGTATGGATCGGTGCCCGCTTGATCAGCTTTGATGAAATGGGAGCCGGGAACTTAGTAACGTTTCTGACGTACGCAGGACAAATTTTAATGAGTGTCATGATGTTGAGTATGGTCATTATGTATTATCCAAGAGCGCAAGTTTCTGCCGCTCGTATCAATGAAGTATTAGATAAAACAAGCAGTGTGAAAGATCCAGCGCGAAGTCAGTCGCTCGATAAGGATAAACCAGCTTCACTTGCCTTTGAACATGTTGACTTCCGTTACACGGGTGCTGAAAAACTGGCCCTTAAAGACATTGACTTTTATGCAAAAGAAGGACAGACACTGGCTATTATTGGCGGTACAGGTGTTGGGAAATCCACGATTGCCAATTTGATCCCGCGCTTTTACGACGTTGAGACCGGCAGTATTAAAATCAACGGAACAGATATTCGAGACATCACCCAACATAAATTGCGCACCTTACTCGGCTATGCCCCGCAAAAAGCTTTGCTATTCACTGGTACGATTCGTGAAAATATGCAGTATGGGAAACCAGAAGCAACAGATGAAGAAATTTGGCATGCACTAGATATTGCTCAAGCAAGCGATTTTATAAAAGCGATGCCCAAACAGTTGGATGCTCATGTAGAACAAGGCGGCGGCAACTTTTCTGGCGGACAAAAGCAGCGATTGAGTATTGCTCGAGCACTTGTTTCCAAAGCCAAGATTTTGATTTTTGATGATTCATTTTCTGCTTTAGACTTCAAAACAGATGCTGAATTGCGGCAAGCATTAAAGAAAGAGACAAAAGATGCAGTTGTAATGATCATTGCGCAGCGCATCAGTACAGTCATCGATGCAGACACGATTTTAGTTTTGGACAAAGGAACGATCGTGGGTAAAGGAACGCACGAAGAATTGAAAGCTTCAAATGAGACTTATCAAGAAATCATGAAGTCGCAAATGAGAGAGGAGGATATTTAATGAAGGAAAGAAAAAATGTTGTCAAACAAAAAAGCCGAGATACCCAAAAAGCAAAAGATTTTTGGGGAACCGTCAAACGCTTGCTTCATTATATGTCCAGACGAGTTTGGGTGATCGTCCTCGTGCTCGTTTTAGCCATCATTGCGACCATTTTCCGTTCTGTAACTCCTAGTATCCTAGGAAGAGCCACAACTGAAATCTACCGTGGCTTCCAAGAAGGACAAGCAATGAAGCAAGCTGGAGAAGTAGTCAAAGTGATGCCGATTCGTTTTGATTTGATCGTGAAGATACTGGCTTTTGTGTTTGTTTTATATGTTTTATCCGGTATCTTCCAGTATTTCCAACAGTTTATGATGACGCGTATTGCGCAGCGTACCGTATATGATTTGCGGAAAGACTTGAAAGCAAAAATGGAAAGATTACCGATCAATTACTATGACACTCATTCAAATGGAGACATCATGTCTCGTGTCGTAAATGATATGGACCAAATCGCAACGACTTTCCAGCAAACACTGACCAACTTTGTACAGAGTATCGTTCAATTCGTAACTGTTTTGCTGATGATGCTGTTGATCAGTCCCTTACTGACGCTCGTTACAATGATTTTAGTCCCAATTAGTTTGGTTTTTATTTCTTTTATCGCTCCGCGTTCCCAACGGATGTTTGCTAAACAGCAGAGAGATTTAGGTATTTTGAATAACCAAGTGGAAGAGACCTATGCTGGGCATGATATCGTTAAAATCTATAATCGTGAAGAAAGAGAAATAAAAGACTTTGAAGAACAAAATGAAGCTTATTATGATGCTTCTTGGAAAGCTCAGTTTCTATCAGGGATCATGATGCCGCTGATCACCTTTGCAAAAAATATTGCTTATCTAGCTGTAGCCGTACTCGGCGGGATCCAAGTGGCCAATGGGACAGTAACATTAGGGAATGTGCAAGCTTTCTTGCAATACGTCAATCAGTTTAGTCAACCCATGCGTCAAATCGCTAACTTGACCAATATTATCCAAGCAACCGTAGCTTCTGCAGAGCGTGTTTTTGAGTTGTTGGATGAACCTGAAATGACAACGACTTCTTCTGAAAAAGAAATACCGCAGCAAGAAGCGAACACACCATATAAAGTTCAATTTGAACATGTTCAGTTTGGATATGGCGGACCAGACGAGCCTTATTTGATCAATGATTTTAACCTTGATGTGAAAGATGGTCAAATGATCGCGATCGTTGGACCAACCGGGGCCGGTAAATCGACATTGATCAACTTGCTAGAACGATTCTATGATGTGAATGGCGGCTCGATCAAATATGAAGGCACTGATATTCGCAATATTCCTCGAGAAACATTGCGTTCGCATTTTGGAATGGTGTTGCAAGATACGTGGCTGTTCAATGGTACGATCAAAGATAATATTGCATACGGTGGCAAAGGCAAAGAAGCTAGCGATGATAAGATCATGAAAGCTGCTAAAGCAGCTCATGTCGATGACTTTATCGGTCGTCTCTCCAATGGATATGATACGGTGCTGAATGAAGAAGGCAGTAATATTTCTCAAGGACAACAACAATTGATCACGATTGCACGGGCCTTTTTAGCAGATCCGGAAATTTTGATACTGGATGAAGCTACTTCTAGTGTTGATACACGGACGGAAATTTTGATCCAAAAAGCGATGAGCAAGTTATTGAAAGACCGAACCAGTTTTGTCGTTGCACACCGTTTATCCACCATTCGTGATGCGGACAACATTATTGTAATGAATCAAGGAGATATCATTGAAACAGGAACACATGATGAATTGATGGCTAAAAATGGTTTTTATGCTGACTTGTACAACAGTCAATTTGCTCAAAAAGAAGCCGTCTAAGCAATAAAGATGCTGAACGTAGAAAGGAAGGGGAAAATATGGACTATCAACAGATCCAACCTGATCGTTTTAAGGAAATGCTTGAACTTGCCGCTTATGCTTTTGATCTTGAACCCGATGAAGAATTCCAAAAAATGCTGCATTCTTTTGCCCTTCATTCAGCTGTGTATGGTGCAATTGATCAAGATCATTTAACGAGTCAGTTGCTCGTTTTGCAAATGAGTATTTTTTTACATGAAACAGAGATACCGATGGGCGGTGTAAGTTATGTTTCTAGCTATCCTGAAGTTCGAGGTTCAGGAAACATTACAGAACTAATCGGTCGAGCGCTGAAAGGAATGAAAGAAAAAGGACAACTGCTCTCTTTCTTGAGCCCTTTTTCTTACGCTTTTTATCGCAAATATGGGTATGAACATGTTTTTAATCAAACAACGTATACCATCGCAAATAAAGACTTGCCTCATTTCAAAGAGGTAAAAGGAACTGTGAAACGAGTCAAGGGTACACAAGTCCTTTCTCAATTAGCTGACTTGTACCAAAAAAGGTATCAACAAGCTGTTGGTCCAGTCGTAAGAAGAGAATGGAATTGGGAATTAAAACTGGAGCAGCATAAACATCAACAGGTCGCTCTTTATCTTGATGAAGATAATCAGGCACAAGGTTATTTGCTTTATCATTTCAGTAAGTCGCAAAAATCAACCTTTGTGTTAGATGAAATGGTCTATTTGACCCATGATGCATTTAAAGGATTGTGGCAATTCATCACTTCGCATCGCTCTTCTTTCGCTGCTTTTTCTTATGTGGCTAACGATGGGGAAAAACTAGCTGACTTATTTGAAAATCCTCGTATCCAGCAGAAAACACAGCCCCATATGATGGCAAGAATCGTTGACTTTCCGGCGTTCATTCAAACTTATCCATTTTTAGAACGAGCGCAAGCGACTTTTTATCTCAAGGTGAAAGACGACTTTGCTGAATGGAACAACGGCCTTTGGAAAGTGGAGCTGCGCACGACCGGCAGGAAAGTAACCAAAGTGCAAGAGGAAGAAAAAGTTCCGGCACATCATTGGATCGAAGGAACGATTCAGGACTGGACTTGCTTTTTGCTTCATAGTCAGGATATTAAAAAGATGGCCTTTCATGAACGCATCTTAGCTGACAAAGCTGTTTTACAAGACTTTGTAGAACGAGTGCCGAATGGACATCCCGAACTGTATGATGCATTTTGACCAAATAGAAATAAAATGCTCAGATTTCAAATGAATATCCGGGCTTCATCTTTCAAATGTAAAGTTGTGTACATGCTTGACTTGTCCATAAAAACGTTGATTGGAACACCGGTAATTTGAAAGAAAAAAGCAATAGCCTTTTCATTTAAGTAGATAGTGCATAGTTTCTGCTCAACAATCGTAATGATTTATGCTAAAATGAGCATGTGAAAATTTAAAGCACGGAGGGAACAAATATGTTGAAATATCCTTTATTTTTAAAACCTGTTATGCAAGAAAAAATATGGGGCGGAACAAAACTGGAAGAATTTGGGTATGAACTGCCGAGTGAACACGTAGGAGAATGCTGGGCGATCAGCGCTCATCCAAATGGTCCAAGTACTGTTGAAAATGGTCCTTTTGCTGGCATGACGCTAAATGAGGTCTGGGACAAACATCGGGAAGTTTTTGGAAACAGTGAAGGCGATGTTTTTCCTTTATTGACAAAAATCCTCGATGCTAGTCAAGATCTTTCCGTGCAAGTCCATCCCGATGATGAATACGGCTTGGAACATGAAGGCGAATTAGGCAAAACTGAATGTTGGTATGTTATCGATGCAGATGAAGGCGCAGAAATCGTTTATGGTCATCATGCTCAATCGAAAGAAGAATTGAAACAGATGATCGATAGCGGCGATTGGGAACATTTGCTAAGAAAAATAAAAGTGAAAAAAGGCGACTTTTTCTTTGTTCCAAGTGGCACGATCCATGCGATCGGCGGCGGTATCATGATTTTAGAAACGCAACAATCTAGCGATACGACTTACCGTGTGTATGATTATGATCGTAAAGGTGACGATGGCAAACCACGTGAGCTTCACCTTAAACAATCGATTGAAGTAACCAACACACCGCATGTTGATCCTGAATTGGATATCCACACAGATAAAGAAAATAACGTTGATATCACGACTTTTGTCGAAACGGACTTCTTTAATGTGTACAAATGGGATGTCAGCGGGGTAGCAACCTTCACAGCTGATGCACCTTATACATTGGTCAGTGTCCTTTCAGGAGAAGGAAATTTGATTATTGATGCTGAACACGAAGCATGGATCGAAAAAGGAATGCACTTTATTTTGCCAAATGACTTGAAATCTTGGTCGATCAACGGCAACTTAGAAATCATCGCTTCTACTCCAGGGAAAAAATTAACCAAATAAAATAAGCTTGTAGAGGAAAAGGAGACTGTGAAAAGCAGGCTCCTTTTTTTGTGCGAAATAAGAAAAACATCCAACGCAACGTCTCGCCTATTCATTTTATCCTCATTCATTAAGATTTAGGATATCCATCAAGCTCAATAGCAAAAGTGAAGGATTTGCCTTGCGTCTATCATCGTTCTGGATAAAAAAGCAAAAAAATAAAAAATAGCAAACATGGCCAGCATAAGTGCGAAAACCTTTTTCTAACACTTAATGGACGCGATCCTATACCATATCTCTCTTGTATGTTCCGATTTTTTACAGTATAATTTTATTGGATTTCTACAGATGAAATGAGGATTAAAAGAGATGGCTCAGTTATTTTTTAAGTATGGTGCAATGAATAGTGGGAAAACAATTGAAATTTTAAAGGTAGCCCACAACTATGAAGAACAGAATAAACCTGTCCTCATCATGACAAGTGGGATCGATAATCGCGATGAAACTGGAGTCGTATCCAGCCGAATTGGTTTACGCAGATCAGCTGTGTCGATTTATGATGAAACGGATATTTTAGAGGTCGTCGATACATTAGATTACAATCCAGCTTGCGTTTTGATCGATGAGTCACAGTTTCTAAAAAAAGCGCATATTCTGCAGTTGACAAAAGTTGTGGATGAATTAGGTATCCCTGTGATGGCATTCGGCTTAAAAAATGATTTTCAAAATGAGCTCTTTGAAGGGTCAAAATATCTGTTGTTATACGCTGATAAAATAGAAGAAATGAAAACCATTTGTTGGTACTGCCATAAGAAAGCGACGATGAACTTACGCATCGTGGACGGGAAACCCGTCTATGCAGGCGAGCAGATCCAGATCGGCGGCAATGAAAGTTACCTTCCCGTTTGTCGCAAACATTATCACCACCCGCCGCAAATGGTAACGGTAGAAGAAAGTAGAAGAGAGGAAAAAGAAAATGTTTGATCAATTAGAAAGTGTGTTGGGACGTTACGAAGAATTAAATGAACTGCTCAGTGACCCAGATGTCATCAGTGATACGAAACGTTTCATGCAATTGTCAAAAGAAGAAGCAAATTTACGTGAAACCGTAGCGACTTATAAAAATTATAAAGCAGTCGTGGAAGGCATTTCTGAAACAGAAGAAATGCTGAACGAAAACTTAGAACCAGAAATGGCTGAAATGGCTAAAGAAGAATTGGCAGATCTGAAGGGTCAAAAAGATGAATTAGAAGAAAAGATCAAAATTTTGATGCTGCCTAAAGATGAAAATGATGATAAAAATATCATTATGGAAATCCGCGGCGCTGCTGGCGGAGACGAAGCTCAGCTCTTTGCTGGCGACTTGTTCAGTATGTACCAACGTTATGCAGAAGCACAAGGCTGGAAAACGGAAGTAATGAATGCGAACATTACTGGTATTGGCGGCTATAAAGAAATTACCTTTATGATCACGGGCAACAACGTTTATTCCAAACTGAAGTATGAAAGTGGTGCACATCGTGTACAACGTGTTCCTTCAACCGAATCACAAGGACGCGTGCACACATCGACTGCGACCGTCGTGGTTATGCCAGAAGCAGAAGAAGTAGAATTAGACCTTGCAGACAAAGATATCCGCACAGATATTTATCATGCCAGCGGTGCAGGTGGACAGCACGTCAACAAAACAGCTTCTGCAGTACGGTTGACTCACCTTCCAACAGGGATTGTTGTGGCTATGCAAGATGAACGTTCACAAATCAAAAACCGTGAGAAAGCGATGAAAGTCTTGCGTGCAAGAGTATATGATCAGATTCAACAAGAAGCTCAAAGTGAATACGATGCAGAACGGAAATCTGCCATTGGAACAGGGGACCGTTCAGAACGGATCCGAACGTACAACTTCCCGCAAAACCGTGTTACGGATCATCGTATTGGTTTGACGATTCAAAAGCTGGATAAGATTTTAGGCGGCGAATTGGATGAGATCATTGATGCCTTGATCTTAGCGGACCAAACTTCAAAACTGGAGAAGTTAAAGAATAATGAGTACTAATGCAACTGTAAGAGAAGTCCTGAAATGGGCTTCTTCTTTTTTAAAAGCCAGCGGGAAAGAGGCAGCAGCTGCTGAACGGCTGCTGATGGAAAGACAACAGTGGAATCGGACGGATTTGTTATTGCATTTGGATCAGGCGATGCCTTTAGCCGTTAAAAAGCAATTGATCGAAGACGTTTCTGAGCATGGATCAGGTATTCCGATCCAGCATTTGTTAGGCTATGAATGGTTTTATGACTACTCTTTTAAAGTGACCAAAGACACCTTGATCCCTCGACCTGAAACGGAAGAGATCGTGGATAAATGTTTAAAGCGAAATCCTGATGGAAAAACATTGCAGGTGCTCGATATTGGCACAGGAACAGGTGCGATCGCCATTACCATCAAGAAAGAACGGCCCTCTTTTTCTGTGACCGCGACAGACCTTTCTGCTCATGCTTTGAAAGTAGCAGAAGAAAATGCAGAAGAACTCGGTGCAGCAGTTCGCTTCAAATTAGGCGACTTGACCGAACCAGTACAAGATGAACAGTTTGACATCATATTGTCTAACCCTCCATATATTGCTGAGAATGAAAAAAAGTTCATGGATGAATCGGTGCTGGCTTATGAGCCGAAAATGGCCCTTTTTGCAGCGTCTAATGGGTTAGAGATTTATCAACGTTTAGCAAAAGAATTGCCTGAACGCTTGAAAGCAGGCGGACAAATTTATTTAGAGATCGGTTTTCGTCAGGGAAAGGCAGTAAAATCTTTATTTGAAGCAGCTTTTCCCACCGCAGAAGTGTCGGTTGAAAAAGATATGAGCGGACAAGACCGGTTAATATTCGTTCAATTAAGTTAATAAAGTTCTAAGCTTTGAACGATGGCACTTTGCGTGAAAGGGATAAAAGGAAAGAAGGAAGTCATGTTGGAAACAAAAATATTTCATACAAACGAAATAAAGGAAGCAGCGGAAAAAATACGAGAAGGAGAATGCGTCTCTTTTCCGACTGAAACGGTATACGGATTAGGAGCTGATGCGCTGAACGAAACAGCGGTCAGCAAAGTCTACCAAGCAAAGGGACGACCAAGCGATAATCCATTGATCGTACATGTATCTTCTAAAGCAGAAGTCGCAAAATATGCTAAAACGGTGCCAGCTGTAGCAGAGAAACTAATGTCTGCTTTTTGGCCAGGACCGTTGACGTTGATCTTTCAAGTAAAAGAAGATGTATTTGCGCCGACAGTAACAGCTGGATTGAACAGCGTGGCAATGCGCATGCCGAACAACGAGGCGACGTTGCAGCTGATCAAAGAAGCAGGAACTCCTTTAGTCGGTCCCAGTGCTAATACTTCCGGAAAGCCGAGCCCAACAACAGCTGAACATGTTTATCACGATTTAAAAGGGAATATTGCAGGAATCTTAGATGATGGAGAAACAGGTGTTGGATTAGAGTCGACCGTCTTAGATATTACTGACCCAAGTCGCCCAGCGATCTTGCGTCCCGGCGGCGTATCCAAGGAAGCATTGGAACAAGTGATTGGAACTGTTTATGTCGATGCTCATTTGGTCAGTGCTGATGAAGTGCCTAAAGCTCCTGGAATGAAATACAAGCACTATTCTCCTGAAGAACCTGTCGTGATCGTAGACGGAGATGACAAAGTGTGGGAAGAAGCCATTGCTTTTTATCAGCATAAAGGGGAAAAAATCGGATTATTGGCAAATGAAGACAGAATCGCTCGTTTGCAGTCTGATGATCTGATTCCTTTTTCATTAGGCAAAGAAGGAAATATCGAAATGGCAGCTCATCGTCTATTTGCCGGTTTGCGCTATTTTGAAACAACAAACGCCACGCTGATCTTAGCTGAAGCTTTTCCTGAAAAAGGGTTGGGGATAGCTTATATGAATCGATTAAAGAAAGCAGCAGGTGCTCACTTTTTTGGTGAGTGACAAGAAACCGACAGTAGTGTAGGATAGAAGAGAAGAGAAAAGAGAAGAGAAAAGAGAAGCGGATACAATAAGGAGCTTTGGCTTCTTACCTGCTGTATCGAGTACATGAGATACGTATGATCCAAGCTTTTGGAGAAACGGGCCGCTGCTTTTTGGAAAAGTGAACAATGGGAGATGAGAGAGATGGAAATCAAACAAATGGATCCAGATGTATTTGAAGCGATCGAACACGAAAAACAACGTCAAGAACAAAATATTGAATTGATTGCTTCTGAAAATTTTGTTTCAAAAGCTGTGTTGGCTGCCCAAGGGAGTATCTTAACGAACAAATATGCAGAAGGTTATCCGGGCAAACGCTATTATGGCGGCTGTGAATATATAGATGTGATCGAAAACTTGGCGATCGACAGAGCCAAAGCGCTATTTGGAGCAGAATATGCTAATGTTCAACCCCATTCCGGCTCAAACGCTAATATGGCGGTTTATAATAGTTTACTGGAGCCTGGCGATACTGTTTTGGGAATGGATCTTACACATGGCGGACACTTAACACATGGATCACCCGTCAACTTTAGCGGCAAGCAGTATCATTTTGTGGCGTATGGCGTTGATAAAGCTACCGAAACCATTGATTATGAACAAGTTCGGCAACTGGCACTCGAACACCAACCCAAGTTGATCATTGCTGGTGCAAGTGCTTATCCGCGCGCCATCGACTTTAAAAAATTCAAAGCGATCGCTGATGAAATTGGCAGTTACTTTATGGTTGATATGGCGCATATTGCTGGATTGGTGGCAGTAGGGTTGCATCAAAACCCAGTTGAGTATGCAGACGTTGTGACTACCACTACTCACAAAACACTTCGCGGTCCAAGAGGCGGTTTGATTTTGGCCAAAGAAGCCTTCGGTAAAAAAATCAATAGTGCGATTTTCCCAGGCATTCAAGGCGGACCATTGGAACATGTCATCGCTGGAAAAGCTGTGGCTTTAAAAGAAGCCATGCAACCAGAATTTAAGACGTATGGAGAACAAATCATCAAGAATGCCCAAGCAATGGCTGAAGTATTGAAGCAGTCAAAAGGACACCTTGTTAGTGGCGGAACAGACAACCATTTGTTGCTGTTAGACGTTCGTCCATTTGATTTAAATGGAAAAGAAGCTGAAAAATTGTTAGATCAAGTAGGAATCACAGTCAATAAAAATACGATTCCATTCGAAACACTCAGTCCAATGAAGACCAGTGGAATCCGTATTGGTACTCCAGCTATCACAACAAGAAAATTCGATGAAGCAGATGCCAAAAAGGTGGCAGAATTGATCGTGGCGACACTTGAATCAAAAGATGATGAAGCTAAGCTAGCTGAGATCAAAGAGGCTGTCCACGAACTAACAACACAACGCCCTCTTTACGACTAATATTTTCGTTGCTATCTATTTTAATTAGGCGTTTTAAACGTTTCTTTGCGATTCTTTTGAAAGCCTTTATGAGAAACGATAGGAACGTTTATTCATTCAAAGCATGGTCAGAGCCAAACTCTGCCATGCTTTTTTGAGTTCTTCGTCAAATAACGTTGATAAAGAAATTTCCTCTGGTCGATGAGCTACTGATGGAAAGCCATGAGAACACAGTGAGCCGAAAATCACGTCTCAATGCTTGCAAGCTTCAAACTTAGTGTAACGGCTAAAGCCTAACACTAAGTGATTCACATTGCATCTTTTTTCATGGCTATCAGTAGCCC
>NZ_FOQE01000046.1 GCF_900113675.1 Pisciglobus halotolerans
ACAAATAAATTATATCTCAAATGAGAGACATAATGATTTAAAAAGTTAACAAATACGTATATTTATTAACTAACTATATTATACGAGGATGCGGAACGAGGTTGACAGAGGCGACAGGAAAATGAAAAAGCGCGGCGCAGAGCATCCTGCGCATGCAAGCGACTTTTGAATTTTACCCGAGCCCCTACCTCACGCAGCTCAACTACAAACAAGATGTGAAGCGGCCCCGAAAGAGTCGCGGCAAAAATAGGAAGTTGTTGAAGAGAGCAGCGAAGCGCGCATCGAAACAACTGACCATTATATCAATAAAAAAATCAAAAAAACGTGTTCCTATCCATGGCTTTAATTGCCATGGGGGAACACGTTTTTTCATTTTAAAATATGTTTTGGAGTGGTTGGGTGCTGTTCTATGTTTATTTCGGTATCTATTCAGCGTTGCTTCTGCCTGTTCAGATGGCATTGCACTCTTGAATGAGCAGAACGTATTCTTATTTTCCAACTCAAATGAGATTCGGCACTCGAGTAGGAACGCAAACGGATTATGTGTCCAACTCAAACGAGATTCGGCACTCGAGTAGGAACGCAAACGGATTAGCATTCCAACTCAAATGAGATTCAGCACTCGAGTAGGAACGCAAACGGATTATGTGTCCAACTCAAACGAAATTCTGTACTCGAGTAGGAACGCAAATGGATTAGCATTCCAACTCAGACGGTCTTCTGTACTCGAGTAGGAACGCAAATGGATTAGCATTCCAACTCAAATGAGATTCGGCGCTTGAGTAGGAACGCAAACGGATTAGCATTCCAACTCAGACGATCTTCGGCACTTGAGTAGGAACGCAAACGGATTATGTGTCCAACTCAAGCGATAGCGGGCATCTGAGTTGGAACGATACCGTTATTCGAGCCCATTTGCCTAGAAAGTCATCCTGCTGGTTTGCGGCTAGTCGGAATAGCTATCAATTGACAGGGTGGACTAATTCATTGAAAATGAAGGTAAGAAAAGCAGCTTCTGATTAAACCAACATTTAATTTAAATGAGGGAGAATTATGCTGAAAAATGGAATGTTTATGATGACGGTCGGTTTTGTGGCATTAATATTGGGACTTGTGGAACCCTATGCTGGCAGGAAAATAGTGTTGCTGGCTGCTGTCGCGCTGATCATCATTGGTTTTATTCTGTATTATCGTGGTGAAAAAGAAGAGGAATGAAAGCATGCTGACTTGCCGAGTAGCTTAGTCTAGGATGAGATTTTTGTGCAACGAAAAGAAGGAGTGGAGAAAATGTTAGCAGAAGTGAGCCAAGCGAATGATAAGGTGATCGTGACGATGCATCGGAAATTGCAGCACCGGGTCGAAGAAGTATGGGATATGTTGACGGAGAATGAGCAGTTAGCCAAATGGTTCCCTGAAATGCAGGTCGAGCAGTTGAAAGAAGGCGGCAAGATAAAGCTTGCGTTCCATACGGGCGGAAAAGAGGAAATGACGATTACCTCTTTAGCTGTTCCAACTGTTTTGGAATACACGTGGGGGCAGGATTTAGTCCGTTTCGACTTGACCCAAACAGATTACGGGACTCATTTGCTCTTTACCGAAACATTGCAGCAAGTGACGGAGCAAACACCGAAAGATATCGCGGGCTGGCATATTTGCCTAGATGCGATCGAAGCATTGTTGGACAAAAGAGAGTTATCAGATCCGCATCAAACGTGGGAAAAAGCTTACGCGGATTACAAACGAGTCTTTGATGATTTTGAAAAGTAGCGCGCCAATCTGACGCCCAAAATAAGTTAACGTTTTTTTAAAAAAGTACCGGTGACAAAAATGATATACTAGGAACAAATGAAAATTCTGCAGACAATGGAGGCATTTATGGAAAAAGTATATATTACCGGTGCTAAACGAACCCCAATCGGCGCTTTTATGGGTGCTTTGAGCAAAGTCTCAGCCGGCGATTTGGGGAGCGCGGCCATCAAAGGTGCACTGGAACAAAGCAACATTGATGCCGCTGACATCGATGAAGTAGCGATGGGCAATGTGTTGCCGGCTGGTCAAGGGCAAGGCGTCGCGCGGCAAGCAGCAATCAAAGCTGGCATCCCCGCAAATATTCCGGCGTATGGTGTCAATATGGTTTGCGGTAGCGGTTTAAAAGCAGTGATGCAGGCTTTTTTGTCGATCAAAGCCGGAGAGAGCCAAGTCGTTGTAGCAGGCGGAACGGAATCCATGAGCCAAGCGCCTTATTTGATACCGGCCAAAACTCGCGACGGTATTAAAATGGGGAACTTTGAAGTCAAAGACCATTTGCTAGAAGACGGATTAACAGATGTTTTCAACGATTATCATATGGGGTGTACCGCTGAAAATATCGTTCGCAAATACGGCATCTCTCGCGAAGTACAAGACCTTTTTGCCCATCAATCGCAGCAAAAGGCGATTCAAAGCGTAGACGCTGGCGCATTTAAAGCTGAAATCGTGCCCGTAGAGACAAAAGTCAAAAGAGAGACCGTTATCGTCGATACAGACGAATATCCGAATCGCAAAAGCAATTTGGAAAAGCTCAGCACCTTGAGACCTGCTTTTGAAAAAGAAGGCAGTGTGACAGCCGGAAACGCTTCAGGAATCAATGACGGAGCCAGCGCTACTGTGGTCGTGAGCGAAAGCTATGCAAAAAAACATCAGCTGACACCGCTTGTTGAAATTTTAGCGATCGGGCAAAGCGGTGTAGATCCAGCCTTGATGGGGTTAGGACCTACACCAGCGATCCAAAAAGCGCTAAAGAAGGCAAATGTATCATTGGCTGATATCGACGTCATCGAATTGAATGAAGCTTTTGCCTCTCAAAGTCTTGGCGTGATCCATGAATTAGCAGAACGATTTGAATTGAGCGAAGAAAGTATCCAAGCTAAAACCAATTTGAATGGCGGCGCGATCGCACTTGGGCACCCGCTTGGAGCCAGTGGCAACCGCATCTTGGTTACGTTGATCTACCTGTTGAAAAAAAGAAAACAACGGTATGGACTGGCTTCTTTATGCATCGGTGGGGGCATGGGAGTGGCCGTCGTCATTGAAAATACAGATTACCAAAAATAAGCACGTACTCGTTTTACGAAAAAGTAAGGCGAGTTTTTTTGTTCAAAAAGTGAAACGCTATCTTTTGATTCTGACAACTTTTTTCGTTACGCTAAAAAAAGAAAGCCATCAAAAAGGAGAGGATCACGTTGTTTGAATTGACGAATAAAGTAGCGATCGTAACAGGCGGAACTTCCGGGATTGGTGAAGCTATTGCTAAGTTATATGCTAAGTCGGGAGCAAAAGTTGTGGTAGTCGGCAGGAATCAAGATCGAGGCGAGGCCATTATTTCTGATATCAAAAAGGATAAAGGCGAAGCCAAATTTGTCAAAACAGACGTCACCAGTAATGAAGAGATCAAACGATGCGTTGATCAGACGATCAGTGCTTATGGCACGATCGATATTTTAGTGAATGGAGCAGGTATCCACGACAAGTACCATAACGTTTTGGAAACGAGTGAAGAAGACTTTGACAAATTGATGAATATCAACCTCAAAGGAGCCTTTTTAATGGCAAAAGCAGTATTGCTGACGATGCTTGAAAAAGGAAAAGGCAAAATCATCAATATCGGCTCGCAAGGAACGTTCGTCGCTGGTCCAGGAGGCGCAACTTATGTTACTTCTAAGCATGCTATTTTTGGGCTGACAAAACAAATCGCTTATGATTTTGGGAAGAAAGGGATCCAGTCAAATTTGATCGCGCCTGGATTTATTGAAACGCCGATGACAGAAGGGATCGACGATGAAAGGTTGAAAGATATACCGGCTCAACGGGCTGGAAAACCGGAAGAAGTGGCTTCAATGGCACTTTACTTGGCTTCCGACACTTCCGATTATGCTCAAGGCGCAGCTTTTACTATTGATGGCGGCTGGACAGTTGGTAGATAGCCTTAACAATTAAACAAACAATTAAAAAAGAGCATGGAGAGGAAACCAGCAGCGAACTTTTGGTTTCATTTCCAGCTCTTTTTTTGCTGCCATTAGAAAAAAATACGACCACAATCAGGTCGAAACTATTTTCTGAAAAGTAAAGACTTTAATAGACTCAAAAAGTTCACCAAAAAATTAAAAAGAAAGGGTATACAAACCATAAAAAATCCTGTATACTTCTATTTGTCTTAGTTAGTTAATTTAATTAAGAAAGAAATACGTTAATCCATCTCACCAGATAGAAAGGGGGAAATCATGTGTTGCGCGGTACTTTTCAGTTAATGAAGTCCGTCAATAAAACTGCGATTTTAAATAAAATTCGTTTAGCTGGACCGATCTCTAGAGCAGATATTGCCAAAGAGACGGGGATCACACCACCAACTGTCAGTACGATCGTCAAAGAATTGATGGCAGAAAATTTAGTGGCAGAAAGCCGGCTTGGCAAATCAAAAGGCGGCAGAAAGCCTACTTTGTTGCTGCTGAAAGAAGACGGTTCCTATGTGATCGGTGTCGATGCGGGTTCAAAAACGATCAAAGCTATCGTCAGTGATCTCGTCGGACATGTTCTTGCGCGAGCAGAAGTTGAAATTTATCCGCATTCGACCAATGAAGCTTTTTTAGAGCAAATGACAGCTGTCATCAGAACGGTCTTGTCAGAGATAGCAGATCAGTGCGAAAAAGTCTTAGGCATTGGTGTTGCGATGCATGGTGTCGTTGAAATTGAAAGCGGTATTTCCCTCTATTCATCTAAAACAGGATTGAGAAACGTACCAATCAAAGAAACTTTGGAAGCCGCATTTGATTTGCCGGTCACGGTAGAGAATAATTCGCGTGCGATGGCGATCGGCGAATATTGGTTTGGCGATTACGGCTATATCCAGCGCTTTTCAGTCATCAATATTGGACGGGGAGTCGGTTCAGGGTTGATCGTCAACGACAAGCTGTGCTATGGCGCGCAAGATTTGACAGGTGAAATCGGACACGTCTCGATTTCGTTGGATGGAGACGTCTGCAGTTGCGGAAACCGAGGCTGCTTTGAAACCTTTGTATCTGGGGACGCGATCGTGAAAAGAGCCAAAAAGATGATCCAAGATGCACCCGATGATTTAACAGCCGAAAAAGTGTATGCCTTTGCAAAAGAAGGTAAAACCGACTATATCCACGTGTTAGAGGAGACGGGAAAGCTGATTGGCATCGGAATCATCAACTTGGTTCATACGGTCAATCCGGATCAAATCGTTTTAGGCGGCGGAGTGATGAAAAGTGCTGACTTCCTCATGCCACAAATCCAGCAGACGATTCGAGAACGAGCGCTAACGGAAAAAGCGAAAGCTGAGACCAAAGTCGTGATCTCAAAAATCGGGGATGATGCAACAGTCTTAGGCGCAGCCGCTTTGCTGTTGACGGAACTGTTTTATTAACAACTAGAGAAAGGAGAACAAGATGATGAAGGTTCAATTGGTTCCAAATGAAGACGCTGAACAAGTGATCAAGTTAAAAAATTACTGTTTTAAGCCAGCTTATGAAGGTAAGCGCTTAGAAGATTTTCGCTACTGGATCGAAGCCAGCACGACCGTTGGAGCATATGATCAAGAAAAATTGATCGGACAATTATTGGTGTTGCCGCTTAGCCTGAATGTATTTGGGCAGCCTTATGATATGGGAGGGATCGGATTTGTTTCGACTTATCCAGAGTATCGCAATGCCGGTGTGATGAAACAAATTTTATTGCAATCGCTGAAAGAAATGCGCGAAAACAATCAATTGGTTTCTGTTTTGAGTCCTTTTTCAGTCTCCTTTTACCGCCACTTTGGCTGGGAGTTGTTTTTTGACAGCATTCGCTATACGATCCCCATCGATCAATTGGCCCCTAAAGGCAACAGCAGCAAACAAATCATTCGTTTCGATTACACTGATCCAGTCTATGACACCTGGATGGACAAGGTAAAAGCTTACCATACGCAAGAAGTAACGAAACGCAATGGTCAAATGTTTCGCCAAGAAGCTTGGTGGGAGAGACTGAGAAAAAGGGAACCAGATGCCAGTTTCGCTTTATGCTTAGACGAATCAGGAGAAATTCGCGGCTATATCCGCTACACCATCCGCGATTTGGTCTTTGATATCCGCGACTTTTTTGCGACAGATACAGCAGCCGAGCAGCAACTATGGCATTACGTCAAAGCACATGCCGCAGAAACGAAAACTGTGACAGGCGAAGAAGCAGCTTGGCGTTCTTTTGGCTTCCAATTTATCCAGCCGCAATTCAAAAAAGAACTAATCCAAGATAGGATGATTCGCATCATTGACGTCGCAGCTTTTTTACGGCAATATCCGTTTCAAAAATTGGAGCAGCCGTTGTATCTAAAAGTAATAGACGCGCAAGCTGAATGGAATCACCAACTCTTTCAAATCGATCCTGATAAAAAGGTGCAAGGAATCGCCGAAGCACCAACAGAAGAGATTCTCGAGATGGGAATTGGTCCTTTATCGGCTTTGTTGATGGGTTATCATGATCTTTCTTGGTATAGGGCAAATGGGGATGCAAAAGTGTCATCTGATACCGCTGCATTATGGCAGCAAGCCCTTCCGTCAGGTTTTCCAAGTTTTTATGATTATTTCTAACCAACTTATTTTTCACAACCGAACTTATTTTATCAATTGAATAAAACATTATTGGAGGTTCAAAAAATGGATAGCTTTATTGCATTTATGGAAAAACATTTTATTCCACACGCTTCAAAAATTGGGACACAACGTCATCTCGTGGCGATTCGTGACGCATTCGTTGTTTCAATGCCGCTGATGATCTTAGGCTCTTTAGCTGTTTTGCTGAACAACTTGCCGATTCCAGTCTTTCAAGATTTCATGAACAATGTATTCGGTGAAGAACTATGGAAGAGTTTCGGTGGCAGCGTTTGGAACGGAACATTTGGTATTTTGTCTGTTCTGATCTCATTCTTAGTTGCCCGCAACTTAGCCAACCACTATGGTAAAGATGGCATTTCTGCAGGGGTCGTTTCTGTAGCCTCTTTCTTCACTTTAGGCGGCGCAACAGGAATGTCTTCAAATGGTTTATTTATTGCCTTGATCGTTGGGTTGGTTTCAGCAGAAATCTTTTCACGTTTGGTCGGCAATGACAAATTGGTCATTAAAATGCCAGAAGGAGTACCGCCAGCAGTAGCTACTTCATTTGCTGCGTTACTACCAGCTATGATCACGATCAGTATCTTTGGTTTGATCTACACGATCTTTATGGCATTTGGCGTAACAGACATCATTGAGTCATTCTATGAATTGGTGCAACAACCATTTATGGGACTCGCAAACTCATTACCATCAGCTATGCTTTTAGCTTTCATTACACCATTCTTGTGGTTCTTTGGATTACACGGTGCCAACATGGTCGAACCATTGATGCAATCGATCAATGCGCCAGCGATCACTGCAAATGCTGAAGCCATCACAGCTGGAAAAGTAGCTCCTTATATCGTTAACAAACCTTTCTTTGATTCATTTGTTAACCTAGGCGGAACAGGTGCAACATTAGGTTTGATCATTGCGATCTGGATCTTTGGCCGTCGCAACAAAGCCTACAAAGTCGTAACAGGATTGAGTACTGCACCAGGCATCTTTAACATTAACGAACCAATGATGTTTGGCTTGCCAATCGTTTTGAACCCAATCATGTTCATTCCATTTATCTTAACGCCAGTTATCCTAGTAACCGTTGCATACGCTGCAACTTCTCTAGGCTTAGTACCAGCAGCTGTCACCATGCCACCATGGGTAACACCACCAATCATCGGCGGCGTACTCGCAACACAAAGCATTGCAGGCGGGGTACTTGCAGCCCTTAACCTACTGATCTCAGTCGTCATTTACGCACCATTCGTAAAAATCGCTGAAATCCAAGCAATCAAAAAAGAAGCCGCAGAACAAGCTTAGGATGTGGAGCGACCCCGATAGAGAACGAGCACTAACGAAGGAACAACGCAAACAACCCGGCGGAGCGGTTGTGCGGATGTTACAAGTTAGGCGGAGATCTCTGGGGAGCGCAACTCAACTACTAGGATGCGAAGCGAGGTCGATAGAGACGACAGGAAAATGAAAAAGCGCGGCGCAGAGCATCCCGCGTATGCGAGCAACTTTTGAATTTTACCGAGACTCTACCTCGCGCAGCTCAAGCTCCAAAATGTATCCTGCCATTAAATTACACTAAAAAACGTCCTGACTTTCAATAAAAAGTCAGGACGTTTTTTCGGTATAAATAAGTATATAAGGTAGGTCGTTTCATATAGTATAGTAACGAATGTTCTAGGCTTCAGGTACTTGAATAGGTGAGATCGGGTCTTTTTGCTTCATTTTGAAAATTTCATAAATTTGAGCTAAGACAAAAGAGTCACTCGTTGTTAGATTTAAAAGATCAATAATCGCACTGATCATTTCATAATCTTCTTTTGTTAATGTATCATCAACGAGTTTATTCTTAAAATGAAAAAGGCGATCGGTCAGTTGTTGGTAGGAATGCACAAAATTTTTAAAATCATCCCCGTCCGTAAACAAAGCACACTTTAATGAACGATTCTTTTTATGCAGGTGAAGAAAGTACTCTTCCACTGACATATCAAGCGCAGCGGCTGTTTCTTTGATTTCTTCAAAACTCTCATCATGAATCATGATATTATCCATTCTACGACCTCCTAAAAAGTCTTTATTCAACACGTGCTTACAAGTTATACATTACAAACATTCCCTAGTAAAGTAAATATAAATCAATCGATAGTCAAAAACTTATTGTAACTTTGTCAAAATATGGACACATGTTTATTATAGAAGGACAAATGTCTCCAAATAAAGAAGGTGAACTTCTCAGTAGAGGGACGACAAGTTTGAACGTTTGGTTGATAACATTGATAAGAGTAGGGAAAGACTCATGGGGAAGTCTTTTTAGATAAGTACAAAAATGTTTTTTCTCTTAAAATTGACGAAAGCCACTCTGCAATAGAGCGGCTTTCTAATTAAAAATAAATAGTTATAAAGTTTATTTTGGTTAATAATACTCGTTGAATTATACTACTCGACTTCTCATTTAAACAACACAAACCCTACCACTTTTGTGTCCTTACAGTCCTTTAACTGCGCCAGTTTGAGTAAACTTCATTAAAATGGATTGATATAATGCTTCGTACTTATTCTTAATACATCAACTAGTATACCACAAACGAAAAAAGCTTAAAGATAAGTTTTCCTTAAAATGCTAACTTGTTATTTGCCAAAGGACGTCCTCGGTAATCCCATACTTGTCCTAAACGAAGAGGGCGGCTTTCAATCCTATAAGCCTGCACCAGCAGCTGCAAATGATCATTGATGAGACAATCGATCGTCAGCTCCGTTCCTTTTTCAATTTCTTTAACAAATGAAACAACTTTCTGTCCTGTTAGAAGGCAATCGAAAGTACGCGAATCTCGGCTCAACGTGAACCGGCAGACAGGAGTCCCACTTTTCAAAATCATCTGATTCACTTCTGAAGTAACCTTACCCGTAATGATCGCTGTATTCATTTTTAACCCTCCTTAAAACAGCAGCCTTTCTGATGATGTTTTTTAGATATAAGTGTGTTCAACATTTAATGCTTCATCTTTATTATACGAACGTTTGTTTGTTAAGTAAAGAAAAATAAGCCAAGAGTTAATCAAAAAGTTAGGAAATTGATATAGAATGGTGTCTGCTGAAAAAACTAAGGAAGATAAGCAAATTTCTTGTAAAAATTTTAAAAAACTCTTAAGGTGTAGGTGAGCCATCAAAGTCTCAAAAAAAATTAAAGGAGTGGAAATGGATGGTAAAAGAAAGAAATCAGAGGGGACTAAGAAGACTAGTTGTTGAAGACAAGGAAGAAGCTGGATACAACATCTCTTGGTCTGCCATTATTGCAGGTGTCGTTACGTTCTTAGCTTTTTTACTCACGTTATCTCTGATTGGTTCAGCTATCGGCTTTGGAACAGTGGAACCAACTTCAAATAATCCATTTGATGGTGTGGGCACAGGGTTGATGATCTGGACAGTCGTTTCATTTATTCTATCCCTTACTGCCGCTGGTTTTGTCGCTGGTATCACAGCACGTCGCGTTGGATTCGTTCACGGATTCTTAACTTGGGCCACAAGCGTACTGGTATTATTATTATTGCTTTCTTATGTCACTGCAGGCGTATTCTCAGCTGTTGGATCAGCTTTGGGCAGCGTATTCTCTGTAGCAGGCAAAGGTGCTGAAACGGTCGCATCTAGTGCAGGAGACTTGGTATCCAGCAGTTTTGATCAAATCGTTGGAAATGTAGAAGACGTTGACACCAATGAACTAGAAGGACAAGTCAATGATATCTTGAAAGATACAGATGTTCCTGAGTTGCAACCAAACTATATCAATGGCCAACTAGATGCAGCAAAAGATGATATTATGGATGCCGGCAAACAATTAGCCCTCAATCCTGATAATTCAGACGAAATCATTTCGCAAACCAAAGATTCTTTACAAAATCGAGCTCAAACAATTTCTGATGCAGCCGATAAAGATGCAATTGCCAATGCAGTTGAGTCTAACACAGACTTGAACCAACAAGAAGCAGAAGAAGCAACGAACAACATTTACAACTCATTGCAATCTGCTTCAGAAGAAGCACAAACACAATTGAACCGTGCAGAACAAGGTATTGACGAAGCACAACAAAAATTAGACCAAACAGTGAAAGAAGCACGTGTCAAAGCAGACCAAGCTTCAGATACAACCGCGAAAGCTTCTATTTGGGGATTTGTAGCCTTATTATTAGGCATGATCCTAACCTCATTAGCAGGTCTATGGGGCTCACGCTTTGTTAGAGGCCGCAACGAAGAAAAAATGTAATCTAAGATAATAATAAAGTAAAAAGCCTGCCACTCGATGAAAAGAGTGGCAGGCTTTTTGAGTTTGAAAGTGCTGGAAAAGAAAAACATCTCTATTTTGGTAAAGAGATTTGGTGCAAATTTTTTAACGAAAAAGACCAAACCAGCTCTATGTAAAGAAAATAAACAGGTTTGGTCTTTATTGATTATTTTAAATTAAAGAAAATAGGCTCTATAATATATAGTGTTGGTGGACCAATCGGTTCACTGGCACTATTTTTTGTTTTTAAATGAAAAAAGACCAGTGAACTCCTATAATTAAGTTACCACACAAAAGAATAGGAGAATTCACATGGCCTACACTCATTCTATAAAAAAATTGCTCAATATTAAAGACCCAAATGTTCAATTAGCTGAAGTTCCCGTTACAAAGGAAAAGAAAAAGGATCAAGAATATCTGGTAGTACACGGAAAATTGACCTATCGACCTTCCTGCTGTAAACTTTGCGGCGTCAAAAACAACTCCTATCAGGATCTTATCAAACATGGCACAAAATGTTCTACACTCACAC